>JANRLL010000017.1:0-163182 GCA_033762715.1 Rickettsiales bacterium | reverse complement strand
GTACGCGGTGAATTTTGCTTTGCCAGATTCCGCCAACACTTTGGTAATCGCAGCCGTCAACGACGTCTTGCCGTGATCCACGTGACCAATCGTGCCAATGTTACAGTGCGGTTTCGTTCTCTCAAATTTCTCTTTGCTCATATCACTTCTCCGAAGATAGGCTTTCGATAATGGTTATAAAAATTATGCTACTTTTTTCTTGATCTCTTCCGCTACGTTGCTCGGCACTTGTTCATAGTGATCGAACTGCATCGAATATTGCGCACGGCCTTGCGACATCGAACGCAACGTATTCACATAGCCGAACATCGAGCCCAGCGGCACCATTGCATCGACCACACGCGCATTACCGCGGCTGTCCATACCGGTCACTTGACCACGACGAGACGACAAATCACCGATGACATCACCCATATATTCTTCTGGGGTCACGACTTCGACTTTCATAATAGGCTCAAGCAGAACCGGTCCGCATTTTGGCATGCCTTCACGGAAGGCAGCGCGTGCAGCGATTTCGAATGCCAATACCGACGAATCCACATCATGGTAGCCGCCGTCAACCAGCGTTACTTTGAAGTCGATGGTTGGGAAGCCAGCCACTACGCCGTTTGACAGCGAAGACTCGAAACCTTTTTCAACACCTGGGATGTATTCTTTTGGAACCGCACCGCCCACAATTTTCGATTCGAATACGAAACCAGAGCCTGGTGGCAGCGGTTCGATTTCCAAATTGATTTTTGCATATTGACCGGTACCGCCCGATTGCTTCTTGTGGGTATAATCCACTTCGCGTTTTTGGGTAATGGTTTCACGGTAAGCTACTTGCGGCGCGCCAACGTTTGCTTCTACTTTGAATTCACGTTTCATGCGATCAACGATAATTTCCAAGTGCAACTCGCCCATACCTTTGAGGATGGTTTGACCGGTTTCTTCATTGGTCGACAAACGAAGCGATGGATCTTCTGACGCTAAACGCGACAGAGCAACACCCATTTTTTCTTGGTCTGCTTTAGTTTTTGGCTCAATTGCAAGCTCGATTACGGGCTCTGGGAATTCCATGCGCTCGAGGATCACTTGGTGATCGACATCGCTCAGCGTGTCGCCGGTAGTAGTATTTTTCAAACCCGCCAACGCAACGATATCGCCCGCATAGGCCTCTTTAACGTCTTCACGCGAGTTTGCGTGCATAAGCAACATACGACCTACGCGCTCGCGGTTGTCTTTAACGGTATTTTGAACATATGAACCTGCGGTAAGCGTACCCGAATAAACGCGCACGAACGTGAGCGAACCAACGAATGGATCGGTCATGATTTTAAACGCCAGCGCAGAAAGCTTTTCGCTATCATCGGCTTTGCGTTCAATTTCGCTTTCCGTTTTTACATCGATCGCTTTAACGGCAGGAATATCAAGTGGGCTTGGCAGGTAATCAACCACCGCATCCAACATCGGCTGAACGCCTTTGTTTTTGAATGCAGCACCGTTGAGCACTGGTACAAAGGTAAACGACACCGTACCTTTACGAATGCATTCTTTCAGCACCGCTTCAGATGGTTCTTCACCAGCTAAGTATTTTTCCATCGCCGCATCGTCCATTTCAACGGCCATTTCAATCATGGCTTCACGCAGCTTTTTAGCTTTGTCTTGCAGTTCAGGGCGAATATCTTGCTCTTCGAATTTCGCGCCGAGTTCTTCGCCTTTCCAGACGACTTCTTTCATTTTCACCAGATCGACAATACCTTCGTATTTATCTTCACTGCCGATTGGGAAGTTGATCACCATTGGACGGGTGCCCAGACGGTCGATCATCATTTGCACGGTTCGTTCAAAGTTCGCGCCGATACGATCCATTTTGTTCACGAAGCAAATACGGGGCACGTGGTATTTATCAGCCTGGCGCCATACGGTTTCCGATTGCGGCTCAACGCCAGCTACCGAGTCAAACACAGTCACCGCACCGTCGAGTACGCGCATTGAGCGCTCTACTTCAATGGTAAAGTCTACGTGGCCAGGGGTATCGATGATGTTAATGCGCTTGTCTTTCCAGAAGCAGGTCGTTGCTGCTGAAGTAATCGTAATACCACGCTCTTGCTCTTGCTCCATCCAGTCCATGGTCGCAGCGCCTTCGTGTACTTCACCGATTTTATGCGATTTACCGGTATAATACAGAATACGTTCTGTCGTCGTGGTTTTGCCCGCGTCAATATGCGCGCAGATACCAATGTTACGATAGTCTTTAAGTGGTGTATTACGTGGCATTGTCTCTTATTCCTATTACCAGCGATAATGCGAGAACGCTTTGTTCGCATCCGCCATTTTATGAGTGTTTTCGCGTTTTGTAACCGCGCCACCACGACCGTTAGCCGCATCCATCAATTCAGCAGCAATGCGATCGCGCATGGTTTTTTCTTTGCGAGCACGCGCAGCAGAAATCAACCAACGCAGCGCAAGCGCTTGACGACGCTCTTCACGCACTTCGGTTGGCACTTGATACGTAGCACCACCAACGCGGCGCGAACGCACTTCTACAGACGGCTTAATATTAGAAAGCGCATCATGGAAAAATTTCAGCGGATCGGTGCTCGTTTTTTTCTGGATGATATCGAGCGCTTCATACGCAATGGTTTCAGCAGCTGATTTCTTACCATCATACATCATGGTGTTGATGAGTTTGGTCAGAACGATATCTCCGAATTTAGCATCCGGCAGAACTTCTCTTTTAATGGCAGCACGACGACGTGACATAATCTATTCCTATTATTTCGGACGTTTCGCACCGTAAGCGGAGCGAGACTGTTTACGGTTTTTCACACCTTGAGTATCCAGCGTACCGCGAACGATGTGGTAGCGAACACCTGGTAAATCTTTTACGCGGCCACCGCGGATGAGCACAACGCTATGCTCTTGCAGGTTGTGGCCTTCGCCAGGAATATACCCGAACACTTCAAAACCATTGGTTAAACGAACACGCGCTACTTTACGCAATGCGGAGTTTGGCTTTTTTGGCGTTACGGTCTTCACTTGCGTGCACACGCCGCGTTTTTGCGGACATGCTTGCAAATGGGCAGATTTACTGCGCTTTTTGGTAGCGCGGCGAGGACTGCGGACCAACTGATTAATGGTTGGCATTCAACTAACCCTTCATAAAAGTTTCGGTTCATTTCAGAAAAGGCCACTTTCAGACGCCGCCCAGAAATAAGGGGGTCGGAAATGCAGCCGCCGCTGAGAAGAACGGTAACATTACGTTACTTGTTATTCTAAATCTTACCGTGGATGGGGGACTTGCCAGGATTTTTACCATATTTTTCATATGGTTACATCTAGGTAGTATCTCCCTCCATTCAGCGGAGGCGCGTAATCTAATGTTATGCCCTTGCTGCGTCAAGCTAAAATTCGCTGTGGTTATAAAAAATCTATCATGTTATAATTTTGTGATTGGCAAAGCGTAAAAAATCGCCTAGGCAGGAAAGCTATAAATCTTGCAGAATCATAAGGTTAAAAAAGATTAATGAATCGCCAATCCAGCGCCTATCCTATAAAAATTACCTCTCGTGCAGCTAAAACGACTCGGCTTAAAAAACTACGCGTCCATTATTTCGCGTTAGGCATTGCCTTTGGTCTCGGCTGCACCACGGCGCTCAATCCGGCTTTCTCACCGAATAAGCTGCTTGCGTTTTTTCATTCAGATACACCTGCTGCAGCTGATACGGTTGCAGAATCACTGGTTGCTGCGGCTGATGTGGCAAGCGCGCCGGCTGAAGTAGCGGCCGTTGCAAGCGAAGATGCCAGCACTGCCCAGTTGAGCGAAGCTGATGTGGCGCGCAAATTGAACCTAAAAGTGCGCAATGGCGACACCTTTATCAGCCTGCTCACCGATGCCGGCGTCAGCACCACCGAGGCACACGCCTTAGTCGAGTCGATTCGTAAGGTCTATGACCCACGCAAGCTCAATGTAGGGCAAAATTTAGCGGTAGAGCTGCATAAAGATACTCAGAACAATGAAATGGTCGTGGCAAGCCTAACCATGCCGACCTCTATCACATCAACGCTGGAACTCACCCGCGAAGAAAATGATAGCTATACGATTAAACAAGTGGACGCGCCGGTAAAAAGCAAAGTCGCGCGCACCAGCGGTACCATTACAAGCAGCCTGTATGAAACCGCTACCAAAATGGGTATGCCGGCTTCCATGCTGTCTGAATTGATCAATGCCTATAGCTATGATGTCGATTTCCAACGTGACATTAAAGATGGCGATACGATTGAAGTGCTGTTTGAGCGCCTAGAGACCGAAGATGGCGCTGTTGTTGGTGTTGGTAAGATGATTTATGCACAGCTGGAAATTGGCGGAAAGCCAATGAAAATCTATCGCTATAGCGATAAAAAAGGCAATGTAGATTTCTTCAACGAAAAAGGTGAGTCCATCCGCAAAGCCTTGCTGCGCACGCCGATCAACGGCGCAAAAATCACGTCAGGCTTTGGTATGCGGAATCATCCGATTATGGGCTATAGCAAAATGCACCGCGGTGTTGACTTCGCTGCCCCCACCGGCACCCCTATTTATGCTGCAGGTGATGGCGTTATCGATTTCGTCGGTGTAAAGGGTGGCTATGGCAATTACCTCAGAGTGAAGCATAACGGCGCATACTCTAGCGCTTACGCGCATATCAGCCGTTTTGCCAAAGGCATTGCGCAAGGCACACGCGTGAAACAAGGTCAGATCATTGCCTACGTCGGCACCACCGGCATGTCAACCGGCCCGCATCTGCATTACGAAATTCTGGTCAACAACTCGCAAGTGAATCCGTCAGGCGTAAAATTCAAAACCGGCACTGTGCTTGCGGGTAATGAGCTGAAGCAGTTTAAAGCGAATGTAGAAAAAGTTCAAGCTACGCTGGAAAATACCGAGAAACTGCCGGCACGCCTCGCGATGAACAGCAGCGGCAAATCACGCCTCAACTAATTTAGCTAATCACCAATCCGCTCTTATCGGCGCTCACTTTGACCTGTGCGCCATCTGCGATGCTGCCTGCAAGCAATTGACTGGCTAAGCGATTTTGCAATTCGCGTTGGATAACGCGCTTGAGCGGACGCGCACCATACACCGGATCATACCCGGCATCGGCCAGCCAATCCTTGGCTTTTTTATCCAGTAGCAGCGTGATATGACGCTCTTGCAGCCGTTTGGCCAGACCCGCCAATTGTATATCGACAATGGCATGCATATTATCTTTAGCCAGGCGCGTGAAGATGATGATCTCATCTAAGCGATTGAGAAATTCTGGACGGAATGCCTTGCGCACATCCTGCATTACATGATCGCGCACAATACCGCTAATCTCGCCGTCCTTGGCTTCAGCTAAGTGTTGTGAACCGAGGTTGGAGGTGAGCACAATAATGGTATTGCGGAAATCAACCGTGCGTCCCTGCCCATCGGTCAAGCGGCCGTCATCAAGCACTTGCAGCAAAATATTGAACACATCCGGATGGGCTTTTTCTACCTCATCAAACAGAATCACCTGATAGGGTCTGCGACGCACCGCCTCCGTTATCACGCCACCTTCCTCATAGCCGACATAGCCTGGAGGCGCGCCAATCAAGCGAGCGACCGCGTGCTTTTCCATAAATTCCGACATATCGACACGAAGCAGTGCGCGCTCATCATCGAAGATAAATTCCGCCAGCGCTTTGCACAGTTCGGTCTTGCCCACACCGGTAGGGCCTAAAAATAAGAAGGAGCCAATCGGACGCGCCGGATCGCCCAAACCCGCGCGTGCACGACGCACGGCATCGCTTACCGCAGTAATCGCCTCATCCTGGCCCACCACGCGGTTATGCAAAGCGGTTTCCATGTTGAGCAATTTATCACGTTCGCCTTCGAGCATTTTATCGACCGGAATACCGGTCCAGCGTGACACGATGGAAGCAATATCCTCATCAGTCACCGCTTCTTTGATTAGCGCGCCCTGGGTTTGGTTTTCCGCCTGCTGCAACTGCTCCTGCAATTTGGGAATGATGCTATAGATAATCTCGCCAGCTTGGGTGAGATTGCCCTGGCGCTGCGCAATATCACGGTTGCGATGCGCTTCTTCCAATTGCTCTTTGAGTTTCTGCACGCTGTTTAGCTGCGATTTTTCTGCCTGCCAGCGCGAGGTAAGATCCGCGCTTTCTTTTTCATACTCGGCGAGTTCTTTTTCCAGTTTTACCAAGCGATCTTTCGATGCGCTGTCCGTCTCGCGTTTAAGCGCTTCACGCTCTATTTTCAGCTGAATGATTCTGCGGTCGAGTTCATCAATATTTTCCGGCTTGCTGTCAACTTGCATGCGAAGCCGCGCACAAGCCTCATCCACCAAATCGATGGCTTTATCAGGCAAAAAACGATCGCTGATATAGCGATGCGACAGCGACGCTGCCGAAACAATCGCCGCATCGGTAATGCGCACGCCGTGATGCAGCTCGTATTTTTCCTTTAAGCCGCGCAGGATCGACACTGTGTCTTCCACCGTAGGCTCCGACACAAAGACCGATTGGAAGCGACGGGCGAGCGCGGCATCTTTTTCGATATATTTGCGGTATTCGTCGAGAGTGGTAGCGCCAACACAATGCAAGTCACCGCGAGCCAGAACAGGTTTTAGCAAGTTGGAGGCATCCATCGAGCCTTCGGCTTTACCAGCCCCCACGAGCGTGTGCAGCTCGTCGATAAATAAAATCACATCACCTTCCGAGGCAGCAATTTCCGACAGCACTGCTTTTAAGCGTTCTTCAAACTCACCGCGGAATTTCGCACCCGCCACCAACGCGCCTAAATCAAGCGATAGCAAGCGGCGGCTTTTCAGCGCTTCCGGCACATCGCCGGAAATGATACGTTGCGCCAGCCCTTCGACGATGGCGGTTTTACCCACCCCTGGCTCGCCAATTAACACCGGATTGTTTTTGGTGCGGCGCGAGAGCACCTGCATGGCACGGCGAATCTCTTCGTCACGACCAATCACCGGATCGAGCTTGCCTGCTTTGGCCAGTTCGGTGAAATCCTTGGTATATTTCTTCAGTGCCTCGAATTGATCCTCAGCATTGGGCGAGCTCGCCGTGCGACCTTTGCGCATATCGTTGATGGCGTTGTTGAGTTTTTGTGGGGTAACCCCTGCCTCGGTCAGGATTTTGGCTGCTTGCGTGCCGCTGGCCATCGCTAAGGCCTGCAGCAGGCGCTCGATGGTGATGTATTCATCGCCAGCTTTATTGGCGATTTGCTCTACCGAGTCAAATAGTCGCGCTATTTCAGGCGATATATAGAGTTGGCCCGCACCCGCTCCTTCAACGCTGGGAAAGGCATCTACCGCTTCCTGGGCACGGTCTGCAATCAATTGGGCATTAGCCGCACAGGTCCGAATGAGCTTTTCGGCTGTACGCTCGCGGTCTTCCATCATGGCAAGCAGGATATGCTCAGGCATAAAGCGCTGATGGGACTTGCGCAGCGCCAAGGCCTGGGCTGTCTCCAATATTTGGCGTGATTTATCCGTATATTTTTCGAGATTCATACCGTATCCTTATGGATGTATAGGCATAATATGGTTATGACGCTTCGATACTTCAATATCCTATGTGTTTTTTTGCTAATAGCTACCCCGGCTTTGGCAGAGGCCCCTTTGGCCGAGTCTATGCAAATAAAAGCCCTGTATGACTGCCAATTTAACGGCATTCCCTTTGGTCGGGTAGGCATTGAAGCCGAACAAAGCCTCCAATCCTATGCGATCTCCGCTGATATTATGCTAACGGGCATCGCCGCCTTATTCGTGAAACATTCTAGCCACACAACAGTGGATGCCAGTGGCAAGCAATACGGCAATGTCCGTTATGAAAGCAATTACCGCACCCGCAAAAAACAAAAATACGTGAACCTTGTCTACCGAGACGGGCTGCTTAAGGAAGAAAAGCTAATGCCGCCGGAAGATGCTAAAAAACGGCCGGTCGTGGATATGGAGCAAAAAAAGGACGCTACCGATCCATTGTCGCTGCTCATTCGCGCCCGCCAGCTACTGGCTGATAATCTTGCCCGCAACAAAAACAGCTTTACCACCCGCGTATTTGACGGACGGCGTCTCAATGAATTGAGCTTTACCATCGCTGGACGCAAAACCATCCGCATGGGTGAAGAAAAGCAGCCAGTGGTTGTGGTATCGGTGAACCGCAAACCCATTGCAGGCTTCACTGCATCCGAATTGGAAGATATCAGTCCGAAAGAAGCGCCAATCGTAATTTATTTCAGCGATGATGCGCGCTTATGGCCGATTCGCTTTGAGACGCGTATTAGCCTAGGGCTTATTTCCGCCAGCATAGTCAAAGAATGCAAAACCGGCGAGTCCTGCCTGCTGGGCAATAAAGAATAACGGTTATTTCTTACCTGAGGTAGGTTTGGTGGCGCTGCCACCACGTGCGCGGG
The DNA here is from genome assembly GCA_033762715.1 of Rickettsiales bacterium. Lineage (GTDB taxonomy): Bacteria > Pseudomonadota > Alphaproteobacteria > Rickettsiales > SXRF01 > JANRLL01. The sequence goes on along the minus strand of JANRLL010000017.1, from coordinate 154,745 downwards.
CTGCTGCACGATGCGCTTGTATTTCTTCGATCGCATCCAATAAATAATCGAGTGATGAATATTCTTCGTCATCCTGCTCCAGTAAAGCACCGGTGCGCTCGACCAACGTATCCAGATTCACATCCGCTGGCAGTTTAATCTTTTCGCTTTTAATCCGCTCAATGGCATCCTCGAGCAACATATCCAATCCACTGCCCGCTGCACGGGTGGTCTCTAAATACTCGCCAAAACCATCGCGCAATTTGGCCATGGTGGCAAAATCCATATTGCCCACTGCTTGCTTGGATAAATTACTGTCGGCTAAAATCGCCAAGGCCGCCGTATGCCCCAGCGGATCGAGTGTATTATCGATCGATTCCAGTAACTCTGCCGAGGCGCCTGCGCGCTCACACGCCTTACGCAGCTCTTTAAGTCCGCCCATCAATTGGCAGACTTGGTCGTAGGTTTCTAGATCGTCGGTAAACAGCCTATCCATTATCTCTTTCTTCCCAATTTTGCACCGGCGGCGCTTCTGCACCTTCGGCGGCGGCATGCTCATAACCACCGGTTAAGAATGCAGGAAGGCTACTACTATTTAAGGGAATTTCAATATCTTCTCCAGAATCCTGCGTAGCTGGCGCTTCTTCGCCATTTGCAGCAGTTTGTGGGCGCTGGCTGTTGAAGCGTTCGCCTTCTTCTACCATCATGCGATAATAATGATCAGCATGCTGCAGGTAGCTTTCTGCCAATACGCGATCACCTGCTGCCAGCGCATCGCGTGCTTGTGCCAAATATTTTTCACGTGCCGCACCATAATTGCGCTTAGGACGGTTGCCGTTGCTATGACCATGGCTACCACCACCCTGCGAATGGCGTGGTCTTTTCCCATGATGATTATAGCTGCCACCCTGCGAAGGTTTTTTTCTCATGTTCATTGTTAGGTCCTATTCTTGGAGGTTACGTGAAAATAGCATACAGCGCACAATGCTCTGCATATCCTGTTTGGCCATCTCTAAGGTGAGGCCGTGTTCTGTTGCAATGGTTTCTAATGCCGTTTGCTGGCCAAAGCCGATTTCAAATACCGCTATGCCATGAGGCGCCAATAAGTCCGGCACCGCTTTCATAATCTCACGATAGCACACCAGCCCATCTTCGCCACCATCAAGTGCAAGCAGCGGCTCATATTGCGCCACTTCTGGCGCTAGGGCTGCAATATCTGCGGTGGGGATATAGGGTGGATTGGAAATAATAATATCAAATAAGCCTGTTACCTGCTCAGCCCAGCGCGACTGCACACATTGCGTACGCGCTCTAAGACCATGTGCCAGTGCATTTTCCTGCGCCACGGCTAATGCCTGCGGCGACAAGTCCACAGCCACCCCACGAGCATTAGGCAATTCGCTGAGCAAGGAAAGCAGCAAACAGCCAGTGCCGGTGCCTAAATCCAATATGGAAAGAGGTGCCTGGCGATCAGCTACGCGCTTCAGAACGACTTCAATCAAGGTTTCGCTGTCAGGGCGCGGATCAAGCGTATCGGGGGTCACTTTAAACTCCATGCCCCAGAACTCACGCTTGCCCATCAATTGCGATACCGGACGGTGTTTAGCGCGTTCTTCAATCAGCGAGTGATATAAGGTCACATGCAAATCAGACAGCGGCTCTTCAAGCATCAGCAGCAATTTCTCACGGCTCACACCCAGCACATGCTCCAGCAAAATACGCGCATCAAGCGACGCTGTTTCAATGCGTACCGCTTGCAGCTGCATGACCGCATCGCGCAGCGCCTCTTTGGTTAGAATCGATTTAGGACTGGATATGGAAAAAGCTTTCACTAGTTCAGCTCCGAAAGACGTTTAGCCTGATCATCGGCAATCAGCGCGTCGACAAAATCATCGAGTCCGCCCGCCATCACATCGTCAATTTTGTACAAAGTGACGTTAATGCGGTGATCGGTTACGCGGCCTTGCGGGAAATTATAGGTGCGAATGCGCTCGGAGCGATCACCCGACCCCACCTGCTCTTTACGCGAAGCCGAGCGTTCATTATCCACGCGCTCGCGTTCAATTTCATAAAGACGCGCACGCAATACTTTCAGCGCTTTGGCCTTGTTTTTATGCTGCGACTTTTCATCCTGTTGCTGCACAATAAGACCGGTAGGAATATGCACGATACGCACGGCGCTATCAGTAGTGTTTACCGACTGACCACCTGGGCCCGACGAGCGAAACACGTCGATACGCAGATCTTTATCTTCGATATGAATATCGACTTCTTCAGCTTCCGGCAGCACGGCAACGGTTGCAGCTGAGGTGTGAATGCGGCCATTAGCTTCGGTAGCTGGCACACGCTGCACACGATGCACGCCCGATTCAAATTTAAGCTTGGCAAATACGCCCCTGCCCTGAATTTCGGCCGTAGCATCTTTATAACCACCAATGCCCGATTCGGAAATTGACATCACCTCAAAGCGCCAGCCCTGGTTTTGCGCATAGCGCTGATACATACGAAATAAATCCGCCGCAAATAAAGCAGCCTCATCGCCACCGGTGCCAGCGCGAATCTCTAGGATCGCGTTTTTCTCATCGGCCGCATCTTTGGGCAATAATGCCAACTGCACATTGCGCGACATTTCCGGCAATTTGCGCTGCAGCTCATACATTTCTTCTTCGGCCATCGCCTTCATCTCGGGATCGCTCGATGCATCAGCCATCATCTGTTTACATTCATCGAAGGATTTTTTGGCCTGCTGATAAGCCTGAATCGTTTCCACCAACGGGGTCAGATCGGAATATTCCTTCGAGTATTTGACAAAATCACTACCGCTCACACCATCGGCACGCGACATGGTATCGCGCAATTCATCGTAGCGCCGAACCAACATGTCCAGTTTGTCCTCAAAACTCATTTACTATCTCTTTATGGTGCTGATTATTTAAAATGCTCTGTAAGCTTTTCTAACGCAGTCTCTTGCTGCGTTCCTGTATCCAGGTGTTTTACCATTACTGCGCCGCGCTTCAATTCTTCCTCACCCAGCAAAATTACTGCATGGGCATTGAGCTTGTCGGCGCGTTTCATGCGTTTACCAATATTACCCTTATATAGGAACTCAACCACATGCCCTGCGTCTCTTAGCGCCTGGGCTGCTTTCAACATGGCATCCACCGAGGCAGCGTCATCTTGAATGGGAGTAATACAAATCGGGCGTTTGCAGGGCTTATAATCAGCTAACTGCGAAAAGTCAACTAAGGACATCAGCCGCTCAACGCCAGCGGCCCAGCCAATGCCAGGTGTGTCCTCGCCACCCATCAGCCCTACCAGCTTATCGTAGCGTCCACCCGCCAATACGGTATTTTGCGCGCCCAGCGCTTCGGTGGTGAACTCAAATACGGTATGGGAATAGTAATCAAGCCCGCGCACCAGCCGTTCATTTTCCGTAAATACGATGCCCAGCGCCACAAGCCCCTGCTTCACCTGCGCATAAAACTCACGCGCCTCAGCGCTTAAATGCTCGCCCAAACGCGGTGCACCGGCAATCAAACGGCGGTCGCCCTCATCCTTGGAATCCAAAATGCGTAGCGGGTTACGCTCTAAGCGTTGTTGGCTGTCTGGAGAAAGCGCATCGCGGTGTTTTTCAAAATAAGCCACCAGCGCATCACGGTAAGCCTGACGGCTAGCATCATCGCCCAGCGTATTAATCTCCAGCGTAATGTTTGCAAGTCCTAGCGCTTTTAGAAAACGCTCAGCCAGACTGATGACTTCAATATCGGCCAGCGAACTGGCAATGCCCAGCATTTCCACACCCACCTGGTGAAATTGGCGGAAACGTCCTTTTTGCGGCCGCTCATAGCGAAAGGCCGGACCGGCATAGCACCATTTGAGCGGCAAATGATCCTTCAGGCTGTTGGATAAAAATGCGCGCACGATAGCAGCAGTAAATTCGGGCCGCAGCGTGATGGACTCGCCACCGCGATCTTCAAAGCTATAGGTTTCTTTAGTGACCACATCCGATGTGTCGCCCAGCGTGCGGTGAAATACATCCGAGGCTTCAAAGATGGGCGTGTCCATTTGTGCAAAACCGAACTGCTCGGCTGTGCTGCGCGCAGTCTCTAGAATATGGCGAAACTGGCGATGTTCCTCCGGCAGCAAATCATGGGTGCCACGCACCGGTTGCAATTTGGTTTTCATGGCTTCACCCGCGCATAGAGATCATAGCTCGCGGGCGCATCTTCTGATACCACCTGCCCTATCAACCGGTATGATTTCCAAAGTTTCGCAAAGCGGGGATCCTGTGTTAAATCGGCAATAATATTCATATTGTACAGTCTAGAACCTTTGTAATTATCAGGCCTGTCTACCCATACCAATGCGGGAGGATGCGACATAAAATCTTGCACCAATTGATCCAATACAAATTGCCTGGCTTGTGTCATCCATGGCGCCGGGCTGCGTTGTGCTTGAATCACTTCTTTGTCACGAACCAACCAACCAGCATACACCCATAAATGATGTTGCGAGCCGCGGAATAATCCGTTGGAGTAATTTATAGCAGGAAATCCTGGCATCAAGCTAAATGTCAGCGGATAGACATAATCATTTTTCGCATACTTATCAATTGCTTGAACTATTTGATCCTGCAAGCGATGGGTGCGGTTCATCTCGCCTTGTGTAAAAAGCACCAGCGAATGGACGCTATACCAGAGCGTAACACCGACCAGCCACAGCGTAATGAATTGCCGCCGCTTCATGTTCAGACGGTGCTGTTTCCATTCCTGCCACAGCGCCATAAACAGCGCCACCACCACCCAGATTGTAAAAAACATGGTCGGGTAGAGATGATTGATCCAGGCTTTATGCTGCACCAGATTGATCGCTACACTCGCGCAAAGAAGCACGAGCAAGCGGGTAATCAGCGGTTGGTAGGCGCCTTGTATCCAGGCCAGCGCCGCAAGCCCCAAAGCAAGTGCGAAGGCAGGCCCGACATAGGACAACACCACGGCCATCGGGTCGTTGAACGCAAAATAACTATGCCAGGCGAGCGGCAACACGGTGGTGATATAAGCAGGCGTCGTTACATAGATCGCGAGCCAATAGAAAAGCTGGCCGGCCACAATGATACGATTATGCAGCGCCCCTACGCTACGCAAAGAACGGTTCTGATAAGCAGTAACGGCTTCGTTAGCTACCCACAGCAGTAAAAAGAATGGCTTCAGCGCAAAGCCGATGGCTGCCAGCAGCGCGACACAGATGCGCAAGCAGCGCGAAAATAATGGGCCTATTGCGCCGCTAAAAAGCAGGTAAGGAAAAACAAATGCGATCCACAGATGCTCGCGTTCGCCATACACCGCAACGGGTGCCAGCAGCAAGCCCGCCACCGCATACCCAAACAGCATCAGCGCTGCACTGGGTTTTGCGCATAGCGGATGCTTGCGAATCACCTGGTAGGAAAGCGCCAACGACAGCAAAATAAATAGGGTAATGGACAGGCGAAATGCTGTGATTACCTCCATTGAGGTTAGTTGCGCCAACCACACCGGCAGCAGATTGAGATAGATAATGAGTGGTGGATTTACTTCAAAGAAATCGATATAGAGCGCCTCACCTGCTGCATAACGTTGCGCGGCATAAAGTAGCCAGGCATTATCGGCGTTGAGGATCGTGCTCGATTCGCGCCACCAGGTCAGCACCAATGCCATGACCAGCATGGTAATACTCACAAGCGCGATGGTAAGTATGCGCGTCATTTGCGGATATAGATGGTGTATAGTGGCAGCTCATGTTTTGTGGTTTCCACCGATGCTTCGAGCGCATTGTGTGGCGGCACATCCACATCCTTATATTTCACATACGACTTCCATAATTTCGCAAAGCGTTTGTCCTGCGAGAAAAACGCGATGAAACCGATGCCTTTGGGTTCCTCCGTTTCAGCGCCACGATCCACCACCACTAATGCTGGCTTGAAGCGTTCCATATCCTCGGTCACTGACTGCAACAGATAGGCTTTAATCTCGGCAATCTGCTTAGCTTGTTCGGGCGTAAGCTTTTCGGGTTTAGCGTAAGCCACCGCTGGCATCGGACAGAGATGATTGAAGCGCCCGACATAATGGCCGTAACTATAATTCCTCAGCGGAAAAGCCGACTGCAAATTATAGGAAAAAACCATGATATTTTTGCCAGCCGCACGCTGCTCAATTGCCTCTTCAATTTGAGACAGTATTTTGTTTCCACCAATAGGGTCCCACAGGCGAATCGGCTCGGCAATGGGCGGCAACACGATCATAAACGCACAACAACACAATGCAGCAAAAGTAAGCCTGCCTGGCATTTCGCGTTTGATAATTTGCGCACGCAGCTGACGAATAAATGTTACGGAAACCAGCAGTGAGCCAAAGAAAAACATGGCGTAATAATGGTTATACCAGCCTTTTTGCTGGATGATTTGCACCGCGCAGCCTGCCGCATAGAGCAACAACAATTGATAGCTGATCGGTTTTAGCTCCGGTGTGGCGCGCACAAAAAGTCCGGCCGGCACATAAAACACACTGACAATGAGCGTCGCCTTCCACACTTCCCAGGCGGGCAATTTATAATAGTCATACGTGGCCAGCAGCAGCGGGATGATGCGCGTAAAATACTCGGGAAAATAAGTGGCAACCGCTGCGATATAGGCCAAGCCCCAGGCAGTGATCACCAGGTTGGTGCGCCGCCATAGCCAAGACAGCCGACGGTTATAGAAGGCGAGATAAAGCTCGTTGGCCACCAGCACTACAATGAAAAACGGTTTCAGCGCAAAACCCAATGCAGCCAAACTTGCCACCAAAAACTGTTCCCACGACTGGCGGGGTTCGCTTCGCAGCGCTAGCGATTGGAACAAATACGGCGCGATCAACAGCACCCACAGATGCTCACGCTGACCAAACACCGGACTCGCGCAGGAAAATACAATTAACGCCAATGCTATCAGCAGCGTATTGGCATAGGCATGCGGCACCAACAATGCATGCTTGGCCAATTGGGCACGGGCAAGCAAAAGGCTTGCCACCAATAAGATGAGAACAAAGATAATAAATACGTGCGTACTCGCAACACCAAGCCAAGCGCCAACATGCACCGGCAGGCTATACAGCCAGATGATCAGCGGCGGATTGGTTTCCATCAGATCGCGATACAGCGTATCACCCGCGAGCCAACGCTCGGTGGCAAGCAATAGCCAGCCATTATCAATGGAAACATAGCTGCTGACATTGATAAAAAGTGCCGCGCCAATCAGCACCAGCAGCGCTAGCCAAAATGGCCGGTCGCTTTGGGTATAGCTCTCAATAAGGGCGCGCATCCTACACCGTTTTTTTATAACGTGTGTCGACATACTCTTCGACAATCACCTGAAATTCTTCGGCAATGCGCTCACCGCGCAGCGTTACTGTTTTCACCCCATCGACGAATACCGGCGCTGATGGCGATTCACCTGTGCCTGGCAGGGAGATGCCAATATTGGCGTGCTTGCTTTCACCAGGGCCATTGACGATGCAGCCCATCACCGCCACCTGCATATCTTCCACGCCCTGATAATGGGTTTTCCATTTGGGCATTTGTTCACGCAGATAGGTTTGGATTTTATCGGCAAGCTCTTGGAAGAAGGTGCTGGTGGTGCGGCCACACCCTGGGCAGGCCGTTACTTGCGGGGTGAAGGAGCGAATGCCTAAGCTTTGCAAAATTTCTTGCGCCACCCGCACTTCCAACGCGCGATCACCTTTCGGCTCCGGTGTCAGCGACACGCGAATCGTATCGCCAATACCTTCTTGCAGCAGCAGCGACAAGGCAGCTGTTGAGGCTACGATGCCTTTGCTGCCCATACCCGCTTCGGTAAGGCCCAAATGCAGTGCATAGCGGCAGCGCGCCGCTAAATCGCGATAGACGGCGACTAAATCCTGCACACGGCTGACTTTGCAGGAAATGATAATCTGGTCGGGACGCATGCCGATGCTTTCAGCAAAAGCCGCACTATCCAGCGCCGAGCGCACCAGCGCCTCACGCATGACTTCATTAGCATCGCGCGGTGTAGCAAGCTTGGCATTTTCATCCATCACCGCTGCCAGCACCTGCTGGTCGAGGCTGCCCCAATTGGCGCCAATGCGAACCGGCTTGTCGTAGGTGAGTGCTGCTTCGATCATCTGCGTAAATTGCGTATCGCGCTTATCGGCAAAGCCGACATTACCTGGATTGATGCGATATTTGCCAAGTGCTTTGGCCATGTCGGGATATTGGCGCAGCAGCGTGTGGCCATTATAATGAAAATCGCCCACCAGCGGTACGCGGCATCCACGCGACAATAATTTCTCATGAATGGCGGCAACCGAACGCGCGGCAGCATCGTTATTGACCGTAATGCGCACCAGCTCAGAGCCTGCTTTGGCCAGCGCTTCGGCTTGCGCAACGGTAGCTTCTATATCAGCCGTGTCGGTATTGGTCATGGATTGCACCACTACTGGCGCATTGCCCCCAACGGCGACATCTTGGATCATCACCTGATGCGACGCGCGGCGTTTAGTAGGCGTCTCGTTCATTTCGCCAATTCCATAATGGTTTTGCGATAGGTTTTGCTGATAGGCAATAATTCATATGATTCTTCGCTTGCCAATACGCATGCCGGATAAATTGGATGTTGTCTGAGCGCGCACACATCATAATGCCCATGCTGTTTCGCTTGCGTGATATGATAGGCTTCGACCGTAGACAGCGATTGGCTGCTGGGCTTAATCGCAAGCCACCATAGCAGCATAATAACCAGCATAGCGCTCATAGCGCTCCACACCAACGGGGTTGTCGGTTTTTTTTCCGAATGAAATACATCAGGTAAAAAATAGCTGCGCTTTTCGATCAACTGCTCGACCTGCTCAAAGCGACGCAAGACCTCGTCTTTATCCAGCTGCAGGAAATGCGCATAGAGCTGCAGGTAACCCTTCGCATAAGGAAGTCCAGGCAGATCTTCCAGGCGCCCTTCTTCCAGCGCTTCGAGATAGCGCATGCGCACATGCAGCATATGTGATGATTCTTTCAGCGTGAGTTTTTCGTGCTCGCGCGCTTGCTTCAGTAGCTGGCCGATTTCTTTATAATGTTCTTGGTAGTGGGCGGGTTGCATGGATTATATCGCAATATGATGATCGATCGCATAGGCCGAAAGCCAATGGCGGATCGTGGGGTGAGACGATTGTTTGAGATACTGCACATAGTCGGTAAGCGCTGCCAAATCAACACTTCTGATCATGGCCTTAAGTGGGCCAATGGCTGAGGCCGAGACTGACAAGTTGCGCACGCCAATGCCCATCAGCGCCAAAGCGTCTAAGGGTTTACGCGCCATTTCACCGCAAAAACCCACCTCGGTTTTATGCATAGCGGCTTGCCGAATCACCTGGTCTACCACCCGCAGCATTACCGGAGACAGCGTGTCGTAATGATAAGACATATGCGCCGCACCGCGATCGCAGGCGAATAAAAACTGCATCAGGTCATTGCTGCCGATGGAAATAAAATCGAGCTTGGGCATGAGGCTGTCGAGCTGCCAGAGAATGGACGGTATCTCGATCATAATGCCGATCTTGCATTCGGTGGGAGTCGCATAGCCCTGCTCTTTGGCCCAGCTCATCTCGTAATCAAACAATTCTTTGGCCGCATCAAACTCATTGGCCTGCGCAATAAAAGGAAACATCAAATGCAGCGGACGACCGCCTGCTGCTGCAATCAGGGCGCGAAACTGCGTACGCAAAATGCCAGGGCGATCTAAGCCAATCCGCGTGGCACGCCAGCCCATGGCCGGATTTTCTTCTTCACCAGCCTGCAAATAAGGCACTTTTTTATCACCGCCAATATCAAAGCTGCGAAACACCACTTTCTTATCCGGCAGCTGTTTATAAATCGCCGCGTAATGCTTCTGCTGCTTTTCCACATCGGGGAAATCTTCCGCTGTCATATAGGGAAGCTCAGTGCGGTACAGCCCAATGCCATCAACACCCGCATGTGATATCGCATTAGAATCGACAAACAGACCGGCATTGATATTGAGCGAAATACGCACGCCGTCTTTGGTGACCGCCTCGACATCATGCAGCGCTTCATATTGCGCAGCCAGCTCGGCGAACTGGCGGATATGGTTATCCATTTCCTGTTCGATCACATGGTTCGGGCGTACATAGACCGTGCCCTGCTCGGCATTGATAATCACCATATCGCCTTGGTGAATAATGGATGTCGCATCTTCGACTTTAGCCAGCGCCGGAATATCCATGGCACGCGCGATGACCGCCGTATGCGAGGTGGCAGAGCTTTCTTCGATGATGAGTCCTTTGATGCGCTTATGATCATAGTCTAGCAGTTCAGCCGGACCCAATGTGCGCGCAACGAGTACAAAGGATTCAGGTAAATCGGCCGGATTGATCGCGTTGGTTTTCCCCATCAAATGCTTAAGCAAATGGTTCGATAAATCTTCCAGATCCTGAATACGCTCTTTGATATACGGGCTTGCGATCTGGCTCATCTTTACGCTGAGTTCTTCTTGCACTTTTTTAACGGCTGCTTCTGCAGTCAGGCCAGACTCCAGCGCCTCATCCATGCGCGACAGCCAGCCACGATCTTGCGTATAGAGCAGATACATTTCCATGATCTCGCGCTGATCATCATTGGCCGCAGAATCGGCCGAATTGATATAGGCGTCAAACGCCTCTTGCAACGCGCGTAGCGACGTTTCCAGGCGCTCTTTTTCATGCGCACTGTCGGTTGCGACATAGTGGGTAATGGTCAGTTCCGGCTGATGCAGCACTGCGGGCGCTTTCACCATGCCCGACGATAACATCACACCGGCCAGCTGCTGCGAAAACAATCCGTCAGCCGTGGATTTAATTTCGGTGCGATTGACCAACTGGCCCGACATGGCAAGCTCAGACAGCACCATGGCAATGGTTTGCAGCACTTCGATCTGCGCCTGAGTATAGCGCTTGGCTTCTTCGCGCTGCACCACCACTACGCCAATAGCGCGACCACCTTGCAAAATAGGCACTGCCGCAAAGGCGTTGTAAATTTCCTCACCGGTTTCCGGACGGTATTCGTATTTGGGATGCACATTAGCATGCGCCAAATTCACCGGCTCGGATGAAGCCGCGACATCACCCACGATACCTTGCCCTACCGATAGGCGCGTTAAGTGGACAGAGGTTTTATTCAAACCTTGGCTGGCGAATAATTCTAAAATATCACCGGCACGTAGCAGATACACCGAACATACTTCCGATGCGAAGCTCTCAGCCAACAGCGACACCACCTTGTCCAGGCGTGCTTGTGCACCGGTTTCCTGCGCCATTACGTCACGGATCTGGCGCAATAGCACGAGCGGTGTGGCTGTTTTTTTAAGTTTTTCTACCTTTGCCATCTTGTCTCTATTTGCGGAAAAGCCGCTGCACTACATTCATCAAACGTTATCAACTGGCGCCCTATCGCATCATCCATCGCTGCTTTCAGCTGCTTACAAAAGGCGCGAAGCATGTCAGCATTCGAATAATACGTTCCCATATAGGTAGATTTCGAACGCAAATCGGCAAAATTATCTGGCAGCGTCTCACCATAGGCCTTCTTGAGCGCACTTACGATGCCGATCAATGCGCCTTCAGGCGAGCGACCTTGGCGAGTCTTCATATCGGTTGCAATACCGAGGTCGGTTCCAATAATCTCCCATATTTCCTTATAGCCATAATCAGCCATATTATTTTTCCTGGAGATAGGTTTCCGCCTGCGCCACTAATTCCCCTACAATCTCGCCGCAAGGCTGGATTTTGCTTACCATACCAACACTTTGACCAGCCATCAGCGAGCCGTTTTCGACATCACCATCCATCACTGCGCGGCGCAAAGCACCTGACCAAAAATGTTCAATCTTTAACTGCGCTTCTTTTTTATCAATAGTACCGCTGCGATACTGCGCAATAATATCATGCTGCGTGCGAATAAAATCCTGCGAAGCTTTATTGATAATGGCGCGCACCGGAATCACCGGAAAATCAGGATCAATTTGAATGGACGGCATTGCATCACGCGCTTGCGCACGAATGAAGGCTTCTTTGAATTTAGGGTGGGCGATAGATTCTGCCGCGCAGACAAAGCGCGTACCCAGCTGCACACCGGCTGCACCCATTTCCAGATAGGCCGCCACCACTTCACCGCGGCCAATGCCACCAGCAATAAAGACCGGCACATCGCGAATATGTGGCAAAATTTCTTGCGCAAGCACCGAGGTAGATACCGGCCCAATATGTCCGCCCGCTTCCATGCCTTCAATCACCAGCGCATCAGCGCCCATACGCACCAGCTTGCGGCCGATAATGGCCGAGGGCGCAAAACAAATCACCTTAGCGCCATACTGCTTAATGGCTTTGAGCCATTGTTCTTTAGGAATGCCGCCTGCTAGCACCACATGCGACACCTGATGTCTTTTGCAAATCGCAATCAACTCATCCATTTGCGGATGCATAATGATCAAATTCACGCCGAACGGTTTATCGGTCAACGCTTTAGTGGCGGTGATTTCTGTATCCAATTGCTGTGGCGACATAGCGCTGCAGGCAATCACGCCAAAGGCGCCCGCATTCGACATGGCCGCAACCAGATGATGATCGCTCACCCACGACATCGCCCCGCCCATAATGGCATAGCGGCTGCCTAGAAACGTGCAGCCACGTTGCATCAGATTCGTGAGCGTGATCGCCATTCATTATGCCTTTTCTAGATCAAACGCCGCATGCAAGGCGCGAACTGCAAGCTCGGTATATTCTTCAGCAATCAGAATACTGATTTTGATCTCCGAGGTTGAGATAACCAAAATATTGATATTTTTATCCGCCAGCGCTTTAAACATGGTTTGTGCAATACCGGCGTGCGAGCGCATACCCACACCAATGGCCGATACTTTCGCCACGTTTTTATCCACGTGCAACGACTTATATTGCAAAATGCTATGCACCTCTTCCACCGCTTTGACAGCTTTATCCAGGTCACCGCGCCCTACAGTAAAGGTAATGTCGGTCGCGCGCCCATCTTCAGTGATGTTTTGTACGATCATATCGACATTGATGCCCGCATCAGCAAGCGGCCCAAAGAGCGTCGCTGACATGCCGGGGATGTTGGCAATATCGGTTAAGCTGATACGCGCCTCATCACGGCTGAATGCAATGCCGGTAATATTTTTCTGTTCCACGATGTCGTCCTCCTTCACAAGCAAGGTTCCAGGTTTATCTTCAAAGCTGGAAAGCACCTGCACAATCACTTGATGATTCATTGCCATTTCGACCGAGCGTGTTTGCAACACTTTGGCGCCCAGCGAGGCCAGCTCAAGCATTTCCTCGTAGCTGATTCGATCCAATTTGCGCGCGCCGCTTACGATGCGTGGGTCGGTGGTATAGACGCCGTCCACATCCGTATAAATATCACAACGATCGGCTTTAAGTGCGGCTGCGAGCGCTACCGCTGAGGTATCGGAGCCGCCGCGGCCTAACGTTGCCACGCGGCCATTATCATCTATTCCTTGGAATCCCGCGATAACAGCGACCTTGCCGGCTTTAAGCACCGCATGCATTTTCGTAGGGTCGATACTTTTGATACGTGCCTTGCCGTGCGCCTTGTCGGTGACTAACGGGATCTGCCAACCGGTGAAGGATTGCGCCGGAATGCCGATTTCATTAAGCGCCAGCGAAAGCAACCCGCAAGTGATTTGCTCACCTGATGATACCACTTGGTCATATTCCTCACAGGCGATCGCACTATCGAGCGATGAAAGCGCCTGCACATAGCCTACCAGCTGATTGGTAACACCTGCCATCGCCGATACGACAACAGCGACCTGATTTCCTTTATCCAGCTCTTTTTTTACTTTGGTCGCCACGTTTTTGATGCGATCGATATCGCCGACCGACGTGCCGCCAAATTTTTGAACAATCAATGCCATAACACGAAAAAGTCTCTAGTAATAACGAGGGCGCTACTCTAGGCAAATTTATACGCCATGACAAGGGCATCCGTGTAGGTTCCGTCTTTTTGGCGATAATAATTTTTCCGGCGGCGGATATGGCGAAAGCCGAATCCTTCATAAAAGGCGAGCGCGGCCTGATTTTGGTGCTCTACGTCCAGAAAGACTGTCTCAACTCCTAGTTGTTGTAAATGTGCCATGGCATTGGCAAGTAATGCCTTGGCCACCCCCTGACGACGATAGTCTGGCAACACGGCGATGGTAATAATATCGGCCTGTTCGACCTGCTGGCGGTACACCATCATGCCAACTGGCTGGGGAGCATAGGCTAGGTGCGCATAGGTGCCAGCCACCGAAAAGAAATCATTAAATTCCTCTATATTCCAATATGTTGTGAAGCATTGTTGATGTATTGCTGTAAGCAAATCCAGCTGCTGTTCTGAGGCGTTTTCCAGCCGGATTAGATCACTTTTTAAGGACACAGAGCCACATCTTATAACCAGGATAGACCTCCGCCTCGTCTAAGCGGATAATGGTTAACCCATAGGTTGTAGCCAGCGCTTCAATATAGGAGCGTGAATATTTAAAAGCCCCCATATCGGGGAAGAAGCGGAAACCCGCTTCGTTCATTTTCTCAGTCGTAAAGGCAAATACCCCACCTGGGCGAATCACATTGGCCACCGCACGGAAAATCCCGTCCAACTCGCCCAGATAGCTAAAGGCACCAGCCGATAGAATCACATCATAAGCCGCAGGCTCGCATTCATTTAAATAGTCGCGAATATCCTTGGTAATCAGCGCATCATACAGTTTACGGCCGGACTCATCGCGTCTGGCCATCGCCTGATCGAGCATTTTAGCAGAAAAATCGATACCCACGATGTCAGACGACACATCACGCAGCCCCACACCGCACAGACCGGTGCCCGCTCCCAAATCCAGCACCACATGATCAATCCGCCCTGGCAGTAACGCCGCGCGTATCGCGTCCGTAAGCAGCACATGACCCTGATACTCATATTGCTCAAGCTGAACCTTATTGTAATCAGCGGCAACCTGGTCAAAATATTCAAGCGAGATAGGCAGCGGAATGCTGCGTGGCAATTGCGAGGGCGGTGTTTTTTTGCCGCTGGCAACAGCTGCCATATAAATATATTCGTCGTTTGCAGGCTTAAGCTTGAGCGCTTTTTTAAAGGCAATGGCGGCTTTGGCCGGTTTGCGGTCGAGTAAATAGCTGCGCCCCATATAATACCAGGCATCGGCTTGTTTGGAATCGAGCCACACCACGATCTTAAGTCGCATAATGGCGTCTTTGGCATGTCCCAGCTTGAAATGGCGTATGCCCAATTCCAAGTTGTTTTTGAGAATCGCCTGCTGATCGACAAAGCCGCGCGACAGGCTAAACACCGCACGAAATAGCAGCATCGGCAATTCTTGCCAATTGGCCAGCTTATTCGTTGGTAGCCAATTTTTTAGATTTAGCTTTTCGGACGGCATGCGCTATATTCCTCACGATTCAGCACGCGTTAGTTTACGTTTAAACGGTAAAATTGAAAGCGAAATATCATGGTTGCAGCCAGCAAAACAGTCGATCCCGAGGAAATTGAGCGCTTCTCGCGCATAGCCGATGAATGGTGGGATCCGCACGGTAAGTTCAAGCCGCTGCATCAAATCAATCCCCTGCGCATCCAGTGGATTTGCGAGCAGATTAAAAAACGCACGACACTTTCTGGCGCCAGCCTGCTCGATATCGGCTGCGGCGGCGGACTGATTTCGGAAGCTATGGCAAAAGCAGGCGCGCAGGTCACCGGTATCGATGCAGGCGAGAAAAATATCAAAGTCGCGCAGCTGCATGCCCAAAAATCAGGGCTTGATATTGATTATCGCTGCACCAGCGCCGAAGCACTTCTCTCAACACTGAGCACTGAGCACTCAGCACTTTTTGACATCGTCCTCGCGCTTGAAATCATCGAGCATGTCGCGGATGTGCCCGCCTTCGTCGAGGCCACCTGCAAACTGCTAAGGCCCGGCGGAATTATCATCTATTCCACCTTAAACCGAACACTTAAGTCTTACGCCTTAGCCATTGTTGGAGCTGAATATATTCTGCGCTGGCTCCCGTGCGGCACGCACGATTGGAAAAAATTCCTCAAACCCTCCGAGCTGGTCGCGCAGCTGCGCAAAAACGGCATCGAGATTACCCAAATGACCGGCATGGTCATGGACCCACTCAGTTGGAAATGGCGACTGAATGAGAAAGATTTGGATGTGAATTATTTAGTGGCGGGGAGGAAGGGTTAAGACCCATCAATTGGCTTATCGCCACAGATTGAATGCCCGGTGCCATCTGGCTTTAGTGGGTCGCGTCTTGTAATATGTAAATACTTGGATTCACCCTGTGAAGATGGATATGTTACCCTTTCTTCAAACCAGTTAGAACGATCTGAACGATCTCTATGCCCCCCTGTGGAAAGCTCGGCATATTTATCTAGAAATTTTCCTATAGGCTCACAGCTCATACGCGGATCAAACTCAAGCTCGTAACCGCCCTTAAATCTAATTTTTAAGTCATGATCGCTTTTTCTAGCAGAAGCGTACTCAATGTTCTTAGGGTTTACGGAAAACTCACTTCCAACCCTTAAAAACCCAGCATTATCTAATGTTTGCCAAGCACTGTTAGATAAATCAACAATCCCCATTCCCCTGCTTTCAAAATTATATTCTTTATTATCTTTTAACTTGATATGCCATTTAGCTACACGACCGCTATATTCACCCGGAGAATAGCTAGTATAAAGAATATCATCGCTATTTATGCGAACAGCGCTCTCCTCGCCATCTCCACACGATATATAATAACTACCCATTTCAACTACCTGTTTATTAGTTAACTTTCATCAAACGTCATATTTATTCAACGCTCTATGTTAGACTGTTCCAGCGTAGCCTCCCCCCAGTTAAAAAGTAATTAATATAATTTAATATTTTGCAACCTCGGTCTATCTTTCTGATTTATAATAGAATTATCTGGTAGCGGGGAGGAAGGGGAATTGAGGAACTAGAGAAATGAGGAGTTGGAGAATTAAGATGGTTGTTTTTCGCTGGCTCTCCAATTCTCCAGTTCCCCAGCTCTTCAATTCTCAAGTTCATACTCCCTATCATGCCCTAGCGACGGCAAGCCTGCCCTCACCTTAGCGACTTTTTCTAGATCAATCTCAGCCATCAGCACACCCGGCGTATCGTCGTTGCGCTCAGCAATGATCTCACCCCACGGATCTACCACTAAGGAATGGCCATAGGTTTTACGACCGCCAGGATGGGTGCCGCATTGCGCAGGTGCGATCACGAAGCAGCCATTTTCAATCGCCCGTGCGCGGAGCAATACATGCCAATGCGCAGCACCGGTTACCGCGGTGAAAGCCGAAGGCACAGCCAATATCTGCGCACCGGCTTTGGCCAAGCTGCGATAGAGATGCGGGAAGCGCAGATCATAACACACCGTCATACCGAGCCCACACCACGGCGTGGCCGCCAGCACCGCACGTTCGCCTGCTAAGAAACGCTCTGATTCACGATAAGAATGACCATCGCCTACATCAACATCAAACAAATGAATCTTGTCATACCTATGAGCGGCTACACCGTCCGGCCCAAAGAGCAAAGCGCGGTTAGCCGTTTTCTCCGCATGATCAGTTTTAACGGCCACACTGCCAATCAGCAGCCAGATTTTATATTTCTTCGCTAAACTTGCTGCGGCTTGCACACCAGGGTGTTCTTCTTGCTTATAGAGCGTGCGCGCGGTTTTGGGCGCTTCCATCAGAAACGTATTTTCCGGCGTGGCGACCAATTGCGCACCTTTGCTAGCTGCTTCTGCAACGAGCGCTTCAAGTATTGTAATATTAGCGCCCATGTCGCTGCCGCTATTCATCTGAATGAGTGCGACAGATAGAGACATGGCTAAGCTGCGTCTGCCGACTTCTCAGCTTCTTCTGCTAAGATTTGTTTGGCTTTGGGTGAGAGTTGCAAATGCAATTCGCGCAGCTGTTTTTCTTCGGCGACGTTCGGTGCCTGCATCAGCAGATCTTCGGCTTTTTGATTCATCGGGAATGCGATGACTTCGCGGATGTTCGGCTCATCAGCCAGCAGCATCACAATACGGTCTACGCCAGGCGCCAATCCACCATGCGGAGGCGCACCAAATTTAAAGGCCGAAATCATACCGCCGAATTTACGGTCGACCACTTCGGGGCCATAGCCGGCAATTTCAAACGCCTTATACATAATCTCGGGCTTATGGTTACGAATCGCACCCGACGAGAGTTCCACGCCGTTGCACACAATGTCATATTGGTAGGCGGTGATGGTGAGCGGATCTTTTGAGGTGAGCGCTTCCATGCCACCTTGCGGCATCGAGAAGGGATTATGGCTGAAGATGATTTTCTTTTCTTCTTCGTCAAATTCGAAATAAGGGAAGTCGATCACCCAACAGAATTTGAACACGCCTTTCTCTAATAGATCGAGTTCATTGCCCAATTTCACACGCACTTTGCCGGCAAATTTCGCAGCAGCCAATTCTTTGTCGCAGGCGAAGAATACGCTATCACCCGCGCCAAGTCCGGCTTTGGCGGCAATCGCTTTTTGCAGATCGGCGGGAATGAATTTAGCAATGGGGCCTTTGCCTTCGCCATTTTCATCAAAGGTGATGTAGCCCAGGCCAGGTGCGCCCTCTTCTTTTGCCCAATCATTAAGCTTATCGAAAAAGCTGCGCGGCTGTGTTGCGGTTTTGGGTGCTGGAATCGCACGCACCACGCCGCCACTGGCAATAATATTTTTAAACGCCTTGAAGCTTACCGACTCATGATTGAACTCTTCGGTGACATCGACAATGGCCAACGGATTGCGCAGATCGGGTTTGTCGGAGCCGTATTTGAGCATCGCGTCTTTATAGGTAATGCGCGGAAATGGCGCGCTGGTTACTTGCTTGTCACCGAACTCCTTGAACACGCCTTCGAGCACTGGCTCAATGGCTGCAAACACATCTTCTTGCGTTACATAGCTCATCTCAATATCGAGCTGGTAGAATTCGCCAGGAGAGCGATCAGCGCGGCCATCCTCATCGCGGAAGCAGGGCGCAATTTGGAAATAGCGATCGAAACCAGAGACCATCAGCAGCTGTTTGAATTGCTGCGGCGCTTGCGGCAGCGCATAGAATTTACCAGGGTGAATGCGGCTTGGCACCAGATAGTCGCGCGCGCCTTCCGGCGAGCTGGCGGTTAGAATCGGTGTTTGAAATTCGTTAAAGCCTTGATCGTTCATACGGCGGCGCAAAGATGAAATCACTTGCGAGCGCAGCATAATATTGCGGTGCAGTTTTTCGCGGCGCAAATCGAGGAAACGGTATTTGAGGCGGGTTTCTTCCGGCTGATCGCGCTCGGCATTGATCTGCAGCGGCAGCGCTTCCGCCGGTGATTCCAAATGATAGCTTTCCACCGCTACTTCGATCTCACCGGTGGGTAAGTCTTTATTGACCGTCTCCGGTGCGCGCGCCACTACTTTGCCAGTAATGGTCACCACGCTTTCTAAGCTTACGCGAGAGAGCACATCCAAATGCGCATTACCAGCAGCAGCTACCAACTGCGTAATTCCGTAATGATCGCGCAAATCGATAAACAACAAATCTCCATGATCGCGCTTGCGATGAATCCAGCCCGATAATTTTACGGTTTGGCCGACCTGGGTTTTATTGAGTTGTGCGCAAGTATGAGTACGGTATGCGTGCATAATTTTCCTTTGCCCCCGCTACGCGCCTTCTTGCGCTCACATGGGGCTAGCTGAAGGCTCGGCGGCCTACTGACCGCGTATTACAAATAGTAAAAAGCTGGTATAATGGATTGAGTATCAAATGCCAAGGATTTCCCTCTCTCATGACTGAATTCATCCTCGCAATCCACGCTGTGCCTAAATCGTCCAAAAGCGAGATCGTGGGCTGGATCCACGATAACAGCGGCAGGAAAGCGCTTAAAGTCAGGCTGGCCGCACCGCCAGAAGATGGAAAGGCTAACGAGGAGCTGATTCGCTTTTTAGCCAAATCCTGGGGTATTACCAAAAGCCGAATCCAGCTGGCAGCGGGTGCCGCATCACGCCATAAAATACTTAAAATACAATGCGATAATCAAGGAACTCCGCCTTGGGATGCGCTGTCATAAAAGCTTAACTTAAGCAAGCGCCGTTTTTAGGTATAGTAGAGAGTGTAAAAAACGCTTCATACATACAATAGGTACGCTATGGAACAACCCGCTCATCTTCCTCCGCAATATGCCACTGCCACTGAAGCACTCAAAAAAGTGATCGCAGGGCAGCCCATTACCACGGATGAAAAAGGCACCCAGCAACTCATCGAAGATCCCGCCGTTGTTGTATCCAAAGGGTTTAATAACCCGCTCAACGGTAAGCCAGGCGAAGATGTGTTGCAAATTACGGTTGATAACCCGCTGCTCACCAATTCCTACGCCGCCGATTCCGTCAGCAATGCGCTGTCGCATGCTCTAAATAGTATTGCCGCACTGCGCGATGCAGCGGTTCTCGTGTCGCCACGCGAATATAAAACCAATGTCGGCACCACCGTGGGTGAGTTGGTGAAAGCCGCAAAAGATGCCGGCATTCCAGGAAGCAATGTGGATTACAGCAAAGCCGTGCTGTTTAATCCGGAGTTCTCCGACAATCAGATGCAAAAATACGCAACGGAAGTGATCGATTCACCAGCGAAGACACTTATTCGCGTGAATATTCCGACCAATCCGAATGACCGCGATGGCTCGGCTGCACTCGCTAAGCGGGTGGAAGATGATTTGAATCGCCGTCTGCCCGAAATCAAAACGCAGATGATCGAGCGCATCAAAGCCAAAGGCTATATTAAAAACATTACGCCTGAGATTGAAAAACAGCTGCAAGGCCATGAGATCAAAGTCTCTTCGCAACAACAAGCCAATTGGACCAGCGTATTTTTAGAAATTCGCTCGCCTGAACAGCTTGCCGTGCGCAATGACCCCAGCAAAATATCGGATGCCGATAATGAAAAGCTGAAACACACCAATATGCTGATGCAGATCACCGATGAGCAAAGCCGCTCGAAGCTGGCTGCACGCGCCATCATGTTTGAAGGCGAAAAGCTCGCGCAACCCGCGTCGTTCTTCCTCGATGTGGCGGGCACGAAAGACATTGAAAACGGCCTGGGCAAATTGATGTTTTATCTCTCCAAGATGAAGCCCGAACTCGCCGGTCGTGCTAAGGCACTGATGGATGAAAACCTATTCAAAGATCCCAACCAGTGGAATTTGCCGCCGGATAAAACAGCAACCTTTAAGCACGGCGTGCATATCTCGATTAATCCCGATCATCCAACCCAAATGAAGGTGCAGCTTTGTGTGCCCAAGGGCAAAGCCGATGAAATTGCAACCGCCATTAGCAGCTTGAAGGCAGGCCCTGCTTTGGCTAATCCATTTGCACCAGCCGCAGCACCTGCTGTAGCCGCACCTGTACCTGTGGCCGAAGCTACTGTGCCGCAAGGTTTGCCGGAAGGATTAACCGCAGCACTCGCAGGCGCTTTACAACCGGAAGCAGCTGTTGCAGGAGCCGCCGTCACACCGGATGTCGCATTGGCCGCTGCTGCCACGCAAGCACCACAAGGTGACGTAGCAGCACTCGCACTGCAAACCGCGCAAGGTGACAAGCTTGCTTGCGCTGCAGCCGGTGAAGATGCCGTATGCGTGGGCAATAAAGTGAAACCAGGCGATCCGAACCAGAAGGTTCTGCTCGAAGCCATCCGCGCGCAACTGGCCGCACAAGAGGCCGCTAAAAACCCAGGACTTGGTCTTGGATAAGCATCGCCCCATTCCTCTCCAATCACCGCGATAGTATCTAGCTATGGCAATAAAATTGGCATGCTTTGACATGGATGACACCATTTTGAATGGTGACCTGCATTACGCACTTAGGAAAGCAGGCGTTCCTACCGGCACAGTCGATATGGAAAAGCTGCCAGCCTGTGTTGAAGGATTGGGCGGCATCAAAAACCGCTTAGCATTGCAGTCTACCATTAAAGGCTTACTAGCCTCGGGTACGCATGTGGCGATCACCTCTTTTTCGGAAGACCTCGCCTCTATTCCATACGTGCTACAACAAATCGGTTTATCGCCGCAGGAGCTTGCTCAGATTAAAATCGTCAGTTTCTATCCTTCGCCGGCAGACCGTGCGAAAGATGGTAAGAATAACCATATCCAACGTGCCATCGATGCGTTTGGCGATCCTACGGTTAAGCCGGAGGAAGTGGTGTTGGTTGATGATAATATCAATAATTATGAGTTGGCTAAAAAACACGGCTATAATGTGATTTGGGTGCAAGGCAGCGAAGGCCGTGTGGATTATCTGAATGAGCTGCGCCAAATGGCTGGTTTATCAGGGGTTGCTGCTTCTGTGGCGCCGATTCGCCCACCGGAGGAAAGTTTTGTCAAAAAACTATTAAATAGCATAGGTTTGACTGATATTTTACAAGGCCAAGCCGTACGTTAGGGATTTTTGCCTAAATAGGCTGGATTTTACTAGGCTGCGCCGCTATAACCCCAGCATGCAGATCATCACTACCCAAGATGCCCTTATCACCTTTTGCGATCAAGTAAGCAGCGGCGACTATATCACGGTCGACACCGAGTTTATTCGCGACAAAACCTATTTTCCTAAATTATGTTTGCTGCAAATGGCCAATGATGATCATGCTGCCATTATCGACCCGCTCGCCGAAGGCATCGATTTGGCACCGGTCTTCACGCTGATGCAAAACCCGCAGATCGTAAAAGTATTTCATGCTGCCCGTCAGGATATCGAGATTTTCTTCCTGCTCTCGGGCCATATCCCTACCCCTATTTTCGACACGCAAGTCGCAGCCGCCGTATCGGGCTTCGGCGAGTCGGTGGGTTATGAATCGCTGGTCAATAAAATCGTCGGCGCCGAGATTGACAAAAGCTCACGCTTCACCGATTGGGCCGCGCGCCCACTCACCGAAAAACAGCTGCAATATGCGCTATCGGATGTGACGCATCTGCGCGTGATTTATAAAGAGCTGCATCAGAAAATTACCGAAACCGGCCGCATGTCGTGGCTGAAGAAGGAACATGATTTCCTCTCTAATCCTGCCCTATACCGGCCCGATCCCGATAATGCCTGGAAACGGCTGAAATATGGCAATATGCGCCCTAAGAATGTGGCGATCTTGCGCGAGCTTGCCAAATGGCGTGAGATTGAAGCGCGTGAAAAAAATGTGCCGCGCGGACGCATCATCAAAGATGATCTGCTGATCGAGCTGGCCCATACGGCACCACGCAAAGAAAGCGATATTCTACGCCTGCGCAGTGTCGACAAACATCTGCCGAAGCATAAGCTTGATGCGGTGCTCGCGGCCGTAAATACGGCGCTAGAGCTGCCCAATACCGAATGGCCACAATTGCCTAAGGCCAAAAAGCCGCCGCAAAATATCACGGCGGTAGTGGCGATGCTGCAGCTGTTGCTTAAAGTAAAAGCCGATATGCATAATATCGCAGCTCCTATTATCGCCAGTAAAGATGATTTGGAAGCGATCGCGCTGGGTCAGGAAACGCCGGTGCTGCAAGGCTGGCGCTATGACATTTTCGGCAAAAAAGCGCAGGCGCTCATTGAGGGCAAACTCAAAATTTCGCTCAATCCGAAAAACAAGCAAGTCGTGTTTGAAGAGCTAGAATAGCTTAGCGCTTCTTCTTCGGTTTTCCCGATTCTTCCAGTTCCGTAATATCATCGCGAATGCGGGCGGCCTCTTCAAACTCCAGGTCAGCAGCAGCTTCTAACATTTTTTTGCGCAGCGCATCGATGAGCTTATCTTTATCTGTGATGTTGCCCACATCGTATTTTTTGCGCTTGGTATCGACAGTATAATGATCGTGTTCATAGACCGATTCAATAATCTCGCCGATTTTCTTTTTCACGCTCGCAGGTGTGATGCCATGCTCTTTATTATAGGCTTCCTGTTTGGTGCGGCGGCGCTCTGTTTCATCGAGTGCGATGCGCATCGAGTTGGTGATGCGGTCCGCATAGAGAATCACTTTGCTGTCGACATTGCGCGCTGCCCGGCCAATGGTTTGAATCAGCGAGGTCGCTGAGCGCAGGAACCCTTCTTTGTCGGCATCTAGTATCGCCACCAACCCGCATTCCGGAATATCTAGGCCTTCGCGCAGCAAATTCACACCAATCAGCACATCGAATTTCCCTATCCGCAAATCACGGATGATTTCAATACGCTCTAATGTTTCAATATCCGAATGCAGATACTGCACGGAAATGCCGGCTTCATTCATATATTCGGTGAGCTCTTCGGCCATGCGCTTAGTGAGCGTGGTGACCAGCACACGCTGTTTTCGCTTAATGCGATCATGGCATTCAGCGAGCAAATCATCCACTTGGCTGGCGACAGGCTTGATCTCACACGGTGGGTCGATCAGGCCGGTGGGGCGAATCACCTGCTCGATGAAGACGCCTTGCGTGCGCTCTAGTTCCCATTTCGAAGGTGTAGCCGATACAAACACCGTTTGCGGGCGCATATGGTCCCATTCGGCGAATTTGAGCGGGCGGTTATCCAAGCAGGACGGCAGGCGGAATCCATATTCGACTAGCACCGATTTACGCGCAAAGTCGCCGTTAAACATACCGCCAATCTGCGGTACCGTGACATGGCTTTCATCAATGAAGAGCAACGCATCTTTCGGCAGATATTGAAACAAGGTGGGTGGTGGCTCGCCAGGCGCCGTACCGGCCAAATAGCGCGAATAGTTTTCGATGCCTTTGCACATGCCGGTTTCCGTCAGCATTTCCAAATCATAGGTGGTGCGCTGCTCCAGTCGCTGCGCTTCCAACACGCGGTTAGCCGCATAGAGCTCCTCTAAGCGTATTTTCAGATCGGCCTTGATCTGCTTGATGGAGCGCTCCAAGGTCGGCTTAGTGGTCACATAGTGACTATTAGCATAGATCTCAACGTAGTTGAGTTTGGCTTTGCGCTCACCTGTTAGCGGATCGAATTCGCTGATCGATTCTATCTCATCGCCGAAAAATGCAATGCGCCACGCAGCATCATCATAGTGCGAGGGAAATATATCCACCGTGTCACCCCGCACGCGAAACGACCCGCGTGCAAAATCAATATCGTTGCGCCGATATTGCAGCTCCACCAAACGCGCGATAAATTCACGCTGCGGCCAGCTGTCACCTGCGGCAAGCTTGATGATCATCTGCGAATAGCTTTCGACCGAACCGATACCGTAAATGCAGGAAACCGACGCCACCACGATGCAATCCGGACGTGTCAGCAGCGAGCGCGTGGCCGAGTGGCGCATGCGGTCAATCTGCTCATTCACCGACGAATCTTTTTCGATATAGGTATCGCTTCTAGGCACATAGGCTTCGGGTTGGTAATAATCATAATAAGACACGAAATATTCGACCGCATTGTCAGGGAAAAATGACTTCATTTCCGAGTAAAGCTGGGCAGCCAGGGTTTTATTATGCGCCATGATCAATGCAGGCCGTTTGGTGTTTGCAATCACATGCGCCATGGTGAAGGTCTTGCCTGAACCGGTTACCCCAAGCAGCACCTGGTCGCGCTCCTGGCGTGCAATGCCGTCAAGTAAGCCTGCAATTGCCTGGGGCTGATCGCCCGCTGGCTCGAAATCGGATAAGAGGTTAAACAACATGTGCGTACATTATCGGTTGGGTGTGCCGCCCAATATCACCGCAATGCCACCTTTTTGCGAGACACTAAGCGCCGCCGGTCCAATGATGACGATAAAGAGCGATGGCAAAATACACAGCACTAATGGCAAGGTTATCAACACCGGAATACGGGCTGCCTTCTGTTCCAGTGAAAACATACGGATATCGCGCTGATCTTCAGTCAATACCCTGAGCGTATCAGCCAAGCTGGTGCCAAATTTTTCAGCCTGTACCAACGCGGCTACCATGGATTTAATACCGGGTACGCCAGTGCGGTCCGCCAAATTTTGTAACGCTAACACCCGATCGCTCATCACGTTGAGCTCAATACGCGTACGGTCTAACTCTTGTACCAATGCCGGATGGGTAAAGCGCATTTCCTGGCACACGCGCGTCAGGGCCGCATCTAAACCTAGGCCTGATTCAATACAGATCAGCATCAGGTCCATCGCCTCAGGCGTACTGCGCGACAAGGTTTCGTGATATTTCCGGCGTTGATAATCAATAAATAAACTGCTGCCCGATACACCGGTGATAGAGAATATAATGGCAATGAGCAAAACGCCGATCGCATCCCAGCCGCCCATATCATCAAAGATTGGCTTGAACATAAAGTAGATGCCTATCAGGAAGCAGATGGGCTGCACTAAACGCTTAAAGAACAGGAAATAGATAATGGCGTTCGGCGACGTAAGCCCAGCTTGAGATAGTTGGTTGACATAGGTTTTGTTATCTTTAGGCAGGATATTGAAAAGCGACAAAGCTCCTTGGCAAAAGACAAAGAATTGGGAATATGTTTTTTCCTCTAAATCTTCAACAGCGGTCGTAGCTTTAATGCGCGCCTTAAGATGATCGCGCTTGAAAGCATGTGCCACCGCCATATATATGGTGAAGATGATAACAACGCCCAAAGCATACGTTAGGTAATCTTGGTTTAAATCCATCTCTTACATCCTAATATGCACCATTTTGCGCACCAAGAAGATGCCAAAAAGATAAATGCCTACCCCGAGACCAAATAGCTTCTTGCCATCGGTGGTAAGAAAAAATGACTCCACATGGCTAGGCGACATATGATTCAGCGCCAACACCACAATAATAGGTAGCGAAGCAAGCACCCACATGGTGGTTCTGCCTTCGGCCGTAATCGCGAGCACCTTAAGCCGCAGCGCCTTACGCCTACGAATCAGATTCGCCAGGTTCGATAGCACCTCTGCTAAATTGCCACCCACTTCTTGTTGTACGGTCAATACCACTGAGAAAAATCCCACATCCGGTTCATCCACACGCCTAGCCATGCGCCGAAGCGCATCAATAATCGAGCTGCCATGTGCCATTTCATCGGCCACTTGCTTAAATTCTTCGTTAATAGGAGCCGGCATATTCTCAGAAATCATACGGATAATGCTGCTCAACGGATAGCCCGCACGCACACTACGTACCATCATCTCAAGCGCTTCCGGCAATTCTTCTAGAATAGCCTCTTTACGCTTGCGAATAGCGCGGTTTACGATCCAGAAGCCAAAGGCCATGGCCGCAGCGATACCCAATAAGATCGATACAGGGCCAAAATTATGGGTAAAATAGACGGTGATTCCCAATGCCGCGATACAGCCAAATACAACATAGGTTACTTTCTTTTCAAGCCCACCGCGCACCACATAAGGAAATAAATGCTGGGTGCCTGGAATGGTAAAAAAAGCTTTTGTAACCTGATCGGCATCTTGCAAATGATCGCGAATGAGCGAGCGCGATTCTAAATATTCTAAATCCGCAGCAACGCTTGATTCATCGCGTAGCTGCCGCACTGCCGTCTGCAAATGCGCGCTGCTGGAATTGGTGAGCATATGCTTAGGAATGAGAGCGATAATAATCGCAAACACCACAAACCCAACCAATATAGCAACAATGATAGGCGACATGTCCTTACGATTTTTTCATGCTTTCCAGCAAATCTTTATCTCGCTCAAAATACGCCGCACGCGGCAAGAACTTTGGTTTGATTCCCATGCTATGGAAGGTACCTTTTAGGTATCCATCTTCGCCCATACCGGCGGCTTCAAAAGCAAATAGCGTTTGCAGCTTAATATTAGCGCCTTCCATGCCGATAATTTCATCGATCTGAGTGATACGGCGCTTACCATCGCGCTGACGCTCGATCTGAACGATAAGCTGCACGGCGCTGGCAATTTGTGAGCGCAGCGATGCCGTCGATAAATTGACCGATGACATGCTGACTAAGTTTTCCAAGCGGCTGAGCGCATCGGCGGGTGAGTTCGAGTGGATAGTCGCCATCGAGCCATCATGACCGGTATTCATAGCCGATAATACGTCCATTACCTCATCACCACGCATCTCACCCACAATAATGCGATCAGGGCGCATCCGCAGGGCGTTACGCAACAGTTGGCGTTGCGTCACCTCACCTGCCCCTTCCATATTGGGCGGACGGGTTTCCATACGCAGCACGTGCGGCTGTTGTAGCTGCAATTCGGCAGCATCTTCGATGGTGACAATACGTTCCTTCGGCGAAATCGAGCCGGAAATCGCGTTAAGCAAGGTGGTTTTACCCGAACCCGTACCGCCCGAGATAATGATATTCAGACCGATATGCCCGCAAATCGATAAGAATTGATACATCGCCTCGCTCATTGAGCCAATGGTTACATATTCTTTGAGCGGCATTTTATGTTTTTTGAATTTACGAATCGATACCAAGCAGCCATTGAGCGCAAGCGGTGGGATGATTGCGTTAAAGCGTGAGCCATCGGGCATGCGCGCATCCACCATCGGGCTCGACTCGTCGATACGTCGCCCTACAATGGCAACAATTTTCTGGATGACGTTGAGCAATTGTTTTTCGCTACCAAACACCACGTCGGTGCGCAGCACTTTACCGGCTTTTTCAATATAGATTTTACTATGACCATTAATCATAATATCGGAAATCTCCGGATCGCTCATCAGCACTTCGATGGGGCCAAAGCCCAGCAAATCGTCGACCACCTGATTTTTAAGCAGCTCAATTTGCGCTGAGGTAAAGGGCGTGCTGATTTCATCATAAAGAATCTTACTGGCCGCCTCTTTCAACCGATCCTTCTTAATCAGCTCCGGCAGCATCTCAAGGCTGGCAAAATCGATGTTTTCTAACAGTTTTTCGGTGAGCTGCTGTTTGACCGAACCATATTCTCTGGTTTGCAAGCTGGCATCGGTAAAGCGGATATCGATTGGCTCTTCTACGCTACGAGCTGTGTCTGGATAGCCTACCGTATGCGCAAATAATTTTTGCAGCGCCGAGGTCGACACATCATCACTGCGCCGCATCGGCGTTTGCGTAATAAGGTCATTGCCAGACGTTTGATTTTGAGTAGGTTTTTTACCAAACATAGTTATCACGATCCTTACTTACGGCGGAAAGACGCACGCTTTATTTCTTATTTTTCTCCAACAAGCCTAATAAGCCTTTTTTCTGCGATTCCGCAGATACGGTTTCCTTCAAGGAGGATGGCTGATAACGCGCGACCATCATTCTCGCCAATTCACGAATCTGTTGTTGCAACAAAACGCCCTGATCGGTTTCGAATAATGTTTTGGCATTGTTTTCGGCAAAGGTAATAGCCTTTACGTCGTTATTAACATAGGCATCGATTTTATGACGGCAAATGCGTTCAAAATCCTGCGCCGTGATTGCTTCTTTGAATTTCGCGCCGCTACGATTGATGAGCAGCGAAATATCGCCGCGCTCAATACCAATTTGCTGCCAAGCAGACAGTAGTCGTGACGAATGCGTCAACGAACGCAACCATAATTGCGCCACCATCAACACATGATCCGAATAGGTGAGCGATGCTGCCGTCCATTCCATCCATACGTGCGGCACGTCAATGATCACAAAGGCAAATTGCGTACGCAAAAAGGAGATCAATTCGCGGATGGTCTCCAAACGAACAGCCGGCAGTAATTTCAAGTCATTGGGCGCTGCGATAATGCTTAAACGGTCGTGATATTGCACCAGCATTTTATTGATCAGGGTATGGTCAACACCGCGGTCAGGATAGTCGAATAATTCGCGGATGCCAAATGGTGCGGTAAGATCCAAGCTTTTTGAGATCAAACCAAATTGATAATCCAAATCCACCAACACAGTCGATTGGTGATAATCATTCGCTAGGCTATACGCTAAGTTGATGGCAATCGTACTCGAACCATCGCCCGATGCGGCGCTCATGCAGGAAATAACGCGGCCCTGGCGCGCCACACCCATAGAGACATGGTTATGAGAAGGTATCACTTGCAACAACACTTCGCGAATTTCTTTGGGATCAGCCGGATGGGTAAAATATTCAACCACACCACGCTGTTTCAGCGCGCGGTAAAACCCTACGTCATTCACATCGCCAAGCACCACCACTCGCACATTCGGCTCGCAATGGGTTGCAAACATATCCAGCGCCGCCAACACACCTTCTGCATTATTATCAATATCAATAATGATATAATCGGGTGAAGAGTTGCGCGCGGTGAGAGCCTTGGCTGCTTCGGCGAAGCCGCCGGTTACAATATGCGCATCGCTATAGCCCAAGGCTTGCGCCATTTCAGCGAGTGCCGGTTGGCGAGCCTCAGCATGGCAAATAATTAGTAGCGGACTAAATAAACTCATACCCAATGCCTATCATCGTGATGACCCACTACTACTGCTAACAGTACCGAGGATTGATTCCAACGCGCTTTTGTCATTTTCCGGTGGGGTGGGCAGCAAATATTGCTGATAATTCTGACGTCCTTTTTCTGCATCTTGCAGATCGGTCAGCGCAGGATCGGTAAAGACGCGACGATTTGATACCATTTGTACCGTGTTTGCCCGCATCGAGCAGCCAAAGGATGGTTGATTCACATTATGTTGATTGCTGCGCGCATCGATATAGCGGCTGTCGCAATCGCGCGCTACTACGCGCTCATAAACCAAGGTTACACTATTGTCGTTGCCAACCGTGCGAATAGGCACATTCTGATTGGTAAGAATTTCTTTTGCCTGCGCACATAAAATATCGGATGTTTTGCAATGTAGCTCAGCACGATTCGGTTGATCGGAGCGCACAATCGATGCCAATTTTGACAAGGAATTTCGGCTGCGCAGATCCATAGTCACCACTTCCGAAGAGGTATCAAGCAAGGTTTCAGGATCGCTGCGGCTGCCATAAACTTCGGGTGGCAAGGATTGCGGCGCGCATGCGCTGATCGAAGAGAAACAAGCAATCAACAACCATGTTTTTTTCATACGTTAATCCATCATAAAACCAACCGCGCCTTCTAAAGGCGGGCTCTGGGTTGCAGAAGGCACGCTATTGCCGGAAAGAGCGCCGTAGAAAAATTGCTCAATAAAGCTAGGTGGCACAAAATTATCGGTCGGAAGTTTTACATCCGAGCTTTTCAGCGGATCCACCAAATACGGCGTTACGGCAATAACCAGTTCGGTTTCATTGCGCTGGAAGCTGGTGCTACGAAACAGCGCGCCTAAGATTGGCAGCTCTTTTGCACCAGGCAGCTGTTCGATGGTGGCATTCGATTGATCTTTGAGCAGACCCGCGATCATAAAACTTTCGCCAGGCGCTAATTCTACCGTGGTTTTTGCGCGGCGCGTCGTTACTCCTGGCACGCTCACACCACCGATGGTCACTGAATTGGCTGTCGATAACTCAGATACTTCCGGTTGCACGGTCATACGAATACGCGTTTCTGACAATACGTTTGGCGTAAATTTCACCGCCACACCAAACTCTTTATATTCTACACCTGCGGTTGAACCGGAGCCTGAACCAGAAACGATCGGGATCGGAATCTCGCCACCCGCTAGAAAATCCGCCTGTTCACCCGACACGGCAACCAGGTTGGGCTCAGCTAATACTTTGAATAATCCATCACGCTCCAATGCGCGCACTGCCCCCGAAATTACATCGCCGCCCGATTGCGCGCGCGCGATCATCAAGCCTTGCGTATCGGTGGGAGTGCCGATGCTATCGGATGGAAACACATAATGGCCAGGACCGCGCGGAACCGTAGTGGTATCCGTGCTGGTAATGGGGGTTAAAAAGCCAGCCAGTGCATTCGCACCGGTGGCAATTTGGAAGTTGTTAGCAATCGATGCGCTTAAATTGACGCCCAGATTTTTAAGTGCGGTACGGTTAATCTCACCTACTCGTACCCGCAGCATCACTTGATGACCGGAGGTGATTTGCATCATGTTGATAATCTCGGGTTCGCGCACGTCGGCCGCTGCCACTGCCGGGGTTCCTTCACCGGATGAAAACATCGACGATACCGGCGATGATGACGCTGCACCAGGTGTGGCGCTGGTAGTATTTTCCGCTACCACGAAATCACGAACGATCTGTATAGCGCGATCTGCCGTGGATGCATTGCTGACGCGGCCGGTAAGCGCTACGCTGGTGTTGACCATTTCAATACCGATTGGTTCATTGGGCAGGAAGTTTTTGAGTGCTTTGCGAATAGCCGGCAAATCTCTGACCACCACAATATTCAAATCACGTAGCAAGTTACCTTTATCATCAAAAATGCGAATATTGGTGCTGCCTAAATGCTTGCCGATCAAGGTAATCGTATTGGAATTATGCGGATGCACATCGGCGATATCGGGATTGGCAATCAAGATTTCTGCCATCGGCGAATTCAGATGAATCAGCGATGAGCGGTTCACCGGCACACTCACTGTGCGCGTATCGGCTTGAATTGAAAGCGACTCCGCCGACCAGGCCGATGGCGCTGTCTGAATCATCAAGCCGGTGGCAAATGCGCAAGTCAGCGCTATGCGTGTCGCCTTATAAAGTAGTGTGCCTTGTTGTCTAGCGATGATCATTAGTCCTAATTACCTATTATCTTCGACATACGTCGCCTGATTGTCAGACACGGTCGCTTCTTTTTCCGATGATGTTTCTTCCGATGTCGTGGGTCGTGCATGCGGCCCCACATCAGGCACGATTACCACCGAATCATTGCCGCGGCCTACACCGCGAATAATGCGAATAATCACATCGTTCGGCGTTGCAACTTCAATATCGCTGCCATCCTTATCTTTCAGCGAACGCAGCGCTAACGATAAGGCGCCAAATTTTTCGGCCTGACGCAATTTTTGCACATCTTCTTGATTTACCTGCAGCGTAACACTGGTAGGCGTAGCATTGACGGCGCCACTTACATCGCGCGTATTGACTGCAAGTACCATGGCATTTGCGGCGACTATCTCTGTTACCACCGGCTTACCGCTGGAGCGGATACCCGATACCTTCACATCACCCGGCACGTTTTGCGTGAGCACGATATCCACACGGTCGCCTGGAAAAACATATCCCGCCACACCTGAAATCGCATCCACGGGAATCGTCACCGCACGTTTGCCCGCAGGCAATGCCGCTGCTAAAAACCCGCGCTCATTAAAGCCGGTCAATTTGCTCAGGATAAAAGGTTCGTCTTTTTTAAAGCTGGAGCGCACAACGGATCCTACCAATTTATCAGCCGCTGGCGTGCCGCTTACGATAAATCCCGGCGGCACTAAATGCTTAGGCATTGGCTGCACATCGATCATATCTTGGGTGACCACTTCGCCGAGATCAATATCGGCTTTGGAAATCAGCACCATTACTTCATTTACGGGGGCAACGGACGTTTCTTGCGCGACCGGCACAGGTTCGGGCGCTGGATTGCCAGACATCTGCATGGCGGCATAGCCAGCGATGACCGCAACGACGGCGGCGGCAATTAACAAAACAAAGCGCATAGGACCCTTATATCACACAACATGTTGAGTGTAGACACACCCTCAACTGCTTATAGCTTATGCGGCAAGGCACTGCAAATAAAAAAGGTTCCAAAGCACTTATTTATCTCGCGTTTACACGACTTTTTTGAGGGCGCGGGAAAGTTTCTTACGCTCATTGCTGTCTAGCATAGTTTTGCGTAAGCGCAGCGACTTCGGCGTGACTTCCACCAGCTCATCGTCTTGGATGTAAGAAATCATCTGCTCCAAGGTCATTTTAAGCGGCGGCACCAGGCGGATTGCCTCGTCTTTGCTGGTGGTACGGATGTTAGTCAGCTGTTTGTTCTTCAGCACGTTGATCTCGAGATCATTATCGCGGCTGTGTTCGCCTACGATCATGCCTTCATAGATTTTATTGCCTGGATCGATGAACATAATCCCGCGTTCTTGTAAGTTCCAAATCGCGTATGCCACAGCCTCACCCTTCTCCATGGAGATAAGCGCGCCGTTACGACGTCCTGGGATATCGCCTTTATACGGTGCATAACCATGAAACAGGCGGTTCATGACGCCAGTACCACGCGTATCGGTCAAAAACTCGCTCTGATAGCCGATAAGACCACGTGAAGGAATATGGAAAATAATGCGGGTTTTGCCGCCGCTTGATGGGCGCATATCAATCATCTCGCCTTTACGTAGGCTGAGCTTCTCCACTACTACGCCGGTATGCTCATCATCTACATCGACTACAACTTCATCGATAGGCTCTAATTTTTCATGGGTATTGGGATCTTGCTTCAGCAATACGCGTGGACGCGACACCGAAAGCTCAAAGCCCTCGCGGCGCATGGTTTCAATCAATACACCCAGTTGCAACTCGCCGCGGCCAGCCACTTCAAACGCATCTTTTGAATCCGATTCGGTAACGCGGATCGCAACGTTGCCTTCATCTTCACGCATCAAGCGTTCGCGAATCACGCGCGAGGTAAGCTTGGTGCCTTCTTGACCGGCAAGCGGTGAATCATTCACACCGATGGTAATCGACATGGTCGGCGGATCGATCGGAGTCGAAGGTACTGGACCTGCCATAGCCAACTCGCCAATCGTATCCGATACGGTCGTTTGCGTCAGACCCGCAATAGCCACAATATCGCCAGCCACCGCCTCTTCCACCGGCACACGCTTAATGCCGTCAAAGTCAAATAATTTGGTCAGACGTCCCTGCTCCAGCGTGTCGCCTTTCAGGTTCAGCGCTTTAATCGGCATGCCCACTTTGGCGCGACCGCTATAAATACGACCGGTCAAAATACGGCCCACATACGGATCGTAATCGAGCATGGTCACAAGCATGGCAAATGCGGCATCCTCATCCACATCCGGCGCCGGCACGTGATTGATAATTTTATTAAAGAGCGGATCCAGCGTTTCGCGCGCACCGTCTAAGGTTTCAGACGCCCAGCCATCGCGGCCAGATGCATAGAGCACAGGGAAATCGAGCTGTTCTTCGGTCGCGTCCAGCGCGGCGAATAAATCAAACACTTCATTGACCACCACCTCGGGTTGCGCGTCGGCGCGGTCGATTTTGTTGATGACAACGATCGGGCGCAAGCCAAGCTTCAGCGCTTTAGAGAGTACGAATTTCGTTTGAGGCAATGCGCCTTCTGCCGCATCCACCAGCAACACCACACCATCGACCATCGAGAGCACGCGCTCTACTTCACCGCCGAAATCGGCGTGGCCTGGGGTATCGACGATATTGATACGGGTATTGCCACGATTCACCGAGGTACATTTCGCCAGAATGGTAATGCCGCGCTCTTTCTCGAGATCATTGCTATCCATGACGCGTTCAGCAACCACCTGATTATCGCGGAAACTTCCGCTTTGGCGAAGCATGGTATCAATTAAAGTGGTCTTGCCATGATCCACGTGGGCGATAATGGCGATGTTGCGCAGTTCTCTCATAATTCTATATGTCCGTTTAATGAATGGCCAGCACAGGTAAGTGAAAAAACGCGCGAACGCAACGCTTTTCATACATCATTCAGGCGTAGAGGCCAAATTTCTTACGTTTCATGCTTTTTTACGTATTCTTAATGAATTGTCACTACGTTTTTTGCGGTCTATTGTAACTGGACAGCCATGAATATAAAAAAACGCGCAGGCTTCACCCTTATCGAATTATCCATCGTACTGGTTATTATAGGCCTTATTATCGGGGGTGTGCTGGTCGGACGAGATTTGATTAAGGGAGCAGAGCTTCGTGCAGCCGTCAGCCAAATGGAGCGCTATGACACTGCAGTCAATATCTTTCGCAATAAATATTCTGGGTTACCGGGCGATTTTACACGCGCGGGTTCTTTTGGTTTTTATTCAACTGATATTACACCCAACGGTAACAGTCTGCTGGAAATCAATCCCGGTGGCGGAGCAAGCAGCCCAGGATACATCAGCAACGAAGTGGCTGTATTTTTTAGGCATTTAACGCAGTCTGGACTTATTTCCGACAACATCGAAGGCGGCGATTGCTTAGACCCATTCTCGAGCGGGGAAACATTGGCCAACTATTTCGCAGCCTCTAAGTTAGCACCCAATACCTATATCATCCCCATAGCAAAAGATGGTCTTAACTACTACTATCTGTTACGAGGTATGTCTGTGGGCGCAGGAGATCCTGGATTTCTTGATGGTGCTGACGCAGGTAATACAGGCGCTCCGGACTTTAAACCATATCCAGCTATCCCAGTCATGAGCGCCTTTCAAATGGACAGCAAGCTCGATGACGGGATCGCCACCACAGGTAGAGTAGTTACTACAGATAATGGAGTATCAGGGACTGCAGGCGCTGACGATAGCTGCCAGACGGGCGGTGTCTATACCACCACCCCAGACCCAGAGCTGAACACATGTCAATTACGCATCCGCACCAGCTTCTAAGGCTTAGGGCGCGCAGCTATTGAAGCACACACGCCCTAAAATTAAACCAATTTCAGGTTTACAGCCGACATCTTACCTTTGACTTCGGCGAGTTCATATTCTAGGCGCTGGCCTTCTTCAAGTCCTTGTAAGCCGGCTTGTTGCAAAGCAGAAATATGTACAAACACATCGCCGCCGCCAGATTCAGGCATAATAAACCCAAAGCGCTTTGCTGGATTGAACCATTTTACTGTACCCACTGCCATAGAGGCTCCCTTGACATACAATATTCTTCCTGCAAACCGCGCGAGGAAGTTATGGTGCTGTTTTAGCGCAAACTCCGATTTTGAGCAATGAATTTGAGCATATCGTTCGCCTAGCGTAACGAAATAATCGCCCCAAAAATAAAAAATAATTATTTAAAATCAGTAGCTAAATTGCTCTTTTACGATCCGCTCACCCAAATTATGCTCGGGATCAAACAGCAAGGTCACGCCCGATTTACGCTGTTCACAGATAACCACCTCGGTTACATCACGAATTTCGGTAAAATCGGCTACCACATTCACTGGGCGCTTATGATGCTCCAATATCGAAAAGCTGACGCTGGCATTATGCGGCAACAGCGCCCCTTTCCAGGCCCGCGGGCGGAAAGGCACAATCGGGGTTAAGGCGATAACGTTGGCACCCAGCGGAATAATCGGGCCGCCGGCCGAGAAGTTATAGGCGGTGCTGCCGGCCGGTGTTGCCACCAACACGCCGTCACACGATAGCTCTTTAAGACGCACCACATGATCGACCGCCACACGAATTTTAGCCGCCTGGCGGCCTTGGCGAAGTAGCGATACTTCATTAAAGGCAAGCGCTTGCGATACTTTATCATTGCTGCGGCGTGCATACATATGCAGCGGGTAGAGCGTAGATTGGCGGGCGCGGCTTAGGCGCTCCAGCAAATTATCGGTACCGTGCTGGTTCATGAGAAACCCGACTGACCCGCAATTAATACCATAAAAGGGAAGTTTCATTTTCATGTAGGCATGCAGGGTTTGTAGCATAAACCCGTCGCCGCCCAGTACGATGATCACCTGCGCATCCATGCGGCGGCGTGTGATTTCGACAATCTCATATCGCTTGGCAATTTCTTTATACGCCGCTTGCGCTTTGGGTGACCCATCTGCAACGCATGCTATTTTTTTGATATTCATAGGTTATGACCTGCAAGCTACCGATGCATGTCTTATATCGCGCCAAGGCTTGGACATCAAGCATGCTTATTGGGCCATTTTGCGCACCAGCGCAATAATATAAGAGAGGTTCTCGACCGGCTCTTCTTCCGAATATTGCAAAATCTGCTCAACTACGCGGTTAGCATAGTGCGATGTGCCAGGCCTCTCGCCTTCTTTATCCACTTCGCGCACAATGCGAAGCAGCAATTTCACCGCCGGAAACATCGTGTCTGGCAGACCGGTCTTATTATAAATGGCGCGGAAACCCAGCTCACCGCGATCGGCAATCAGGGTACGCGCGTTCGATACCGGAATATTGGAGAGTTTCGCCAGCGCCGTTTCGAAAAAGGTAAAATTACCCTGACACAGCGCATTGAGAATAATCGAAGGCGTCAGGCGACCAAAGGCATAGAGCTGATTGATGAGCTTATCTACATCCTGTTCGGTTGCTGCCATGCGCACCAGTCCCAGCGTTTCCTTCTCGCGGGTTTTTTCCACTTCTTGCTCGATATGCGCACTCGGCACCTTGTATTTTTGCTTCAAGGTTTCCGACAAGGTCGAGGAGACGATGCTCACCAGCTTATCAACCGCCGTCAATGGCAGGCTAGGACGATTCGATAGCGTGTTCATCAACTGCACATTACCTTGATGATTGGTAATGAGGGTTGTGATGGCTTTCTCCGATATTTCGGCGCCTTGGTTTTTAATCAGGGTTTCGGCTACCTTGTCACTGCCCGTGCTGATCAGGGTTTCGGACACCACCGCCGATACTTTGGGGCGGTTGGAAATCGCGATATAACGCGAAATTTCTTGCGTCGATTCAATCAACCCCACCAGATCTTCATCAGTGAGTACTTGCGAATATTGCAATACCGGCAGCGACACTTCTGCCACGTCTTTGGCCAGTGACATCACAATGTCGCGTGGAATATTTTCACTGTCTTTCACGTGTTCAGCCAGCGATACCCGCACTTTCAGCTCAGTATCGCGCAGCAGCAGACGGAAAATCTGCTCGGCCACCAGCGATTCTTTATCATTGAGCACGGTGCCGTTATAGGATTTGCCAATTTTATGCGTCATATCGACGCGCGTGTCAGATGACGTATCGCTGAGTAAGCGCTTTACATCATCTGGACTTAGAACCAAGCCCTGAGCTTCGTCCTGTTTCTTGCTATGCAGCGGCGGGGACAAGTTTACCTCCTATGATAGCGAGTAAATATTGCATGTTATCCACCGTACGGTGGTATCCTTCTTGATAGATGCGATCGATCACGCGCTTGCGAAAATCGGTGCGCTTGGCCAAGCCAAAATCGGTTTCTTCCAAGCTTATACGCAAGAGTACGCCCACCGCATCAGCAAAGCCAGGCGGCATGGCGGCGGCTTCATAAATAGCTTTCGCACCCAACTCGCCGCTATCCATGAGCAAAATACGCGCATTCACCCGCGGCACACCGGCAAGACGTGCGATGCCTGCTTCAAAAATACTGAGGCTTCCCACGCAAAGAGCACGCATCAGGAAAGAATGGGTCAGACGACCGCCATAATAAAGCTGATCGATCAGATCCTCGACCTGGTCATCACTATTGGGATCGATCATCCCGTCAGAGGGAATAATACCCAACAATTGCCATTCGCGCGAATCGCTTGAGACTTTATTAGCAAGCGGCGTTTTAATTTTATATTGGCGGGTGAGCATGGTTTTCATTTCGTCACTCACGACGAAGTAAATTTTTTCAGCCACGGTCAGCGGCAGATTGCCACGATGCACCAGCGTTTCCAGCAGCGAACGTTTTTCGGCTACATATTCCCATACACGTTCGATGCCCGACTCACTAATCTTCGCGGTCTTGTTGAGGAACAGGTCGGTCAGAACCTCCTCTTCCTTAGTATCAAGCAAGGTATCGGCGACGCGCTCACTCAAATTCTCACGGCGCGCTACGGCACAGAGCTTCAAAATTTCTTTGGTGCTTTCTATAATAGAGAGCAGGTCTGATTCGGTCAGCACCGCCGAATGCTCCAGCACCGGAATCGACACGTCCGCATCGTCGGCAGCGAGCTTCACAATAATATCATGCGGCACACGCGGGCTCATGCTCAAATGTTCGGCTAGCGCACGACGCACCTGTTTATGCGCATCACGCAGCAACAGGCGGAATATGTCGATGGCAATATCCGACTCGCCTTCTGAAAATTGTCCGCTGGTAAACTCACTGGCCAGCTTTTTCGCCAGCACCAGTTTGGACTGCCCACTGCTATCTTGTGTCAAATCTTTGAGATCGGTTGCAGTCAGGTTCATCGTAGCTAATATCCGTTCTGAACAGTGAATGCTATAAAACTATAGCTAAAACAGTCTGTTGTTGCAACGCAGAAACGCCTGAAGCAGCTAGGTTAGCCGCGGATTTCGGCGATACAACCTTTCTATTTAACCACAAGATGGGTAAAATTTTAGTTAAAATAGAGCCAGTGCGGTTAATAGGCGGAGATATTAGCCGATTTCGAAGGTCCCATCAACCTCAACTGCAACGCCGAATGGCAATTCGCTCACCCCTACGGCAAAACGCGCATGCTTACCGGCTTCACCAAACAGTTCAACCATCAGATCAGATACGCCGTTTGCTACTTTGGGTTGATCAGTGAAACCCGCAGCTGAACTTACGAAAATGCCCAAGCGTACGACACGTTTTACCTTTGATAAATCACCGCCGCAAGCTGCTTTCACATGACCTAAGATATTGATACCGCAGAGTCTTGCGGTCGCTTGGCCTTGTTCAACCGTGAATTCCTTGCCTAGCTTGCCGATATCTTGTGGCTTACCATCTTTCATGGGCAGCGTACCCGACACAAACACCAAATTACCCGATACAGTATAGGGAATATAGTTCGCAGCTGGTGGCACCGATGGTGGCAGGGTAATATTCAAAGCGGCGAGTTTTTGTTCGATAGCGTTGGTCATATGAGTCTCCTTAAGACGATAATCGTTAGAAAGGTTATTGGTCTTACCAGGATTGTCCGCTTTTGCAACCCCCAGCCGCATTAAGCCTTTATTAATTAAGGGGCATCTATGGTTGAAGCAGAAACAAAGCTATTGTCAAAAAATTGTCACAATTATGTGTTATCATGAAATATGACTTGATCTGAAAGGTTTACGCCGTGCACCATTTTTCATGTTCCTCCCCCTGTGCAAACACCGTGTCATCTCTGGTTTGGACTGCGCTGATCGCAGCTACTGTCTGCGTTTTATTACCAGAAGTCAGTTATGCTGCGTGGGATAATGTGTTGTGTAATGCAGCCGATTTCGCGAAGGGCAACCTGGGTAAAGGCTTAGCCACCGTAGGTATTCTTATTTTAGGTATTGGCGCTCTCCTGGGCAAAGTATCCTGGGGTTTGGCGATCACGGTGGGTGTCGGCATTGCGGCACTCTTTAATGCACCTGGCATTGTCAATAAGCTGGTTAATCAAGATATGTCATCATGCGACTAAGGAAACCATGGCCCTACATGCAACAACCCGCGCATAACATCACTACCCGCCACAAGGAAAGCCTCCGCTTTTCGTGGCAAGCCCTGCTGGTGTTTGTCGCCAGCGTAGCAATGTCTGGCAATAGCTATGCCGATGAGTTCTCCATCATGTGCCAACTCTCTCAACAAATGATGGATGGCACGCTGGGCAAAGGTTTAGGCATCATCGCCGTTATGATCCTATCGGTCGCTGCCATCGTCGGAAAAGCGTCTTGGGGCTTAGCTGCCGGCGTATTGGTAGGCATCTCGGTGATATATGGCGCAGGCGCTATTGCTCTGCGCTTAAGCGATGA
The DNA here is from genome assembly GCA_033762715.1 of Rickettsiales bacterium. GTDB lineage: Bacteria > Pseudomonadota > Alphaproteobacteria > Rickettsiales > SXRF01 > JANRLL01. The sequence goes on along the minus strand of JANRLL010000017.1, from coordinate 113,253 downwards.
CGAAGCTCGCTGCACAGGCAATACACCGCTGCCCGTCGGCACCGATATGGCCGGCGTTTTGTGCGACGTGGTGCAAATCATTCAAAGCGAGCTAGGTGCCGGTATCGCCACCCTATCTATCATCACCGTGGGTATCAGCGCCGCTTTGGGCAAAGGTTCCTGGGGCACAGCCATTACCGTTGCCGTGGGTATTGCCATCCTGTTTGGCGCCGCTAGCATCGTCGACTTCTTCCTGGGTATTGAAGCCTGTATGTAGTAAGGCGGACAAAGGCGAAGCTATTGCGTCTTCTGTCAACAAACTGTCATAATTCTATGCTACAGTTTTAGGGTGCGGCGTTAATCAAATGTTAGGTTCAGCGAGCTAGGATGCACGAAGCTAACCCCTTGTTGTATGATAAGTGATGACCATGTTCGAAGCCAAAAGCAAAACCATTCCTTTCAAGCAAAGCACGCAGGCGTTTAGTGCCTCAAGCGAGCTGAGCGAATTCATACCCTATTATTGCCATTATAGCCCTACGACCTTGCTCACCAAAAATGGTGAGCTGATGCAGATTATCAAAATCTCCAGCAACGCCCATGGCCTTAATTATGAAAGCGGTGACGGTAGCGGTAATTCCGTGCGTGAAACAATTCGCCGCGCTATTCGCGAAGTAGTCACCGATGAGCGTTATTCCGTGTGGGTGCATACCATGCGCAAGCGCAATCCGGTGCAATTCGAAGCTGGCACCAAAGAACCCTTTGCCTCCTATGTGTATGAAAAATGGGAGCAGCAAAACGGATTTAAATTTTCCTATTACAACGAAATCTACATCACCATTTTGCATGAGGGACAATCCTCGCAAATGATCGATAAAGGCGCCATGAAACATCTGGTGTTCCCACAGCGCAATCGCGCCTGGAGACAATTTTTTCTCGACACCGCCTATGTCGAATTGGACGATATCGTAAGCGGCATTATTCAGCGCATCGCACCGCATTACAATGCCCGCCGCCTAAGCATCGTTGAGCGCTTGTCGCCAACCGAAGCAGGTCATACGTTATTTTATTCTGAGCCAATGGAATGCCTGGGAACCATGATTAATCTGGTGGAAACACCCTTCCCTGTTCCGCAACGCGATCTAAGCGATGCGCTGCTTACGCATAAGCTGACCTTTGGCTATAACGCGATTGAAAGCCGTGATGATCAAAAAGGCCGGCGCTTTGGTGCAATCCTGACCTTGAAACAATATTTGGAAATGCCTTCGTCGGCAGTCGATCGTATTTTGCAATCGCCCATTGAGCTTATCATCACCGAGATTTTCCATTTTGTGAGTCAGGAAGATGCGCTGGATGAATATAAGCAGCAAAAAGAATTATTCGATTTCAGCAACGATCTCTACTCAGTCGAAGTCACCGGCCTGGCCGATATTTTAGAAAGCGATCAAAAAGGCCCGACCGATTTTGTCAGACACCAAGTCAGTATCATGATCATGGTCGATGAATATAAAAAGCTGGATAATGAGGTGACCAACGCACATGAAGCCTTCTCGGGACTGGGTTTAATTACCGTACGCGAAGACATCAAACTTGAAGAATGTTACTGGACGCAGTTGCCGGGCAATTTTGAATTCATTCGCCGCGGTTCCTCGATTGCTACCTCCAAAATCGCGGGCTTTACCCGCCTCAATCTCTTTACCAGCGGCGTGGCACATAACAATCATTGGGGTGAAGCGCTCACCATCATGCCCACCACTGTAAACTCACCCTACTTTTTCAATTTCCATTACCAGGACAATGGGCACACGCTGATTTTCGATTTTAATTCGTTTCACGATCAAGTATCCGACGTGCTGCTGAATTTCTTTGCCTGCGTGACGCGCAAATACCAGCCTAAGCTCTATGTGTTTGATAATCGCCGCGCGGCACATCTTACCTTGAACAAATTGGCCGGACAGTATCATACCCTGCCTATAGCCACCGATCAGCGTGCCTGCGAGGTGATCGGCCTCAATCCATTTTCACTGGAAGACAGCCCGCGCAATCGCGGCTTTTTAATGGCCTGGTGTTCGACTTTGGTTGCGCATCGCCTGACCATTGATGATTCCAATAAATTCCATCTTCAGCAAGCCATCGATCAACTCTATAGCGCGGCCCCTGAACAGCGAAACCTGAACGGATTAGTCGCTATTTTGGCCAACGCGGCGCCCGACTTGGCGCATGCCTTTGATGAGTTTCATGGCCATGGCGCCTTTGCCGGTATTTTCGATGCACCGAGCGATACCATCAATTTCAGTGACGGCATTCATGGTTTCGATCTGGATGCTGCCGTTGCTCGTTTACCAAATATTGTGCCGCTCTTTAGCTACATGCTGCATCGCATTGTGCTGCATATGGATGGAAAGCCCGCCATTATTGTGCTCAATGAAGCATGGCGTTTCCTTGAAAATAGTTTCTTTGCACCGCGCCTAGAAAGCCTGCTTGATATGCTCAAGCAAAACAATGTGATGGTTATTTTTACCACCCAATCGCCACGCGACGTGCTGCCTAGCTATACGCTTACTACCCTGATGAATAGCTGCACCACCAAGCTCTATATCCCCGATGACATCTGGCAGGAATACCAGTCCGACGTGTTGGGTTTAAGCGCGCATGATGAGCAGATGCTGCAAAAAATGGATCGTCAAAAATGCGAGTTTTTGATTAAGCAAAAAGATGAGACAACCGCATTGCGCACGCACATACGCCACATGGATGATGTGCATGCGATCTTCTCTAACGATATTAAAACGCTTATCTCCGCCGGAGGTCCGTTCGCAAGTCTGCCAAAAGGATACTAATATGTCCCGGCTGAAACGCTGGATAATTATAGCAGTCACCTGCATTACCTTTATCGCAACACCCACACTTGCGATGGCGGACTCCTTGCGCTGCGGCGGCGGCGCGGTTGTGCCAGGCACCGAATTATTTCCAACCGTTGGTTCGGCCAATAGCCCTTGTATAGGCGTGACTAACGACGTCGATGTTATCGCACAAGGCATTTTCAGCTGGATTTTATGTAACTTCATTCGCATCATCAATCCGATCATGGGCGAGATGTATTGTACGCTGCAATTTGCCGTACAGGACATTGTGGCCGCAGCCTTCACCCTCTATATCGCGCTATATGGTTTCCAGCTCCTGATGGGCAATGTGCGCTTCACCGTCAAAGAATTCATGGCGCGTTTGCTCAAAATTGTGTTTTGCTGGATCTTCCTTACCCAGTCGAGTTGGGGCATCGGCGTCGCCTTCAGCTTCTTTTATAACCTAGCCATCCAGGGTACCGGTTGGGTACTATCGGGTGTGCTGGTGCCCGATGACCCGGGCGGCTACGGCTTTAATCGCGGCACCGGCTTTATCGACAACATCGCCTACCAAGCCGTCATCGGCCCCTTCACGCAAGCCAGCTCCAAAGTGGTTGGATTTTTTGCTGCCATGTCGATCGTGTTGCCGCCGGTATTTATGATGGCGATTTACTGGCTGTGGAACAACTTCCTCATTGCCGTTCGCGCCATGGTGAGTTTCATGTTGGGCTTAAGCGCCATTGGGTTTTTGATTACGCTAAGCCCCATATTCTTAAGCTTCATGCTCTTTAAAATCACGCATGAGTTTTTTGAAAGTTGGCTTAACTACCTCGTCTCATTCGTCCTACAGATTATCGTGATTTTTGCCATCATTGCGATGTGGCTCGCGGCAACGGCATACTTCATACAGTTCTTCAACGATATGGCGGAAACGCTGTTTCCTTACCGTAAGATTGAAACACGCAGCGCTAACAGCAACATCAATGATTCCTGGGGTATCTGCCCCTATAAATTTGTGGATGATGCGGGTTCTTTCAACAAAAAAGTCAGATGCAAAGAGCGCGGTTTTGATCCGGAAGAAAATGAATCTGATCACAGCAAACTCATTGGTTTATCAAAACTGGTGCAGCAATCCGGTCTCGACGACACCACCGGTGGCGGCATGTTGGATTATTTGGATAATGGCCCCCAGGAGGGGCATGGCGGCTACATCTATTATCTCATCTTCAACCTGATCACGCTGATTATTCTCACCTATGCCTTTAGCGAGCTGCTCAAACAAGCACCAGGCATAGCGCAGCAATTGGCCGGACCTAAATACGTGCCCACTATCGGTGAAGGTTTCGGCTTCAGCCAAGTAGCTGGCCTCAAGGGTCTTACGCTTAAAGACAAGTTTGCCGGCGGTGGTGCTGCGGGCTTGGGAGGCTTGTCGCAATTGGCCAAAACATCTCCTATGGCTGAAACATTTAAAAGCAACACGCAAGGCATGCTGGATCGAACCGGCCCCTCCTCCGCTCCCGCTGTTGGTGCGGGCGTAGCAGGCGCAAGCTCTATGGCAGCGGCCGCAGCTACTAGCATGGGCCGTGGCATAAGCAACGCTGCTGGACATGCCAGCGCGGGTCTCGCCGGAGCCATCGCCAAAGGTGATGCCACAGCTAAAGCCAGTGAAGCGACGACGGCACGCCCCGGTATCGCCTCGGGAGCGGCAACAGCACACGGAGCTGCAACGCCGCATACCGCTTCTAGCAGCCTCTATAGCACCAACGTTACGGGTGGCGCGCAAGCAGCAGCCACAGCTGGTGCCCAAGCAGCTGGCGGCGCCAATCCAGTAGCAACACCTGCAGCTGGTGGTGGCGCAGCAACAGCAACAGCAACGGGTCCAGCCGTACAACCGGCAAGCACTACAGCCACTAGACAGCCAATCCTGATCACACCAGGCTGGGAAGGCAAACCCCAAATGGGTGTAGGTGAAGCATTCCTATTAGGTGGCGCCGATGCAACTGCTAATGCTATCGCCGGATTACGGCCACCGGAAAATCCTGTTTTCGTAGACAAGAACGCATCACCGCTTGAAAAACTCTATGCCGAGAGCATTAATGCCGGTGCTATTCCTGCTTATATGGCCGATGATTTGGTGCCAAGCTCGCGTGCGCCTGGCCCACCAGCATTTGACGATCCCGCACGCGTGGCTGTTCGCGAAGCCAACCAGCGCAAAGATGCCTTGATGGCTGAGCGCGCCGGTAAGGTGCGTGATCCGATGTATCGCGAAATACTGGCTAAGCAATACGGTGTTGGTGCGAATGGCACCAAGCTCTCCGGCTTTAACATCGACCCTAAAACAGGCAAAGGCTATGCGGTCGTCACCGGCAGCATAAATGCGATGGACCGGCTCGAAAAACAATTAAAGACTCAAAAGATCGAAGTGCGCCGCGATAATTTCAACGGTCAAATGTTTGTAAGCCTAAGCGGCGCTCCGTTCGAGCAAGCGCGTAAGGCAGCTGAAACGCAAGCCAAGGCTGGCTTCGATCAAGCCTATGCACAGCAAGAAGAGCAGCGTAAAACAGCGGCAATCATTCAAGCGCGTGAAGCTGCTTATAAAGCCGTACTTGACCAGCGTATGGGTTTTGCAACCAATGTTGTTGGCCTAACCGGCATCGCGCTCAATATTGATCCAACCAAACATGGCAGCGATAGCGCTACCTTAAGCGGCACCAAAGCTAGCCTGGATACCTATCAAAAAATGCTGCAAGCAAATGGGCTCACCGTACAAAGAACAGGTGATAACAAGCTGACGGTCGTGCTGGATAACCAAAAATTCGAAGCAGCCCATCAGCAGATGAAGCAGGCTGAAGCCGCACGGGTACAACAACAAGAAGCGCGTATTCATCAACAGCAAGGCCGCGTGAATAACGCGGCGGATGCGGCTTTGAAAGAACATGAGCTGTATCATGAACGCAGCAAGCTCTATAGCGATTCTATCCGTAACATGGTCGGCACCAGCATCCTGCATCAGGATTATCTGCGCGATCACGGCATCCAAATGAACATGAGTTTCAACCAAGGTACTCAGAAAATCGATACGATTATGCTATCAGGTTCTGAAGCTAATATTGCCGCTATGGCAGCGCAGCTTAACGCCAAAGGCATTCAGACCAAACTGACTAAGGATAAATATGGCGGTGCTCATTTGCAGTTGCAGTTTGATGAGAAAGCACGCCATAATTTGCCACGCGAGCATGAGCGTGCAGGACTATTCCAAGAGCGCTTTAATTGGTATCGCCAAACCATGGGAACAGTGGTAGGGGCTGATATCCTTGACCCTAACGCTCTAGCCGCTAATGGCCTGAAAATTGGCTTTGAGTATGCCGACCAAGCAGGTAAGCATGCGAAAGATACGTTAGACACCATCCGCATTCAAGGTGATGAGAAAAAGCTCGCTGTCATGGCAGCAAAATTGGCTGAAAAAGGCATCAAAGCAACCGTTTCGAAACACGGTGCCAACAGCGAACTAAACATTGTCATGCAAGAAGAGCAGCGCAACAAGCTCAAAGAAACCTGGCAGCGCGAAGGTCTGCGTCAAGAGCGCACTGCCTGGTATAAAGACTCGCTCAAAACCATCACCGGAACCGATGTCGGCAAATATAACGTTGACGTTAGCCTCTCTGGCCAGGGCAAGGATACCGAAGATAGCATCTATATCAAAGGCGGCAGCGAAGAGATGTGGAAGCTATCGGAAGCGCTCAGCGCCAAAGGCATCAAACATGATTTCGCTACCGGAAAAGTGAAAGATAAGGATGGCAATGTCAGTAGCGGCATTCGTATTAATCTGGACAAGGAAGGCCGCGATATTCTAGGCAGCTTGAGCCAATCAATTAAAGATCCGCATGCCTTGGAAAGAGAGCGCGCCAGCTGGTATCGCCGTGAGATGGCAACCGTGATGGGCAGAGATGTTCTAAATGCCGATGCATTGAAGAAAGCCGGCATAGAAGTATCGCTTAACATCAAGGCAGCAGGCATTGGCAAGCATGCAAAAGAAACCACCGATACTATCTCCATCAAAGGCGACCATGAGAAGATCAAGGCGCTGTCGGAAGAGCTGAACAAAAAAGGTATCATGAACGTGTATCGTGGCGACGATAAATCGGGCGTGCTCGATATTACCATGGATAAATGGGGACGCGAATATTTAGCCGCCACTGTGCGTGATACCAAGGCAAAAGAAGCCTTTGAAAAACAAGCTGCGCAGCTCGATCGCGAGCGCACGCAATGGTACAAGCAATCGCTGGAAACCATTGCTGGCAAAGATATTTTCAACCATGGCTTTACCATCGAGGTAGAAAATGCATCACAGCACGACCTGATAAATGATGTCATGGGGCTGAAGAATGACTATCATGTCAAAGACACGCTCGACACGGTGCATGTGCGCGGCACCTTGCATGAGATCGAGGCCATGGCCAACGACTTGCATAGGCACGGCATCTATGTGACCGTCGATGCCGGCAAAGAATATGCCATCATGCACGCACATCTGAATGAAGAAGGCCGCAACCATCTCACTAGCTTTGTCAATGAAGCCAAGGCCCATTCACACTTAGAGCATGAGCGTATCGATTGGTACCGCGACTCTATCTATCTCGTAACCGGCTCGGATATGTTAGACCCCACCTACTTGCAAAATGCCGGCATGACCATCGATATTAACAGCATGAATTTTGGTGGCGATGGTGATAAAAGCCGACTGGATATGATCAATATCAATGGTACATCGCAAGAGGTTGGAGACCTAGCGCTAGAGATGCAGCTAAACGGTATGAATGTACAGTTCTTGGATAATGGTGATCACAGCCAACTAAGCTTTACCATAGATGACAATATGCGCCAGGAATTAAGCGCCGCACGGCATAAAGTCGAAATGGCAGAGTTGCATAGCGAGCGCGAAGCCTGGTACCATAAGTCGCTGAACCAAATGGCAGGTTCAAACGTATTTAGTAGCGAACATTTTGAGCAAGCGGGTCTGACCTTCGAAGTCGAGGTGGCCTCGCAAAAAGACAAAGGTCTGACTGATACGCTCGACACCATTACCATCAGCGGCCATGACCATGTGGAAGGGTATAAAAACCTATTCCTGCAAAAAGGCTTTACCGTGCATACCAGCCATGAAGGAGAGGTTGAGCAGATTCGAGTGACCTTCGATCATAATGAACGCCATCGCCTGGGTGATCTTATTAAAAGCGCAGCGCATATGGCTCCTAAAAAAGAGGGCGGCTAGGCCCTAACAATCCGTCCAACCTTAATAATAAATTTTTTATTAACACTTTATTTAGTAATCGATCTTATATTTCTGTAATAATTGGAAAAACTGCGACAGTTTCGTAATGGCTAAAACGACCGATAAATACACAGAAGAACGTAATTGGTACAAAGACCGCTACCAAGCGGTGTTGGTGCAACGCAAGCTGCTCGCGGTTGTTACGCTGATGTCGCTCATCTGTACGCTGGTTACGGTGATTGTAATAGCGCAGCTCACCCCGCTTAAAACCATTGAGCCCTTTGTGATCCAAGTCGACCAAAAAAGCGGCATCACGCAAACGGTGGATCCGGCAACAGTCGGGCAGATTACGGCGAATGAGGCCGTGAACAACTTCTTCATCGTGCAATATGTGCGTGCGCGTGAAAGCTATAACGTCAACGATCTGGCGCGAAATTATAATATCGTTCGCGTCATGTCGGAGAATGCCACAGTTTATCCGCAATTCGTAGCGCAAGCCGATCCGAATAATCCGGCGAGTAACGCTGCGCGTTTCGGTAGCACCGGCAACCGTACGGTGAAGCTGAAATCGATTAGCTATTTAAATCCTAAAATCGCGCAGGTGCGCTTGTTAATCGAAGAATCCAATGCCAGCAGCGGCGGCACGCAGCTGCATAAAGTAGCGTTGGTAGGATTTGAATATATCAAGCTGACCCTAACACCCGAAGAGCGCTACATCAATCCGCTGGGTTTTCGGGTGACGAGCTATAGAATAGATGATGAAGTATCGCAAAAATGAGTGTAACTATGAAGATGCATATGGATAACCATCGACACACCCTGAAGCAGCTGGCATACGCCCTGACCTTGTCATGTGCGCTTACCTCACCAGCTCTTGCAGCAGCCTGGCCGGATGACGGTTCCTTGGAACTGCCCGTTGATAGCCGCATTAAATTGCTCGAATATAATGAAACCGATATCTACACCATCATGACTAAATATGGCTTTCAAACCAATCTCGTCTTTAATCCGACCGAAGAAATCAACACCATCTCCGTAGGCGATCGCAGCCTGTGGCAAATCATTCCAACGGGTAATCGCCTGTTCATTCGCCCGCTGCAAGAGGGCTTGAGCACCAACATGACCGTGCTTACCAGCCGCCGCTCTTATACGTTTGATCTCAAATCGGTAGGTGAAAACAGCAAGGCCGACATCGTCTATGTCGCAAAATTCGTCTATCCGCAAAAACGTCCACCTATGCCAGCCGATCCTTACTCCACGCAGCTACCGGTGACACCAATGGTTACCAATGTACCGCTTGCAATCGGTCATAGCCCTGCACCTACTGTTGCGGCACCCGCTTATACCACGCCAAGCGATGGCATGAATTACCGCTATACCTTCTCAGGCCCTGACCAGGATGCGCCGGTGCAAGTCTACGATGACGGATCCTCCACCTATATTCGTTATCGCGATATTACACAGCCTCTGCCAAATCCCTATATCGTCGATGCCACTGGCACCGAAAAACCGGTTAGCTATTACATCAAGGACGACATGATGGTCATAGAGCGTGTGGCAAAAGAGCTGCTGCTTAAAAACGGCGGTGGCACCATCACGATTTATAACGAAGCGGCAATCGCAAGGTAAGGCGTATGGATAATAAAGACGATTATACTCCCGATGGCCAACCAACTCCCGATCAAGAGCTCGGACAGGCGCCTATTGAGAATAATGAGTATGCTCCCGAGCAAGAGGCCGAAGAAGTAGAAATGGCCCGACGCAGCTTTGCGTCTAATGCCAGTACCGGCAAAGTGATTTTGATTGGCGTGATTATGGTGGCGACCGTTGCCTTCGTAATCAACTCCGTTTTCTCAGGTAAGCCAGAGCCGGTAAAAGTCAATAAAGCCAGTGACTCTGCCGTATCGGAAGAAATTATCGCGGCTCCTCCAGCACCGCCACCGCCGCCGCCAAGCAGCACGGCCAGTGGCGCTGGCTCATTGCCGAATCCGCCACCGCCACCGCCACCACCGCCGCCGCCTCCACCTCCTCCGCCACCTCCGCCGCCGCCACAAAAACCGGCTGACGTAGCACCGCCTGTGATTGGAGCGCCTCCTCCGCCTCCTCCTCCACAAGTTACGTCTATTGGCAGCTTGTCGGGTGAAGATGACAAGGCGAAGCAAGCGCGTCTGCGTTCTAATATGCTGGTCTTGAATTCGGGCGCTGCGGCACCGAACAATCAAGGCAGCGAACGTGCTGAAGCAGCGCTCAACAAGTCAGATCGCAATACAGCGTTTACCTCGAACGTCTTGGAAGCATCCACCGCTGAAAAAGCAGTTGCAACGCGCCTGACCAATTTGAATCTCACCATCGCACAAGGCAAAATCATCGACGCCGTGCTGGAGACCGCTATTAATAGCGATCTGCCAGGCACATTGCGCGCCATTGTCAGCCGAGATGTATACGGTGAAGCCGGCAGAGAAGTATTGCTTCCAAAAGGCTCGCGCTTAATCGGTACCTACAATACCGAAATCACCCGCGGCCAATCACGCGTGCTGATCGTATGGACCCGCTTGATTCGTCCTGACGGTTTGGATATCGCCATCGGTTCACCTGGCATCGATACATTGGGTCGCTCTGGTATTTCCGGCATGGTGGATAACAAATACGCTGAGATCTTCAGTGCTGCCTTCTTGACCAGCGCTGTATCGATTGGTGTTGCCTTTGCCGTGGATTCGATTGACTCCACCGGCACAACAACGACAACCAACTCAAACGGCACAACAACTTCAGGTGGTGCCGCATCTACTGCGGGTAGCAGCGCCGTACAAAATATCGCGAATACAGGTAGCGATATTATCAATAGCGCCTTGGATCTGCGCCCAACCATTACGGTGGATCAAGGCACGCGCGTCAACGTATTTGTGAATCGTGATCTGACGTTCCCAAGCACCATACTTGATTCGCAATTTGTGGAGTAAGATATAAATGTCCTACACCGCACTGGACACCTACCTGCAACCACTGCACGGCTTTCTGGCTGACCGCAAGGTAAGCGAGATCTCCATCAATAAACCTGGCGAAATCTGGGTGGAGGTTGGTGGTGATATGACGCGCCATGAAGTGCCGGCTCTGGATTTATCGCATTTGAAATCGCTCGCACGGCTAGTAGCACAATCGACCGAGCAAAAAATCAGCGAAGAAACCCCGCTGCTGTCGGCCACTTTGCCGGCTGGCTTTCGTATCCAGGTGGTATTTCCTCCGGCCTGCGAATCTTCGACCATCGCCATGTCCATCCGCAAACAAACCATCGTGGATCTGGATTTGGACCAATATGAAGCAATCGGCGCCTTCCAAAATACTATCGTGCGCAAGCAGGAAAACCCCATAGACAAAAAACTGCGGGAAATGCTTAATGCCGGCGCCGTGAAAGATTTTCTCAAAGAAGCGATTCTGGCCAAGAAGAATATTATTATCAGCGGCGGCACCTCAACCGGTAAAACCACCTTCTTTAATGCTGCACTTAAGGTGATTCCGCCCACCGAGCGCATTATTACCTGCGAAGATGCGCGCGAGATTATGATTCCCCATATTGAAAATAAGGTGCATCTGATCGCGTCTAAAGGCGGCCAGGGACGTTCGCAAGTAACCATGCAAGATTTGATCGAAGCCTGCCTGCGCCTGCGCCCTGACCGCTTGATGCTCGGGGAATTACGCGGCAAAGAAGCGTTTACCTTCATGCGCGCGGTAAACACTGGCCATCCTGGCTCGATTTCCACCCTGCACGCCGACACTCCTGAGCTTGCCATTGAGCAGCTGGTGCTGATGGTGCTGCAAGCAGGCCTTGGGATTCCGCGTGAGCAGATTAAGCATTATGTGGAAACGGTGATTAACGTGATCGTGCAGCTCAAGCGGGGCGCGCGCGGCATGCGTTATGTCTCGGAAATTTACTTCAAAGAAAGCTTGTAAAACTGAGCTAAGCTAGGTTACCCTTACACCATGTCCAGCGGTAATAAAGAAACCAATGTTCGCCGTACGATTGCAAACAAAGTCATCTTGCTTGCGATCATTTTGGCTATTCTGCTAATCCCTACCTATATAGGCGTATCGGCGGCTTTCGTCATGTATTACGGCAAGGCCTATATGTTAGGCGTTCTCAACCCGCCTTATTTGTTTGAGCAATATAAACCGCTGCTCGATTATTGGCTCTATTACAATGTGCAGCTTGATTATGAAACCAGCCTGAAGCTCGTAGGCGGGCCTGTCGGTGGTATATTAGCCAGCCTTATCATTCTCTATAGCGCCCGCGCGCCGCTGCTTGATTTTCGTCCCTTTAAACTCAAAGAAAGCATCCATGGCGATGCGCACTGGGCCAGCGAAGAAGAAATTCGCGCCGCCAAACTGCGCGCCAAGCGTGGTATTCTGCTTGGGCGAACCGGCAACAATAATTACCTGATTGCCGATGACTACCAACATATTTTGCTCTTCGCACCAACCGGCTCTGGTAAGGGTGTGGGCTTCGTAATTCCCAACCTCCTTTTCTGGGATCAGTCGGTGGTGGTGCATGATATTAAAATGGAAAACCACGAACTCACCTCCGGCTTCCGCAAAAAGCTAGGCCAGGAAGTCTATCTGTGGAATCCGGCCGATCCGGACGGTATCTCCCACTGCTATAATCCGCTAGACTGGATTTCGGAAAAGCCCGGCCAGATGGTCGATGACGTGCAAAAAATCTGTAACCTGATTCTACCTGAGCAGGAATTCTGGCAAAACGAAGCGCGCTCGCTCATGTTGGGTGTGATTCTCTATCTGGTGGCCGTGCCTGAGAAAGTAACCAGCTTCGGCGAAGTGGTACGCACCATGCGCTCGGATGACGTGGTCTATAACTTAGCGGTGGTGTTAGATACCATCGGCAAGCGCATCCATCCGGTTGCCTACATGAACATCGCGGCCTTCTTGCAAAAAGCCGATAAAGAGCGCTCAGGCGTAATCTCGACCCTCAACTCCGGTCTTGAGCTTTGGGCCAACCCGCTGATTGACGCCACCACTGCGCGTTCGGATTTTGACCTGCAGACGCTCAAGAAGAAAAAAATGACCGTATTCTGTGGTGTAACACCAGACAACTTAAAGCGCTTAGAGCCGTTGCTGAAAGTATTCTATCAGCAGGCGACTGACTTTTTAACCCGCGCCATGCCCAAAAAGAACGAGCCGTTTGGCGTGATGTTCATGATGGACGAGTTTCCTTCACTCGGCGAGATGCCGCAGTTCCAGGTGGGTATCGCGTATTTCCGTGGTTACCGCGTGAAGCTGTTTTTGATCGTACAAGATACGCAGCAGCTCAAGGGTATCTACGAAGAAGCCGGCATGAACAGCTTCCTATCGAACAGCTATTACCGCATTACCTTTGCGGCCAACAACGTGGAAACCGCAAACTTGATCTCACAATTAATCGGCAATAAAACCGCGCAGCAAACCTCGTATAACAAACCGAAATTCTTGGACTTAAACCCGGCGGCTCGTACCATCAACACCTCGGAAGTGCAGCGAGCACTCTTGCTGCCGCAGGAAGTGATTACCTTGCCGCGCGACGAACAGATTATCTTGATCGAGTCATTCCCACCGATTCGCACCAAGAAAATTTTCTATTTTAAAGATCGCTTCTTCATGAAACGCTTGATGCCGCCGGTGCCGATTCCGCAGCAAGAGCCGTATGATCCGCGTAAGAAAAAGGCAGAGACCGAGAAAAAAGAAGAGGCAAAAGCCTAGGCCTTTTTTGCACCTTGGGTTCTGGCGGCTATTATTTTTTGCGCCAAACTGCGCCAATCCACTTTGGGTGATATCTCTAGTCGGTCTTGGAGTCGCTCTTCTGGGTTAGCCACTCCCTCTCCTGCTTCCCATGTTTTTGCCACAACCCCTGGGGAATCTGGAGATTCAGCAACCGCTTTTTTAGGGTCGTAGTCAAGGAGATGGGCGCTTTGTTCGAATCGTCGCATGCGTCTTTCATCTTTGCTCACTTCCTTTAGCTCATTATTTTCTGTTTCATATTTAGCGACCACGTGCAAATTGTTATGGTCGGTCTCTACCAACAAGGTCGTATCAAACAAGCGAGCATTCTCAGTAAAGTTGTCATGGAACCCTGCTGCCGTTTGCGCGGCAAAATAGAAGTCCCGCGATTTGCTGTTGGTAATACCTAAATCGCTTAAACGCTGGATATAATTATCCGGAGTCATAAACAAGCCAATATAGCCCGTTTCATAGTGATAGGACTTAACCTTCTCCATCAACTCCTTCAGGGCTTCATGATTGTCCCCATGATCATCTAAGACCACCGAGACGCCACGCTTCAGACAATTTTCCACTAGCGCATTGCGATAGCGGTAATAGCGCCGCTCATTTTGCAGCTCTTTTTCCGGATGGCGCTTCAAATCCCCCTTATTCAGTTCGGGATAGAGTCCGCGCACTAATTCAGGCGTAATGCTGACCGATTCCGATTGGATAATCCCTAGCTCTTTGAGCATATGGCGAAACACGCTTTTGCCGGCACCCGAGCCGCCGCCAATAACCACCAATTCGGGATGAGATGACGGCTGACATTGTTCGAGATAGCCGTGCCATTCTTCAAGTGTATCGAACGTAGGCGAACGATAGGAATGAGCGCGAGGAGGTATTGAAACCGACATGAACCCTATCTCCTGAGATATGGCTCCATTGTACTTATTTTTATTACATCCACAACCGATCTATTAAGATCTATTTACCAATAATACCGCTGGTGGGGGAGCTGGCCGTTGCATCTTGTTTAGGCATCCGTCCGGCCAAAAATGCTTTCCTTCCCGCCATCACCGCTAGTTTCATCGCTTCAGCCATGACGATTGGCTGGCCGGCGCTGGCAATCGCCGTATTGAGCAATACCGCGCTGCATCCCAGCTCCATCGCAATCGCCGCGTCTGAGGCAGTGCCAATACCAGCATCCACCAAGATGGGCACTTTTGCCCGTTCCACTATGCGGCGGATATTGTCTGGTCGGATAATTCCAAGACCAGAGCCAATGGGTGATGCCAAAGGCATAACCGCGGCGCAGCCAATATCTTCTAACCGTTTGGCCACTTCGGGATCGTCATTCGTATAGGCCATAACCTGAAACCCATCTGCTACTAGCTGATTCGCTGCTTCAACCGTTGCTTGAGGATCGGGCAATAAGTTATTGTTTTTTTGTATTACTTCAAGCTTAACCAAATTCCAGCCGCCAAGCTCACGCGCCAATTTCAAAGTACGCACCGCCTCTTCGGCCGTGTGACATCCGGCGGAGTTAGGCAGGTAGGTATAACGATCAGGGGGTAAAACATCCAAGATGCTACCCGTCTCTTTTTTGGATAAATCCATGCGCCGAAGCGCAACGGTAATTATCTCAGCCCCGCTTGCTTCGACCACCGCTTTGGTTTCGGCCAAGTCTTTATATTTGCCGGTGCCGACCAATAATCGCGAGTGGTATGTCTTGCCAGCCAGCACCCATGAATCATTCTGCATGCTCAACCGCCTCCAATGAATTGGACGATCTCGATAGCATCACCCTCTTGAATGCTAGCGGTATCATACGTATTACGCGGCACGATCTGCTGATTGCGCTCGATCGCCACGCGACTCAGATTCAGCTCCAGCTGTATGACAAGCTGCATGACTGTCATAGGTCCGGCGAATTCGCGCGGCTCACCATTCACTTTAATCTGCATAAAAACTAGGGTATAAGGCTGTAAACAAACGTCATTTTTTAAAGAGCTTAACTATGCCGCACCCCGTGCTTCTCGTCAATGGTCCCAACCTCAACACGCTAGGCACGCGTGAGCCTGAGATTTATGGCCATGAAACCCTGGCTGATATCGAAGCCGCCTGCAAAAAAGCCGCCGCAAGCCTTGGCTTGTCGATGGATTGCTTTCAGTCAAACCATGAGGGCGAGCTGGTGGACCAGATTCAAAAAGCCGGCAAAACCCATAAAGGCCTGCTGATTAATGCCGGCGCCTATACCCATACCTCGATTGCCATTATGGATGCACTGCTGACGCTTTCCATTCCGGTCATCGAAGTGCATATGTCGAATATTTTCCGCCGCGAATCTTTCCGCCATGAGTCCTATGTGTCGAAAGCGGCTAAAGGCGTGATTTGCGGCTTTGGCAGTGACAGCTACCTACTCGGTCTGCAGGCCATCGCCAAATTGGTCAAATGACGCAAGGTACCTGGAGAATCGGTCACCGCGGTGCATGCGGCCACGCTCCTGAGAATACATTACTCTCTATCCGCAAAGCATTAGAGCTGGGCGTTCACGGCATTGAGTTTGACATTCAACTGTCAAAGGACGGTGTGCCGGTCGTCATTCACGATGACACACTCGAGCGCACCACGAGTGGAAAAGGGCTGGTGTCGGATTATACGGCCACCGAACTGCAAACATTCGATGCAGGAAAAGGCGAGCTCATCCCTACTCTGCAACAAGTGCTCGATTTGGTGGATAAGCGCTGCCGCTTATTGATCGAACTCAAAGCCCCCAATTCGGTGAAGCCGGTGGTACGTGTGATCGAACAAGCCATTGCCCAGCTTGGCTGGACCTATGAGCAACTCTATATCTGCTCTTTCGATCACCGCCAAATTGCGGAAGTCAAAACACTCAATATGGATATTCGCACTTGTGCACTCTTGGTAGGCATTCCCCTCGCCTTGGCCGAGCTGGCAAGTGATGCCGCTGCTTGGGCGCTTAATCCCAACGTGCATCACATAGACCAAGCGCTGGTGGATGATGCACATAAGCGCGGGCTCAAAGTAATTGTATGGACCGCCAACACTCCAGGCGATATTCAAACGATGCAAGCGCTTGGCGTTGACGGCATCATCAGCGATTATCCCGACCGTATCGCATGAGCGATATTACGCCGGAAATGCTCCTGCATGCCTATGCTAACGGCTACTTCCCCATGGCCGAATCGCGACATGCCAAAGAGCTCTATTGGTTCTACCCGGAAACGCGCGGCATCATTCCGCTCGATGCATTTCATGTTTCGCAATCGCTGCGTAAATTGCTTAAGAAAAACCCCTTCACCCTCACTACCGATCGTGCTTTTGACTCTGTCATCCAAGCCTGTGCCAATCGGGATGAAACCTGGATCAACGATGAGATCATCGCGCTGTATAGCGAGCTGCACCGGCTAGGCTTCGCCCATAGTGTAGAAGTGTGGAGCGATGCCCTAGGTGAAGGCCAGCAGGCTCGCAGCGAAGACAAACTATTAGTCGGTGGGTTATATGGTGTGGCGCTCGGTGGCGCTTTTTTTGGCGAAAGCATGTTTTCGGCCGTGCCTAATGCCAGCAAGCTTGCGCTGGTGCATCTGGTGGAGCAACTCAACCAATTGGGGTACCAGCTCCTCGATGCGCAATATGTGAATGCGCATCTAAAACAATTCGGTATTCAAGAAATTCCCCGCGATGATTATCTGAAACGGCTACATGATGCGCTGCTGATAAAGCCCAACGCTTGGTAAGGCGTTTTATCTATAATTTCGCTAGGGTGAGCCAAATGCGTAGGCATTATTGCGTGAGCAGCGCAGCGCAAAAATGCCAAGTAAGTTGGCCGCCCTAGCGAAATTAAGCGTGGCCGACGACGGTGGAGAAATGCCCCATATCGATGCCTAGAGTCGAAAGCGCCATATTCCATTTGGCTTCATTATGCGCTTCTAGCACCAGCTCTTTGCTCGCTGGCACCACGATCCAGCTGCCTGCTTCAATTTCAGCTTCCAACTGGCCTGGTGACCAACCGGCATAGCCTAATACAAACATAGCTTGCTCGGGGCCTTTGCCCTCGGCCAGCGATTGGAGAATCGACAGCGATGAGGTCACAGCAATGCCATTTTTGGAAATCAGCGATTCATCGGATTCATATTCAGCGCCATGCACGACAAAGCCGCGATTGGCTTCCACCGGTCCGCCAAAATAAATCGGCAGATCGGCCACGCTGGGTTTGAATTCGATATGCAATTGGCGAAACACCTCTTTGAGATGCACGCTGGAAACGGGATAATTGATAATGACGCCCATGCCACCTTCAGCATTATGTGCACACAGATATACCACCGAGCGATCAAAGCATGAGCCCTGAACAGCAGAGGTCGCAATCAACAGATTGCCTGCTAGAGATGTGCCGTTAGGATTGAGTGTATCTAACTTTGACATATGACCTAATTATACTGCTTCCTGTATAAAAAACCTAGTAACTATTGCATCCCCTATATGTAATTGGGACGCATTAAGTGCTTCAATTTCATCCAATCTCAATAATGCCATGCCTAAATCGCGGCAATGGGATTTCATTTCGCCGACTATTTTGTCGCCCACCATAATAGGCGTACCAATGTCGGGAAAATGCCCCTGCTGCAACTGCACCACCGCCAGCGATTTGCGTACCTGGCCACGATGCTTGCTGCGCGCCGTTACTTCCTGACCGACATAGCAGCCTTTGGTAAAGCTCACACCCTGCATTTCTTCAAAGCGCGATTCCAACAACAGCGATTTATCCGCTGTCAGGTCACGACTACTATCGGCAACACCGCAACGCAAGCGCAAATAATCATACTCTCCGGCGCTTTGTTGCAGCCAACCATTTTTTTCTGCCAGGTGCAGGTTCGCTGCCACATCGCCAGGCAAGCGCACACCTAAGCACGCATCGCGCGGATCGGCAAACCCAACTGCCGCCTCACCACCCCAGGCTGCGACCACGCCCATCGACTCTGGCAATGCCTCGATGGCCACTTTCGAACGCAGTTTATAAAGCTGGAGGCGTTTGCGCAGATCGTCGGCGCGGGCTTGATGCGTATCGAGCCAAATCGCATCGGCCTGCGGATAGAGGATAAAATCATGCAGGAATTTGCCTTGCGGTGTCAGCAATGCGGCATAGACTGCCTCGCCCTGTTTTACCCGCTGCACATCGTTGCTGACCAAGCCTTGCAGAAAGTCAAAGCGGTCATCGCCGCTGACTTGCATTAAAACCCGCTCTGGCAGTTGCACATAGTTCATACATCTGCATATAGTATAGTTAGTTTCATTTTTAAAGTGTGCAGGCAAGTTAATGTGGCAACGCTGGCGTAAAACATGTATTTGGATAAGTGCCTGTGCGCTCTCGGGTGCTGCGATATATGTTGGCGGCTATGCTTGGTATGAGTCGCTACCGCAGGAAGAACAAGTCCGCATCAGTAGCACCCTGCTCTATAATATCCATATCCGCACCGATGCCGAATATCGCTATGCCACCTGGTATTGCCATAAAACCCCGTCTCCGAATTACTCCAACCGTACCGCCGCACCGATTCGCTTTCTAGTGCTCCATTTTACCGCAGGTGATGCGCTGGAAGGGCCCGCCAACTGGTTTAGCAATTATAAATCCTCGGTCAGCGCCCATTACATCATCGGCAAAAACGGCGAATGCTATCAAAGCGTGCCGGAAAATAAGGTCGCCTGGCATGCAGGTGCAAGCGCCTGGCACGATGCCGGTAATTTGAATACCACATCGATTGGTATCGAGCTGGTCAATACCGGCTACGATCCCTTTTCGGAAGCGCAGATTCAGGCGCTCATTGCCTTGAGTGGGCAGATCATGAAGCGTCATAACATCACGCCAGAAAATGTACTGGCTCATTCCGATATTAAATATGAGAAAAAAGACCCGGGTGAGTTATTCCCCTGGCAACGCTTAGCCGAACACGGCATTGGTCTTTGGCCCGATGCTGCGGTAACACCCGCACCTACAACCGTTTTGCGCTTAGGAAACCGCGGCCCTGAAGTGTTCTCACTGCAGCAGCGCCTATCAAAATACGGCTATTTCATTAACCAAACCGGCACCTACGATCATGATACGGTCAGTGCCGTCATGGCCTTTCAGCGCCATTTCCGCCCCGAGCGCATTGATGGCCAATGGGATGGTGTGTGCGATCAGCGCTTAAATGGTTTGCTACAAAAAATAGGAAATTAGTCTCGCCCTGATACCATCGCCTCTATGCAATACCGGTATTTCTTGATTCTTGGGGAGCAGCAATCGCTACTGTGTTGGTAGCATTTGTATCACTTGGACGTAGCCCTGAATTTGCTAATACAGACTTTTCCTTATTCACTTGTGCCAAGACTGCGGAAGGCAAGCTCATCACATGCCCATCTCCATTAAGGGTCGCATTAGCTGCCTCAATTTCACCTCGGTTCGCACGTAACTGACTTGCCAGCGCGATATCTTCCGGCGTCTGCTGATCCCGCGCAAAGCGCATTGCGACTTGGGGAACACGTCACAATCACAAAATTTGAAAAGTTGAGTCTAGGAAAACTGAGGTTTTCAGGGCTTGTACAACCGTTCTATGGTACAATTTTGCCCTATGATACAGTGCCTAAAATTTATACCGCAGACCCCCGCGGAAAATGGTGCTGCTGAGAGGAATCGGACCTCCGACCCCGTCATTACCAATGACGTGCTCTACCACTGAGCTACAGCAGCACATAAAAAACAGAAGGCGGATAATTGCCATAGGATGATTGGCAAAGCAAGCTCAGAATGCAATCCATGTTGTTTAAGATACTATCACCACTATGAAAACCAGGATCCGCGCCAATGTGGCATGCAATTTTTACTCGCGGGCGGCAGTTTTTTCATAGGCATTATCGCCGTCTGGAGCTTTTTACCTGGGCTGCACCCATATAAGCAATTGTAAATAATACATTTAATTTGTTAATATTTGGCATGGTTGTTGCTTCTCTACACCCTTAGAGAGGTATTTTTATGAAACTGCTACATCGTAACGCAACCATTCAATTATTTGAGAAAGCCAAAGAGCTCGATGCCAAGCCGCATGATAGCTGGCGTTGTGTGTATTTCAATCTCGCGCATCAACACGGTACTTATAAAACCGATTTGGTTATGAATTTTATTGTCAACCCGATCGCGCGCCTGCTGGAGGATATGGACGGCTACATCTATTTATGCAACGATGGTGATTTATTCATCCTCTTTCAGGGCCCGGTAAGGCCGGTGATCAACAAATTAGAGTATCATTTCGGCAATATCGATATGACGCAGGCGCTGGAGGATTATCAGCAGCATCTGTATTCGGTCATCGATCTGGGCCGTTACTGGGAATTATTCTATAGCCTGTGCGAAGCCAAGGCACGCCAAATCATCCGTCCGGATGTTGCGATGCTGCGGGGTTACGCTCATAATCGCGCTGTAGAAGAACTCGCCCAATAAGCAGTTGCGCAATGAGATGGTTTTAGGCATCATTGATGCCATGACATCGAAAAAACCATCGACTACTTCCGCCAATCAAGCGAAGAAAAAAGAGAGCCTGGCGAAAGCCTTGCGCCAAAATTTACTGCGCCGTAAACAAGCGCCCAAACCTGCTGCATCCAGCAGTAAACACTAAGCTATTACCCACGTGTCCATTGAAGATAAAAAAGCCAAGAAGAAGGCACAGCGCGCCAAGAATCGTAAAACCTTTGAAATGATGCAGGCGTTTCGCCAGCTGAATGAAGAGGCCGAACGCGTGCGTGATGATGAACGCGAGCGGGTAGAGAAAAAACGCGACGACGATAAGCAGGAAGAAGAAGTCTGGAGTGCGAAAGTAGCTTCAATTCGCAACCGCCTCACCGACCAGCGCCGCAATTCCAAAGAGCGCTGGAATCGCTTTGCCGGCACTGGTGGCGAAGGCGGGCGCGGCCTCTAACTAATAACGCCTAACGGGCACGGGCTGAACCTGTATGTCCATTTGACCTGGTTGATTGGTGAGTGTCGGGCGTAGATTTTTAGCCAGGCGCACGATATTCACAAACTCACTGCGATAGCCAAACGTATCCTTGCCACGCGCGCCATCGGCCAGCGCAACAATCTCATCAAAGCCATACGTGCCTAAATACGTCTCATCACGTAAGCGTTGACCAAAGGCAGCAACCGCTGCGGCAAAGCGCATATCGTCCGATGCTTTGCTCACCTCACCCACATCCAGCGCAGGTGTTATAGGCAATTCAATCAGTTTGCTCACTTCTTCTTTTGGCAATTTGTAGCGGATTTTCAAGAAGCCATATTCCTGCGAACCGGCTGTTGCTTTTGCCGGTGCTTTCGCTGCTTCGGCTGGTTGATAGCGCAGATCATCCATCTTCTTGGCGCTGCTGCCCACCGGGGTGATTTCGTAAATCGCTGTCACCTCATGGCCTGCACCGACTTCACCGGCATCGATTTTATCGTTGTTGAAATCTTCGCGCTTGAGCAAGCGTGATTCATACCCAATCAACCGATATTCCGACACCACTGCTGGATTAAACTCGATTTGGATTTTGACGTCTTTAGCGATGGTAAAAAGCGTGGCACTTGCCTCATCCACCAGCAGTTTGCGCGCTTCGCTGAGTGTGTCGATATAGGCGGCATTGCCATTACCGTTTTGCGCCAAGGTTTGCATCAAGGCATCATTGTAATTGCCCTGACCAAAGCCCAAGATCGAAAGGAACACGCCGCTGGTACGTTCTTGTGCGATATATTGCTTGAGCGATTCAGGATTGTTGATGCCTACATTGAAATCGCCATCGGTTGCTAGAATCACGCGGTTGACGCCTTCTTTGTCAAAATGCGCTTTAGCCAACGCATAAGCCTGTTGAATACCCGCAGCACCAGCCGTGCTACCGCCAGCACCCAACCCATCAATGACAGCAAGAATCTTTTGCTTATCACTTACTTTGGTAGGCTCCAACGCCGTACCGGCTGAGCCGGCATAGGTCACGATACCAATCGTGTCATCCGCGCCCAACTGTTCCACCAGCAAACGCAGTGACGATTTCACCAGCGGCAATTTATCCGGTTGGTTCATCGAGCCGGAGGTGTCGATCAGAAACACCAGGTTCGAGCGCGGCTTTTGCGCTTTCACCAACTCATGACCTTTAATACCGATATGCAGCAATTTGGTTTGCGGATTCCACGGCGTGGTATAGAGCGCAACCGTTGGTTTAAACGGTGCTTCCGCATTATCCGCAGGCGCATAATCATAGCTGAAATAATTGATTAGCTCTTCCGTACGCACCGATTCTTTCGGCGGCAACACACCCATATTAATAGCGCGGCGCATCACACCATAAGACGCAGTATCCACATCGATCGAGAAGGTAGAGACCGGTTCTTGCGCCACCAGCTTCAGCGGATTGTTCGAGAAAGACTCGAATTTATCGTGACCTTGCTGATAGTCGGGCTGCCAATAATCGGCGACCGGAGGTATGGGTGGTGGCGATGGGGCCACCATCAGAGCAGCTGAACCTTGTGGCATCGCCATCCGCTTGGCGGCATACGCAGACGATTCTGAAGCCATTTGAGACGGCGGCGGAGGGGGCGGTGGTGGCGGTGGTGGTGGCGGTGGGGTCGCGGCCATATCTTGATCTTGTGTTGGCGCAAGCGATGGGGTAAGTGGCGCACTCATCGGTGTTACCTCAGGTGCTACTTTTGACATATCAACCAGCACCTCTGGTTTGGGCATCGGCATAATAGTAGAAAGTTGCGTGGTAGACAATATGGCCACCAGCGAGATCGCCGCGAATGAACCGGCATATATATAGGCTTTTTTCATGGTCATGTTCCTTATCGTTTGTTCCAATGCAACCGATGTTGCAGAGGTAAGACGATCGAACCAGGACGATCCTTGGTGGGTTTTTTGTGTTTTTTCGTTATGCGCGGTGAAGGCAGCCATCGCCGCCTCTTTGGCCTGCTGCTTGGCCTCCTCGGATGGATCCGGTATTGATAACTTATTCAAATGCTTAAAGTGATTATCCGACATGGGACACCCTCTCTTTTAATAAACGCCGCGCCTGGAATATACGCCAGGAGATGGTGGTCTCAGCGCAGCCTAAAACCCGTGCGGCCTCACCGTGGCTCATGCCTTCAGCAAATACCAACAGCACCGCATCATATATGGCCTCAGGCAGTTGCCGCACCAGGGCAAATTCCTGCTCTGCCATCAGCTTTTCATCGGCGGGCACTTCGGAGGATGCAACGTCAAACCCCTCGGTAAAGGCCAGTTCGCGGCCCGCTATACGGCCGGATTTGCGGTAATAATCCTTGGTGGCGTTGATCGTCAGGCGATACAGCCAGGTCACAAAGGTCGAATTACCTTTAAAACTCGACAGTTTTTCAGGCAGGCGAACGCAGATTTCCTGGGTAATATCCTGAGCATCCTCACGTTTGCCACACCATTTATAGGCAATCTTATATATCGTCATATAATGCGCCTCGATAAGCTGCGAAAAAGCAGCACTATTGCCGCTTACCGCTTGCTTCACCCATGCTTTGTCGCGACTATCGGTCATCTAATGATTAAGACGTTGTGAGATGATAAATCCTTGGCACTATCTTTATCAGTTGAATAAGCAATAAAAAAGGCTAAAAAAGGGCTTCCTTAACAAAGCGGTTAACCGGCGTAGTAGAGTTATGGCATTATCCTTTCAACAACTCATCTTAAACTTACATCAGTTTTGGGCTGATCAAGGCTGCGTGATTTTGCAGCCCTATGACATGGAAGTGGGTGCGGGAACTTTCCATCCGGCTACTGCCTTAAAAGCATTGGGGCCAAAAGAATGGAATGCGGCGTATGTGCAGCCTTCGCGCCGTCCGAAAGACGGTCGTTACGGCGAGAATCCCAACCGCTTGCAACATTATTATCAATACCAAGTGATTTTGAAACCCTCGCCCGACAATATTCAAGAGCTGTATTTGGAAAGCTTGAAGATGATTGGCATCGACCCCTCCAAGCATGATATTCGCTTCGTCGAAGACGATTGGGAGTCACCCACACTCGGCGCCTGGGGACTGGGCTGGGAAGTCTGGTGCGACGGTATGGAAGTCACGCAATTCACCTATTTCCAACAAGTAGGCGGCATCGAATGCAAACCGGTTTCCGGCGAAATCACCTACGGGCTTGAGCGTCTGGCCATGTATATCCAGGGCGTGGAAAATGTCTACGACCTCGACTTCAACGGACGTGGCGTTAAGTATGGGGACGTGTTTTTGCAAAACGAAAAAGAATTCTCGGCCTATAATTTGGAATATGCCGACACCGCACAATTGCTGCGTCATTTTGAAGATGCCGAAGCCGAATGCCAAAGCTTGATTGCTAAAAAACTGCCCCTGCCCGCTTACGATCAATGCATCAAAGCCTCGCACCGTTTCAATCTGCTCGATGCGCGCGGCGTGATTTCGGTGACCGAGCGTGCGGCCTATATCGGACGCGTGCGTGCGCTGGCTAAAGCCTGCTGCGAAGAATGGGTCAAGACGCAATGATGGACCACGTATGGATAATCGATGCGTTTACCTCCGTACCGTTTCGCGGTAATCCGGCAGGCGTGATGCTGTGCGAGCAGTTTCCGCAAGACGCGAAGATGCAACATACCGCGGCCTGCGTGAATTTATCGGAAACCGCCTTTGTCGTGCAAAAATCCGCGCGTGATTATGATCTACGTTGGTTCACACCGGATATCGAAGTAAAACTTTGTGGGCATGCCACGTTGGCGGCTACCCATGTGCTCAAACAAACTGGCCAGGTAAAAACCGGCGATACCATCACCTTCCACACCCTGTCTGGCGCATTGCCGGTGAAGCTGTTGGAAAAAACCATCGAGCTGAATTTCCCCAATCAGCCCGGCGTGGCGGCGAAAGCGCCTGCTGCACTCAATGCCCTAGGCGTGGAGATTGTCGCCTGCCAGCGCAACGACACGAATTTTTTGGTTGAGGTGAAAGACTATAAAACATTGCTCGCCTGCAAACCGGATTTCAAGAAACTGAAAAAGCTTGCAGCGCAAGGCGTGATTGTCACCACCGCAACCGGCGTGCCGGCTGGGTTTGATTTTGCCTCGCGCTATTTCGCACCGGCTGCGGGCATCAACGAAGATCCGGTCACCGGCTCTGCCCATTGTTTTTTAGCTCCCTACTGGGCCGAGAAGCTGGGCAAAAAAACTTTTCGCGCCTACCAGGCCTCGAAAGGCCGCGGCGAATTGGACGTGACGCTTGCGGGTGATCGCGTACTCATTACCGGCAGCGCCGTTACCACACTGAAAGGAAAATTGGCCGCATGATGCTTACTATGCTCCATAGCAAAATTCACCGCGCCACCGTGACGCATTCTGAGCTGCATTATAACGGCTCGATGGGCATCGACCGCGACTATCTGAACGCAACCGGCATGATGCCTGGCCAGCAGATCGACGTGCTCAATGTCAATAACGGCAAACGCTTCACCACCTATATCATCGAAGAGCCTAAAGGCTCCAAGCGCTTCGGCGTCTATGGCGCGGCGGCGCATTTGGTCGACCCGGGTGATGTGGTGATTATCATCGCCTATGCGCAGATGACGCCGGATGAAGCAAAAACCTTTACGCCCAAAGTGCTGATCTTGGGTGAGAATAATAGCATGGTGGAAAATGGCTGATTTACTGCTTGAATTGTTTTCCGAAGAAATCCCTGCGCGCATGCAGAAGGATGCGATGACGCATTTGGATGAAAGCATCACCAAAAAATTGGCTGAGGCCGGTATCGCAGTCACCATCCAAGCCTTTGTAACCCCACGTCGCGTAACAGTATGGGCTAAAAATTTGCCCGCCGCGCAACCGGATGTGACGACCGAACTCAAGGGCCCGAAAGTTGGTGCGCCGCAAGCTGCGCTCGATGGATTCCTTAAAAAGACCGGTCTTGCAGTCGAGCAGTTAGAGCAGCGCGACGGGGTGTATTTTGCAACCGTGCATCAAAAAGGCAAAGCCACCGCCGATATTCTAAAACCGCTGATTGAGTCGATTCTGGCAAGTTTCCCCTGGCCGAAATCCATGCGCTGGGGTGCGGGCGAGCAAAGCTGGGTGCGTCCGCTGCATTCGATCTTGTGCACTTTCGATGGCAAGGTGATTGCGGTGGAATTTGCCGGCATCAAAGCAAGCAACACCACGCGTGGCCACCGCTTCTTAAGCCCTGAGGTAATCACCGTTGCCAATCCGGCCGAGTATGAAAGCGCGCTTGAAAAAGCGCATGTCACCGCTGACCGCGAGAAGCGCAAAGCCGTTATTTTGCAGCAAGCACAAACCATCGCGGGCAAGCTTGGCCTGGCACTCAAAGATGATATCGGCCTGCTCGAAGAAGTGACCGGCTTGGTGGAATATCCCAATCTGCTGGTGGGCACGATTGATAAAAACTACATGGATCTGCCGAAGGAAGTATTGATTTCGGAAATGCGCGCGCACCAAAAATATTTCGCGCTGCTGAATAAGGACGGCTCACTCGCCGACAAGTTTTTAATTACCGCTAACACCAGCACCAACGACCAGGGGAAATTTATCATCGCCGGCAATGAGCGCGTGCTGCGTGCCCGTCTGGCTGACGGCCGTTTCTTCTGGGATCAAGACCGCAAGCGCAGCTTAGATGAGATGGCAAAAGGCCTGGCGAGCGTCACCTATCACGCCAAGCTCGGCAGCATCGCCGATAAAGTGGCGCGCATTGAAAAACTGGCGCTGCAACTTGCCGACTCCATCAAAGGCGCGGATAAAAAACTCACGCAACAGGCTGCAAGCCTGTGCAAGGCCGATTTGGTCTCAGGCATGGTCGGTGAATTCCCTGAGCTGCAAGGGGTGATGGGCCGCTATTATGCCAAGCACCAGAAATTGCCTGATGCGTTGGCCGATGCCATCGCCGATCATTACAAACCGCAAGGCCCAGGTGATAGCGTGCCGAATGCGCCGGTTTCCGTCTGCGTGGCGCTTGCCGATAAGCTCGACACCCTTATCTCCATGTTTGCCATCGGCGAAAAACCCACCGGCAGCAAAGACCCGTTTGCCCTGCGCCGCGCAGCACTCGGCGTGATTCGCATTATTCTGGAAAACAATGTGCGCCTGCCGCTTCGTAGTTGCTTTGAGGGCGTGCCTGGTAAAAATATTGCGCTGCATAGCGCCCATGAAAAACTGGCCAAAAAAGTAGGTGAAAGCCTGAAAGACGCGTCCGAGCATAAGGTCGGCAAATATTTGACCGTCAATGAGTCGGCCACCACCGATCTGGAAGAGGTCATACCGTCTGATTTGGCCGACATGCTGTACGGGTTCTTCATCGACCGCCTAAGCGTGCAGCTCAAAGACCAGGGCATTCGCCATGATGTGATTAAGGCGGCTACCGCTAATGGCGATGATGATTTGGTGCGTATTGTCGCCCGCGCCAAAGCCGTGCAGGACTTCCTGGCAACCGATGACGGGGCCAATTTACTGGCTGCTTATAAGCGCGCCGCCAATATCCTGGCCATTGAGGAGAAAAAGGACAAAACCAGCTATAAATCCAGTGAATTGCAAGCTAGTGCCTTGAAAGAAAAAGAAGAAAAAGAGTTGGCGCAAACGCTGGAAAAAACGGCGGCCCAATTGGCTCCCCTGCTGGAAGGCGAAAAATTCGCCGAAGCCATGAAATCACTGGCTTTACTGCGTACAGTGGTTGACCATTTCTTCGAAAAGATTATGGTAAACGCCGATGATAAAGACCTGCGTGCAAACCGCCTGCGCCTGCTAGCCCGTATTAAAGCCGACATGGATAGCATCGCCAGTTTTGCCGCGATAGAAGGATAAGGAAACGACATGAGTGCACAAGCAACTGCAAAGGTAAAAACCGATATGGCTGAAAAGCGCGTATATACATTTGGCGATGGCGCCGCCGAGGGCAAAGCCGATATGAAAAACCTGCTGGGCGGTAAAGGTGCGAACTTGGCTGAGATGTGCTCGCTGGGTCTGCCGGTTCCTCCAGGCTTTACCATCACCACCGATGTGTGCGTGCATTATTACGACAACGGCAAAAAAATGCCGAGCGAGCTTGATGCGCAAGTCAAAGATGCGCTTTCCTACATTGAGAAAAAAGTGGGGGCGCAATTTGGCGGCCAAGAAAATCCACTGCTGCTTTCGGTGCGTTCCGGCGCGCGTGCCTCGATGCCTGGCATGATGGACACGGTGCTCAATTTGGGTCTTAACGATGTGACGGTGAAAGCGCTGGCCAAGAAAACCGGCAATGAACGCTTCGCTTACGATAGCTATCGCCGCTTCATTCAGATGTATTCCGATGTGGTGCTGAATGTCGATCACTACCATTTCGAGGAAATGATCGATGAGACCAAGCGCGATCGCGACATCGAACTCGATACCGAACTCACCGCCGACGATTTGAAAAGCCTGGTGGCGCGCTTCAAAGAAAAGGTCGCTAAAGAATTAGGTTCCCCCTTCCCTGAAGATGTGCATGAGCAGCTCTGGGGTGCGATCATGGCGGTCTTCAATAGCTGGATGAATCCACGCGCCTGCAAATATCGCGAACTGCATGATATTCCTGCCAGCTGGGGCACTGCGGTCACCGTGCAATCGATGGTGTTTGGCAATATGGGCGATGACTGCGCAACCGGCGTTGCCTTCACGCGCAACCCTTCCACCGGCGAGCATGCTTATTACGGCGAGTTTCTGGTGAACGCACAGGGCGAAGACGTGGTGGCTGGTATTCGCACACCGCTGCCGCTGCTAGAAATGCCAAAGGTGATGCCCGAAGTCTACAAACAGCTCACAGCGGTGTTTGATAAGTTGGAGTCGCATTACCGCGATATGCAAGATATCGAATTCACCATCCAGAATAACAAGCTGTGGATGTTGCAAACCCGTAATGGCAAACGCACCGCTGCTGCTGCCCTTAAAATCGCGGTCGATATGGTGAAAGAAAAACGCATCACCAAACAAGAAGCGATTAAGCGTATCGATCCGCTGTCGCTCGATCAGCTATTGCACCCAACGCTCGATCCAAAAGCCAAGAAAACCGTATTGACTACCGGCCTGCCGGCCTCGCCTGGCGCTGCTTCGGGCAAGGTGGTGTTTACCGCCGAAGATGCCGAGAGCATGGGCATTGAACACCGTGAAAAAGTGATTCTGGTGCGCATTGAAACCAGCCCCGAAGATATTCACGGCATGCATGCCGCCCAAGGTATTTTGACCGCACGCGGCGGCATGACTTCGCACGCAGCAGTGGTTGCGCGCGGCATGGGCAAGCCTTGCGTATCAGGCGCGGGCGAACTGCGCATTGATTATGCGAAAAAAGAGCTCAAAGTGCATAACCACACCATCAAAGAAGGTGACATCGTCACCATCAATGGCGGCACCGGCGAAGTGATGCTGGGCGAGATTCCAACGGTACAACCCAAGCTCTCCGAAGATTTTGAAACGCTGATGGGTTGGGCCGATGAAGTGCGCACGCTTAAAATCCGCACCAACGCCGAAACCCCGCTCGATGCCGCAACTGCCCGTAAATTTGGCGCCGAGGGCATTGGCCTGTGCCGCACGGAGCATATGTTCTTCGATGCCGAGCGCATCACCGCCATGCGTGAGATGATCGTAGCTAGCCATGTTGATGGCCGCAAAGCGGCACTTGCTAAATTGCTGCCGATGCAGCGCGGCGATTTTGTTGAGCTGTTTCGTATCATGGACGGCCTGCCGGTCACCATTCGTCTGCTCGATCCGCCGCTGCATGAATTCCTGCCGCACACGGAAGACGACATTAAACAAGTCGCCAAAGCCGCTAACGTATCAGTTGAAACCGTTCGTCAACGTGCGCATGAGCTGAAAGAGCAAAACCCGATGCTGGGCCATCGCGGTTGCCGCCTGGGCATCACCTATCCTGAAATCTACGAGATGCAGGCCTATGCAATTTTTGAAGCCGCAGCAGAAGTAGCCAAAGGTAGCAAAACAGCCGTCATTCCTGAAGTCATGATTCCGTTGGTAATGACACCTAAAGAACTTGATATTCTCAAGGCCATCATCGACCGTGTGGCCACGGAAGTGCAACAAAAAGCTGGCGTGAAAATCGACTATATGGTCGGCACCATGATCGAGCTGCCGCGCGCGGCGCTCAAAGCAGGTGAGATTGCTGCCCTGGCCGAGTTCTTCAGCTTCGGCACCAATGATTTGACGCAAACCACCCTCGGTATTTCGCGCGACGATTCAGCGTCTTTCATCGAAATTTACAAACAGCGCGGCATTGTTGAACAAGATCCGTTTGTGTCGCTCGATCAATCGGGTGTGGGCGAGTTGATTCAAATTGCAACCGAGCGTGGCCGCAAGACCCGCCCTGATTTGAAACTCGGCATTTGCGGCGAACATGGCGGCGATCCAGCTTCGATTGCTTTCTGCCAAAAAGTAGGGCTCAACTATGTGTCGTGCTCGCCATATCGCGTGCCGGTCGCGCGCCTTGCCGCCGCACAAGCAGCACTCTAATGCGTAGATTGATTTGGCTATTGCTTGCAACCGCTACCCTGCCCTCTATGGCGCAGGCCGAGATGGTATTTTCTTGTCAGCGTTACCGCAGTAAATGCGCGGGAGACGAATGCCTGACCATTGCCAATAAGCTGAAGCTTGATACTGGACGCTCGATGCTCACGCTGGTGACACCGCAAACCATTACCTACCGTATCAACGATAATAAAGCACAAGAGGTCATCGAGATTAACGGCGAGGAACAGCGCTATCCGTATGAAAAAACCGAATCGTCTGAATCCTTGATCACGCTGAGCAATCTACAGCCTAATGGCACGCTGAAAGAACAAGTCACTATTAATCTCATCAATGGTATCTACACCCATTACGCCATCCATAATGACGGCTCGATCAAAGACGTTCCCGTAGGGCTTCCCTACCGCGCCTGGTTCGGATGGTGCGACAGACAAAATACCGTTCCTGCGCCGCAAGGAGTAACCCCATGATTAAAGTACGTATCGCCCCTTCGCCTACGGGTTATCTGCATGTCGGCAACGTGCGCACGGCGCTGGTGAATTATCTTTATGCCAAAAAAACCGGCGGGCATTTCTTGTTGCGTATCGATGATACCGATCAGGAACGTTCGCGCCAGGAATATACCGATGCAATCATGGAGGATATGAGTTGGCTGGGCCTGCAATGGGACAGCATCGAATTGCAATCCAAGCGCTTTGACCGTTATAAAATCGCGACGGAAAAACTCGTTGCCGATGGGCGCTTATATGCCTGCTATGAGACAGCCGAAGAGTTGGATGTGCAACGTAAAATGCAAGCCAGCCGCGGACTACCACCAATTTATAACCGCGCGTCTCTGAAGCTTACCGACGAGCAAAAAAAGAAGTATGAAAGCGAAGGACGCCGTCCTCACTGGCGCTTTTTACTCAATGACGCCGAACTCAGCTGGAATGATTTGATTCGCGGCAAAGCCAGTTTCAAAGCCACCCATATGAGCGATCCCGTATTGATTCGTGAAGATGGCGTGCCGCTTTATACGCTGGCTTCGGTGGTCGATGACGGCGAGATGAATATATCACACGTGATTCGTGGCGAAGACCATGTAAGCAATAGCGCCGTGCAAATCCAGATTTTTGAAGCGCTCGGTTTTGCCGTGCCCATTTTCGCCCATATGGCGCTGCTCAAAACCAAAGACGGCGAGCTTTCGAAACGCTTAGGTGGCAACGACATACGCTCGATGCGTGAAGCAGGTATTTTACCGATGGCAATCAATTCGCTGCTCGCGCGTATGGGCACGTCAGATGCGATCGAAGCCTTTAGCGACATGCAGCCGCTGATTGAGGGTTTCGATTTCGCCAAATTCGGCCGTGCTCCAGCTAATTACGATGTGGCCGAACTTGAAAAGCTGAATGAAAAATTGGTGCATCAAACGGCTTTTGCCAGCGTCAAAGACAAGCTCGGCAGCATGGATGAAAGCTTTTGGCTGGCCATTCGCGCCAACATCAAAAATATTGGCGAGGCCAAACAATGGTGGGATATGGTGCATGGCTCGGTTACCGCAACACTCAGTGCTGACGATGCCGATTTTGTAAAATCCACCATCGCGCATTTGCCGCCTGCTCCCTGGGATGAGGCGACCTATGACGCGTGGCTTGCGAGCGTGAAACCCACGACCGAGCGCAAAGGTAAAACCTTGTTCATGCCGATTCGCCAGGCACTGACGGGCATGGAGCACGGACCGGAGCTCAAAAAACTTTTGCCACTGCTTGGCCGTGAAAAAGTTGTCGCCCGCTTATCCGCATGACCATTTCTTTCTACAATACCCTCACGCGCAAAACCGAATCTTTTACTCCGGCTGATGATAAAAACATACGCATGTATGTGTGCGGGCCGACCGTCTATGACCGGCCGCATTTGGGCAATGCGCGCTCGGTCGTGGTGTATGATGTGTTGTACCGATTGCTCATGCATCGTTATGGCCAAGCGCATGTCAGATATGTCCGCAACATCACCGATGTCGATGATAAAATCAACGCCGCTGCTATCGCGGGTAAAGAGCCTATTTCCTCGCTCACCCAGCGTATCGAGCAGTTCTTCCATGACGATATTGCCGCACTTAACTGCTTGCCGCCCACCAAAGAGCCGCACGCCACCGCCCATATCGCGCAGATGATTACCATCATCGAAAAACTGATCGCGCGCGGTCATGCTTACCTGTCGCAAGGCCATGTGCTGTTTGCGGTGGATAGCTATAAAGAATATGGCGCGCTGTCTGGTCGCAAGCTCGATGAGTTGGTCGCCGGCGCACGTGTGGAAGTGGAGTCCTATAAAAAACACCCGGGTGATTTCGTGCTGTGGAAACCAAGTGACGCGCATGATGATCCCTCTAGCGTGTTTGATTCGCCTTGGGGTAAAGGTCGTCCTGGTTGGCATATTGAATGCTCGGCCATGAGCAGCACCTATTTGGGTGACAGTTTTGATATTCACGGTGGCGGCGCCGATTTGATGTTCCCACATCATGAAAATGAAATCGCGCAAAGCCGTTGCGCAGCACCGGAATCGAGTTTCGCGCGCTATTGGGTGCACAATGGTTTTCTGACCGTCAACGGCGAGAAGATGAGTAAGTCGCTCGGCAATTTCATCACCGTGCGCGACCTGCTAAATAAAGGTATTAAAGGCGAAGTGATTCGTTTAGCGCTGCTCTCTGCTCATTACCGCAAACCACTCGATTGGTCGGATAAGCTGGTAGAAGACGCACAGAAAACGCTTGATTATTGGTATCGTCGTTTGCAGCAAATACAGCCTGGATCAGATGAGTTACCGGTCTCACCACTTTCAATGTTTGCTATCTCACTAAGTAGAGATCTTAATATTCCTAGCGCTATTTCTCTTATGCACGGAGCAAATCCGCACGACCTTTATACAAACGGCCGTCTGCTTGGTTTATTTCAGGTAACGCCTGATGAATGGTTCAGAAGCAATGCTACCAATGACGAAGCTGAAATTCTTGAACAAATTGAAGCACGTAAGGCGGCCAAAGCGGCCAAAAACTGGGCTGAGGCTGATCAAATCCGCAAAAACCTTGCTGAAAAAGGCATTTTATTAGAAGATAGACCAGACGGCAGCACCGATTGGCGGCGCGCCTGAGCGTTTTTTAAGAGGTTTAATGAATAGCGACGCACTCCCTGTTAACATAGATACAGCTATTGTGCATGCACGCCAAAAAATTATAGCCCTGATGAAAGAAAAAATTCACAGTCAGGGTGCTACCAGTGAACAGCAAGATGATGATATTTTATTGCCACTAGTGCAAACTCTAGGCGGCAGCATCGCCAGAGAACGCCATAATTATTGGGTACAGGCGCTGTACGATATTGAAGAACAGCAGTTCTTTGAAGAACATCCAGACGTCAGGGATAATTTGCGCCAAAAAGTGCGCGAAACCCTAGAGACACTTAATCAAGCACTTGAAAAATCTTCTCCTACAGACGCAGATATTGATACACAAATGAGTGCGTATTTTATGATAGCGCAAGCGGCCTTGGCACATGGTGCTCAAGAAGCGATCGAGCAAAATTCTGTATTAACCGATGAAACGAGGGGCATATTAGGACGCCTGAGGCAAGCAACGGACAAAAAAGCGATAGAGACGGCTCTCAACAAAGCATTCAATGCCAACAGCACATATGATACTTATATCAGCCAACTCATAAACAATGAATTTACCCCGCAAGAAAAAGGCTTATTTCGAAAAACACTTTCAACACTCCATGATAACGTTTACGCAAATTTTTATTTAGCAATTTCGTACAGCACCACCGAGTCGCTTTTAGAAAAGCATAATGTGCGCAGCACTGAACTTAATATTGATATTATTGCTTCAATGCTGACCGATTTGATTGAATCGGGCAAAGTCCCCTCAACCAATGATTTACCTAAAGCGGTTGCGGATTTGTTTATTGAAAGCAATTCGCGCTTTCTTACCAAGATTCAGGAGGTCGAAAAGAAAATCCCTGAGATTTTAGCTAAAGCGCCAGACGAAGACAGACGCAAGGCAGCTAAAAAACACATTGATGAATATATACACGAAATGCAGGGGAAAATTGCTGAGCGCGAATTGGCACTGGATAGCTTTACCCTTGCTTTGGGCATACAAGCACAGGCAAATACCCTGTATTATCGGGGAATGCAAAGCTTACAAGTCGCCCAAGGCAAGGGTTAGTCTGCCCTTTTCAAGCCTTTCAATATGCGTTATAGTCCCTGCCATTAACCAACGATCGATGATCTATGTCTGACCGCGTGTATTTATATGATTCTACCCTTCGCGATGGGGCGCAGGCGCGTGGCGTGGATTTTACCGTCGCCGACAAGCAGGCCATTGCGCGCGAGCTCGACAAACTGGGTATTGATTATATCGAAGGCGGCTGGCCAGGTGCGAACCCTAATGATGATGAATTCTTTGCCAGCGCTCCCAAATTACACAAGGCATCGCTTAGCGCTTTTGGCATGACACGCCGCGCTGGCCGTTCGGCTGATAACGATCCGGGTTTGAACATGTTGCTCGAAAGCGGCGCGCCGAACATTTGCCTGGTGGGAAAAAGCTGGGACAAGCAAGTAAAGTCGGCGCTTGGCGTATCGGAAGCCGAAAATATTCGCATGATCGGTGAATCGATCAAGCATGTGGTCAAGCATAAGCGTGAAGCGATTTATGACGCCGAGCATTTTTTCGACGGTTATAAGTCTAATCCGGAATTTGCCGTCACCTGCTTGAAATCGGCCTTTGATAATGGCGCGCGCTGGATCGTGTTGTGTGATACCAATGGCGGATCACTGCCGTTTGAGATTGAAGAGATCGTCAATAATGTCGTGCAATATATTCCTGGCAAGCAGCTGGGCATTCACTGCCATAACGATACCGACAGCGCCGTGGCTAATTCGCTGGCCGCTGTTCGCGCCGGTGTACGCCAGGTGCAAGGCACACTTAACGGTATTGGCGAGCGTTGCGGCAATGCGAATCTGATTTCGATCATTCCGAATTTGATGTTGAAAATGGGTTACTCCACCGGCGTTACCAAAGATAAGCTAACCCATCTAACGGCCATTTCGCATTTCCTCGATGAACGTCTAAACCGCGCCAGCAACCAGCATGCACCCTATGTGGGCAGCGCTGCGTTTGCGCATAAAGGTGGGCTGCATGTCTCGGCCATGGCCAAAGACTCCACCTCTTATGAGCATATCGACCCAAGCCTGATCGGTAATCACCGCACGGTGTTGGTATCGGACAAGGCTGGTAAATCCAATGTGCTCGACCGCTTGAAGCAATTTGGCATCAAGGTTGAGGCCGATGATGAGCGCGTGAGCGAGTTGGTGTCGGAAGTAAAGCAGCGCGAAAAACAAGGCTATGCCTATGAAGGTGCCGAGGCCAGTTTCGAGCTGCTCGCACGTCGCACGCTGGGCACCGTGCCGGAATATTTCGAGGTGCTGGGTTTTCGTGTAACCGGCGAGCGGCGCTTTAACGCCAAAGGCAAACTCACCAGCGTGTCGGAGGCGACCATCAAGGTTGCAATCGACGGTGATGAGGTGATGACGGCAGCCGAGGGTAACGGTCCGGTGAATGCGCTCGATGCCGCGCTGCGCAAGGCACTGCTCAAACATTATCCGCATCTCAAAGATATTCAGCTCACCGATTATAAAGTGCGCATCCTAACGCCGCAGGACGGCACCAAGGCCGTCACCCGCGTATTGATCGAATCGCGCGATAGCAAAGGCCGCATCTGGCATACGATTGGTATCTCGGCGAACGTGATCGATGCATCGTTTAACGCGCTGCATGATTCGATTACCTACAAGCTGATGCAAGGTAAGAAATAAGCAAATTATCGTAGCTTGGCGCTCTCTGCAGGCGCATCGTTTTTCACGCGGTCGGCATGACAATTCTCACAATGCTCGTCATGCTCATGTTCTTTTTTGTGGCTTTTTGCAGCGCTATAGACAAACGCACCCGCCACTGCCGCTGCAATACTGGAAAATACCAGCGTCTTATTTCGCTGCGCGGCTGTTAGCACCTTATTGTATTTATCCACCACACTTTCTACCCCATGCTCGGCGAATATACGCTCTTTGCCATGCGCATATTCGTTATGGAGCTTATTGACTACACCATTTATGTAATAGCCGCCTTCCCCATCGCTACTCAGGCTTTTAATGCTATCGACCAATTCCTGCGCTGGGGTGGCGCGAATCGAGTCGGCCATTTCCCTATCGAGCACATCGAAATGCCCTTGTTCGGAAAAATTATGGCTGGCGCGGCTGGTAATATAATAATAGGCCGTAATTAGTGCAGCCCCCGGCGCCATCGCAATACGCAACGCATCGCGCAAAAACCCACCTTCGGATGGGCGCTTTGCCGGAGCTTTTTCTATTGCAGTTGATTTCTGGTCGGTTGCCATGTAGCTATGCTCGAGGTTAGCCTTAAATATTAACGTTTTTTTACACAATGTAAACTGCAACCATGCCAACCCCTGTTGTGATCTTGGTCCGCCCACAAATGGGCGAGAATATTGGCGCCGTAGCCCGCGCTATGAGCAATTTTGGCCTAAGCGAGCTGAGACTGGTGGCCCCGCGCGACGGTTGGCCCAACAGCAAAGCCTGGGAAATGGCCTCAGGCGGCAAGCCCATCGTTGAAAAAGCGCAGGTTTTCCCTGATTTCATCGCAGCCACCCAGGATGTGCAGCTGGCCTTTGCCACTACCGCCCGCCCGCGCGATATGGAAAAAACGACCTTAAACCCCAGCGAAGCCATGCGCCAAGCCTACCAAGCCAGCTCGCAGGGCAAGCGCATCGCCTTGGTGTTCGGACCCGAGCGCACCGGCCTGGAAAACGAGGAAATCACCTGGTGCGACGCCATTGTCACTATCCCCACCGCACCGGAAAACTTCTCGCTCAATCTCGGGCAATCGGCTGTGATACTGGGTTATGAGTGGTGGAAGCAGCAGGAAACAACCCAAGCGCTGCCAGCGCCTGAACTCGCCACACCGGCCACCAAAGGCGATTGGGACGGATTCTTTACGCAGCTGGAACAATATTTAGATGAGTCCGGCTTCTTCCGCGTAGCGGATAAAAAGGCCGTGATGTGGCAAAATCTGCGCACTGCCTTGCTGCGCACCCATTTCAGCGAACAGGAATTGCGCAGTCTGCGCGGTGTATTTCGCGTGTTATGGGAAGGCCGCAGACCCCGCAAATAGCATTGACAAATTAAGCCTTTAGGTCTTAGTTCGCCCCAGCTCAATAGTATTTCTCAATTCATGTCTGCATGGCCAGTGCTAGGAATTTTGGCCCGCAGAACCGGAGTGTATACATAATACATGAGGATTCGAGGACGAAAATGACACCGCAATGGACTGCAGAAATGGATTGGGCATGAAACGCCTAGACCTCACACCGATTAGCGCCACCGCCACCCGCGTGATTCCAAACCGCTGGGATGTGGTCGCGTTCGTGCTGATTTTCAGCGTACTGGCGCTTTTGGTGCAAGGCGGCATCGATATGCAAACGCCGCTTGCAACCATCGAAAATAAACCCATCTCGCTTGAACCTTCTGCCCTACCTGGCTACGCGTTGCAAACTATTATCCGCATGTTATCGGCGATGGGGTTTTCGCTGCTGTTCACCTTTGCCTATGCCACGCTTGCAGCCAAAAGCAAACGCGCTGAGCTGGTGATGATTCCATTGCTCGATATTTTGCAATCGGTGCCGGTGCTGGGGTTTATTTCCTTCACCTTGGCTTTTTTCCTGAACCTGTTTCCAGGCAACAGCTTGGGTGTAGAATGCGCCGCTGTCTTTGCCATCTTCACCAGTATGGCCTGGAACATGACCTTCAGCTTATACCAAAGCTTGCGCACGGTGCCGCGCGATTTGGATGAGGTAAGCCGTTCTTACCACTTCTCCGGTTGGCAACGCTTCTGGCGCTTGGAGGTGCCCTTTGCTATGCCTGGTTTAATTTGGAACGCCATGATGTCGATGTCGGGCGGCTGGTTTTTTGTGGTCGCGTCCGAAGCCATCACGGTGGGCGATAAAACCATCACGCTGCCTGGTGTGGGCTCTTACGTAGCAACCGCTATCGCACAGCATGATTTAGGCTCTATCGGTTGGGCGCTTGGTGCCATGCTTGTGGTGATTCTCATCTATGATCAAATTTTGTTTCGCCCGCTCGTTATCTGGTCGGAGCGTTTCCGTGTGCATGACAGCGAAACCAGCCTGGAGTCGCATTCCTGGGTGCTGACTATGATCAAGCGTTCGCGGCTGATTGATTGGGTGATGCGCCCTCTGCGTTGCCTGGCGCGTTGGAGTTTGAGTATCCGCATTCCGCTGTCGCTGCCTATGCTACCCAAACTCACCCCCAGCTCACGCCTGCTCGATGCGCTATGGATAGCAACGATCATCGGCGCTACTCTCATTGGCGGCTGGAATCTCTACAAGTACTTGTCACAATATTTGCAACTCAGCGATACGCTACATGCGATTTTGCTCACCTTCTACACACTGCTGCGCGTGGTGATTCTGATTTTCCTCGCCTCGCTCTTTTGGGTGCCGGTGGGCATATGGATTGGGCTGAAGCCTGGTCTGGCCGAAAAAATCCAGCCGGTGGCGCAATTCTTGGCAGCCTTTCCGGCCAATCTAGTGTTTCCGCTGGCGGTGATGATGATCGTGCGCTTCGATTTGAATCCCAATATTTGGCTGTCGCCGCTGATCGTCTTTGGCACCCAATGGTACATCCTCTTTAACGTCATTGCTGGCGCGTCCAGCTTCCCGCGCGACTTGCAGGAAGTAGCGGATAACATGCAGCTAAGCGGTTGGCTCTGGTGGCGCCGTGTGATGCTGCCTGGCATTTTCCCCTATTACATCACCGGTGCGATCACCGCTTCCGGCGGCTCGTGGAATGCCAGTATCGTGGCGGAAATGGTGCAATGGGGCAATACGACCTTGACGGCAGACGGAATCGGGGCCTATATCGCTCAAGCAACCGCCAGCGGTGACTTCCCCCGCATTGTGCTAGGCATTACCCTGATGTGTGGCTGTGTCCTCTTGTTTAACCGATTATTCTGGCGCAGACTTTATCTGTTCTCAGAAAAGCGCTTACGTTTGGATTGAGGAATGAAATGAGCACCGACGTATTGAATGTAGCAGGCATCCACCAGTCTTTCCCGCGTAGCTCGGGCAAAGAGCTGCGTGTGCTTGACGACGTCAATATGAGGCTGCATCAAGGCGAGATCGTCGGATTGCTCGGTCGTTCCGGTTCAGGCAAATCTACCTTGCTGCGCATTATTTCCGGCCTGCTGCAACCGACCAGCGGCCAAGTCAGCTATATGGGCTCCACCATCAAAGGCCCCAAGCAAGGCATCGCCATGGTGTTTCAAAGCTTCGCGCTGTTTCCCTGGCTTACCGTATTGCAAAATGTGGAAATCGGTTTGGAAGCGCTGGGTATCGCACCGGATGAAACCCGCCGCCGCGCCCTGGCTGCCATCGACTTAATTGGTCTAGACGGGTTTGAGTCCGCCTATCCGCGCGAGCTCTCGGGCGGTATGCGCCAGCGCGTAGGTTTTGCGCGCGCACTGGTCATTCACCCGACGCTGTTGCTGATGGATGAGCCGTTTTCCGCGCTCGATGTTCTGACAGCCGAGACGATGCGTACCGACTTTCTGGATTTATGGATTGATAAAAAATTGCCGATTCAATCGGTGCTGATGGTCACACACAACATCGAAGAAGCGGTGCTGATGTGCGACCGCATTTGTATTTTCTCCTCCAACCCAGGTACCATTGCTGCCGAGATCAAAGTTGATCTGCCGCATCCGCGCAACCGCCTGGACCCGCGCTTTCGCATGCTGGTCGATGAAATCTATACGCGCATGACGGCCAAGCGCTCGATCAAGGGCGCCGGACGCGAATATTTCCCCGGCACTGGCATCGGTATGGAACTGCCGCGCGTATCGACCAACTTGCTCGCCGGTATGATGGAATCGCTCGCCGCGCCGCCTTATAACGGCAAGGCCGATTTACCGCAAATAGCAAGCACGCTGCAACTGGAAGCCGATGAAATTTTTCCTATCGCTGAGGTGCTGCAACTGCTGCGTTTTGCCGAACTCGCCGAGGGCGATATTATTCTGGGCAATGCCGGTCAGAAATTCGCGCAGATGGAGATGGATGATCGCAAGCGCATGTTCAATCTGCACCTGCTCACCTATGTGCCGCTGGCCGCGCACATCAAGCGCGTGCTCGATGACCGGCCCAACCATAAGGCATCTTATGCGCGCTTCAAAGAAGAGCTCGAAGACCATATGGAAGAAGATGCTGCCGATCAGACACTGCGCGCCATCATCAGCTGGGCGCGTTACGGTGAAACCTTTTCCTACGATGAAGATTCGCACAGCTTCAGCTTAGAAAATCCTGCTTAATATATGGCGGCACGACTACTCATCAGCCTCGAGCAAGCCGAGCTCACTTTTGGCGGCAAGCCCCTCTTTGACAATCTAACGCTGCATGTAAGCGAAGGCGATAAAATCTGTTTGGTTGGCAAAAACGGCGCTGGCAAAACCACGCTGATGCGCTTGATCATGGGCGAGTTGGAGCTCGATGGCGGCAGACGCTTCGTGCTGCCTGGCACGCAGATTGGCTACCTCGCGCAACAAGTGGATTTTGATCCTGGTCAAAGCGTGCGTGAATTTGTGCTCTCCGGTTTAGGCCATGAGGCCGATGAATCGCGCCAGCATATGGCCGATATGATGATGACGCCGCTCGACTTGACACCTTCGGCTTTGATGCAAACCTTGTCGGGCGGGCAGTTGCGCCGGGCGGCCTTGGCTCGTGCCTTGATTCGCGAGCCGGATGTGCTGATGCTCGATGAGCCAACCAACCATTTGGATATCGCGGCCATTGAATGGCTGGAGCAATATTTGGCAGGCTATCGCGGCGCACTGGTTTGCGTGAGCCATGACCGCGCTTTTTTAGCCGCCATTTCGCGCAAGGTGTTTTGGATCGATCGCGGGCGCATCCGCACCTGCCCTTATGGCTACGCGCAATTTGAAGACTGGATGGAACAGCTGGTCGAGCAAGAAGCGCGCGAGCTGCAAAATCTGCAAAAAAAGCTCGCCGCTGAGATTGACTGGACGCAAGGCGGCGTGACAG
The DNA here is from genome assembly GCA_033762715.1 of Rickettsiales bacterium. Classification (GTDB taxonomy): domain Bacteria; phylum Pseudomonadota; class Alphaproteobacteria; order Rickettsiales; family SXRF01; genus JANRLL01. The sequence continues at coordinate 70,711 of JANRLL010000017.1, read as the reverse complement.
GCAGGCGCAAGCGCAACCAGCGCCGGCTGAATGAGCTGCACCGCTTGCGCGATAAAATCCGCTCCGACAAAGCCGCGTATAACCAGCGCCGGCAAGCCATTGAGCTCGACCCGCTTTCCAGCGTGCAGGCCTCGAAAATCGTGGTGGAATTTAAAGAAGTCGACAAATCCTTCTCGCATGACGGCGTGACCATTCCCATTCTCAAAGGCTTCAGCCAGCGCGTACTGCGTGGTGACCGTATCGGCATTATCGGACGTAACGGCTCCGGCAAATCGACTTTCATCAAGCTGCTCACCGGCGAACTGCAACCTGACGCCGGTCGAATCGTGCGCGGCAAGACCATCCAGATCAGCTATTTCGACCAGAACCGCAGCGAGCTCAACCCCAATAAAACTTTGTGGGACACGCTCTGCCCGGGTGGCGGCGATTATGTATTCCTAGGCAGCGGCGATAATAAAAAACCGGTGCATGTGTGCGGCTATTTGAAGCAGTTTTTATTCGACCCACGCATGGCGCGCGACCGCGTGAGCACGCTCTCTGGTGGGCAGCAAAGCCGCCTGATGATGGCAAAAATCCTCTCCAACCCCGGCACGGTGCTGATTCTAGATGAACCTACCAACGATTTGGATATGGATACGCTCGATATGCTGCAAGAGTTGATTGCCGATTATGATGGCACGTTGATTATCGTAAGCCATGACCGCGATTTCTTGGACCGCACCGTCACCGAGATCATGGCCTTTGAAGGTGATAATGTCGTAACCTGCCATATTGGCGGCTATAGCGATTATATCGCGAGCAAAACATCCAAAGCCGTAAGCAAAGCAAGCGATGCCAGGCCCCGCGCTGAGGCGCCAAAAGCGAATAAGCCCAGCGGAAGACTATCCTTCAAATATAAGCATGAGCTGGAAAAGTTGCCATTTATCATCACCGAGCTGGAGCAAGAGATCGCACAGATTAAAGAAGCCTTGTCGGATCCGGATCTTTATACGCGCAATCCCGAGGAGTTCGACAAAGCCTCGCTGCGCTTCAAGCGCGCGCAAGATGAGCTAGAGCGTGCCGAAACACGCTGGCTGGAATTATCCGAGCTGCAGCAAAAAGCCGATCAGTCCTGAGTTTGAGCTGCCACCCATTCCAGATAGCTGGGATTTCCGGCTTCCGCGCGATAAGCCATCACGCATGGCAGCTCATAGGAATGATGGGTGGTAATAAACGCGATAGCAGACGGCACTTTATCCTCGGTGGTTTTGGCAAGCAGCAACACTTCCTTCTCTTCTTGAATCTCACTATTCCACTGATATACTGAGGCCATGTTGTCGATAATATTAGCACAAGCGATCAGCTTGGATTCAAGCAGTCGTTTGCTGATGGCAATAGCTTCTTTGCGGTCTGCAAAGGTACTATAAACCATATAGATGGGTGGATGTTGCGTCATATGAATAAACAAACCCTTTTAATTGCTGGCCTTGCGGTCGCCTTTTTATCCAGTGTTAGCTATATTGTCTATCTGGAATATAATCCAAAAATCGAAACGGCAAGTAGTGCGCCGGCCTCGCTGGAAGAAGCACGCGAACGCATTAAGCGCCGGCTTGCCAAATTGCAGGTAATGACGCCGGAACAATGGGAAGCAGAGCGCAAAAAAGATCCCAAACGCCCCGCAACTTTGGAAGAAGCCATTGAGAAAAACAAAACAATTCTAACCAGCCTCTATGATGTGAATCAGGAGCAGTGGGATGCGATGGCGCAAGAGGTGCAAACCCGCAAAGATGCGCTAGCACCACGCGAGACGATTGGAAAAATGCGCAAGGATGTAACGGCTAAAAAGCCAGTGACCGAAACCTATTATCCTATTCCTTATGATAATGGCGGCCAGTCTGCGCCATTCCCCTATGCGAAAGATGCGGCGGAAGCTAAACGGCAAATAAAAGAACGATCGAAGCCGCTACAGATTCCATAGCGAGATGAAATAGCGGCGCATGCCCATAGTGTTAAAAGCAAAAGCCGCTGCCAGATAGCCCACGATGCCGCACAGCACGACCACCGAAAGCGCGACAAAGCGTTCGATTTCATTGCCACTTAAATAGAGGGCCAGATTTGCTTCCTGCGCATTGAGGATAAACGCCATCACCAGACTAGTTGCAATGATCTTGCCCAGCTGTACCCACACTACGCGCGCAATCACCAACCATTTGCGGCGCAGCAAAATCACCGCCATTAGGATGACATTCACCCAGCTAGCAATGCTGGTGGCAAGCGCCATGCCCACATATTGCAAGGGCTGCATCAGAATCAGATTGAAGACTAAATTGATCAATACGCACCACATAGCAATTTTAAACGGCGTCTTCGTATCCTGGCGCGCGTAAAAACCAGGCGCGATTACCTTCACCAACACAAACGCCGGAAGCCCCAGCGCAAAAGCCATCAGCACTTTCGAGACTTCCGTCGCATCGCTGTGGCTGAAGGCGCCGCGCTCGAACATAACGCTGATAATGGGATAGGCAATAACCCACAGCGCCATCGCCGCCGGCACGCTGACAAACAGAGCCAGCTCTAATGCACGGTTTTGTGTGGCATGGGCGCGGGCATGATCACCTTCGCGTATCTGGCGTGACATCATCGGCAGAATCGCCGTGCCCAGCGCAATGCCGATGACCGCCAGCGGCAGCTCATTGATGCGATCCGCATAATAAATATACGACACACCCACATTAAAATAAGACGCGATAATGGTGTCGATCACCAAGTTGATTTGCACCACACCCGCCCCGAGTGCAACGGGTGCAATAAGCACCAGCAATTTTTTTACATCCGGCGTCAGGCGCGGACGCACAAAGCGCGGCAGTATATCGAGTTTATAGCAAAAATACGTAAGCCACAGCCATTGCACCACCCCTGCTGCCATCACCGCCCAAGCCAGGCCGTACGCCATATTGGGGGTAATGTCTTCGATGCACCAGGGCACAATAATCAGACACAGATTAAGCAAAATCGGCGTGGCCGCAACGGCTGCGAATTTATCTTTGCTGTTTAAAATACCGCCCAACAGCGACACCAGCGAGATGAAAATAATATAGCACATAGTGATACGCGTAAGCGTCACTGTGAGATTGAACTTTTCGGGACTGTCTGAAAAACCAGGCGCCAATATGCCCATCAGCCAGGGCATGGAGATGATAAAAATGGCCGTCACTGCAATCAGAATCAGCAGCAAAAACGACATGGCTTCGCTGGCGAATTGCTTAGCCTTGCTCTCACCTTCGCTGGCCAGCATACCGGCAAACATAGGCACGAAAGCCGAGTTAAACGCGCCTTCGGCAAAAAGGCGGCGCAAGAAATTAGGTAGTTTGAAGGCGACAAAAAATGCGTCTGAGAGCATGCTTGCGCCAATGGAGTGCGCAATGGTCACGTCGCGCACAAAACCGAGCACGCGCGAGATCAGGGTATAGATGCCAATGGTGGCAGTGGAGCGAATCAAAGACATGATACGGGTGTAGCGCTATTGGCGATAATTGTCACCTGATTCTCATCCTTACCGGACAGCCCCAGCGATGCTAGGCTGAGCAAAGCACAACCAACCGGCAGGACTAAAACAGACCATGATGTCACCACATGTCACACCAAACGGTATAATTCAGGGGGTGCGCCGATGCAAACCGTTGAGATGGCAACAAATGGCGCGTAAAGAAACGGCCCAAAGCGGGTTTACAGCGGTTCAAAGCTGGTTAGAAGTAGGTTTAAAGCGGTCGAAAGCGGGCTCTTACGAGGCTAAAGCTTCCAGCACTGGCTTGGCTTCTTCTGCTGGCTTCGGTGCTAATGACGCCACAACAGAAGATGCAGCCTCAGCTGGTTTTGCGTCCGCTTTTTCTTCAGCCTTCACTTCCGCCACAACAGCCTCTGCTTTTTTCGGCTCGTCTGCTTTCGCATCTTCTGGCGCATCGGCTTTGCTCAAGCGCTCATCTAGAATCGGAATACGCAGCATCTTCAGCAGATCACGCACTTCTTGGCGTGCAGCAATATGCGACATCGAAATCGAAGCACTGCCGCTGGTGTCCATAATATCGAGCACGGTCAAGCCTTGCAGGAACATTTCACGGAAGATAACGCGCTCAGAAAACCCAGGCGCCACACGGAAGCCAATGCGGCGAGATAGATCGCTAGTCACTTGCGTCATGAAGCGTTTATTCTTCGCATCGATATTGCTTAAGCGGTTGCGCATAACGATCCATTCGATCGATCCGCCATCGCGTTTCGCGCGGTGCAGTTTTTGTTCCCAGATCATTTCGCTATATATGCTGGGTTTGATAATTTTCATGCTTTGGCCATCCACCTGCGCCAGCACGTCTAGGTCAACGAAGCTGTCGTTGATCGGGGTGATAACGGTGTCAGCGTGCGCGTGGGCCAGGCGAGAAAGGTAGGTATCACTTCCAGGGCTGTCGATAACCACGAAATCATTAGCGGCGATCAAACGGCCAAACGCTTTGCCGAAACGCTCATTCTCATCGGCTTCCGCCTCTTGCACAATGTTGAATGGGCTGCGTTGCACGACCACATGCTGCGGTTGCGGCAAGGTGATGCTTTCTTTGAGCATGGTGTGGCGGCGGTTTTCCAGATAACGCGACAGCGAGCGTTGGCGAGAATCGACATCCATCGAACCAACGGTGAAGCCCAAGCGCAAGAGCGATACGATCAGGTGCATCGACGTTGTCGTTTTACCCGATCCGCCTTTTTCGTTGCCGAGCACGATCACATAGGCTTTTTTCTGACCTAGCGTGGGCGATTGTTCCGTTTTCGTAACGCTTGTTGGTGGCGTTTGTTCTTGGTTCATAGCTCATTCCCCCATAAATTCCTGTGGATGATTATACTCAGCATGGCCTAGGACTCAATCGTTAATTCACACACCGTTGATAAAAAAATACGCGGTCATGGAAAAGGCGATGATGCTGACAAACCAGCGCACTTTTTTTGGCGAGACTCTCAATGCCAAGCGAGCGCCGACATAACCGCCGATGATGGCGCCTACCACCATTACGCCAGCGACCGGCCAGACCACTTTATCGGAGAAAATGAAAATGAATACAGCGACCGCATTGATGAGTGTACCGAGCACCGTTTTAAGCGCGTTCATGCGGTGGATGTCAGTAAAGCCCATCACCTGCAACATGGCGAGCATCATGATCCCCATGCCGGCGCCGAAATATCCGCCGTATAAGGCGATGATGCATTGGAGGGTAAAGCCTGCCCATAGACGCGCGTTGCTTACCTGGTGTCCACCGAGATCAAACAGCGCGATGCCGTGTTTGCCGAAGGTGAAGATGAGTGTGGCCAGTAACATGAGCCACGGCACCAAAAATTCGAAGGTAGTCTCGGGTGATGCCAGCAGGATCCAAGCCCCCGCGGCACTACCGATCAGGCTCGCCAGACTCAGCACTATCATGGGTTTTTTCTCGACCACCCGCTGATGGCGATAGGCATAGGCACTGGCAACCGCACCTGGCCAGAGGGCGATACTGCTTACAATATTGGCGGTAAACGGCGACAGGCCATTTAATATAAGCATAGGAAAAGTAAGGAAAGTTCCGCCGCCCGCCACCGAGTTAATAGCCCCGCCAGCTAAGGCGACCGCAAAATACAGAAAGGCGTCCAATAATGTCATAGCGGCTTTTAACTAATTTATTAATATTTTAATTGCGCTTAGGCCCGTAGCATGGCAAAAATACGCCTCTATATATAGTATCAGTTTTGGTTATCGACCAGCGAATTAGTCAGATGCAAAAACACCCACTTGCCATTGCCAGTGATCATGCCGGTTTCGAACTTAAAAAGTTGCTGACCGATGAGTTGCAACGTCAATCACTCAGCGTGGACGATTTAGGCACCCATTCTCTCGACTCCGTAGACTACCCCGATTATGGACACGCGATGGCCAAATGGATTGCCGCAAACCCGCAAGGCAAAGGTATTTTGATTTGCGGCTCGGGTGTCGGTGTAAGCATCGCTGCCAACCGCCATAAAGAAGTGCGTGCCGCGCTCTGCCAGGATGGCCTGACCGCACAGCTCTCGCGTAAGCATAATGATGCCAACGTGCTGTGCCTAGGCTCACGACTGATTGGCATCGAGACCGCCAAAGACTGCATCACCCAATTTTTAAACACGGAATTTGAAGGCGGCAGACACGCCGCACGAATCGCTAAACTATAAGGAATCTACGATGACAAACCCTGCACGAAAGATCGACTCTGCCATGAATTCATTTTTTGACACCTCCCTCGCAACCGCTGACCCCGAACTGTTTTCTTCACTGGAAGAAGAGCTCCACCGCCAGCAAACGCAGATCGAGCTGATCGCCTCTGAGAATATTGTAAGCCTCGCTGTGCTGCGCGCGCAAGGTTCGGTGCTTACCAATAAATATGCCGAGGGTTACCCTGGCAAACGTTATTATGGTGGATGCGAATTCGTCGACAAGGCTGAGCAGATCGCCATCGACCGCGCAAAAAAATTATTCAACTGCACCTATGTTAACGTGCAACCCAACTCAGGCTCGCAAGCCAATCAAGGTGTGTTCACCGCGCTGCTACAACCAGGTGATACCATCCTAGGCTTGTCACTCGCTTCCGGCGGTCACTTGACCCACGGCGCAGCACCCAATCAATCGGGCAAATGGTTTAAGGCCGTGCAATATGGCGTACGCAAAGAAGACAGCCTCATCGATTACGAAGAAGCAGAACGCCTGGCCAAAGAACATAAACCCAAACTCATCATCGCCGGTTTCTCGGCTTACTCGCGTGTGGTTGATTGGGCACGCTTCCGTGCTATCGCCGATAGCGTTGGCGCATACTTCCTGGTCGATATGGCGCACGTGGCAGGCCTGGTTGCTGCGGGCACTTACCCCTCGCCTCTGCCGCATGCGCATGTGGTTACCACTACGACGCACAAAACCCTGCGCGGTCCACGCGGCGGTATGATCCTGTCGAATGATGAAGAGCTGGGTAAAAAATTCAACTCCGCCATTTTCCCCGGCATTCAAGGCGGTCCGCTCATGCATGTGATTGCTGCTAAAGCGGTTGCTTTCGGTGAAGCACTGAAACCTGAATTTAAAACCTACGGCAAAGCCGTTGTTGATAACGCCAAAGCACTGGCTGAGACGCTGGTCAAACGCGGTGTAAACATTGTAAGCGGCGGCACCGATAACCATCTGATGCTAGTCGACCTGCGCCCCAAAAAAGTAACCGGTAAAGCAGCAGAAGAAAGCCTGGAACGCGCAGGCCTCACCTGCAATAAAAATGCGATTCCGTTTGATCCGGAAAAGCCATTCGTGACCTCTGGTATCCGCTTAGGTACGCCTGCAGGCACCACTCGCGGCTTTGGCGAAGTAGAATTCAAACAAATCGGCGAGCTGATCGGCGATGTGCTCGATGGTCTTTCCAAAGGCGGCGATAACAGCGCCGTGGAGAAAGCCGTGCGCACGAAAGTCGCTGAGCTATGCAATGCATTCCCCATCTACTCTTCGCTTAACCAAGGATAGGATTTTTCATGAAGTGCCCGTTCTGCGGCTTTGCCGATACTCAAGTAAAAGACTCGCGTCCCAGCGATGATGGGATGACGATTCGCCGCAGGCGGTTTTGTCCGGAATGCAACTCGCGCTTCACCACCTTTGAACGTGTGCAGCTGCGCGAACTCACCGTGCTTAAGAAAAATGGTGAACGGCGCATGTTTGACCGCGATAAGTTGATGCGCTCGGTCAGCATGGCTTTGCGTAAACGTCCGGTGACATCTGAGCAAATCGAACAAATGGTTACCCGCATCACCCAAAAATTAGAAAGTCTTGGCGAAAACGAAATTCCAACCGCGTTGATCGGTAAAGGCGTTATGGAAGAACTCAAAAAAATGGATACGGTTGCGTATATCCGTTTTGCCTCGGTCTATCGCGATTTCCGCGAGGCTAAAGATTTCGAGGATATTGTAGATGAGCTCGGCACCACCAAAAAATAATACAGCGATCGATACGAATTTTATGCGTATCGCCTTGTCGCTCGCAGAGCGACAGCTCGGCTGCGCTTGGCCTAATCCAAGCGTAGGTGCAGTCCTTGTTAAAAATGGCCATATCATTGCACAAGGCGCCACCGCTGCCGGCGGACGGCCACATGGTGAAACCGTAGCGATCGAGCAAGCCGGAGCCAATGCACACGGCGCGACACTCTATGTGACGCTAGAGCCATGCAGCCATCAAGGCAAAACACCGCCTTGCACCCATGCCATATTAGCTGCTGGCATTCGCCGTTGTGTCATCGCCTGCCGCGATCCCAATCCGCTCGTGAATGGGCAAGGTATTCGCGCACTACAAGAGGCGGGCCTCGAAGTAGTCGAAGGCATTTGCGAAGACGAAGCACGCGCACTTAACCGCGGCTTTTTTACCAACATAGAAAAAAAGCGTCCCTATATTGCGCTGAAACTTGCCACCTCGCTAGACGGCAAGCTTGCCTTCCCGCAAGGGGACAGCAGGCGCTGGATCACCAGCGAAGCCGCGCGCCATTATGGCCAGTTGCTGCGCAGCCAATATGACGCCATCGTAACCGGTATCGGCACCGTTCTTGCCGATGACCCCCTGCTCACTTGCCGCCTACCCGGATTAGAACATCGTTCGCCCGTTCGCATTGTCTTTGACAGTAACGGACGTTTGCCCGCCGGCAGCCAGCTGGTGCAAACGGCCAAGCAATATCCCGTCTGGCAATTGACCCATACCAGCACCACGCGCCTGCCGATCACCCATTTAAGCTGCACGACCGACGCCAAACAGCGTATTGATTTGGACAAAGCGCTTGAGCTCTTGGCACAGCAAGGCATCACGCGCCTGTTAGTGGAGGCAGGTGCGGCGCTTTCCCATAGTTTTCTTGCCAGCGGATATGTGGATCGCATCTATTGGTTTCGCGCACCCATCATGATTGGCGAGGGCGGACTTGCAGTGCCGGTTTCAACCACGCTTGCGCCTTGGCGCCATACCCGCCATATTGCTCTGCCACCTGACCAATTGGATATATTCGATGTTTAGCGGTATTATAAGCTCCATAGGCACGATTCGTGCCGCTACGCGCACCGGCGATTTACGCATCGAGATTCTGTGCGATTTTGATGACTTGGCGATCGGCGAATCGGTAGCGTGCAACGGTGCATGCCTCACTGTCATTGACAAACAAAAAGGCAGCTTTAGCGCTGAGCTTTCCGCTGAGACTCTCGCTTGTACAGCACCGCGTTGGAACATAGGCGCGACGGTGAATCTAGAACGCTCATTGCGCTTAGGCGATATGCTTTCCGGCCATCTGGTGAGCGGCCATGTGGACGGGCTTGCCATCATTCGCGCTATCGTCCCTGAAGGCGATTCGCATCAATTACAGCTTGAAGCACCCGCTGAATTGGCACGTTATATTGCGACCAAAGGCTCAGCCACCCTAGACGGCGTGTCCCTTACCGTAAACCAGATTGAAGGAACACAGTTTTGGGTTAATATCATTCCCCATACCTGGCAGCATACCACCTTAGGCACTCGCACTACCGGCGATAGCGTGAATATGGAAATTGATATGATCGCCCGCTATGTCGAACGACTCCTGCAGAAAGCTTTATGACCCACGCTGAATTCTTATCCCCTATCGACGATATTATCGAGGATGCGCGCAATGGCCGCATGTTTATCCTTGTCGATGATGAGGCGCGCGAGAATGAAGGTGACCTGGTGATCCCTGCGCAAATGGTAACGCCGGAGGTGATCAATTTTATGGCCAAATATGGCCGCGGGCTTATCTGCCTTTCCATGACGCGCGAGCGCATTGAGCATCTGGGTTTAAACCTGATGTCGCGCGAAAATAATTCACGGCATCAAACCGCGTTTACCGTGTCGATCGAAGCGCGCGAAGGCGTGACTACCGGAATCTCCGCGGCAGACCGCGCCCATACCATTCAAGTCGCGATCGACCCCAGCAAAAACGCGCAAGATATTTGCTCGCCTGGGCATGTGTTTCCGCTGGTGGCAAAAGATGGCGGCGTGCTGGTGCGCGCGGGCCATACCGAAGCAGCCGTGGATATTTCGCATCTGGCCGGGCTTAATCCATCCGGCGTGATTTGCGAAATTATGAATGATGACGGCACTATGGCGCGCCTGCCCGACCTGGTGACTTTCGCCAAACAGCACGGGCTTAAAATCGCCACCATCGCTGATTTAATCTCCTACCGCCGTCGCTCGGAAAAGCTGGTCAAACGCATTGTTGAAAGCGATTTCAATAGTCGTGTTGGCGGCGCGTGGCGCATGATGGTCTATACCAGCACCGTGGAATATGCCGAACATATCGTGCTCATCAAAGGCACAATCGACACTGCCAAACCCGTGCTGGTGCGCATGCACGCACTCAACCTGCTACAGGACGTGCTGTGCGATAGCGATCCTGGCTCCACTACGCCGCTGCAAGCCTCAATGCAACAAATTGCAGCGCATGGCAGTGGCATTGTCGTGCTGATTCGCGAACCGATCCGCACCTTGGTGTCAGATCGCGTACGGCTGCGGCTGGGCGAAAAACCGGTGGCGGCCATGGATTTGCGCGATTATGGCATCGGAGCCCAGATTTTGCTCGATTTGGGCGTGCATGAGATGATATTACTGTCCAACTCCAAACGCGCGGTGATTGGTCTGGAAGGCTACGGCCTGACGATTGCCGGCTATCAGTCGATTGAAAACACATGAACCTATTACTTGTCACTGCCCGCTTTTATGAAGAGATCGCCGATGAGCTGGTCAAAGGTGCCAGTACCTATTTGCGCGAGCGCGGCATTCGCTATCAGGAGATCACCGTTCCTGGCGCTTTTGAAATTCCAGCCGCCATTCGCTTTGCGATGGATACCGGCAATTACGATGGCTTCATCGCGCTAGGCTGCGTGATTCGCGGCGAGACCACCCATTATGATTATGTGTGCGGCGAAAGCGCGCGCGGACTGATGGACCTTGCCGTGCAGCATCGTGCAGCAATCGGCTATGGCATCCTCACGGTGGAGACCATGGAACAAGCCAAAGTGCGCGCCGATATACGCCAAGGCAATAAAGGCGCCGATGCGGCAGCGGCTTGCCTGCGCATGATCGAACTGAAGAATCCCCAATGAGCAGCCAACCCAATCCCTCCCTGCAACGTAAAACCGCCGCCCGTATTACCGCTGTGCAAGGGCTCTATCGCAATAGTGTTGGTAAAGAAGCTTTGTCTGCCGCAAAGCTGGTTAGCTCGCTTAAGTCGCAGCTCGAGAATAATCGCGACGAACAAAAACTCCTAGTCGGTGCTCCGATTGAGCCGCATTATGGGCTACTGGAAGCCATCTTAAATGGTGTGTACGGCAATCACGATGAAATCAACCTACGCATCAATAGCGTGCTCAACCAAGGCTGGACACGCGAGCGCACGGGTGCGCTTTTGATTGCCATTTTGGAATGCGCAGTGTTTGAACTATTCTTCTATAAAGAAATCAGCGGCAAAATCGTTATCGATGAATATACCCGCATCACCCGTCGCTTCTTTAGCGATGCCGAGGTGGATTTCATCTATAGCGCGCTTAACACCTTGCAAACGCAATATGGATGAGTTTGCGCTCATCAAAACCTATTTCTCGCCGCTAGGTGTTGCCTATAGCGGCAGCTTAAACTTAAGCGACGATGCCGCGGTCATTACCCCACCACCTGGTTGCGATCTGGTGGTTACCAAAGACGCCATCAGCGAAGGCGTGCATTTCATCGGCAACGAAGACCCGGCCCTGATTGCTAAAAAACTCCTGCGGGTGAACCTGTCTGATTTAGCGGCGATGGGCGCAACGCCTGTGGCGTATTTCCTGGCGGTGATTCTGCCGCGCAACACCAGCGTGATTTTTGTCGAACGCTTCGCCGAGGGGCTAAATGAAGACCAAACCAGCTACGGCATCGCGCTCGCCGGCGGTGATACGATTTCCACCCACGGCACCCTCTCCTTTTCCCTCACCGCTTTAGGCAGCGTGGCAACGGGCCGCGCCTTGAAGCGCAGCGGCGCGCGAGCGGGCGATCTGGTCTATGTCTCCGGTACGCTAGGCGATAGCGCCATCGGGCTTAAACTATTGCAAGCCAACTTAGATGCTAACTTACTGCCGCAAGCGACCGATTATTTGTCCAAACGCTACTACCTGCCGGAGCCGCGCTTGGCGCTGGGGCAGAAACTCGTGGGCATCGCCAGCAGCTGCATGGATATATCGGATGGGCTGCTGCAAGATCTGGGGCATATATGCACCGCCTCGCAATGCGGCGCGCGTATTGAACGAGCAAAATTGCCGCTTTCCACCATTGTACGCAGCCTCGTCAGCAGCGATGAAAAATTATGGGACGATGTAGTGGCAGGCGGAGATGATTATGAGCTGCTCTTTACCGTGCCTGCCGATCGACAATGGCAAGTCGAGGCACTGTCGAATGAATTAGGCCTCACGCTTAGCCATATTGGCAGCATTACCGAAGGCAGCGATAGTGCGTTTCTCGATGAGCAAGGCAACGTCCTGCCCAAGCCCAAAGGCTTCAAACATTTCTAGGCGGCCTCGGCGTTTCGTCCAAATTGCATCTGGCGGTAAGACAGCGCCTCGGCCACATGCGTGCGCTTGATATGTTCACTGCCTTCTAAATCGGCAATGGTACGAGCCACGCGCAACACGCGCGTATAGCCGCGCATGGAAAGCCGCAGCGTGTTGGTCGCTTCTTCCAGTAAGGCTTTACCGGCATCATCGGGCTGCACCAGCTGATGCAGTTTTTCACCATGCAGCTCGGCATTAATCCGGTAAGGCAATGCCATGTTCGCAAAACGTTGCTTTTGCACTTCACGCGCAGCACCCACGCGGGCACCCACTGCTTGGCTAGGTTCGCCCTGGGCGGTTGCCAGCATATCGAGCGTCGGCACTTCCGGCACATCAATCACCATGTCGAAGCGATCAAAGAGCGGGCCGGATATTTTCGATTGGTAATCCACCGCGCAGCGCGGCGCTTTATTGCAGGCGCGCTCGGCATCGCTTAAATAGCCGCAGCGACACGGATTCATCGCTGCCACCAGCTGAAACCGCGCTGGGTAGGTCACATGCGCCTGTGCACGTGCCACTGATATTTTTCCTGACTCCAATGGCTGGCGCAAAGACTCAAGCACCGCGCGCGGAAATTCCGGCAGCTCATCTAAAAACAACACGCCCAAATGCGCCAAGGAAATCTCGCCTGGCAAGGCACGCTTGCCCCCGCCCACCATCGCAGCCGATGAGCTTGAATGGTGCGGCTCGCGAAACGGCCGGTGGGTGCTGAGCTTGCCGCCTTCTAACTGACCGGCAATGCTTGCGACCATACTGGTTTCTAATATTTCTTTCGCATCGAGCGGCGGTAAAATGCCAGGCAGGCATGAAGCAAGCAAGGATTTTCCCGCACCAGGTGGGCCGATCATCAATAGATTATGACCACCGGCTGCGGCCACTTCCAGCGCGCGTCGCGCGACATGCTGCCCGCGAATCTCCGACATATCCATCAGGCGGCGTTCTTCATTTTCAATACTGCATTCCGGCGTGGACAGCAGTTGTGTGCCTTTGAAATGATTGATGAGCGCAAGCAGCGATGCGGGCGCTAATACGTTTTGCAAACCCGACCAGGCAGCCTCGCCGCCATTGGGCCGTGAGCAGATGAGTCCTTTGCCTTCCGCTGTGGCTTGGATCGCCGCGGGCAATACGCCTGCCACCGGCAAGAGCGTGCCATCGAGCGATAATTCGCCAAGCGCCACATAGTCATTGATCTCTTCTTGCGGCAATGCGCCCATCGCAATCAAAATACCAATCGCGATCGGTAAATCATAATGGCTGCCTTCTTTGAGAATATCGGCCGGCGCTAAATTGATAGTGATGCGCTTAGCGGGCAGTGACAGTCCCAGCGCGTGGATCGCCGCGCGCACACGCTCTTTCGATTCGCCCACGGCTTTATCGGGCAAACCCACAATGGCAAAGGATGGCAGGCCTGCAATCATCTGCACCTGCACATCAATCACGGTGGTGTCGATGCCTTCAAATGCTACGGTGCTGACATGCGCGACCATACGGCTATTCCTTCAATACGGCTTGAAGCAACCGCTTCGTTTGCGCCAGCGGCAAGCCGACTACATTGGAGAATGAGCCGTTGATCGAAGGAATAAAGGCTTCGGCTTTGCCCTGAATTGCATAGCCGCCGGCCTTGCCTTCCCATTCCCCGCTTTCCACATAGTGGCTGATGTCATGATCGGTAAGGCGTGCAAACTGCACATGCGTCATCGCCACGATGTCACGGCGAGCATTGCCATAGGCTACAGACACTGCCGTATAGACGCGATGCCGGCGCCCCTGCAAAATACGCAGGCAATCACGCGCGGTTTTTTCATCGTCGGCTTTCGGCAGAATACGACGCCCGCAGCACACGACCGTGTCAGCCGCCAGCACCACCGCCTGCGGAAAACGCGCGCTCACCGTGGCGCATTTCTCACGCGACATGCGGCGCACATATTCAAGGGGTAATTCTTTCGGCAACAACGTCTCATCCAGATCCGATGCGATAACCTGATCCGGTTCGTAGCCAATTTGTTTTAGAAGCTGGAGCCGTCTTGGTGAAGCCGACGCTAATATGAAAGACGGGCGGGCCATGCAATGCCCTCTTATTTTTCTCTGAACTTAATGCGACCTTTGGTCAGATCGTATGGCGTCATTTCCACAATCACTTTATCACCGGCTAGCACGCGGATACGGTTTTTACGCATGCGGCCTGAGGTATGCGCAATCACGATATGTTCATTTTCAAGTTTGACGCGAAATGTTGCATTGGGCAGTAACTCAACCACAACGCCTGGGAATTCAAGTAGTTCTTCTTTTGCCATATTCTTCCTTAGTTAAGTAATGTGCCGTTATATCATTTTATATGTAATACGCAAATAAGCGTAAATAGCCGCCTAGCCGTCTGTAAATTAATGCGAATTCGACCTTCCAGCATTGAGGTGAGAATCTCGGAACCCTCATTATGGATGCCGCGCCTTCCCATGTCGATCGCTTCAATACGGCTGGGGCCGGCCATTTTCTTGAGCGCT
This sequence comes from Rickettsiales bacterium, assembly GCA_033762715.1. Classification (GTDB taxonomy): domain Bacteria; phylum Pseudomonadota; class Alphaproteobacteria; order Rickettsiales; family SXRF01; genus JANRLL01. The sequence continues at coordinate 55,592 of JANRLL010000017.1, read as the reverse complement.
TCGTAATAGCTTTCGCAAATCATGAAATAATCGCGGATGATGCCACGCAACGGCTGGATTGCGAGCGCCAGTTCAGTGCTTTTGCCAGTGGATGCCGAGTGGATGTCAAAACACAGGCGGTTATCTTTGATCGAAAGTTTTACATCATAAGGACCACAGAGCATGCATAAGGCCTCGAATTGATTATCATGCAGCAAATCGGTGATGGCCACCACCCGCTCATGTTCTGCTTCTAGCGAACGGGTTTTGATGCTGCTTTCATCCAGCGAAATACTGACAATCTTTTCCTGGGTTTCGCTCATGTGGGTTTCCGTACCGATACCGACAGCGCATGCGCATCCAGCCCTTCGCTGACCGCAAGCGTATGGGTGTAATCGGCCAAAGCCGCAAGCGAGGTGGCATCGCAACCAATCAGCGACGTACGCTTCAGGAAATCAAACACCGACAGGCCCGATGAGAAGCGCGCCGTGCGAGCAGTGGGCAATACGTGCGATGGGCCAGCCAGGTAATCGCCGACCGCTTCGGGCGTATGGCGGCCGATGAAAATCGCACCGGCATGATGAATCTGCGGAATCAACGCATCGGGATTATCAACGGCGAGCTCTAAATGCTCAGGCGCAATGGCATCAATTAGTTTGCAGGCTTGTGTCCAATTTTCTACCACAATCACCGTGCCATAATCCTCCCAGGAACGGGCGGCAATGTCGCGACGCGGCAGCGTGCTTAAAAATTGCCCGACCTGGTCGATAACCGCATCGGCAAAGGCTGCATCATCGGTAATCAGCACCGATTGTGCCATCGCGTCATGCTCAGCTTGCGAGAGCAAATCAGCAGCAATCCACGCCGGATCGTTTTTATTATCGGCGATCACCAGAATTTCGGAGGGGCCTGCAATCATATCAATGCCCACCACGCCAAACAGCTGGCGCTTGGCTTCGGCCACATAGGCATTGCCAGGACCCACGATTTTATCGACGCGGGCAATAGTCTGCGTGCCATGTGCAAGTGCAGCCACCGCTTGCGCCCCGCCAATTTTATAAATCTCTTGCACACCGGCTACATGCGCAGCCGCCAGCACCACCGGATTGAGCTTGCCTTCCGGCGCCGGCACCACCATCACCAAACGCTTCACACCGGCAACCAATGCTGGCACCGCATTCATCAGCACCGAACTCGGATAAGCCGCCGTGCCACCCGGCACGTAAAGCCCGGCCGCATCAATGGCAGTCCAGCGATGGCCTAGGCGCACGCCTTGCTCATCGACATAATCCAAATCCTGCGGCAATTGGCGCTCGCTATAAGCACGGATGCGAGCAGCAGCAATCTTGAGCGAACGCATCAACTCGGGGCTGCACAGGCTGATGGCATTCGCTATTTCTTGCGGGGTGACGCGAATATTATCGAGCGTTGCAGTATAGCGATCAAAGCGCGAGGTATATTCGAGCAAAGCCTCGTCGCCACGTTTTTTTACATCGGCGATAATGGGTGTTACCACATCGGTGACCGATTGGGTTTCTTCCTGACGTAGATTCAGGAAACGCACAAACCCTGCGGCAAAATCCGCCTGGGTCGTTGCTAATTTGCTAACCATTGACCGCCTCGCGGAAGCGATCGATCCAGCCGGAAATTTCCTGGCTGCGGGTTTTAAAGGCGGTACGATTGACGATCAGGCGCGAAGAAATGTCGGCAATGACCGATACTTCACGCAGACCATTGGCTTTCAAGGTGCGGCCGGTGCTGACTAAATCGACAATGCGGCTGGCCAATCCCAGTTTCGGTGCCAGCTCCATCGCGCCGTTGAGCTTAATGCATTCGGCCTGGATGCCTTGCTGCGCGAAATGCTTGCGCGTAAGATTCGGATATTTAGTGGCAATGCGCACATGGCTTGCGCGCACCAAATCATCTTTGGCTTCCATCACTTCAGGCTCAGCCATGCTCAGACGGCAATGACCAATATTCAAATCGAGCGGCGCGTACAAATCGGAATAATCAAACTCCATCAGCACGTCACTTCCAGCAACGCCAATATGCGCCGCGCCAAAGGCGACAAAAGTCGGCACATCAAAACTGCGCACGCGAATCAAGCTGATCGACGAATCCTTGCAGGCAAATTGGAGTTGCCGCTCACCATCGTCAAAAAATGCCTGCTCAGGATAGATCCCCACTTTGGCAAATAATGGCACGAGCTCATCTTGGATACGGCCTTTGGGAATAGCAATCACCAGCGGTTGCATTAGGCAGCCTCCACCGCAGCAGTTTTGCGGTCACCGATACGCTCTATGATCGCACCACAAGCAGCTAGTTTTTCTTCCAGCCGCTCATAGCCACGATCCAAGTGATACACGCGGTGAATGATGGTCTCGCCTTTGGCCGCCAAGGCCGCAATCACGAGTGACACCGATGCACGCAAATCAGTCGCCATGACCTCGGCACCACGCAATTCCGGCACGCCGCGAATCATCGCGGAAGCACCATGCGTTACAATGCGGCAGCCCATACGCGTTAATTCTGGCACATGCATATAGCGGTTTTCAAAAATCGTCTCGGTTACCATCGATGCACCGTCCGTGACCGACAGCAACGCCATCATCTGCGCTTGCATATCGGTGGGATAGCCAGGGTATGGCTGCGTCATAATATCGGTGCCTTGAATGCGTGCTGCCGTGCGCTTCACCAAAATGCCACGTTCAGTTGGAATCAATGCAATGCCTGCTTCTTCAAATTTCTCAATCACGGCTTGCATATGCTCTGGTCGTGCGCCCAACAGCTCAACTTCGCCGCCCGTAATCGCCGCCGCAGCCGCAAAGGTGCCTGCTTCAATACGATCGGCCACCACATGATGCGCACAACCACCCAGCCGCGCCACACCACGAATACGCAATTGCGGTGTGCCAATGCCTTCAATCTGCGCACCCATTTTTACCAAACATTCGGCCAAGTCCGACACTTCCGGCTCACAGGCCGCATTGTGAATAATGGTTTCACCATCAGCGAGTGTCGCTGCCATCATGACATTCTCAGTCGCACCTACCGATACTTTATCAAACTGAATCACTGCGCCTTTCAGACGGCCCGCGACTTTGGCATGGATATAACCATCATGCAGATCAATCTCAGCGCCCATTTCTTCCAGCGCTTTTAAATGCATATCAATTGGGCGTGTGCCAATCGCACAACCACCAGGCAAGGATACTTTCGCGGTGCCAAAACGTGCCAAGAGCGGACCAAGCACCAACACCGACGCACGCATGGTGCGCACCAACTCATATGGCGCGGTGAGATTGTTAATGGCTGAAGCATTGAGCGATAATACGCGGCCTACCGAAACGGGCGTGCCGGCCGGACGATTGTTGTTCATGTTGATGCTGACGCCATGCTGCGCCATGAGCTTGGCCATGGTCACGACATCCGCCAAATAGGGAATGTTAGACAGGGTAAGCGTCTCATCGGTCAGTAGCGACGCAGCAATCAACGGCAAGGCTGCGTTCTTCGCACCGCTAATAGGGATCGCACCGCGTAGCGGATTGCCGCCTTTGATTCTGATTCTATCCATTGACTCTTCCCACCGACGCCTATGCAATTTTTTCAATACGGGGCAAGGTCACACCCTTCTGGCCCTGATATTTGCCTTTGCGATCGCCATAGGATAATTCGCACACTGTCTCGCCTTTCAAAAATAAAAATTGGCAAGCGCCTTCATTGGCATAAATTTTCGCAGGCAACGGCGTGGTATTTGAAAACTCCAACGTCACATGCCCTTCCCATTCTGGCTCAAGCGGCGTGACGTTCACAATGATGCCGCAACGCGCATAGGTCGATTTACCGACGCAAATGACCAACACATCGCGGGGAATGCGGAAATATTCCACCGTACGCGCTAGTGCAAAACTGTTGGGCGGAATCACGCAGACCGGACCCTGACGATCTACAAAGCCATTGCTCGCAAATGATTTTGGATCCACCACGGCCGAATCGATATTGGTAAAAATTTTGAATTCATCCGCTACGCGTGCATCATAGCCATAGCTCGATACGCCGTATGAGATTACGCCTTCGCGCGTCAAATTCTCTACAAACGGCTCAATCATCCCTTTTTTGGCCTGCTCACGAATCCAACTATCTGGCATAATACCCATAACTACCGCCCACTATCCTAATCAATGAAAATGCTGTTAACCTTCTATCCACAGCGCATCAAAAAACCAAGAAAAATCATGCAATCCCGTTCATATTTATGGTCTGCTTAAGCATTTGCCTTTCTAACGAATATACGCTAACGTCGCTACGTTTTGTTAACACATTGTTTATTATGAAAAAACACTCTATCGTTCTGATATTGCTCTCGCTTATAGCCTGCTCGCCCAAAATCGACAATCGCGGCTATACCAATGACGAGGATTGGAAAAGCAAAATTGTTGTCGGGGAATCCAACAAAGAGGCGGTGCTCGGCGAATTAGGCTCGCCTTCGGCCCAATCTAGCTTTGGGCCGGACGTTTGGTATTATATATCGAGCCGCAAAGAAACGGTCGCCTTCTTTAAGCCTGAGACGGTCGAGCAAAACGTGACTGCTATTGAGTTTGATGCCACTGGACTCGTCACCAGCGTGAAAAACTATACCGGAAATGATGCCAAAGAGTTTGATACTGTCAAACGCACTACCCCCACCGAAGGCCATAGTTTGGGTTTCTTTGAACAAGTGCTGGGTAATATCGGACGCTTCAATAAACCAGGAACAACCGGCTCACCGCGACGTCCCACCGGCCCCAACGGGTATTAATCGCTAAATTCCGCCGACTCGCATTTTTTTATTGACTAAAGGGGGTTGACTGCGGATAGTACGCCCTCTTCGCAGACCCCTTCGTCTAGCGGTTAGGACACCACCCTTTCACGGTGGGAACACGGGTTCGATTCCCGTAGGGGTCGCCAATAAATGCTTGGTATTAAGCATAAAAAGCATACGCATGAGCGATGAATATTTTACGTCCTCATACTGGACTCGCCAATTTATACCAGCGATGATACTCAACTCTAAATGCTAGCATTTCCCATAAATTCCTTCACCTTGATTATAGCCTCCTTGATTGCGTCGAGCATTTTGATTTTTTTCGGTTCCTCGCCTTCATAATGGCTTTCGGCGTGTTTGCAGAGATTATGCAATTTCATTGCACCAAAATTACCGGATGATCCCTTGAACCGATGGGCGGCAGATTTCCAGGCCTCACATTTATCGGCACTTATACTTTGCTCCAGTATAGTAATCATTTCCTGCGCTTGCTCGAAGAATAATTGCGCTAGTACCCTTTCCTCTTCCGGATCGCCATCCGTAAAAATGCGCAGCTGTTCCATATCGACCGGCGGATCTTCATAGCCTGGCGTTACTACTTCCGTCTTACCTATGGCCAGGCCTGCACTATCATCATTTAAAATGAATAGGTTTTGCAGGATAGTCTGAAGATGTTGCGCACGTAGCGGTTTGCTGACGTAATCATCCATACCAGCTTTGAGGCATTTCTCGCGATCACCCATCATGGCATTGGCCGTCATGGCAATGATGGGAATATGCATCAACGTATCCTGCTCGATCTCGCGGATTTTAATTGTCGCCTGATAGCCGTCCATTTCCGGCATTTGGCAATCCATAAAAATCACATCATAGTCCTGCGCATGGTATTTTTTTAGTGCCTCCGTACCGCTCTCGGCCAGATCAATATGCTCAAAGCCGTATTTCTTCAGTAGCTTTTGTGCAAACACCTGGTTGACATGGTAGTCTTCGACCAATAGCGCTTTGGCCTCAGCAATCGGAATGCGCTTATGCGAAATGGTCATCGCTTCCATGGCGGGTTTGTGTGCGTTAATTTCGCAATAATTCGCCTCTATGCACGGAATATTAAACCAAAAGACCGAGCCCATTCCTTCTTGGCTTTCTACTCCCATCTCCCCCCCCATCATAGTGACAAGCTGTTGGGTAATCGCAAGCCCTAGGCCGGTGCCACCGTATTTGCGCGTCACGGAGGCGTCAGCTTGCGTAAACTTCTCGAAAATGCTGCCTAGCTTGTCTTGCGGTATGCCAATGCCAGTATCTTCCACGCGGATATGTAAGTGATCGTGATTTGGCTCCGTCAATCTGGCGCTAAGACGCACATAGCCCTGGTGCGTAAATTTAATGGAATTACCAACCAAGTTAGTAATGATCTGGCGCATACGCCCTGAGTCCCCCATAATATGGGTAGGAATATCATCATCTATCTCTAAGAAAAGTTCGATACCTTTTTTTCCCACATTCATGGTAAGCAACTGTACGGTCTGCTGCATCACCTCCTTAGGGTTGTAGGGAATATTTTCCAGTACCAATGCGCCTGCTTCGATCTTGGAGAAATCGAGAATATCATTAAGCAGCATGAGTAGCCCTTCGCCAGAGCTATTGATAGTCGAAACCAACTCCTTTTGTTCACTATCTAGAGACGTATTCGCAAGTAACTGCGCCATGCCGAGCACACCATTCATCGGGGTGCGCAACTCATGCGACATGTTAGCAAGAAAGTCACTTTTGGCTTTGTTAGCTTCTTCTGCTTTTAGAAGACTGTCTTGCAAATCCCGCGCTGCCGCTTCGGCTTTCATATTGGCACGCTTTAGTTTCTTCAGCGTATGTTCGCGCTCAATCGTCTGCCCAAGCTGTTTACCGATATTAGCCATGACACTCAGCAACGACTCGTCTGGTATGGCCGACGTATAGGAATAAAACTCCATCACCGCAACCGCCTTACGCCCGACAAAAATTGGGAAGGCGAATGCCGCTTTGAGTCCGGATGCGATAGCTGGTTCTTTTCGCGTATGCACGCCGGAGTCCGCAACATTCATGATCCACATAGGCGTGGAATCGGTATAAACTTCACCGATGAACCCCTGATGGGGTTCCAGCAAAAGTGCTTCAGACGCGATTTTGAAATCGGCACACTGCTTGGGATTTCGGATATGCCACACACCGCTGCTGATGAGCGCGTTATGCTCTTTGGAGAACATGCACACATGTCCGACTGGCCAACCGGTATATTCGCAAATCGTATCCACAGCGATTTGCAAGCCCTCCTTAGTGGATTCCGCTTCGTTTGCGGCGGTAGCGACGGTTTTCAATAAATTCAACTGCGACATGGTCGTATTCATCAGCGCAATATTGGCAGCAATGCGCTTAATTTGTGGACGAAACACAAACAACGTCATCACCAATAAAAATCCCACCGCACTAACAAACGCGATGTTTGATATCCAATCTGGCAAAGAATCCGGTGGGTCCAGAAATTCATGCATAACTGTGGTCACGACGAGCAATATGACCGACAGATAAAATAAAAATACGTTGTCGCGTTCTTTCATAACAAGTGTCTTACGTATACTTGTGATGGTGCATGGCGCTGTCTTCAATGTAATGCCGCAGCCTATCTTTCTTAAAAGGTTTTGCCACAAATCCGCATGCGCCTTCGCTTAAAGCAGTGGTCACATTATCGAGATAGCTGTTGCCACTGAACATAATGATGTAGGCATCCGGGTCACTGGCAATGAGCTGCCGCAGCACCGCAAACCCGCTAATGCCAGGCATATTGATATCAAGAAATACAATATCAGGTGCATGGAGCAAGTAATTCGCCACGGCTTCCTGTGCGTCAACAGCAGTAATCAGCGCGTATTTTTCCTTGAACGCGCCAGACACCAGCCTGCGTGTGAGCGGATCGTCATCTACTACCATCACATATTGCGGATGCCTTGAACTACGCAATTTCTTTGCCTCTGCAAATGCTTCTTGGAGCGATCCAATCTCTCCGAAGTCTGCGTTATGATTATTCTGCGTGATTGAGGGAGGCGCAGCATTTGTTTTGGTCACTAATACTGAACGAATTTTACGCCAATCATGAAAAAGGTCATATACAGACACTTCCGGCCCGTATGTTAGGCTCATGCTCAACACATCCGCTAAACCCTGAAGCTGTATGGTATTTAATTCGCGGCTGATAAATAGCACATCGCCATCAGCACAAAAAATAATGTCGCAATCAGTATTTGGATACGATTCTTTAATTTTGTCGGCCATACCGAACGTTACCTTATCATCTTTGTGGGGATGAAGATACAGACAACGCCATGTGTCAAGGCTTGCCGGATCTTTGCTAACGGATACAGCCAGAGCCTGGATATAGTTTTCTGTGTTTTCGGTGAAGATACGCATATGGATTTCCTTTCATTACGATTTGATCGTTGGACACCGCTCGATATATTGAAACAGCTTGTCCTTGGTAAATGGTTTGGCCACGAAACCCTTTGCGCCTCTGCTCATGGCTTGCGTGATATTTTCGCGGTCGCAGTTGCCGGAAAGCATGATAACGTACGCTTCCGGATCGAGTGCGATAATTTTTTCGAGCAACTCATGACCTGTGACATCGGGAAGGTTTATATCAAGAAACAGCAAATCCGGCGCAACACGGGTATAAGTATCGAGCGCATAAGTGGCTTCACCCAATCCAGTCAGTGGGTATCTTTTCTGCAGCACATTTTCCACCAGGCGACGTGAAAACGCATCGTCTTCGATAATCATCATTTCTGGTGTTTCGCGGTTCGCGCGCTTTTCCTTGATATCGCTATGCTTATACATCCCTCCACTGAGGATAGCCTGACGCTTGCGTTCAGCCAAAGCTTGTTCTGCCTGTTTCTTTTTTTCCTCCTCCGCTTTACGATGCTTTTCCAGCTTCGCTTCAATAACAATGAGTAATTTATTAATATGGAGCGGTAGTTCGACAAACTGCACCCATTCATCGCTTGCAGCTTGGCACGTGTAAGTGGCGATATCTAAAATGAAGTCACGCCTACCTTTACTGGGAATGGTTGGTGCGAGGATGAAGATATCTCCATCCCCGCATAAGAAAACTTGTGTATCGATAGTTGCGATATGTTGCTTGGCAGAGGCAACTAACTTATCTTTGAAACCGACGTCGGCAGTTTGCTGATTGCTTAGACGGAAGTAGATGCAACGCGCATGCTTTTCCTCTGCCCTAAATTTTTCTAGCGTATTAGCAAGTGTCCTGTCCGTGTCCTGGTCGATGATAATCATAATGTACCTTTATGATTCCATTATACCAATAACTCGAAGGTCTGCTAAATTGATATATTTCAATATATTAAATCCATGCGCTACCTCTAAATTCTCAAAATAGCGTTCGATTTTGAGAAAAAAATATGATATATTCTCATAATTACCCACTATCAGGAGCAGTATGGTTGACACTATCCTAATCGTCGAAGATGACAGGGTTCAACAGCGCATGATAGTGACGCTGCTTACAAAGAAGCTCGGCTATCAGGCTCTTACCGCTTCAAACGGCAAGGACGCTCTTGCTAAAATTCAAGAAAGCAACGTTGGCGATATTAATGCCGTGCTGCTCGATATTCAGATGCCGGAAATGGATGGGTTTGAAACGCTTCAGGCCATACGCAAATACCGTCCGGATTTGCCGGTGATTATGCTGACTGGCAGCGACAATACGGGAATCGCCGTAAAGGCTATTAAAGAAGGAGCAAGCGACTTTATCGTTAAGCCGCCTGATCCGGCGCATCTTGATGTTGCCATCAAAAACGCCATGCGTCTTTCCACCTTATCGCGTGAGCTCACCAAGATGAAGCGTGATAAAGAGGGCGCACTTTCGTTTAATGATCTGGTTGGCTGTAATTCTGGTTTGGCCAATGCCGTAGCGCTTGGCCGCAAAGCCGCTGCTTCTGCCGTGCCGGTGCTGATTACGGGCGAATCGGGCGTGGGAAAAGAACTGTTCGCCCGTGCGATTCATGGCGAAAGCAAGCGCGTCGGCTCACCATTTGTTGCAGTCAATTGCAGCGCCATACCCGAACACCTGATAGAAGGCACACTATTCAGTCCTGAAAAAGGCGCATTCCGCAAAGCTGAAAACGGCACCGTTTTTCTGGATGATATCGACAAACTACCCCACGAGGCGCAGGTTCGTTTGCTTCGCCTGTTACAGCACAAAGAAATCGAATCCGTCAATATTGCAAAACCTATCAAGGTCAATGTACGCATCATTGCCGCTAGTGAGCGCGATCTTGCACGGGATATACAAGGCGGAAAATTCCGCGAAGATTTGTATTTTAGGCTCAACATTCTGCCTATTGCGCTACCATCGCTTAGGGAACGCAAACAGGACATCATTCCCATCGCAGAATATTTTATTGAGCGCTTGGCCGTTTCAGAAGGTCTGCTTTCGAAAAAATTAAACAAGATGGCGAAGAATTATCTTATCAATCAATATTGGTCAGGAAATGTGCGCGAACTGGAGAACCTGATTCATCGGGCGCTAGTCGTTGCCGATGATGAAGACATTGATGAGGTGGTGCTGCAGCAAATTCATCAGGCAAGCAGCGCGCCACAAATAATAGAGCGTAGGACAACGCCAGCCTTACATATTAATATGCGCTTACCAGACGGGCGTTTCAAAACCATCGATGAAATCGAGGTGGAAGCATTACGGAATGCACTTGCCCACTTTGAGAATAACATTACGCACGCGGCAGATGCCGTAGGCATGGCCAAGTCTACATTTTATCGAAAAATAAAAGATGCTCCATAATCTACTCAAGCTATAGTAGAGCCTCAATGGAGATTACACACATGAGTAAAAGTTTATTTGAGCGCATTGGCGGCAAACCCGCTGTAAAAGCAACCGTCATTAAGATGTATGAAAAAATACTTGATGATCCTTCACTTGCACCGTTCTTTGAAAACATCGATGTTGATAAATTGAGGCTAAGCCAAACTGATTTCGTTACTTATGCCTTCGGCGGCCCGAATCATTACACAGGGCAATCCCTTCGTACCGTTCATGCGGGCGCAGTCGCCCATGGCCTTACAGATAAACATTTTGATGCCGTTGCGACCCATCTCAAAACCGCAATGGAGGAATTAAATGTTCCAGCCGATCTAATTGCAGAAGCACTGGCCATTGTCGGCTCTACCCGCAGTGACGTGCTAGGAAAGAATTAACCATCGATAAGAGGCGCTCGTTAGCAATGATAAGTAGGATGCGTTAGCATCAGGGCTATTGCATAATACCAGTGTTACCACTTGTGTGGCTGTTAACAATTCGAGTTCATCGGGTATGGGAGGGCAGTTTATCGGTCGAAGGTTGGGATTGGTGATAGCTACAACCTTATTTTCTGTAGCTAATGCCCAGGAATAACCCTTGCGTATGATGGTTTAGATAGCGCAACATAAATAGCTATTACTAGGCCAACGTAGCCATAGAATGGTCAGAATATAGAGTCATCCGCTATCATAGCCGCTAACTTTAACTATGAAAAATTAAAGTAGGGTTACGTATAGATTAATAACCTATTATTTTTTTACGCTTATTGATCAACAATTGGTTAATCATTACTGTTTTAGTTTTTTTGCGCGCAAGATAGACGCCATCACAGCAACTCCTAATATGGCCAATATCGCCGCCAGCGATGTGGTGGTTGGGATGTGATACCATTCAACGATAGACATTTTTACACCCACAAATATTAGCAGAACTGCAAGGCCCAATTTAAGGTAGTAAAATTTGGTAATCATGCCAGCGAGCAAGAAATACATTGAGCGCAGTCCAAGAATGGCAAAGGCATTCGCGGTGAAGACTACAAATGGATCGAGTGTTACCGCAAAAATCGCCGGCACCGAATCTACTGCAAATACTAAGTCTGTCGCTTCAATGAGCAGAAGCACCACAAAAAGCGGCGTGGCCATCCAGCGGCCATTTTGTTTGACCCAGAATTTCTTGCCATGAAATTGATCAGTGATAGGAATCAGGCGACGCGCAACACGCACCACCGGATTTTTGCTTGGGTCATAATGTTCATTGCGGGTAAAAGCGAGTTTGATGCCAGTTAGAATCAAGAAGGCGCCAAAAATATACAGAACCCAGCCAAATTCGGTAATAAGCGAACTACCCGCCCAAATCATCGCACCGCGCATCATCAACGCGCCGACAATCCCCCAAAATAATACGCGGTGCTGATATTGTATCGGCACGCTGAAATAGCTGAAAATAATGGCAATGATGAATACATTATCCATGCTCAGCGATAGCTCGATAATATAGCCGGTAAAAAATTCAAGGCCTTTTTCAGCGCCAATATAATGCCATACCCAGGCACCAAAAATAACAGCAAGCGCTACCCATATTTTCACCCGCACCATGGAATCTTTGACGCTGAGCGCTTCGTCTTTTTTACGGTGTAGGCCTAAATCAAACCCAATCGCAGCCATTAAAAAAGCGATAAATCCTACCCAAAATTCCGTACCTATTTCCATGCGCGCGTATTCCTTCGATGTATTAGCAAATATTCAATCTATTTCCCATACACTGAGTTACGTCAATAACCTAGCGATTTGGTCGATTGCTACAAAACCCTATTTAAATATTTATTAATTACAATCTGTTATAATTAGGCTGTCATAAAAAATACATGTTTCACAGCTTTACTCGCCTACCATTACTAATTAAGATGAATCTATTAAGTCGCTGAAATTAAAATATGAAATATTTAGTAACCAGCATTGCGTTTTTAACCTTACTCGGCTCGTGCCGCCCTATGTGGACCTGGCCGGTTGATGTGCCAGGCCCGCCTGAATATTCTCTCGGCTGGGAAGATGGCTGCGATACAGGCTTGGCGGCAGAAGGTGGCTGGCAATATAAGATGGCTTACGGCTTCAAAAAACGCCCAGAAATGGCGGCTAGTGACCTCTATAAGCAAGGGTGGAACGAGGGGTTTTCCTTCTGTCGTTTCTCGTATGGCGCATCACGTCAACCAGGCAATTGGGAAGATATTGGCTTAGGAAGCGGTTTCTAAACGTCATTATTTGTACAACCGGTTAGCAGATTGTTTACTTCTTATCGTTTAGTCTAAAATCATGCAGACCTCCATAAATCCCGCCACTGGCGATATCATTCAACACTATCCTATTCATAGCGCATCTGATGTGCAGACGTTGATAGGCAAAGCGCATGCTGCTTATTTGCAGTGGCGCCTCACCCCACTTGATCAACGTGCCGCGATGCTTATGCGCGTATCCGATCAACTCCTGAAGGAAAAGGAGCGTTACGCCAAATTGATTGCGCTTGAAATGGGCAAGCCATTCAAGGAGTCCATTTCAGAAGTGGAAAAATGCGCGCTAGGCGCACGCTATTTTGCAGAACAGGGCCCCACTTTACTAGCCGACCAAATCATCAAAACCGATTACAGCAAAAGCTATGTCACCTTTCAGCCGATGGGTATTGTGCTGGGTGTCATGCCGTGGAATTTCCCCTTCTGGCAAGTATTTCGCTTCGCGCTGCCAACCTTAATGGGTGGCAATGTGGGCATACTTAAACATGCGTCAAACACACCTGGCTGCGCACTGGCCATTGAATCCATATTCAAAGACGCTGGCTTTCCCGATCATACTTTTACCTCGCTGCTTATTCCAGGCAGCCGCGTTGAAGAAGTCATCGCGCATCCGCATATCACCGCAGTTACGCTCACCGGCAGCACACCCGCCGGACGAGCCGTTGCAGCCAATGCCGGCAAGTATCTGAAGAAAACGGTGCTCGAATTAGGCGGCAGCGATCCCTATGTGATTTTGAAAGATGCCGATATTGAACATGCGATCAAAACCTGTGGCGGCAGCCGCCTCAATAATTGCGGTCAATCCTGCGTATCGGCTAAACGTATGATTGTGGTTCCCGAAGTCAAAGGGCGCTTTGAAGCAGGATTAGTCGACATATTCCGCAAGCAAATATTGGGGGATCCGCTCGATCCCACCACTACCGTAGGTCCGATGTCGCGCAGCGATTTGCGCGATGAGCTGCATGACCAAGTACAACGCACGGTTAAAGATGGCGCCACTTTGTTGCATGGCGGCACGATACCCGATAAAGCTGGCGCGTTTTATACACCGACGATTCTTGCCAATGTCACTAAAGGCATGGCTGCTTATGAAGAAGAATTATTCGGGCCAGTTGCCGTTATTATTCCGGCCAAAGATGAAGCCGATGCGCTACGCATTGCCAATGATACGGTCTTTGGCTTAGGGGGAGCGGTCTTTACCCAAGATATCGCCCGCGGTGAGAAAATTGCCCGCGAACAGATTCAATCCGGCGCCTGCTTCGTTAATATGATGGTGCGCTCTGACCCTCGCCTGCCCTTTGGTGGAATTAAAGATAGCGGTTATGGCCGCGAGCTCTCCGGATTCGGTTTGCATGAGTTTGTTAATATAAAAACAATCATTGTCGCGTAGAAGAGCACAGGGGGGCGATATGATTACCATCTATCATAAACTAGCAGGTGCCATGCACATGACGGTCATCGGTATTGGTGACACGGTTCCCGCGGGCGTTGCCTGGATTGATCTATACAACCCCACCGCCGATGAAGAACATCTCATTGAATCACAGCTTAATATTGAAATTCTGACGCGGGAAGAAATCTGGAAAAACCAGGTGCTCAATCGCTTTTACCAAGAGGATGGTGCAGCCTATATGACCGCTGCCATCATCAATAAAGTGGATTCACCCTATCCGCAAACCAGCGCTATTACGTTCATCATGACCAAAGATTGTCTGGTGACACTTCGCTATATTACACCCACCTCATTCAGCAATTTCGCACAGCGCATGATTCGCAGCCCCCAGAAATTTGGCGACGGAGCCGATATTTTAGAAGGCCTGCTCGAAGAGATTATTACCCGGGTTGCCTATAATTCGGAGATTGTAGTCAACCAACTCGATAAGCTTTCGCATGATATTTTCAATCTAGAAGCGTTTGAAGCCAGCCGCAAAAATCCCTCCCAGATGATGAAAGAAGTACTGCAAAAATTGGGCAACTGCGCCGATTTGAACTCCAAAATCAATGAAAGCTTGCACAGCCTTAACCGCCTGCTTACCTTCTTCCGCCAACTGCCGGAAAACAGTAATCATGTGAATAATGGCCTCAATACTTTGGTTACCGATATTAAAGCGCTTAGCCTACAGACTGCGTTTCTATCCGATAAAGTGACATTCCAGCTCGATGCTACGCTCGGCATGATCAATGTGGAACAAAACATGATCGTGAAGCTCTTTTCTATGGTGACAGTGTTTTTAATGCCCGCCACTTTAATCTCCAGTATTTACGGCATGAATTTCGAATATATGCCTGAATTAAAATGGATATATGGCTATCCGTATGCGCTCACTATGATTGTGTTGTGTGCCCTCGTGCCCTATTTCTATTTCCGCCGCAAAGGCTGGCTCTAGGCTCGAATCATTGACTTGCAGACATATTGCGCTAGAACTGCGGCCATAACGCACATTTAGATAGCGCCAACCCGTGACTGCTTTTTCTTCCATAGCCTTGGCTGATACAAGACTTGCGCCTAAACCACTGCGCATCGGTCAATCCACGCGTATGGCAGAACGCTTCAAAAGCCGCCATAAGCGTCGGCGCATCGTCAACACGCTATATGTATTATGCTATGCTAGCTATCTGGTGTGGCGCTTCACCATCATCAATACAGACTCACTGACCCTATCTCTGGTGTATTTTGTGGCTGAATGTTTAGGCTTTATTTTGGGCCTTACCATCATTGGCACATCACGACGCTACCAGCATTATGATCCGCCAGCACCATTGCCTAATGTATCGGTGGATGTATTGCTTCCCACCTATAAAGAGCCGATTGATATTATTCGCCGCACGGCGCTTGCTGCCAAGCATATAGATTATCCGCATCAAACCTTCATTCTCGATGATGGCAGGCGCGACGATGTGAAGGCACTCGCTGAAGAACTCGGGCTGATATATTTATCACGTCCGGCAAACATCCACGCCAAAGCCGGCAATTTGAATTTTGGACTAGCACATAGCACGGCAGATTATGTGATGGTGTTTGATGCCGATCATATCGCTATGCCGCACGCGCTGAATCTAACATTAGGATTTTTTGCCGACCCGCAAGTCGCTATGGTGCAGACGGCGCAGGATTATTACAATATTGATGCCTATCAATATATGACCACCAAACAAGGTGGCATATGGAACGATCAATCCTTTTTCTTCTATATGGCGCAGCCAGGACGTGATGTCGATAATGGAGCCTCTTGCGTCGGCACTGGTGTGGTGTATCGCCGCGCTGCTATTGATGCCATTGGCGGCATTCCCTTCGATACAGTCACCGAAGATGTGCAGACCTCGCTTAAAATGCACAAAGCCGGCATGCGGGTCATTTATTTAAATGAGCCAGTTTCATATGGCATTGCCGAAGCAGAGCTCGGGGAATATTACAAAACACGGCAACGCTGGGCGCATGGTAATTTGCATGCGCTACAATGCGAGAAGGTGCTGACCTGCAAAGGACTCACGCTTAAACAAAGACTCTCTTATTTGTCGTTAGGGTTGGTCTATCTGGAAGGCTGGCAGCAATTGCTACTTTTCATGGTACCAATTGGCGCACTGGTGTTTGGCCTGCAGCCCTTTGAAATGAGCTTGTTTAATATTCTCGTCGTGTTGCTCTTCCCCTTTTTAAACTATGCGCTCTTACAGGAATCAGGCTGCGGCTTTGCACGCTTTTGGGCCAATGAGCTGTTCGCTATGGCGCGTTGGCCTGTTTACTTGCTGTCCAGCGCTGGGCTATTTGGATTACCGCTGCAATGGCGTAGCTCGCGTAAAACCATCCAAGCACGCATTCAATGGCGACTCATGATGCCGCAAATCACCGTCATGCTGTTAAGCTTAGCAGCGGTGATGGTGGCCATTGTGACCATTCGCCAGGATTTCAAATCAGGCCCTGTGCTCGCATCGATCATCAGCTTGCTGACTACCGGTAGCCTTCCTCCTGGTATTACTGGGTTTGGCATTTTGCCACCGGGCTATACGTTGGATCTGGTGGTAGTGGCTAGTTCCTGGGCGCTTTATAACGCCGTGCGCGCTTTATGCTTCATCGTGAAAACCGTTCAAAATGCTCGAAACTCACATCGCTATTTCCGCTTTGCCATTCCCATGATCGCGCAGATCGGTGATTTGAATCACTATGCCACTGTTTCGCATATCTCCGAAAGCTGGGTGCGTTTTACGGCAACAGGCCATGCGCAACTGCAGCTTGGCGACGATATTGCGTTCCGCCTATTTTTGCCGGCCGGTCCGCTGGATTTGATAGTGCGCATTGAAACCAAAATCGCGCAAGGCTCAGCCACCCGTTATGAAGGACATTTTATCAGCCTATCTTCGCAACGCGACCGGCTTGCCAATGCGCTCTATAGTGTCGATTGGCATCGCGAATGCATGAATCGTTACGCCTATTTCCTAACACCTATCGATGCGCTTTTATCCCTCGTCACTCCAGCGCATAAAGAATCTACAGAACCTAAACCGCAGGATTGGCAGGCGGTACTCATGGCATCTGCTGCGCAACCTTCTGTGTTTTCACACTATGGCTTATTAGCTTTGCAGGCACAAAAAATGGAAGGCTCGTTACTCACATTTAGCCCTCTTATACCAGGCAATAGCTATCCGCTTTTGACCATCGGGCCCAATGGCAGTTCCTTACTGCAGTGCCTAATTGTTGATGAATGCGCTCTGTCTTCTTTGGCAGAAAAAGGGCTGGATGGGGCAGTGGCGAGGCGTTACCGCTTCAAAATAGCCCCTGTGGCACAAAAACAACAATCAGTCTATTGCTGATCAATTACCCTCTTTCCGTCTTACTTTCTTATTGCTGAGCTGATCAATACCCCGCTAAATGGCTCTAAATATTAACAAAGGATGTGACTCATGAAACATTTTGCTTTGGCCGCTTGCCTCACCACTGCACTTCTAAGTTCTGCAGCATATGCAGATGGTAATCTCGGATTTACCGGTGGCTCAATTACCGATGATACCCATTACGCATATGTCGGTGGCGTAACGGCGTTCAATGGCGATATCGAAAAAGATGGCTGGTTGCTACGTGTAACGGCTGCTACGGGAAGCTATGATTATAGCACGGGCGCAGGCGGCATTGATGGTAGTCTTCGCAATATTGATGGTGATGTCACTGCCAGTGACTTCATGGCAGGCTATCAAGTCTATTTCAAAGGCCGCGGTCCTAAACCCGATCGCCTGACTGGCTATTTGGGTCTGGATTCCCAAAACCACAAGCTGAGTCCTACCGATCTGTTCAATCCGGTGCGTGGCAATGAAACCAGCGTGAAAGGCCAAGTGGAAGTGTTATATTATGCACAACAAAATTTATTGACCACTGCCACTATCAGCTACTCTGATGCGTTCAACACCTACTGGTCGCGTGGTAGTGTAGGATATGATGTGGGTAAAGCACTCATTGGTCCTGAGGCACTCTTCATGGGCAGTGAATCTTATGATCAGCAACGCTATGGTTTACATATCAGCGACGTATCCGTGGTTGGTTCGCTGAAAGCTGGTATCTCTGGTGGCTATAGCATTTCTAGCCGTCGTGGTGATGATAGCGGATACGGCGAATTCAGACTCTATTCGACCTTCTAATCGAAGCGATTACTCCATTAAAAAAAGCCGGCAGAAATCTGCCGGCTTTTTTAGTATCGGATAGGGCGTAATGCTAGATACTGCTTTTGAGCATCCAAGCTGCCTTGCGATGCACCGTTAGGCGCTCAATCATAAAGCCTGCCACCACTTCATCACCCAACTTCTGGGCTGCATGCAACGTGGTCTCTAGCGTTTTTTGAATAGCTGCTTGATCTTTGATCAGCTCTTTGACCATTTGTTCAGCGGTTGCGCGTTCATTACCTGGTTTAATTGAAGTTGATTTTGCATAGGCATCAAACGTACCCGGTGCTTTTTCACCCAAGCCACGGATTAACTCTGCCACCGTATCGATTGCCGTCGCCAAATCGGTATATTGCTCTTCAAACAATAGATGCAACGATTTGAAATGGGGCCCTTCGACATTCCAGTGGTAATTTTGGGTTTTTAAGTACAGCGCATAATTATCCGCCAACACTTTTTTTAATCCTTCTACAACATTCTTCATCATAGTCTGCGTCCTCGTTTTATTGGGTTAAGTCGGTATAAACTATACTGCCAAAATAGTAAAAAATATATATGTATATACTACACCCCTACCCTTACTCATGCCAACAACATAATTATTTTTCAGTTACTTGTCTTATCATAAGACGGATGCAATTATCCCCTACTCCTGTTACAATGTTCGCATGCGCTGTTTTCTTAAACGACTATTTTTAATAAGCCTTACACTTGTTGCTGCGTTGCTAGCTTATATCTATGTGTCATTTCCCATCAGCGCACTTAAAACCCGCTATAGCTATCATCCGTTAGGTCGACCCGAAACTCACACGGTGGGCCTAATGTTAGAACCCAATACCGCCTCCATCTCCCATCTGCCAACACATATTATTCTTGCTATACTACATGCCGAGGATCAGCGTCTTGGTACCCATCAGGGCGTGGCGCTGAACCGTATTTATGAAGTGCTGGAATACAGCTATAACACAGGGGCTCCTTTGCGCGGGGCAAGCACCATTCCCATGCAGCTCGCCAAAAATCTCTATGGCAATACCGAACGCAGTTACATCCGAAAATTAAATGATATGCTAGCTGCTTGGTATTTGCGCCTCTACTACTCCACGCCTGAGCTTTTAGCATTGTATCTACAGGCAGTGGAAATCCGCCCGCATATATACGGCATTGAACGAGGTAGCATGGAATATTTCGGCAAGCCGCTTGCTTTGCTTAATACTGATGAAGCCACTTTGCTTGCGACCATGATTCGCGCACCGATTATCTATGACCAGTGGCTGCATTCCCCCTCACCGGCACAAGCTGTTAGCACCCAAGTGATCGACAAGCTAAAACAGCGCTTCATGGTCGTTCAATTTTATGTGTTTTGCGATCGTAAATTGCGCTTAAAAAGCGCCGTGGATGCACTGAATGCAGGCGCTGTAACCATGTCAAGTTTCATTGAAACTGCCAGTATTGGTGATCTAGATCTTTATTATTGGTGTGCAAATCATTCGGTATTTAAGAGTGATTTTTCGTCTATCCAGCATTATTTCGCGCAGTCTTATGATCAATTGATTACTGATATTTTGGAGCGCAACCAGGCAAAACTACTAGCCCCAACCGGGCAATAAGATACGAAATGGCGCAAACCGCACACCATACACACCACCAAGAATATTGATTTCAAATCCTTCTTGCTTGGCAATTAATAGTCCCACTACGCCAAATAAAGAAATCTGGTAGCCAGTACCACTCGGCGCTGGCGCCACAAAACGGCTATCCACCAAATAGTCTTTGCCAATCGCATCTGCCGGCAACGCCAATCCTAACTCAGGAATACGGCGAGCGATATAGGCAGGAAATGTATTGCTGTTGGGGCCTGGCCATAGGGTATAGGGATGCGCATAGGGATAGGCTTTTGCCGCTGCATCGATTTTTGGAATTAGTGCCTCTGCCTTTTCGCCTCGAACATCTAAAATGACTTTAGGCGTCTGGTTATACCAGTTGCGATCTGGCACATCCTTCGCAATCGATAAGGCCGGTAAGCCTCTATAATTTCGCCAACCGACAATTTGATAAACCGTATATTCCGACGCGCCTTTGGCTTTTACCGCAAACCAACAATGGCTGGCAAAAATACCGCGCCAGTTAAAGGCACGCGCGGCATAGACTTGAATCACCGCTTCCGGCGCCTCATGTGGCAATGGCGCCAAATGCGCGCTTTCACGATTAGCGGTTCGATAATCCGCCTTAAGATCCACCCTGCCGCTAAACAACATCCATAGCGGACCCATAAAACTCAAAAAGAGCCAAATAAAAAACAATACTTTCAGCATATGCATTAGAAATATATGAGGATCATTATCGAAAATAAAAGAGGTGCGTGATAGAAAAATACAAGAGAAAAAAGCAGCCTGTATTCTTAGCCTCGAAGCCAACGCTCATTGGAATAAAATCATCCATGCCCGCTTCTAAACATTTAGCCTTATCCTGCTCCCTGACATGGGCAGTTATCGCTACGATAGAAGTACGCTTTAAATCGTTTTGCAGCTCCATTCTGCGTATTCTACGAGTCGCTTCCAGACCATCTAGCTCATGTGTTTGCACATCCATTAGAATCACATCATAGCGACCATGAATAAACTTTCTGAATGCTTCAAAGCTATCAGCACGATAAGGCTTTGTAAAATAGCTTTATTCACTTTTCAAGCGATCCTCGATTCCGGGTATAGGAAGCATTAGGGAGAGAAGCTAGCTAGACTGTCACTTGTATGCCAAGTTCAACTACTCGGTCGAGTGGCAGATTGAAATAATCGGCAGCGTCGCTGGCATTATTAGCTAACACGATGTAGATACGATCCCGCCATACTGGCATGCCAAATTGAGCGGAAGGAACGACATTTCGCCGGGAAATGAAGAAGGACGCAGACGCCGAATCAACCTCGATTCCTTTGGTTTTTAGAATTTGGATACCAGCCATTACATCAGGTATTTCCATATACCCGAACGACATAAATACACGTTTAAAGTTATCATTTATTGGCTGTATTGTTACGCGCTCGGTATCCTTCACGTAGGGCTGGTTAGCGAAGTTTATGGTCAATATGATATTTTGCTCGTGAAGCACTTTATTATGTTTTAAATTTTGTAGTAAAGCAGACGGTGCGTAGTCAACACTGCTGGTTAAAAAGATAGCCATGCCTGGAACGCTTTTACAGGGCTTGTTCGAAAGCTGCTTAATCAAAGCAGCCATAGTTGTATGCTCATGATAGGTTTGTTCCTGTACAAAGTGGCTTCCACGAATCCAGGTGCGCATCACTAGTAGTAAAACCAAGGAGAGCAGTATGGGCATGAACCCACCTTGCAATAACTTAGTAAGATTGGCTCCAAAAAAGGCTAGGTCGATTACAAACAGCGGAGCAATTACGGCAAGTGCAGCTAATAAATGCCAATGCCATTTATAACGCACAACGACGAAGGCCAGGATGGCGGTAATCACCATCGTGCCAGTAACGGCAATACCGTAAGCCGAAGCGAGGTTGCTCGAACTTTTGAATATTTCGATTAACAACAGAACACCCAGCAGCAAAATTATATTCACTTGCGGCATGAATATTTGGCCTGCTTTTTCCGAGGATGTATATTTTACTTCTAAGCGCGGCAGCAGCCCCAGTTGAATAGCTTGATGGGTGAGTGAATAGGCACCGGTTATTACGGCTTGGCTTGCAATTACTGTGGCGAACGTTGCCAGTATAACCATAGGTAATAATGCCCATTCAGGATACAACAGGAAGAAGGAATTTGTTGCTGCTTCAGGGCGAGAAAGCACCAATGCGGCCTGACCAAAATAGTTAAGCAGTAGGCATGGCATGACGAAATAAATCCACGCAAGACGAATGGGTTTTTTACCGAAATGTCCTAAATCGGCATAGAGGGCTTCTGCTCCGGTCACCGCTAAAAAAACTGCCCCCAGTGCAATGAAACTCGCCATACCGTAATTCATCAGGAAATAACAGGCGTAAGCGGGATTTATGGCTTTCCAAACTTCCGGCGCATCATTGATATGTATGAGGCCGCCAGCGGCCATCGCCATAAACCAGAGTGCCATAATAGGCCCGAAATAGCGGGCAATTCGCTCCGTACCCTTACGTTGGATAGAAAAAAGAAGGATGATGATAGCGAGTGAAATAGGTATTACGTAAGGGCTGAACTCATCCGTGACCAGCTTTAAACCTTCTACGGCTGATAAAACTGAAATAGCCGGTGTAATAATAGCATCGCCATAAAATAAGGCGCAGCCCAGCATTCCCAATAGTAAAATCCAGCTTCGATTACCCAATGCCTTTTGCGCCAGTGTCATAAGCGATAAGATGCCGCCTTCACCTTGATTATCTGAACGCAGTATCAGCACTACATATTTAAGTGTGACGACAATAATCAGCGCCCAGATAATAAGCGATAATACACCCAGCACCATGCCAGTTTCTACCTGACCGCCATGACCCGAAGCCGCAGCTAAGGATTCACGAAAGGCATAAAGGGGGCTGGTGCCTATATCACCATATACGACTCCTATGGAGCCCAACGTTAGGGCAAAGAGTTTATTGCGGGCGGGGTGTGCTGACATTTTGATAGTAATAAAGATTTTTACCCTTTAGTACACTTGAAAGTAACGCTATTCGCTTTTCAAGCGATACCCGATTCCGGCTTCGGTGAGAATATATTTGGGCTACGTGGCCACTTTACGCGCATATTTGACCAGCGCGGCAAGCAGTTTATATTCAATAGGCATCAGATGAAATCATCCGTGCAGTTGAATTTTCTCTGAAGTAAATTGCACGTGCTGCGCTAGCTGATATGATGCAGGCCCGATTTGATGGCGCAGCTGTGCATAATCTGACGCGGCGGCGTGGCCGTTTTCATCTTGCCACTCTATCAAGAAATGCTCTTGCTCTATAAGACTTTTTTGAATAACCGCAAGTAGGAGCAAAGCATTTTCACATTTCTCTTTTTGTAAAAAAAGGCTGACCGCCTTTTTGAGGGTTTCCACACGGTCCTTATCCGCCGCGATGATCGCTGCAGGCGTGGTTTCTATAGAAGAAGGGGCGCTCGCTTCGGGATGCAGGATATCCCCTTCGGCCAACATATGTTCGATTAGCAGATCCGCTTGCCGCATGGATTCAATAGACCATCTATACTCATGATCCGCCAGTTCCATATAGCCTTGATGCTTGAGAATGCGCGCATGTAAAAAATGCTGATGAATGGAGGCTAAAATAGCGCCCAGCAATCTATTCCATTCTTTGGATTCGTACATGCTGTGCATTCTCATCTCCTATGACTAGGTTTCCATTGTTTTCGAAAGTGTACCCAAACCACGGAAACACCGCTTGATTTAAATCAATGCGGCTTTCTTCCATCCCTTTAATTAGTGCGTATGGAGCAATTTTTATTACATTGCAGTGCGGTTTTTAGCCAACAAGCAGGCCTGTGGCTGTTATTCTTTATGGGCGGGCTTACCGGAAGTCTTACGCATTGCCTGGTCATGTGCGGGCCTGTGGTGGCAAGCCAGTCTGCCTGCCATGGCGCATGCGGCAAACACATAGGTGCGGCATCTCAGTGGCAATATCATCTCGGCCGGCTGGTGACCTATGGGGCGCTTGGTTTTTTTGCAACACTAATGGGAAGGCAGTTATCTACATTGCCTTATTGGCCAGCGCTTTCTGCGATCATGATGGTTTTAGCGGCAGGATTTTTCTTGTTCAGCGCGGCGACGGCGCATTCCTATCCCCTGCCCTACCTTTCGCTTCGCGGCGGCTTTGTGCGCGGCATCCTGATGAGCTTTATGCCATGCGGGTTGATCTATGCGGCGCTGATGATGGCGGCAACGCTCACCAACCCATTCACTGGTATGGCGGCGATGTGGTTGTTTGTACTAGGCACGGTTCCCGCCTTATGGGTGGCCAGCGGCGGCGTCGCCATGCTGGCGGTAAAATGGCAGGAAATCATCCGCAGGATAGGCCGTGTTGGTATGGCGTTTAATGGGCTGGCACTGCTGGTGATAGCCACAAAAATGGTGAGGTAGTAAATGCAGGCAGCAATGCGGGTGGCACCCGTTTATAATGATGAGATCGTCAAGAAATTCACCCTCGCCGCGCTGTTCTGGGGAACGGTGGGTATGTTGGTGGGGCTGGTGATCGCCCTGCAAATGGCATTTCCGGATCTCAATTTCGAACCCTATCTCTCCTTTGGGCGCTTACGCCCAGTGCATACATCAGGCGTCATTTTCGCCTTTGGCGGCAACGTATTGTTTGCCACCTCGTATTTTATCATCCAGCGCACCTGCCGCACGCGGCTATGGAACGACAAGCTCGCCAATTTTACCTTCTGGGGATATCAGCTGTTTATTGTAATGGCCGCCAGTGGATATCTTCTGGGGATCACGCAAGGCAAAGAATATGCAGAGCCCGAATGGTATGCCGATCTATGGCTGACCGTCGTATGGGTGTTCTATCTCGTCATTTTTTTAATGACCCTTGCCAAGCGTGAAGAGTCTCATATCTATGTGGCGAACTGGTTCTTTCTGGCCTTCATCGCAACCGTTGCCGTGCTGCATCTGGTCAATGGCGTCAGCATTCCCGTATCAGGCTTAAGCGCAAAATCGGTGCCGCTCTGGGGCGGCGTGCAAGCGGCGCTCATCCAGTGGTGGTATGGGCATAATGCGGTGGGGTTCTTTCTAACCGCAGGGTTTCTGGGCATTATGTATTACTTCATTCCCAAGCGCGCCAATCGGCCCGTCTATTCTTATCGCCTGTCGATTCTGCATTTCTGGTCGCTCATCTTTATTTATATCTGGGCGGGCCCCCATCACCTGCATTACACTGCGCTGCCGGACTGGGCGCAGACATTGGGTATGACATTTTCCATCATGTTGTGGATGCCCAGCTGGGGTGGCATGATCAACGGCATAATGACGCTGTCTGGTGCATGGAATAAACTGCGCGAAGACCCTGTGTTGCGCTTTATGGTCGTGGCGCTGGCCTTTTACGGAATGAGCACTTTCGAAGGGCCGCTCATGTCGATCAAGGCAGTCAATTCTCTCTCGCACTACACCGATTGGGGAATTGGGCACGTGCATTCCGGCGCGCTCGGCTGGGTCGCTTTTATCAGCTTTGGCGCTATTTATCACATGATTCCGGTGCTTTGGAAAAGGAAAGAACTCTATTCCATGCGCCTGGTGAATATCCATCTGTGGGTCGCTACCATCGGCATTGTGTTCTACATCACCGCGATGTGGGTATCGGGCATCATGCAGGGCTTGATGTGGCGCGCTTATGACTCCATGGGCTTCCTGGAATATTCTTTCGTGGAAACGGTGGAGGCGATGCACCCGTATTATCTCATCCGTGCGCTTGGCGGCCTACTCTACCTCTGTGGCATGCTGATCATGGTTTACAACTGCTATAAAACGATCGCGGGTTGCAGCAAGCAGTGCAGCTCCTGTGCATGCAGCAAGGAGGCTGTCTATGCTTGAGAAACATAAAAAGCTGGAAAAAAATTCTATTCTCTTGTTGGTTTTCTCGCTCGTCGCCATCTCGATTGGCGGGCTGGTGGAAATTATCCCGCTCTTTCGCATCGAAACCACCATTGAAAAAATCAGCGGCATGCGACCACTCACACCGCTTGAGCTGGCAGGACAGCAAATTTACATCCGCGAGAATTGCTCATCATGCCATAGCCAACAGATCCGCCCCTTGCGTGATGAAGTGGAGCGCTACGGCCATTATTCACTAGCAGCTGAAAGCATGTACGATCACCCCTTCCTCTGGGGTAGCAAGCGCATTGGGCCAGACCTTGCGCGCGTAGGCGGTAAATATTCCGATGAATGGCACACCGCCCATCTGAACCGGCCACGCGATGTAGTGCCCGAGTCGATCATGCCATCCTACAGTTTCATGATGAACCAGGCGGCGGATTTGCGTGAAATGCACAAGCTGATGGCAACCTATCGCACCACAGGTGTGCCCTACACCAACGAGATGATCGAAAGCGCCTATAACGATGGTATGGCACAAGCCCGTTCCGACAGCGACACGGCAGGCCTTACGGCACGTTATGGCAAGAAAGTGAATGTGCGCGATTTCGACGGGCAGAAGAATTTTGTATCGGAAACGGATGCGCTGGTTGCTTATCTGCAAACCCTCGGAACGCTTGCCGATATCAAGGATTACGAGCTACAGAATGAAAAACAGGAGGGCAGATAATGAACTTTCTTTATGAACACGCGCCCTCGCTGAGTCTGCTGTTTTTCTTCAGCGTTTTTTTATGGGTTGCCTATCGTGCTTATCGCCCCAGCGCAAAACAGCAGATCCAATCCTATGCCTATATCCCCCTAGCGGAGGAGTACGGCCATGAGTGATAAAAAAGAAGTAGACCAACATTCGGGTGTGGAAACGACAGGCCACGAATGGGACGGCATCAAGGAACTGAATCTCCCCGCCCCCCGCTGGTGGCTGATTGTATTTGCCATCACCTGCATCTGGGCGGTGGGTTATTGGGTGGTCTATCCCGCATGGCCGACGTTTTCAGGCCATACCAAGGGAATAGCAGGCTGGACTTCGTACAAAAAACTAAAAGCAGAGCAGGCAGAAATTACAGAGCGCCGGGGCGAATTTGCAACGAAGGTAAAAGCCCACAGCCTGCAGGAGATCAAAAACGACCCTGAGCTTTATGATTTTGCTGTGACGGGGGGAAAGACACTGTTCAAGGAAAACTGTGCGGCCTGTCATGGGACAGGTGCAGCCGGGGGACGCGGCTATCCGAACCTCAATGACGACGACTGGTTATGGGGCGGCGATCTGGAGTCCATCTATCGCACCCTAAAGGTCGGCATCCGCTCCACGCATGATGATACGCGCATGTCGCAAATGCCTGCGTTTGGCGAAATGCTGAAAAAGGAAGATATCAATGATGTAGCCAATTACGTCCTCAGCTTTTCTAGCGGCAAGGGCGGGAGCGAAAAGGGAGCATCTATCTTCAAACAGAATTGCTCTTCCTGCCATGGCGAGACAGGCCATGGGAACCGCGAGTTCGGTGCCCCGAACCTGGCCGATGCCATCTGGCTATACGGGGGCGACAAGGCTAGTATCGCACAGCAAATCGCGAATCCGCGTCATAGTGTCATGCCTAGTTGGGAAACCCGCCTACCTGATGAGACCATCAAACAACTTTCCATTTATGTGCATTCACTGGGCGGAGGCGAAGCCGACACGCCAAAGGAATAGTCATGGATGCGCCGATACAATTTTTTAAAAAACAGGAGAAGATCTATCCCAGGCGCGTATGGGGGACGTTTCGCAAGCTGAAATGGCTTTCGATGGTGACGTTACTCGGCATCTATTATGGCGCACCCTGGCTGCGATGGGATCGCGGGCCGAGTGCGCCCGATCAGGCTATTCTCATCGACCTGAACCATACCCGCGCCTATTTCTTTGGCGTCGAAATCTGGCCGCAGGAAGTCTATTACATCACCGGCATTTTGATTCTGGCGGCAGTCGGCCTATTCTTCGTAACCTCGCTCTTTGGCCGTGTATGGTGCGGCTATGCCTGCCCACAGACCGTCTGGACAGACCTCTTTGTCTGGGTAGAGCGCATCGTGCAGGGCGATCGCAACGCCCGCAAAAAGCTCGATGAAAGCAAATGGACACTCGAAAAATTACGTAAGAAAGGCCTGACACATCTGATCTGGCTGATGATTAGCATGTGTACCGGTGGTGCATGGGTCTTTTACTTCAATGATGCACCGACCCTTCTGGATCAGATAACGCATATGGATATACCATGGGCAGTCGGCGGCTGGATACTGGGTCTGACTTTTTCCACTTACCTGATGGCTGGCGCCGCGCGTGAGCAGGTCTGCACCTATATGTGCCCCTATGCGCGTTTCCAATCTGCCATGTTCGATAAAGATACGCTGATCATTGCATATCAACCGCAGCGCGGAGAGCCGCGTGGCAAGCACAAGATGGGCGACACATGGGAAGGAAAAGGCCACTGCATCGATTGCGATTCCTGCGTCACGGTCTGCCCTATGGGGATCGATATACGCAACGGCCTGCAAATGGAATGCATCGCCTGCGGCCTTTGCATCGATGCGTGTGATGGCATCATGGAAAAGATCGGTCTGCCTAAAGGCCTCATCCGCTATGACACTGAGAGCAAAAAGCCCTTTAATCCGCTTCGTCCGCGCACCTTCTGGTATGGCAGTATTATCAGCTTGGTGGGGTGTTTGATGCTCTATAGCCTGCTAACACGCTCACCGCTTGAGATGAATGTGATCCACGACCGCAATCCCTTGTTCGTGCGGTTATCGGACGGCTCGGTGCGCAATGGTTATAATGTCTCCATCATCAACAAGCACCATGAAGACAAAAGCTATTCCCTCACCGTGGAGGGTATTGACAATGCTGCCATGCGGGTGCAGGCAAGTAGCGATATTCCTGCGGATAATCTTCCCGTATTCGCAGATTCCATCGGGCATTTCCGTGTCTTCCTGATGGCCCCCAAACAGCCCGAGCAGCGCCGTAGTATTACGTTCCACCTGATGGAAACGGACAGCAAGATTACAGTAAAAAAAGATACGATTTTTATAAGTGAGGGACGATGACCGGTAAGCAGGTATGGTGGTATTTTGTGGCATTTTTCGGCTTTGTCGCAACCATTAACGCGGTAATGGTCACCCTCGCCATCCGCACCCATAGTGGCATGGTGACCGACCACCCTTACGAAAAGGGCCTTGCCTATAACAGAATCGTTGAGGCAGAGCAAAAGCAGGAAGCGCAAGGGTGGAAAGGTCGTATCGATTACCACGATAATATACTAAGCTTCATGCTGCGTGATAAAAATAACCGATCTCTTAGCGCTGAAAAAATGACCGCAACCGTTACCCGCCCGACACAACAAGGCATGGATTTTAGTATGGAGCTCAAAAGCGAGGAAACACGGATTGACTTCCCACAAAAAGGCCTGTGGGAAGTGCGCGTTGACGCCCTACATAACGGAGTGCATTACCAGCAATCTAAACGGATCGTTGTAGAATGAGTACCAAAGCATTCATCACCACCGAGCCAGGCGGAGCGCATAGCGTGAATCTGCTGGTGGACGGCATGCACTGCCACAGCTGTGTGGCCATCATTGAAACGGCATTGAAGAAACAAGAGCAGGTTCAAGCCGCACGTCTCAACCTATCCACCCGCCGTCTGCGGGTGACGTGGGAAGGACCGGCAGAGCTGGGAGATAGCTGGGTGTCCCTGATCAATGGCATGGGTTATCGTGCCATGCCCTTCAACCCTGAAACCGCAGAAACGGCAGAGAAAAAAGAAGAAAAATTCCTTCTACGCTGTCTGGCGGTTGCAGGGTTTGCCAGCGGCAACCTGATGCTTTTCTCCATACCGCTATGGACGAGTGACCAGGTAGAAATGGGAACCGCCACACGCAACTTCTTCCACTGGCTGCAGGCTGCCATCTCCATTCCCGCCATCGCTTATTGCGGCCTGCCCTTTTATAGGTCTGCGTGGAAGGTGCTGAGATCGCGCAAAACCAATATGGACGTTCCGATTTCGGTGGCAGTGATCCTGGCCACCCTGATGAGCGTATTCGAAACTATCACTTTCGGTTCGCATTCCTATTTTGATTCTGCCGTGATGCTGCTGTTCTTTCTTCTCATCGGACGTTACTTGGAAGCTCGCGCGCGGGGCCGTGCACGCTCAGCCGCGCATGACCTGCTGCAAATGATGACGGGATTTTCCAGCATCGTGAAAGAAGATGGGACGCAAGAGACAATCCCACTTTCCGAAATAAAAGA
Organism: Rickettsiales bacterium; assembly: GCA_033762715.1. Classification (GTDB taxonomy): domain Bacteria; phylum Pseudomonadota; class Alphaproteobacteria; order Rickettsiales; family SXRF01; genus JANRLL01. The sequence continues at coordinate 25,186 of JANRLL010000017.1, read as the reverse complement.
GGGCATGATATTGCAAGTGGCGGCCGGCGAGAAGATCGGCGCGGATGGCGTGATCCTGACCGGCTCATCGCAGATCGATACGAGCCTGATCACGGGTGAAAGCCTGCCGCACGAAGTAGCCGCGGGCGCCAAGCTCTTCGCAGGCACGACGAACATAACCGCTCCATTTACCATGCGCGTAACGAAGGCAGGTGAACATTCGCTGCTTTCGGAAATCATCCGATTGATGGAAGCCGCCGAACAGGCACAGGCGAAATATGTCACCGTGGCCGACCGTATTTCCAGCTGGTACACCCCAGCCGTACATGCGCTGGCTGCCGCCACCTTTGCCGGGTGGGTGCTATGGGGAGGCGTTCCATGGCAGACGGCGCTACTCTATGCAGCCACCGTGCTCATCATTACATGCCCCTGCGCGTTGGGCCTTGCCGTGCCCGTGGTTCAGGTGCTCGCCAGCGGCAAGCTGATGCGCTCGGGTATTTTGCTCAAGAGCGGCAGCGCGCTCGAACGCCTGGCCACAATCACGCATGCCGTATTTGATAAGACCGGAACGCTGACCCTCGGTAAACCCACGCTTATTTCTACACATTCCGATGAGCAATTACAGCTGGCGGCCTCGCTCTGTGCGCAGAGCAAGCACCCGCTCTCGCAGGGTATCAACCGAGCTTACACAGGCGCGTTATTGCCCCTCGCCATCAAGGAAGTCCAAGGCTTTGGGCTGGAAGCGCCGGGAGTGAAACTGGGCAAGAGAAGCTGGGCAACGACACTGCCCGATGACACGGAAAACATGATGGAGTTATGGTTAGCAGAAGTGAATAAGCCGCCCATCCGCTTTACCTTTTCTGACCAATTGCGCTCAGACGCCCAGAACGTTCTTACCGCGCTGCAGCAGGCGGGCATCCAAATATCCCTAGTCTCGGGTGACAGGCCGGAGGTTACCAAAGCGATTGCCAAGACGTTAGGGATCGAAACATTCGAAGGCGGCTTATCGCCTGTCCAGAAAACCCAAAAAATCGCTGCGCTCAAAGCAGCTGGCGCGCATGTGCTTATGGTAGGAGATGGGCTCAATGATGCGCCTTCGCTGTCTGCTGCCACCATTTCCATTTCGCCTGCGAGCGCCATGGATATCACACAAAACGCTGCTGATATCATTTTCCAGGGCGACAGGCTGCAGCCCATTCTGACGGCACTTCGCGTCGCGAAATTTTCGCAGACGCTGGTGAAACAGAACTTTGCGCTGGCGATTCTGTATAATGTCCTTGCTATCCCGATGGCGGTAGCGGGCATGGTCACACCGCTCATCGCGGCAATCGCCATGTCCAGTTCGTCCTTACTGGTGATCGTCAATGCGATGCGCCTGAATGCGAGGAAATCATGAATGTACTGCTTTATCTCATTCCGATCGCCCTGACGCTTGGCTTAGCCGGGCTCGTCGCCTTCTTCTGGGCGATGAAAAACGGGCAATTCGAGGATCTGGACGGGGCGCCCCATCGCGTGCTGCGCGACAACGAGGACAATGTCTAAATCTCTTTTTAAGCAATTCTAACAATTCGTCCTTGAAGTTAAGGCGCTGTTTTTTCAAGCCCTCTATGCGCTCATCACTGGCCGCTGCCGCTAGTCATAAAAGAATGGCGGACACTTGACTAAAATCAAGGCTTGTGCCGCCCTATCGTTTATTTCTGAGGAGCAATTACAATTAAGGATCCTCTATGAAAAAGATTGTTTTGAATACATTGACAGCCATTTGCCTATCACATCCTGCGCTGGCGGATGACGCTTGGAAAGCAGGTGATTTCATGGTACGCGTGCGCGCTCTGGGTGTCGTGCCCCAAGAAAGCAGCGATATGAATATTGCCGCCAAAACGAAGGTCGATAATAGCGTCGTTCCCGAGCTGGATTTTACCTATTTCTTCACCCCGAATATTTCTGCGGAGTTGATTGCGGCCGTGACGCCCCATGACGTCAAAACCAATACGGGCGTCGATGCGGGAAGTTCCTGGCTGTTGCCACCCACGCTGACGCTTCAATATCATTTTACGCAGTTGGGTGCCGTCAAACCGTATGTCGGCGCAGGCCTCAACTACACCCATTTCTTTAATGCCGACGCGGGTGCACTCAATGCCGTAAAATATGAAGACAGCTTCGGAACCGCATTGCAGGTCGGTGTAGATATTCCTATCCAGGGAAATTGGTACGCGAATATCGACGTCAAAAAGGTCTTTATCAGCACTACCGCCAAGTTTAACCCCAGCAATGTCCGCACCGATGTGGATATCAACCCGTGGTTGATCGGCGTCGGCGTTGGTTACAAGTTCTAACCATGGCGGAATATGATCCCACACCGCAATGCGACAAAGCCTGCACCAATAAGTGCGCTGCTTCCACTGCTTCGGGCATTCCGGTATGGGTTCTGGCAGCGTGCGAAGGTGCGGGCATGGTCTTCAAGCGGGTTGCGGGCGAAGGACTGATGCCTCTGCACTCGCCACATGGCGCCTGCTCTTCTCAGTCGATGCAGGATATTGCAAGCATGCTGGACCAGGCACTAAGCCATCAGGAATATGCCCAACTCATTATTGTAGGAAGCTCTGTCGATATCGCATGGGTACATTCTGCACTGCCGACGAATATCATGCGCCATATCATTGCAGAAATGCCTTATCCTTTGCTCGCTTCCTGGTTTAACACCCCGACAGGCAGGCCTAAGCTTATGCAAGCCCTCGAAAATGCGGTAGGTACATGAGGCTTCCATTCCTTACAGCCTGCCGCATGACGCATGGATTCGCCGCGATCTATAATCTGGCCTATGTCTATTCGCCCTTACATAGATGGGAGTATGGGTTTATGGCTGTGCAATACATCACCATGCCCATACTGGCCTTGACAGGAATCCTCCTGGTGCGGGTCCGTAAAAAAGCCAAGCATTGATCTTTAGATCAATTGCCTTCCGCTTCGCAGTCACCCATACTGGATTCAGAGCAGCTATTGCATACGAACTGCCTGAGCAGGGTGATATTTTCCACCGTGACCATTGGGCCCAGGATTTTTACGCCCACTTCTTTGAGCTGCTGTTGACTACGCGATAGCGTTTCTGCTTTCATTCCTAGATAAGCGGCCAGAACGGCTTTTTCAACCGGTATGTCCAATGTTCTGGCACCGTCGGCTTGCGCCGAGCAAAGCCTAAGCAGGAAGCATCCCAGCCTCTGGGCCGCAGACATCGTAGTCATATGCTCAAGCTTTAGCTGGGCCTGCGATGTGCGCTCATTGAGCAGGGCCATCACCCGCGCAGAAAGGGACGGTTCCTTAGCTAATCGAGCGCGAATCGTGACGGCTGGAATCGCCATCAATTCGGCAGTACCCCCTACCACTTCTGCCGTGTATGGGTAATTGGCGTCCGTAAACAAAGCTGCCTCACCAAAAACATCCCCCTGCGTGCACAGCCCGATAATACTTTCTTTGCCATCGGGAGTTTGGCGCGTGAGCTTTATCCAACCAGAAAACACCAGCCACAGATTACTCGCAGAGTCGCCATGCGAGATGATACGGTCATTAGTTTCGTAGGATTTCTTCCGCAGCGTATCGGCGACATCGGCCCAGAGCGCCGGGCTTGCATCGAACAACGGATGCGAAATCGACTTTAGTGTAGCGCGTGGTGGTGAATGTATCATGCCCCTACTATAAGGACACTTGCTAACCACGCAAACATAATAATAGTTAGGCTATCTGTGCGTGTTTTACGGTATTGGGCAGGAAGTACCTATCGAAGGCTGCACAGACCAGGCGCATGGCTTGGGGAAAATCCGTATGGATACGGATATGGTGGTTCGCAAGGATGAGTAGCCCATCTGCCTGCATCTGCTTCAAATGGAGGAAAACATCGTCGAACATGCTTACCTGCTGCCCCACCTTCTCGCAAAGAGAAGCGATATCGGCTTCAAAATAGCACATTAGCGAATTAATGATGCTTCGCCGCAACAGGTCTTCGGCGCTTAGGGAAAACCCCCGCGCAGTGGCCAGCGTGCCCGATGACAGCGCTTTTTCGTAGGTATCAACGCTAGTGGCATTTTGCACATAGCCTTGCGCAAAACTGCTAATGGCAGATGCACCCAATCCCAGGATCACCTCGCTCTTATCAGTCGTGTATCCCTGAAAGTTGCGCCTCAGCCGATGCTCCTTGAGGGCGACCGCCATGCTGTCGTCGCACTTGGCAAAATGATCAAGACCTATGGGCACATATCCCGCCGCCTTAAAACACGCCGTAGCGGCATCGAACATGGCGAATCTTTCATTGGCATCAGGGAGATCATCCTCCGAGATAAGGCGCATATTTTTCTTTTTCCACGGCACGTGGGCGTAGCCAAATAGAGCGATGCGACCAGGATCGAGTAGCAAGGTGTACTCGAGCGTCTGCTTGAAACTTTCCAGATTTTGCTTAGGCAGGCCGTAAATAAGGTCGATGCTGATATCGTCAACCCCATACTCGTGACATGTTCTCACCGCATTGTAGACTGTTCTGAACGGCTGAATGCGGCTAACTGCCTCCTGCACCGCCGGATCGAAATCTTGCACGCCTATACTGATGCGGTTGACCCCGTGTTTAGCATAGCTGGCCATTTTCGCTTCGCTCATACCGCGCGGATCCGCTTCAATGGCGATCACTGCGCCCGGCTGGATCGTGAATGTCTCGCCCAGGAGAACCATCACCTGCTCAAAATCCTGCGGCGTCAGGAGGGTCGGCGAGCCACCACCAAAGTGAATATGTGAAACCAGCTGCCGTCGTCCCATTTTTCCCGCAACAAGGCGTATTTCTTTGAATAATAATTCAAGGTAAGACTCCACTGGCCCGTATTTCTGTGTGATTTGCGTGTTACAGCCGCAAAACCAACACAGCTTCTTGCAGTAAGGTATATGGACATACAAGGAGATAGGTGTGGCAGCCGCAATATCTCTTATCCAGCTTTCATGGATGCCCGTTGACAGCGTATGAAAATGGGGAGCCGTGGGGTAGCTGGTATATCGCGGCACCTGCACGGGGTATTTAGAAAGTACTGAATGACTAATAGGCTGCATCAGGCAAATCTAATGCGCGCATTGTCATCAGGAATTGATTTAAATCAACCGCCCTGAACAAGCCAATGACGACGTCTTAAGAATAGTCGCCACCATTGCTAGTGGCGCTAACCCAATGCGATAATCGTGCGGCAATGAACACAAATAGCGAAAATACTGAAAAGCCTTAAATCAGCTCTGAGGTTGGTTGCGGGGGCCAGATTTGAACTGACGACCTTTAGGTTATGAGCCTAACGAGCTACCGGGCTGCTCCACCCCGCGTCACCAGAAATATCGAACTACGATTTAGTCCGGAGCGAGTGATCATCCATCTCGCTAAGGAGATGATAGCGGCTGCTCACGCCGCATCATAAGCAACTGAATACCTATGCAGATGTGTGCTTATACAGCAATTCAAACGAAACACAAGCGCTGAAGTTTTTAGTAAATTTTATCTTTTCTTTATACAGCTATTTTACAGAAAAAACATATTATGTATATAATACAATATATTATTTCGACACCAGCGAATATGTCACACTGAAAAAATTTAACAGAAAATTGTTAATATTATCATTCAAAATTAACCCTGCTGCTGCACAATAGGAAGACTTTGTAACCGTATGGATTTACTTAGTTTGTTTACCGGAACACTAACGGCGCACGCATGAGAAACTTAAAAGAAGCACGCACCAAGTCGCCTCGTATACGCAACCTGATTGGGTTCAGCGCGCTTATCATGCTGCTGTTTTGTATGCTCGTTTTTTATCAAGGCCTGAATGCATACAAACAAGCCGTCAATGAAGGAGAAAGAACGGCACAACGTCTTGCCAGTATTTATGCCGATCATGTGGAGCTGACATTCTTAGCGGCCGATCTTTCATTACGTCGCGCGATTGAGCGTCAATATTTCAACAGCCTGTTTGGCAATAACTTACCTGCTTACACCGAGCAAAATTTCAAAGTGTGGCTCAATGAAACGCCGCAGATTGTTGCCATGGCACTGATCAACCAAGACGGCGTGGTCGAAGTAGGTGCGCACAAAGCCCATTATGAATATTGGATCGATTACCAAAAAACCATGGTCGGCCAGCAGCTCTTCGAACATATGAAAGAAGCCGATGATACCTATATCTTTATCGGCAAGCATTACACCGCAAAAAGCCAATCGCTTATTATTATGAGCCGCCGCTTCAATAATATTAATGGTGAGTTCGGCGGTATCGTGGTGGCTGCGATCAACCCCGACTTTTTTATTAACTTCTATCAATCCATCGCATCTGGCTCGCACAAATTCATGTCGATCATGCTCGAAGATGGCAATCTACTGGCCAGCGGCCCATCGGAATATCCGGATGATGAGACCATCGCTAAACAATGGTTGATTCACTCCCCTGACCTCAGCCATAAGGTGGTGAGCCAACAGATACAAACGCCGGACGGTTTCAAAATCGCCGGCTATATTCGCTTGAAGAACCTACCGATCGTAGTGGCAACTGTTTTATCGGAAGATGATATCTTAAGCGCCTGGCGCTATTCGCGCGCCAAAGATATTGGCTTCTTGCTGCTCTTTACTATCTTCGGCTCGATCCTGTCATTCTTCGCAGTGGCTATGGCCAAGCAAATTATGCGCGTCGAGGAATCCGAGAGCGCGGCCATTCTAGCCAGCCAAGCGAAATCAGAATTTCTAGCCACCATGAGCCATGAGCTGCGCACACCGCTTAACGCGATTATTGGCTTTTCTGAGATGATCAATTCCGGCTATTTCGGGCCGCTCAACGCCAAGCAGAAAGAGCGTATACACGATATCAATCTCTGCGGTAGCCACTTGCTGCAGCTCATCACCGATATTCTGGAGTTCTCAAAAGGTGACGCCGGCAAGCTGGAGCTGATCGAAGAGCGCGTTGATATGGTCGATATCATCAATGAAGGCGTGCGTATGCTCAGCGGTAAGATCAAAACCAAAGGCATTAATTTAGTGGTGACGATCGAGCCTAACATTCCAAGCATTTGGGGCGATAAACGCAAAATCCGCCAGATCCTGATCAACCTGCTATCCAACGCTGTGAAATTCACGCCGGAATATGGCACCATCACCGTGACGGCGCGTATCGATCAACATAATAATATGACGCTGATTGTATCTGACACCGGTATCGGTATTGCCGAAGATGACATCAATAAAGCCCTGTCGGTATTTGGTCAGGTACATCGCAATAAGAGCCATGAAGGTACCGGCCTGGGTCTGCCGCTGTGTAAAATGTATGCCGAGCTACATGACGGCAAACTGACGCTGCAAAGTAAGCTCGGTGAAGGTACGATCGTAAAAGTGGTATTCCCACATCAGCGCGTATTGCCTAATAGCTAGCCGCCGACCACATCCCACATCGAATAAAAGCCCGCTTGCTGCTGATGCGCCCAGCGCGCCGCATGTAACGCGCCATAAGCATAGATTTCACGGTTGAAGGCTTGATGCTTCAGCTCAATCACTTCACCAGGTCCGGCAAAGAGCACATTGTGGATACCCACGACATCACCACCGCGCATCACTGAAAAACCAATATCGCCGCTTTTGCGCTCGCCCGTAATGCCATCACGCGCAACAACTTTCTTGTCTGCCAAAGCAACGCCACGACCACGCGCAGCCGCCTGCCCCAACATAAGGGCGGTGCCGCTAGGTGCATCTTTTTTATGCTTATGGTGCATTTCACCAATCTCAATATCATAAGACGGATCGAGCGCGCGAGCAGCCTGCTCTACCAATCGCTCAATGATATTCACACCTAAGCTGAAATTGCCTGACTGCACAATGCGTGCATGGATCGCATACGATTTGAGTTCGGTGAGTTGCGCATCGGTAAATCCCGTAGTACCAATGATATGCACACCGCCCTGCTCGGCAACGGCTTTAGCCAAAGCGAGGCTGGATTCAGGGGTAGTAAAATCGATACAGATATTGGCTTCTTTTGCCAAGTCGGTGGGCTCGGTCACGATCGGAAGCTCTACCGCACCGGCCGCCATCAATTGCAATTTCACAGCTTTTGTATCATAGCCTGGGCGTTCACTGCCCGCGGCAAGTTGCATGTCTTTAGCGGAAAGCACGGCTTTCACCAAGGTAAGCCCCATACGGCCTGAGCATCCGGCAATTCCAACCTGCATAGGCACCTACTCTTTCAAATCGTCCCAAAATTCTTTGACTTTAGCAAAGAAACTATCGGATTGCGGACTCGTGCCGCTACTGGTTTTTTCAAAATCTTTTAGCATATCGCGCTGTTTTTTATTCAGCTTCACCGGCGTTTCCACCAGCGTATGCAAATACATATCACCGCGATGCGACGAACGCAGCACGCTCATCCCTTTGCTGCGCAGGCGGAATTGATGGCCCGATTGTGTGCCTTCCGGAATAGTTACCTTAACGCGTCCGCCATCAATGGTGGGCACCTCTACAGTGCCACCTAAGGCAGCGGTGGTCATTTTCATCGGCACTTCGCAATGCAGATCCGCTCCATCGCGTTTAAATAGGCTATGCGGTTTCACGCTGATGAAAATATATAAATCACCTGGCGCGCCACCACGCTCGCCTACTTCACCCTCACCGGACAAACGAATGCGGGTGCCATCTTCTACACCGGCCGGAATATTGACTGATAAGGTTTTTTCTTTACGTGTACGCCCCGAACCCGCGCATTTTCGGCAAGGATCTTTGATAATCTTGCCGGTTCCTTGGCAGCCATGGCAGGTACGTTCTAGTGTGAAGAAACCTTGGCTGGCGCGAATGCGGCCGCTGCCGCTGCAGGTTGGACAGATGGTAGGTTTAGTGCCTTTTTCGGCGCCGCTGCCGCTGCAAGCTTCGCAGGCAACCGATGTGGTTACTTTGATGGTTTCTTGTTTGCCTTTAAAGGCCTCTTCCAAGGTGATTTTCAAATCATAGCGCAGATCAGCCCCGCGTGATTGGCGTTCGGCACCACCACCGCCACGACGACCGCCACCGCCCATACCAAAAAGATCTTCAAAGATATCAGCAAAGCCAGCGCCAAAATCAAACCCAGCAGCGCCGCCCCCTGCCCCGCCTGGGCCATTGCTGCCGCCTTGCGTGAACGCGTCATGACCATAACGATCATAGGCGGCGCGCTTTTGCTCATCTTGCAAAATATCAAACGCCTGGTTGATTTCTTTGAACTTCTCTTCCGCCTTCTTATCACCTGGATTACGGTCCGGATGATATTGCATGGCAAGCTTGCGATAAGCTTTTTTCAGCTCATCGGCGCTAGCAGTACGGCTGACGCCGAGCAGTTCATAATAGTCTTTGGCCATAAGTGGTCAGTGCTAAAAAGCGACTTATCCTTGTTTTTTCTTCTGCTCGTCTACTTCTTCGTAACTAGCATCTACCACATTAGGATCACCATCGGTACTGGTATTATTATCCGCACCAGCTGCCTCGGCAGGAGCTTCTTGCTGCGCTTTGTAGAGCGCTTCACCCAACTTCATGGATGATTCAGTCAGCGCCTGGATTTGACTTTCGATACGCGCTGTATCGCTAGCTGCAAGTGCTTCCTTCAGCAACTCCACATCTTTTTCAATCGCCTCTTTATCCGTGGCAGGAATCTTATCGCCATGCTCTTTGAGGTTTTTCTCAGCCGAGTGGATCAAGCTTTCCGCTTGGTTTTTAAGCTCGACCAAATGGCGACGTTTTTTATCATCCTCCGCATTGGCCTGCGCTTCTTTCACCATTTTCTCGATATCGGCTTCTGACAAACCACCCGAAGCTTGGATACGGATTTGCTGTTCTTTGCCGGTGGCTTTATCTTTCGCCGATACGTTCACAATACCGTTGGCATCAATATCGAAGGTCACCTCTACTTGCGGCATGCCGCGAGGTGCTGGCGGAATACCCACCAAATCAAATTGCCCCAACATTTTATTATCAGCAGCCATCTCACGCTCGCCTTGGAACACGCGGATGGTCACAGCCGTTTGGTTGTCATCAGCCGTCGAAAACACCTGGCTTTTCTTGGTAGGAATGGTGGTGTTACGCTCAATCAAGCGGGTAAACACACCGCCTAAGGTTTCGATACCTAGCGATAGCGGGGTCACATCGAGCAGCAATACGTCTTTCACGTCACCGCGCAATACCGCACCTTGGATGGCAGCACCCATCGCCACCACTTCATCTGGATTCACGCCTTTATGCGGCTCTTTACCGAAGAATTCTTTTACAACTTCAGTCACTTTTGGCATGCGGGTCATACCGCCCACCATAATCACTTCATCAATGTCTTTCGCGCTGACGCCGGCATCTTTAAGCGCGTTTCGGCACGGCTCGATGGTTTTTTGAATCAGCTCATCGACCAAGCTTTCCAACTTCGCACGGGTGAGCTTGATGTTTAAATGTTTGGGACCAGTTTGATCAGCCGTGATAAATGGCAAATTCACATCGGTCTGCAAGCTGTTTGAAAGCTCAATTTTTGCTTTCTCCGCCGCTTCTTTCAGACGTTGCAGTGCTAGCTTGTCGTTGCGCAAGTCAATACCCTGCTCGCGCTTGAATTCATCGGCCAAGAAATCGATAATACGGCTGTCAAAGTCTTCACCGCCCAAGAACGTATCACCGTTGGTAGCTTTTACTTCGAATACGCCATCATCAATTTCCAGAATAGATACGTCGAACGTACCACCGCCTAAGTCATAGACTGCGATGGTCTTGCCTTCTTTTTTATCCTTATCGAGCCCGTAAGCCAGTGCAGCGGCGGTAGGCTCGTTGATGATACGTAACACTTCTAAGCCTGCAATACGGCCGGCATCTTTGGTGGCCTGGCGCTGCGCATCGTTGAAATAAGCCGGAACAGTGATAACCGCTTGCGATACTTTTTCTCCCAAATAAGCTTCAGCCACTTCTTTCATTTTGGTCAGAATAAAGGCGCTGATTTGACTCGGCGAATATTTTTCGCCACGTACTTCTACCCAAGCATCGCCATTATCGGCTTTGCTAATTTTATATGGCACCAAGCCCATGTCTTTTTTAACCATGGGATCATTGAAGTTGCGACCAATAAGACGCTTAATAGCAAACAAGGTGTTTTCTGGATTGGTTACGGCTTGGCGTTTGGCACTGTCGCCTACTAAACGCTCACCACTCTCCGTAAGCGCCACAATCGAAGGCACTACGTTGCGGCCTTCAGGGCTGTGAATGACTTTGACGTTGCTGCCTTCCATAATGGCCACGCAGCTATTAGTCGTGCCTAAGTCGATACCGATAATCTTACTCATGATACATTTCTCCTAACATAACCTGAATTTCAGGGCGTAAGCCCGTGTTTTACAGGAGTGATATAAGGGGCGAATAGGTAAATAACAACCCCCTGGTGGTGTTTTTTTTGACAAACCCCTAAAAGGTTAACTTTTGATACATTTCCTACCAATAGAACTAAAAATCCTTATTGGAAGCTAAAAAAATTAGCGAAATACACAAATATTTTAATTTTTATTAACATTTTTTAACTAAAAATTAATTATTAACCTTTATTAACACAACATCATTTTTTAATTGGGGGGTAATATATGAAACTGACGACACTCAAAATCGCCGACGCTGCAAGAGACATATTGCGGCTCTATGGTTATTACGTGGATAATTTATGGCATGTGGAAGATGTACACTTCATTTGCGAACAACATAATTTGCCTCAACTGACCAACCAAGAGGCAATGAAAATTTTTTCAATCGTCGCTGAACAATTTGACGGCGATGCTGGTATTTCATGGCCACAATTAGAACGTGCCGTCCACACCTATACCCAACGCAAAGCCGCAGCGCGCAAACTCCAAGCGCTCGAATCCTAGAATAAAAAAGGCGAGCACGTAGCTCGCCTTGGTTCGTCATTTTGCTGCTGACTATTGTTTGTCTTCAGCTTTTTTTTCTTCTTTTTTCTTTGCTTCTGCCTTTGGCTCAGCCGCTTTGGCACTTGATTTCGAGCTCATACCAAAGTTTTTAAATTTATTTTCAAATTTCTCGAGCTGACCGGTTTTACGCAGATTCACACCACCCACCCAAGCTGGATGCGTTTTAGGATCTACGTCCAATTGCAGCACATCGCCTTCTTTACCATAGGTAGAATAGGTATCGTATTTGCTGCCATCGGTCATTACGATGGTAATTTTGTGATAGTCTGGATGAATGCCTTGTTTCATAAAAAATCTCGCTAACGGGCGCTTAGGTTGGTTAAGGGGCGTAATTCTTAAAACAATCCCTCGATGAAATCAAGCACTAAGTCATTTGTTCGATTATTCGCACCCATTTCATAATAAACCATTGTTTTGTATGGCTATCTCTTTGCTTGTGCCACCGCCAGCCACCTATTATAAGCATATTTCTTACTGCACGGGGGGTTAGCTCAGCGGTTAGAGCAGGGCGCTCATAACGCCTTGGTCGTGGGTTCAAGTCCCTCACCCCCCACCATTCTTCAAGTTTCGAGCATTTGGCGAACTCGCTGAATGGATAGCGCATTGTATATTCTAGTTTTTTGCCTCGAAGCTGTAGGTTCTGAAATACAAAATTCAGCAACTCGCGTTTGCGGGTTACGTCCGAACCTTTGAAGTCATCAAGCGCACCTGTTGCGATATTGATGAGGTCGATCAGGCATTTGCTGAACTTGTCGTCGGCCTCGTCAAAACTGTGGATAAGCTCGTCAATTTCATACTGGCGATCCTTGAGCTTTTTCTTTTTGGCTTCGAACTCGGCCTTGTCGAGCACCTTGTCCATGAGCAGGTCGAGCAGCTTATCCAGCTTCTCTTCGATCTCGGTGTGTTCTTTCTTGAGCGATGCGGTCTGGCCGCGATGGAAGATTTTCTTCTCTGCATTCGTGGAGCGAATGTAATTCAGCAGCGCGATGAGCGATTCCGTGTCAGTGATTCTCAGCGTTGCCAGAGCTTCCTCCGCCTGGGCGATCACATCCTCCTCGCGTACCCACATTTTCTTTTCGGGTTTTTCAGGGTTGTAGATAGCAAGATACGTCCATGACCCCGTGCCGCCGTTTTGGTAGGTTTTGCTATGCGTTTCGGCGGTGGCGAGTCGTCCAGTAATCGCACAGGTGAGAATCCCACGAAACACAAAATCCTTGCCGCGATAGAGTGGCATTTTCTTGGAACGCCCCTCGCGCACTTCCTGGCACATATCAAACAGCGATTTGCTGATGATCGGTTCATAGCGGTGCGGATATTCCGCGCCTGTTTTTTTTACGCGCATGACTCCGTAGTAAAACGGGTCTTGCAGCATTTTGTGAATATGATTCGCGGTCAATCCTTTTTGGTTACCACGGCAATTTCTAAGCCCAATCTTTTTGCAGTATTTCATCATCTGCGAGAGCGAATAATTACTCGTTGCGTATTGTTCAAACATTTGGCGCAGCAGCGGTGCGCGGTCGGTATCAACCACAATATCGCTTTTGCCATTCTCGCGCTTCACATGCAGATAGCCCACGGGCGCGGTGCTGATCCACTCGCCGCTGCGTAGCTTCTGTGCGATGGAACGGTTGATGTTATCCCTCATGCTATCGACATAGGATTGCGCCATCACCACACCGATGCTCCACATCAGGCGTTCCTGCGAGATGGAATCTTTGTGGATGATGTAGCCTTCGGTATTGAAGTGCAGTTCGATTTTACCCTCTTTAATCATCGGATCAAGGATGGGATATTCCTGAAAACTACGCTGCACACGATCCACCTTGTCGGCGACAATGGCGACGGGCTGCTTGTGCTTCTTGGCGTATTTTATCATCTCCATGAACTGCCTGCGGTGGCAGATCGTGGAGGATTCAATCACCTTGAATGTCTCAAGCACCGTCAGATTTTTGCGCCTGCAATATTCCTGTAACCGATGCACCTGCGCGTCAATCGAATAGCCTTCTTCCTGCTCTTTCGATGATACCCGCGCTAATATCACGGCGACTTTGGCTTGCGTCATATCTCACTCCCTTCAAGTTCCCAGCCGAGGCTGGTGATCGGGGAGTTCGTAAACCGTGCTAATACGGTTATGTTGGCCTTTAGGCAAAGCCCTGGACATAGCCAACATCTCCCCGACCATAGAGGGAGATCAGGGATTCTACACCAGAAATGGTTGGTGTCACCAATTAGCATCGGGGTTACGACACCCCAGAATCGTTTGCGATTCCGGTTTCGATGTTAGCATTGGTGCAGGTGGAATCAATGCTCCTTTCAAGTCGCGATTGCAGAATCGTTTCAAAAAATCCGATGAGCCGACGCGCCGCTGCGGCAGCTTCGCCGTCCGTGATGGGTTCGGGCGAAAGTGCTTTCATGCGCCCGACCAGGCAATCGAACAATTCTTCTTTGCTGCGCTTATCGCTGTTGATGCGTGCGATGAGTTCTTCTCTGTTCATGATACACCTCGCCATGACGCGGATGCGCACAAACGGAAAAAACAAAGCGGTTTCGCAGGGGGATTTCGCAGAGTGGCATAAACGTAAATGCAAAACTCTCGCGATGATACAATGCAAAATAGCAAAATCTGTTCACGATGGGTAGTCTTTTTTTGCTTACGCATTTCGCCCCCCGTTTCGCGGGTAGTTCAGGCAGGTGGCAACCGTGAGTAACGCTGCCTTCCATTTGTGGTGGGCACTGGTTTTGCAAATGCCCAGCCGCCAGCAAATGGGTTTCCACGGCACGCCTGCGGCGCGAAGCCAGATCAGGCGACGGTCGTCCTCATCCGTGAGCAGGAAAATCCATTGGATGGTTTCTTCCATGCGGCTGATTGCATCGGCTGACGGGGGACCAAGTCGCATCGGCATGACCTCCCCATCCAGCACTTCGCGTGCAGTGCGGATGATCTGCGGCCATGCGTTAAAATATCCGCGCACGCGCACATTCGGCAGGCGGCGCAGGGTTCTGGCGGCTTCCTTGAAGCGGTCAGCCACATCTTGCGGAGTCCAGAAATCGGGAGTGTTTGTCATACTGTGGCCTCCACAATGAGTTCGACATGTGTGACACGCGCCCCGTCTTTGGTGGCCTCCGCGAAGAAGCGGTTGAGGTCAGCGAGATAGTGCTGCGTGATCCAATCCTGAATGAATTTGCTGGGGCAACGCATGGTGACGACTGCGCCATCGCCGTGACGGAGCATCCGTATGATGCTTGTGCCTGCAAACCAGCTGCGGCAAGCACCCTTGCCATGCTTTTGCACGAGCGCGGCCAGCACCCCGTCCCATGCTTCTTGCAAAGCAGTTACCTCGCAGGCTGGTGGCTTCGGTGGATGATTGCCTCCTGAAAACGCGCCCTCAAGGATTTTGGCTACATGCTCGGATGATTCGACTGCCCAACCCAGGGTGATTGTCCAGTTCTTGCCAGGAATCTTGCCAAGGCAGAAATCTGATGCGCCGATGATCTCGCAGTAATACCGCCATGCACGCATGTCCTGCTGGAAATCCTCTAGCCACCGCTCGGCCATCTGCTCTTTGCGTTTGGCGGTGAGTATGGCCTTTTGCCCTTTGGTGAGCTTGCTCTGCACCTCTTGATCCCAGATGTCTCGCATCTGTAGCAGAATCTGGCTGTGCGCTTTATCTTCGCTCTGCGCTTGTCCACCGATCTGCTGTTTTTCTTTCTCGCGCTCTTTCTTTTCTGCTCTCGCTCTAAGTTTTTTATCTGATTTTTTGTAATCTGAAGATTCTGCTTTCTGTGCATCTGCACTTTCTGCTGATCTGTTCTCTGTATCTGCATTCTGTACTCTGCTATCTGTATCTGGTTGGATTTTGCTGTTTTTGCGTGACGATGCGTGTTGCTCCGTAACAGCGCGTGACGTTTCGTGACGCGACGTGACGGTCTGTGACGGTGCATCCTCTTTTTGCCCTTCACGGTATTTCTTGGCGCGTTCGGCATCGCTGAGATACTGGCGTGTTTCCCAGCTGACCACGCGGCCTTCCGCATCAATCATGCCTTTCTCACGCATGGCTTGCAGAATCGCTTCCACTGCGTCCTGGCTAATATCCTGCATCACCGCGATCTGCTCAGAATCAATCCTGACCGTACCGCGTTGTTTATGGCGGGATGCGGAGTCCAGTACGCACAGCCATACTGTCACCACATGCGCCATCAATTGTTCACTGCGCTTGGCAATGACCCTGAGTTTTGCGTCTTCTGGCATACCGTGATAAACCCTGTACCATTCGATGGTTGTCATGCGCGATCCTGTGGATTGCTACCACGCGCCATTGTTTTTTCGGTGATGACGGTGATGAGCGAGCGTATCGTCAGAGAAGATCGGTGAAACTCCCTGGTTGCCTGCTGAAGTAAATCGAGCAAGACCTCGATTTCCATGCCGCGCATGGTGGCTTGTGTGATCTGGCAGATTTCATCGAAAGCTGAGATTGGTGGGTGTTGATCGTTCATGTGTGCCTCCTTGTTCAAACGATTTGGTGTGAACAAAAGCTCGCACACATCGGGTGGGGAGCGCGTGGGGCTTGGTGAGGGCTTGAGTGGGAATCAGTGGGGGATGGAAATTCCCATCACCACCCCACCTTGATGCAAAAACACTCTGTCAAGGGTGCTTGGTGAGGGCTGGCTGGGGGATAAGGTGGGGCGCAGGTGGGGATGGAGCGGTGCAGGCTTTACACCGCCTCGCGTATGTCCTGTTCGTTTTGCTCGCGCTGTGGGGAAGCGTGGGCTGGCTTATCGCTGAGTTGTTCGGTTGGTAGATTCAGGCAATAATAACCGTGCCCGTCGGATTTTATCAGCATTTTCCATGCAGGTTGCGTCCTGAATATATCGCGCAGGCGGGTGCTGGAAGAGCCTGCCTGCTTCAGTAACGTCTTGCCAAAAAGCCACGGCCTTCCAGCGATCATGGCCTCATGCAGAGAGCGCACCACCACCGCTTGCTTTTCCCCCAGATGATAGTTCTGGCCGTCGATCCGCACCAGGTGATAGTCATGGCTAAATGCCGAATGTCCTGATGGCGGCTCTGGCGCATCATCGGCATGAAGCAGGCGCATGTGGCTATCGCACACCTCGATCTTATGCTCCCGCTCAAAGGCGAGGCAATCTTTCGCCAACACCACCAGTTCTTCCAACGCGAATTTCAGCGGCTTCTGCGAAGGCTCGGCGGCAAGTCTGAGTAAATATGCATCCCGCTTGATCGACTGAAACACGCACACAGTGTTTTCACCACGCGCGAAAATACGGCGCGTGTCCTTGGGTTGTATCGCCGCCATACCATCGCAAATTGCCGTTTTATCGACGATGAACTTACCTTCCTCATAATGGCCATATTCCATCCAGCGCACGGGCAGATGCACACAGGCACGCAGGTAACCCGTTTCGACCACATGCGTGATTTCTTCCCACGGGGCATTCCAGCGTTTTTGCAACAGTTTCAGAGAATAATAGTCGCGTGCTGGAAATGGCATAAAAACTCCCGTTGCTTACCGTTTTGTATTGGTGTAACTACTCCGTTACATTTAATGTTACACATTTTTGTTCAAACTATAATCCAACGCGAAACTTGTAAATCGAAAACTCGTTTCAGTTGCAAAAACCAGGAAAGCTATGCGCCCCGATACGAATAAAAAAACCACCAAAGTGATGCGTGTCCCACTTTGGTTCACTACCCAGCTGGAGAACTACATCAAGAACAAGGGTTATCGCCTGCCACTACTCTCTGGCAAAGTGCCAGCGGGGTTCCCACTCAACACAGAAAGCCATGTCGAGGAGTGGATTGACCTCAACGAGATGATTGTGCGCGACCCCGATTCCATGTTCATGATCGAGGCCGTGGGCGATTCGATGATCGGTGCAGGCATTCAGGAAAAAGACCTGCTTATCGTTAGCAGCAAAACCGAACCCACGCATGGCAAAATCGTGATTGCGGCTATCAACGGCGAATACACCGTCAAACGCTTGCACCGCAAATCCGATGGCACCAGGCTCATGCCTGCTAACGATGCCTATCCCCCCATCGACATCACTGGCAATATGGATTTCCATATTGCTGGCGTGGTGGTGAAGATAGTCAGAAGTCTATAGCTGGTACATTTCTTGCTTTGTTGTGAGTCATGTCTATTGATTCCACATCTTCATACCATCCAACCGCCCCTGCTGGTTTGCGTGTGCAAAGTGATTTTTCATCGCAGGGCAATGAAAAGAGCATATGGGGTGAGGACGGATTTACGTTTGGGGACTTGCTCGACATCATAAATCCCCTTCAGCAATTACCCATTATATCAACAGTTTACAGGGCAATTACGGGGGATGATATTTCCCCAGCTTCGCGTATCGCGGGTGGCACATTGATTGGAGGGCCGATAGGGTTTATAGTCTCAGCGGTTAATGTTGGGATTGAGGCAGCTACTGGCAATGATGTGGGTGAACACATGATCGCCTTGCTGGATACAAGCCCCACCATTCAAATGGCCGATGTAGCAAAGCGATATTCAAAAACGCATAATCTTGCTTAAGATATTGTTTATCATAGATTTCGCGCCATATCTTCTTGACAAAGTCTTTTTTTACGATGAGTTTATAATCGAGCTTGCGATATTTATTAATTATTAACTGAGGGAAATACCTGTTTGGTGCGTCTAAATTAAGACCAACGCATCACATATTGGAGAATTCTTATGTCTAATAAGCATTTATTGGACGAATGGCTGACCGTCTTTTTCCGCCAGCCCGTACACACGCAGACCACTGCATCCCTTAAGCAGGATGTATGGCGCAGGATTCGTATTGCCGAATCTGAAGAACGACCTGAAAACTGGTTTGAGCAGATTTTATATATGGTATTTGCTCCGCGTCGCCAGTTTGCCACTGTTGCGATCATGGTGTTTCTGGGCATAGGTCTAGGTTTCACAGCACCAGAAAATATGCCTGCTAATTCATCGCTTTCTGCTAAAGCACTTGGGTTGGATATTTATTCTTCATCTTACGTTCACCCCTTTAGCGTCGCACAATTAGGTAGCCCATGAAACGAATCTACAGAGACCTGCGCTCGACTATCCTAGTCGCACTTATTGCCTTTATTACATGTTGGGTCAGTAATATATGGGTTTTTCCTGCTGGCCGTTATCATACCAACCCCGATGAGTGGTTGAAGACTCAGCTTAACTTAACACAAGAGCAGCATAAGAAACTTGAGCCAGTGGAGCAAAAATATGCGCAAGATCGCTCGGCTTTAATCGTCAAAATCAAGCAGGCCAATCAAGACCTAGCGAAGGCGCTTGTAGAGGAGAAGCAATATTCACAGAGAGTGCAGAACGCATCGGAACATGTTGAGAAATTGCAGGCAGAACTGAAGGAGGTAACGCTTAAGCATTTCTTTGAGATGCAACCAGCGATGACACCAGAGCAAATACAAATCATGAACCAAGTTGCCATTCACGCTCTGTCACAGCATGAATAGACGGAGTGCCAATGTCCGATTCGAGCGACGAAGCTCTCATACGCCAGCTTCAGCGCGGTGAACGCGAAGCCCTAAACGTTCTGATGGAACGTTATCAGAAGAAATTAGCTCGTTTCATACAGTTTTATACGGGTGATGAAAGTATCGTCGATGATCTGGTGCAAGAAACATTTGTAAAAGTCTATTTTAATGCAGCGAGTTTCCGTTTTGAAAGCCAGTTCAACACATGGCTGTTCAAAATTGCGATCAACAAGTGCAAAGATCACGCTCGAAAAGGTGGGCGCAGGTTCATCTCGATTGATGATGAAACACTTGCTAATAGTGCTGCTTTAATTTCTCAGGATACCTCGCCAGAAGATGCGGTTGCTGCGAAGCACACGCTTGAAAAATTACAAGATGAGATTCACCAGCTTCCAGAAAAACTGAAAACAGCGTTGATCGCCTTCGCAGTCGAAGAGCACTCACAGGAAGATTGTGCAAAACTTCTTGGCACAAATGCAAAGACTATTGAAACCCGCGTATATCGCGCACGAAAAATACTCGCGGACAGAGTATTAAAGCCTATCAAGAAATAGGCAACCCAACAGCATGCTTTTCGCCTGTCTAATTGGCTTAAGATATTAGAAACGGTACGTTGCGCCGATAAAGGGATTTAGATCGTCTGCGGCTTCCGTAACGCCAATGTTTACACCGGCATCCAGTTGCACATTATCGCCGATTCCGTAGGTCATGCCAAAATCAAGCGTATTAGCCCAATCCGAACCACTTTCTGAGCTTTTTGAAGTAAAAAACTCGGCATACATACCCATCGAATCCGTGAGACCTTTGCTAAACGTAATAGAATTCACGTACTCGGCATGATAACCGCTGTCATCCTCATCCTTGTTGATATCAAGCTCGGTCATCAACCCCATACCCCAGTCATTGCCGAGATCAACCGCCAGCGGTACAATCACACCGCCTTCGATGTCGTCATTCGCAAGATCATCGGAGTTGGTTGGAAATTTTACGAATGGCATAATTGCAAGCGCCGTTGTGCCGCCGTCATTGCCCCACACATTGTATTTTAGGCGCGTCGTGATGTCTCCGAAACCACTTTTCTTTTCCGTGGTTCCTGCATCAAAATCCGTAGTTTTGTCATATTTGAAAGTCTCGACCACAAATTGAATGTCAAGATTATTCAGCAACCCAGCTTTTGCGTTGATGGCCATCACATCGTA
The DNA here is from genome assembly GCA_033762715.1 of Rickettsiales bacterium. Taxonomy (GTDB): domain Bacteria; phylum Pseudomonadota; class Alphaproteobacteria; order Rickettsiales; family SXRF01; genus JANRLL01. The sequence continues at coordinate 4,528 of JANRLL010000017.1, read as the reverse complement.
GGCGCGTGTTTTGCTGTTGGCACCATCATTCGTATCGCGATTTCGTGTAAAATTCACCAAATCCGCTTCAAACTGAAAGTGGCCAGCATCCACCGTATAGGGGCTTTCCGTCTTATCGGGACGATCGGTGGACATATCGCGCATCAGATTCTGCGGAGTTGGATTAAAAAGCGTGTACTGCGATTTGTCATCCGCTGCCTGTGCATTGGAAATGGTAAGGGTGAGCACTGAAGTGGACAACAAAGTGAGCAGTTTACGGTTTATGATAACGTCCTTTTTTTGATGTGAGTTTTTCAATAAAAAAGAGGCGATGCATAGCACCGCCTCTACATTGGTGGATTAGAAAACGTAGGAAATGGAGGCTATGCCCTTTGCATCACAGCCATCCGCGCAGCGGCTTTTGTCTATGTTGGTATCAACATATTGCAAGCCTACTGTGAAGCCGCGCCAGTCGTAGGTCACGCCAGCCGACCAGTCGGTATAGCTTGGGTAGCCAAAGCGCGCGGTATCATCAATGCTCTGATGTCCGATTTTACCGTTCAGGCCAAAGCCATAAACCAGCGGAACTTTGGTGGAGAGCGAGTAATAAACTGCATTACCTGATTCTCCAAAATAATCCGGTGAATAGTTTACGGAGCCGGTCAGTTTCGGGATGCCGAAATCATAAGTCACGCTACCGCCGATTTCGTAATAATCATAATCGAGTGCAACTTTAGCACCAGGATAAGCGTAATAGGTAAAGCGACCATCTAATGTCCACTGGTCAATACTGTAGCTATATCCGCCGTATCCATCTACTTCGAGATCGGCACGATCTGTATCGTTGAAATCGATGTTTGAACCCCACACGCCAACGTAGAAACCGCTTGGGTGAACATAGTCAACGCCACCTTGCATTGCCGGACCTTCTCTGGTTTGCGAGATGCCACGGAACACATAATCTGACGTAAATCCAACGTTGCCAGTGAATTTGCCTACAAAACCGTAAGCACTTTCTGGTTCTGCTTTCGCTTCAGGCTCAGCAATAACGGCTGGTTTCTTTGCTGCGGCCTTTGTCTTTGCCGCAACGGGTTTTGCATCTTCCGCCATTGCACCCATAGGTGCTAACAACGGTAGCATTGCCAATAATAACATTTTTTGTGATGATTTCATGATAGATCCTTTATATATGATGAGGTAGTTAGACATCATATATGATGAGGTAGTTAGACATCGCCCTGCTAACTGCTAAAAGGACTGATTTACAAGGGAAAATCCAGCTATTTATTTTTGAGGGATAATGCAATTTGCTGCGTCTAATTATGTTACCCCAAACACAAAACAGTCATGCGCCTTTCATCGCTTTTGCTATTATTCTTTCTGATCCTCAATCCGTTTTATGCATATGCTGAAACAAATACGCTTCAGCGCATCGAGGATTATTTGAACAATTTGACGACAGTAGTATCGGATTTTACTCAAGCAGCACCAGATGGCTCGCTATCAAGCGGAAAATTTTATCTTGAACGGCCAGATAAAATGCGTTGGGAATATGATTCGCCTGCACCAATTCTGATGGTCGCCAATGGTGGAACAATGGTTTATTTTGATCGAGAATTGGCGCAAACAAGCTATATCCCTGTTGGTGATACACCTGCTGGGATTTTACTGCGCGACAAAATTCACTTTGATGACAATTTAGAAGTTAAGCGGCTTACTGAGGAAACGGGTATCATACGCCTCACGCTCACCCAATCATCACAACCTGAAAATGGCGAGCTGACTTTGGAGTTTTCGGATAAACCTCTTGCGCTGCGTAATTTAGTAATTACCGATGCCACTAAGCAGGAAACCCGTGTCAGCTTCTCAAGCGCATCATCTGGTCAACCCATTGATTCCAATAAATTTACCATTAAGAAATAATTTTTTGAGGGGTGCGCTTTTGTGCTGCGTCTAATGAACAGTAGCCCAAAGGTGGGCGCGGGACTGTTTTAATAACCAACATTTGGAGTATTTTTATGAATAAATTGACAATTGCCCTCGTTGCAGCGCTCACCGTAGCAACTAGCCATGCCGCTTTCGCAGGTGGTAGCAGCATGCACAAACAGCGTATCGCGCAAGATAACCACGAATATTTTCGTGCTCAAGGCGTGAAAGATTCTGGTCAGGCAGTTGCACAAAACCCTGATTACAAATTTGAAACAACTCCTGCACAACGCACCGCTGCTCGTAGCGTGGCTTATTTCAAAGACAAGCCATCTTCGGGTACTGTAGCTGCTGGCGCTAATAAAGATGACTACAAATTCCTTAATAACGTTACGCCAGCTCAGCGCATGGCTAATCGTAGTTACAACTACAGCAAATAAAATTTCATCATCATTTCCTTTTGATGAGGATGGGTCGATCACTTTGATCGACCCATTTTTTATGTCTGAAAATTAGTTTTGAGGGTTGAGTGCTTTTGCTGCGTCTAAACAAAAGCCTATCGTGAGGTGGGTAACAAAAGAGCATGCCACACAAAACCCCCGTCATTGGATGGAATGATTCTTAATGACCTAAACAACAGGATTTCAGAAATGCGCCATCTTATCTTCGGGCTATTATGTACCAGCTTTTTAACCGCCAACATCGCATATGCCCAAGATTTACTTGATACCCCAGAGCCGCTTCTTCACCCGCAACAATCTTCGCCAGAAAAATCCATCAAAGAAAAAAATGTAGAAAGTGCGGGTTCTGCTTTCACGCTTGATAATGCTATTACAAAAGCACTTGCTGACTCTCCGCGCCTGAAGGCATTTAATAGCAATGTCGCTGCTGCCAAAGGCGAACTTAGGCAATCTGGCGCATGGGAAAACCCAGAAATCGGTGTTGAAGCAGAAAATATTGCAGGTGATAGAAACTATAAGGGATTCGATTCGGCGGAGGTGACTTACGGCCTGAGCCAAACGCTACAAATCGGCGGGAAAATCTCAGCGCGTGAAAATATCGCTGGTAAAGGACTCGAAATTGCCAGCTTGGATTATCAATCAGCAGCACTGGATGTTATTCGTGATGTTACGACCGCTTACGCTGAAGCGATTGCCGCGCAGGAGAATGTGCGCCTTGCCAAAGAACAGAAAGAACTAGCAGAGGATGTATTAAAATCCGTGAGTGTCCGTGTCGGAGCTGCTGCTGCACCGTTGATTCAGAAAAGCCGCGCTGAAGTTGAAGCGGCAACCGCACTGATAGCCTATGAAAGAACGCTAAAAGATCGTGATATTATCTTTAAGAATCTTGCCACGTTGTTAGGTCAGGATGAGCTAAATGTCGAACTGGATAGTGCTGCGTTCTATGCCACATCTAAACCAGATGTAATCACCACCGAAGAAAAATTAAATACCAACCCTGAATATCAAAAACTTAATACTGCGCTGGAGCAATCCCGCGCACGGCTTGATCTTGAGCAAGCCAATGCCATTCCTGATCCACGACTGAGTGTTGGTATGCGGGATTTCCGCGATAGCGGCGATAAGGCTTTCATACTCGGGGTATCGCTTCCAATCCCTGTCTTTAACGCCAATCGCGGCAATATCGAAAAAGCGCGAAGCGAGATTTCAAAAACAGAATCCGATAATCGCCACGCAATACTGATGATGAGTACGGAAATGAAAAAAGCCAAACAGCAGATGGAGGCAGCGTATTTTCAAGCCAAAACACTAAATGAAAAAATCTTGCCTTCTGCAGATAAAGCCTTTCGGTTGGCACGTGAGGGCTATGGTCTGGGTCGCTTCCCATATATTGAAGTGCTGGATGCTCAACGCAGCTTATTTGATGTGAAGCAGCAGCGTATCGCCGCACTTAAAGAATTTCATTCATCCAAAGCGCAGGTGGAACGTCTGACCGCTATGCATTTACCAAAAATACAAGACAAAGGAGCTATCAATGCTGAGTAAACGCAAATTTATCATTTTACTCGCAGGGCTGGCAATTGGCTACAGCGCATACCATTTCACCATAGGTAAAAGCGAATCTGTGGTTTCTGAGAATCACGCCCACGCTGATAAGGACGAACATGGCCACGGAGATGAACATAAAGATGACCACGCCGAAGGCGGCGATCACGGGCATGGTGACAAGGATGAACACGCGCATGGCGATGCACATGGTCACGATCATGCGGAAGCCAAACCCGCTGCCGATGCGCATGGTGAAGCCGATGAGCATGGTCACGGTGGGCATGGCGAAGAAGGTGGCCATGCAGAAGAAAGCAAAATCAGTGACAACGCGGTCAAGAATCTGAATATCGAGATTCTTGAAGTTGGCAGCGCGATGGTGCAGGAAACCGTTAGCGTCAGTGGACGTGTAACCTTGAATCAAAACAGCACTGCACAGGTAAAGGCACGCTTCCCAGGCGTAATTCGCAGCGTGGTGAAAGAGCCTGGCGAAGTCGTAAAAGCCGGTGACACGCTGGCTACGGTGGAAAGCAACGATAGCCTCCAAGTCTATGCCGTGAAATCGCCTGTGGCTGGCACCATTATCAATCGCAATGCCAATGTGGGTGAACTGGCGG
>JANRLL010000016.1:0-296790 GCA_033762715.1 Rickettsiales bacterium | reverse complement strand
CATGAGCGGTGTTGGCCTCAATGAGTGTTTGAGCGCTGCCGTAGCAGAGCAGGCCTTGAACGAATGCGGAGTTGAAGATAAATACAAGCTGCAAGTTGTTTCTATTATTGAAGCAACTATTCCCTTCAAGAAGCCGGAGTTCATTAAAACCCGAGTAGCCCGACTAGCAGATGCCAATCGATTGCTAGAAGATGGCAATCTTAGCGCCGAAGAACAAACCGAAACGATTAAAGCCGCCATTGCTATGGCGAATAAAGACGTTTCAAATTTCATGGGCGATTCACCCGACAAGGATTTTTCTGTTGAAGAGCGGGTGGGCATATTAGTGCGCGGCAGTTGGCGTTTAGCACCAGAAATGACACCTATATTGCGTGGCAAGGAATATACCCCTACTCACTTCACGCAAGAAATGCAAAATGACTACGGATTTTTTAATTTCGTACAGCCAGATATTCTCTACCACGCCCACGAAGGCTATCCACCGGATGCGAAGCTGCAAAAAATGCATCAGCTGGCACGCGACACCATTAAAGGCGCGCAGGATTATATGGCAGCCAAACTGGTCTCGGCCGCTTTTGTAGAGGCTGTGGAAAGCGCTACACGTCCAGACAATCAAATGCAGCCTTTCTTGTCTGATTTCCTAAAAACCTTTGGTAAACTCCCTAAAAAAACACCTTTTAATGAAGGCGAACGTGAAAAAGCCATCCGCAATTTGTTGGAAAATCGTGGCGAGGCATCGGTGTTTGATATTCCGCAGTCACCCATCGCCGCCTATATGGCCGATACCATTGGTGTTGAACAGCTCTCTGCACTGGGGAAATCCGTTGCCGGTAAACTCAAATTACCACCTGAATTAGCTACGGCTTCGACAGGAGAAAAACAGGCATTCAGAGAGTCTAAATATAAGGAAATACTCACCGATATTGCCAAGGCACTAGGCAAGGATGCCACCCACAACATTGCCGAGGCTATCGGTCACGGGAAAAGCGCCGAAGACCGCCAGCGCGCCGCAAACATCAAGTCGCTGGACTCCACACTAGCGGGTCTATTCAGAGCGTAGTTAGCTTCCGATTACGCCATCATCATCTTTGGTTATCGCAATCACGCTAGGGCGCGGTGGCACACCTTCTTCAAAATCAGGCCAGGCTTTTTTCTGATCGTTGGCTGTCTGTTTGGCCGAGCCTGGATGTTGAATGGATAAAAACAGCGTCTTTCCATCGGGTGTGAAGCAAGGCCCCGTTACTTCTGCTCCATCAGGAGCATTGAAAAATAGTCGCGTCTGTCCACGAACAGGCCCCGTCGTATCGGCTGCATATAATCCATCATTCATACCAATCGAATCTTTCTGGCCATCGGTTGCAATCCAAATACGTCCGCTAGGATCGAATGCAATATTGTCGGGATTAGCAAGCCAACCCTTCCGGCTCGGCGGCACCAGGTAGGTCGCGTTATGACTGAAATTGGTGAAATCCCCTGCCTCTAAGAACAGCTCCCAGGTAAAATTATCCGCCGCATGATTCCCCTGCGGTGGAATTAATTCAATGATATGCCCAAATGGGTTGGGCGCTCGGCGATTGACCTTATCGACAGTCGTGCGTTGTTTGTTTTTGGTCAAACACACATATACCCCGCCCGTCACCGGATTCACTTCCACATCTTCTGGCCTATCCATCGGCGTTGCGCCGACCACTTTGCCGGCAAGGCGCGCATGAATCAGCACATCGGCCTGACTGGTAAACCCAGATGATACATCCAGCCCTGCGGTACCGAATATTAGAGGTACCCATTGCACCATGCCCTCAGGGGTAAATTTTGCAACGGAGAGCACACCCTCATCTAAGATTCCGTCATTAGCTGCACGATTACTTGGATCGTAGGCCTTGCTACTAACAAAGCGGTAGAGATATTCAAACTCTTCATCGTCACCCGAATAGACCACAACACGGCCATCGGGCGCTAACGTGCAGCTGGCACTTTCATGTTTGAAGCGACCCAAGGCTGTGCGTTTGACCGGTGGTTTATTAGCATCATAAGGGTCATATTCCACTACCCAACCAAAGCGTTGCGGTTCATCTGGATGGGCGCTGACATCAAAACGGTTGTCACTACTGCCCCAATTATATTTATCGCTGTCGGACTGAATGCTGTAGCGCTTAAAGCGCTCATTTGCTGCTAAATGCGGCGGCACATTCCCAAAAAATTCATCAAAATTTTCTTCCGATGTGAGCACCGTTCCCCACGGCGTGACGCCACCGGCGCAATTGCCCAATGTTCCCACCACCCAACCGCCAATCACACTGGCGGCCGGACCACTCACGCGTATGGGTGTCGTAGCGGTTACGCGTCGATGATAGGAGCTGCTTTTCTCTACCACCCAGCCACTGCTCTTGGTGCGCTTTACCTCTAGCACGCTGAAACCAACCGATTGCTGCTGTGCTTCTATGCGCATTACTGCTGGATTAGGAAATTCATGGTTCACATGAAGCAGCCCTCGCGTGTTATTGGGCTCTCCCCAATTGATCGGCAAATAGGCAAGAAAATCGTTGTTATACCCAAAGCGCAGTGCCTGATCGTCAGCGCTGATACGCTGCGGGTTAAATACCTCTGCCGTAGTAAACAGCGGATCACCCCAGGAGATTAGGCGTTTAATACTATAGCCAGAAGAAATAGTAGGTGTTTCAGCAACCGATTTAGATACTTCTTTAAAGGTCAGTGAGCTTTGCGGCAATGGCGTGGGTATACAGCCATTCACTAGTAGCGATGACGCCGTTGCCGTCGTAAATTTCAAAAAGTTACGTCGTGAAATTTTGCGTGCAAGAATGATTTCATCTAAATGCATAGTAAGTGCTAGGCAGCAAATTGTTGTTCAAGTTCCAGCAATTGTTGCTTCACATCTACACCGCCACCAAAACCCGTCAAATCGCCCGATGCCCCAATGACCCGATGGCATGGCACAATAATGGAAATAGGATTGCGGCCATTGGCCATCCCTACAGCGCGCGCCTTATTTGAGTCCCCCAAACGGCGTGCTTGCTCACCATAATTAATAGTCTGGCCATATGGAATTTTCACCAGCTCACGCCATGCTTTTTGCTGGAACACCGTACCATTTGCATCCAGCTTGATGTCGAACTGCTTGCGTTTTCCAGCAAAATATTCTGCTAATTGTTTTTCTGTTTTAAGCAACAACGGGTACTCGTCATTTTGCACCATATCGCCTGCCACTTGTGCTTTTCCACGCCTACCGTCATGGAACAAAACAGCAGCAAGTCCACGTTCCGATGCAATCAAACGCAACTGACCAACAGGCGACTGAATGGTTTTGTAATAATATACAGGCTGTAACATAGGAGACTCCTCTGATTCCTGCGCAGTTTAGCACCCAAAAAACCTAGTCACAACTGCTTTGGCTACCCTAGCTGGGTAGGATGCTGCTTGCCGCTGGCCGCCTCTAAATCCGAAACACGCTCTTGCCAGTTTTTTGTGCACGATGAAAATTAATTTAACGTTTATAGATCTCGTCAAAGGTGCCGCCATCGTCAAAATGTTGTTTTTGTGCTGCTTTCCAGCCACCAAAATCACTGATATTCAACAATCTGACATTTGGAAATTTATCAGCATATTTAGCTTTTACCGTTTCATCGATAGGACGGTAATAGTGCTTAGCGATCACTTCCTGTGCAGCTGGCGTATATAAAAAGTCTAGATACGCTTTGGCAATTTCGGTGGTGCCTTTTGCGGCCGTATTTTTCTCAACAACCGCTACCGGTGGTTCAGCCAAAATACTTACAGATGGCGCCACGATTTCAAATGCACCTTTGCCGAATTCTTGCTTGGCTAAGAACGCTTCGTTTTCCCAGCTGATAAACACGTCACCAATCCCGCGCTGTACGAAAGTAATGGTAGAACCACGCGCACCGGTATCGAGAATGGGTACGTTTTTAAAGAGTTTACCGATAAATTCTTTAATCTTGGCTTCATCGCCATTGAATTTCTCTTTGGCAAAACCCCAGGCTGCCAAATAATTCCAACGTGCACCACCTGATGTTTTTGGATTAGGCGTAATCACCTGCACGCCTTCGCGCACCAAATCATCCCAGTCTTTGATGTTTTTTGGATTGCCTTTTTTCACCAAGAACACAATCGTAGAAGTGTAAGGTGAACTGTTATGTGGCAGTTTGGCTTGCCAGTTATCAGGCAATAATTTGCCTTTTTCAGCGATCACATCGATATCATATGCCAAGGCAAGCGTAGCTACGTCTGCCTTCAATCCATCAATAATGGAGCGGGCTTGTTTGCCTGACCCGCCATGCGATTGGGTGATTTTGATATCCTGCCCTGTTTTTGTTTTCCAATCTTGAACGAATAAGGGGTTAATCTCATCATACAATTCACGCGTAGGATCATACGATACGTTTAGCAATTCGATAGTTTCTGCTGCACGAGCCGATGTGGTAAGTGCTGTAAGTGCTACGGTTAACCATAACAGTTTTTTCATATGCTTATCCTTTCTTAGAATCTAAATTGTGTTCTGGTGAGCAATACTTTCTCGTCTTCGCGATCAGTGCCACCAGCCGCACCGCCTTCAAAGGTCGTATAGGAATAGTTGAAGTTTACTTTAACCGAGTTGTTCAGGTACCAGGTTAAACCAGCTGTATACTCATTAGCCTGACTTGCCGATACGGTATCATCGGCAAAGAGTGGGAATGCATCACTATCCACATCTAAGCGACCTACACGTCCCAAGACCTCGAATGCACCCCATTGTCCTTTACTCGGAGCAAATGCATTAACTACTTTTACGCCATCAAAGTTCGCATCTTCACCGGTAAGCACATAGGTTGCAATTGCAGACCATGCAGTATTGGTAAGGGTATCGGTAGTGCCGGTACGTGTGATATCCTGACCAGTTACGACATATTCACCTAACAAGCTGAAGGGCCCATTATAATAATAGGCTTGTGGGTTGATGCGCCATTGCGTTCCATCTGCATACGCAGCCGTACCACCACTACGATAGGTAAAGAAGCGTGCCTGACCAGGCGTGCGGTATCCATCCATCAAGTTGGGGGTCGTGGTGGAGCCACCACGGTCGCCATAGCTACCGGCAACACCCACGCCGAGTCCCCTCGCCCACTCAAGAATCGACCAACGCAGCGGATGAGCAAACACACGGCCAACCAATTCTTTATTATCATCCACATCGGTATTGTTATCACCTAAATCCACCGCACCATTGGCCAGCATCAGCTGATATTCCAATTGATCGGGAATAATGTCGCCATAAGCCATGACACCCGTTTCACGGAACGGCACTAAGTTGGTTGCCATACCACGCTCAACGAAGAGAATTTCTTGCTCAGACTGCCAACGCTCCAACCCCAACGGTGATTTCAGTTTACCCGCACGCAAGGTAAAGAGTTTTGAATCAGGCACTGGTTTAAAGTCAAAATACGCATCCAGCAGACGCGAAGTGCCGCCGCCAAAATCAAGCATTAAACGACCCGCAAAATAATCGGTCAGTTTTGCATCAATGACCGGACGGGCTGAGCGGATTAAGAAGGTATCGACGTTGCTGGTGTTGCTGTTATCCAGAAACGTGCGGTTGTCCACCTGAGCATAGGCGCGCATACGCACGGAATATTGCTTGTCGGGTGATGTAATTGCAAAACCTTTGCTACCCACTTCAACCGTAGGTGTTTTCTCTGCTGCTGCTTTAGCCGCATCATCTGCAACTTCCTGCTTGCGCTCAACAACCGCTACACGTTGTTCAATAGCGCTGCCAGAAGATGCTCTAGGCGCTGGAGCCGACGAAGCCGGTACTGATTTCTGTTGTTTTTCTATTTGGTCCAATCGCGCTTCCAGCAATTTGACCTGTTTACGCAGTAACTCCACCTCAGTTTCAGCGAAGGCAGGACTGGAAACAAGCAACACACTAATAGCTGTTGTCAGCAATAAATGTCTCATGATGTTATCCTTATTGTTTATCTTGGCGCGAAATATCAAATCGCGTTTTTTCGGTTTTCTCTACCTGCACAATACGAGAATCATGCACCTGGATTTCAACGGCACCATATTTAAGGCTACGAATAGCTTCGAGCACGTGCTGTTCAACTGGATTATTATCCCTACTCATCGTTCCTCCCGCTGTTATACTAATTTGCCCAGTTTTTTGGTCCTGACCATGTCGGCCAATGTTTTACGATCCAATACGTCGGAGATCGCATTGCGTACCTCGATCATCACATGCCGGATGGTACAATTATGCTCATCTACGCAATCTTCACATTTTTCGTAGTTATTCACGCTGGCGCAGCGAATAGGAGCAAGCATGCCATCAATGTGGCGCACCACATCGCCAACCATAATGTCCTTTGCCGAACGGGCGAGGAAATAGCCGCCAAAGATGCCGCGTTTGCTGGCAACCAACCCATGGTTTTTAAGGTCGAGCAATATCGCCTCCAAAAACTTAAGTGGTGCATCAGCATCTTTTGCAATAGCTTTGCTTTGCATCATTTTTCCTTCATTGCCACCAAGCACCATCAGTGCGCGGATAGCATATTTCGCTTTCATGGAGAGCATCGGCGTTGTCCCATAGCTGTTAATTCTATAATTTTAGTAGAGTTTAATTCCTATTAAGTCAATAGGAATTCATTTCACATAAAATAATTGCATAATTTCAATAACAAAGGTAGTTATACCACCTATGAATATTCTCTTCGTATGCACTGGAAATATATGCCGTTCGCCCAGCGCTGATGGCATTATGCGACACAAGCTTGAGAAAGCAGGGCTTGGGCATGTCACCATTGATTCGGCTGGAACCCATGACTATCACGTTGGTGAGGCGCCTGATTCTCGCTCTATCAATACGGCCAAAAAACGCGGTTATGATATTGGGTATCTGCGGGCCCGTCAGGTAAAAGATATCGATTTTAATCAATTTGATCTAATACTGGGGCTGGACCGATGCCATGTAGAATCCTTGCGCTCCATTGCTCCCCGCAACAAAAAGGCAAATGTAGCACTGTTTCTCAGCTATGTTGGTATGGGTGAGCAAGACGTGCCTGATCCTTACTACGGCAGCCAAAAAGATTTTGAATATACACTTGACCTGATTGAAGCCGGATGTGATCTTCTTCTCGAAAAATTGGGGGAACAATAGGATTTGCTATGAGCTTACATCCCGCCGCTTTATTAAATGCAAGCCAATCACAAGCAGCTGACCAAGCGGCTATCAAAAATGGCATTCCAAGCTTAGAACTGATGGAGAAAGCTGGTCGCGCCGTTACCGATGTTATCTGTGAATGCTATCCTATCCAAACAACCTTAATCCTATGCGGTATCGGCAATAATGGTGGTGACGGTTTTGCTGTAGCAAGATTGCTAGCCGATCGAGGCTGGCCCGTTACCGTGTGCTTGCATGGCGATAATGGTGATATGAAAGAAGACGCCGTACATATGCGCGGGCTGTGGGAACAAGCCGGCGGTAAAACTTATATTTTTGATCCAGAGCTGCTGGACGGCAAATCACTGATTGTCGATGCATTATATGGAACAGGCTTATCGCGCGACCTAAAAGCTGCGGATAAAGAGCTGGTCGCTCATATCAACAACAGCAAGCTACCGGTTGTAGCCGTTGACATTGCCAGCGGTGTGGATTCCACCACAGGCGCTATCAAAGGCGTTGCCATTCGCGCAGCGCATACGGTGAGTTTCGTACGCCCTAAAATGGGCCATGTGTTGCTGCCTGGAAAAGAATATGCAGGCCAGCTTCATGTTTTTGATATTGGCATTAGCGGTGACGACATCACACCCGATTACTGGCTTAATATCCCTGCATTATGGCGCGAGCACTATCCCTTCCCTACCGCAAACAGCCATAAATATTCACGCGGACATGCCTTCATTATCGGCGCTCCCTTAGCATCAATCGGCGCATCACGCTTATGTGCACAAGGTGCCTTGCGCGCAGGCGCAGGCCTGGTGAGCGTTGCCTGTGAACCCGATACCATACCGGCTTATGCTCTGACCTTAACGGCAATCATGACTAAACCCTATCAATCCGATCAAGAGCTGGATAGCTGGTTGGGTGATGAACATGTGCGCGCCTTTTGCATCGGCCCTGGCGCTGGCGCAACCGAGAAAACGCGCGAACGTGTTGTGCAACTGCTCAAATATAAGAAACCCTGCGTTATTGATGCGGATGGTTTAAGCGCTTTCAAAAATGGTGCCAAAATTTTATTCGATGCGATTAAAGGTCCTACCGTGCTTACACCACATGAGGGTGAATTTACTCGTCTATTTAAACATGAAGGATCACGCATCCAGCGTGCACAAGCAGCTGCTAAAGAAAGCGGTAGCGTGATTGTCCTGAAAGGCAACGATACCATTATTGCCTCACCCGATGGCCGTGTAGCCATTAATGCCGAAGCGCCGGTTTGGCTTGCAACGGCTGGTAGCGGTGACGTGCTGGCTGGTATTATTACTGGCTTACTGGCGCAATCCATGCCCGCGTTTGAAGCGGCCTGCGCCGGCGTGTGGCTGCATAGCCGAGCGGCATCACATTTTGGCCCTGGCCTCATTGCCGAAGACATCCCCAGTTATTTACCGAAAGCAATCAAGGACCTCTACTAATGAAATCAGTACATGTTATAGTAACTGGCAAGGTGCAGCGCGTCGGCTATCGCTCATGGTGCATGGGACAAGCACAAGCCTTATCGCTGAATGGCTGGGTGCGTAATCGTGTAGATGGCTATGTAGAAGCAGTTTTCAGCGGTGAAGATGAAGCAGTTAATAAAATGGTCGCCAAATGCAAAAAAGGCCCATTGCTTGCCAAAGTTCAGCATACGAAGGTAAAGGAATGGACGCAACCTATCGAAAATAGTGGTTTCGTCACACTCGAAACCATTCTGTAATAAAAAAACGGCCTAGTTTCCCAGGCCGTTTTTTCTTGCGATATAATAATTCTTATCCGCCGCCAGCTCCTTGAGCCCATCTACGTTCAGGCTTGGCTTCCTCAACAGCAGCAAATTTTTGCTTCTTCTCCCAATGTGGAGTTTCCGCCAGATAAGCGCGTTTCTTACCCTCACCCAAATCTTCAACCACTAGTTCGGCATTAAGCTCATAGCCGTTTTTCTCAGCAATCTCTTTGGCGCGTTCAATAAGTGCTTGGATCGGTTTTTCATATTTATTAGCAAATTTGGTAGCCTGATCCAAGTCAGTCAGCGCCAACACACGATCTTTATTCAAATTCTGCGACATATCAGCAAATTTGAGCAGTACACGATCTTCGGCCAAACGCAGCTCTTCAGCGTCATCAGGGCGTGTATTTGCCAGTTCAATAATATGGTCTTGGTAATGCGCTAATTTCAGCTTTGCTTCCGTTTTCTTAGCTAATTTTTTGATTTCTTCTGGATCAGTTACACCTTCAGGTGGAGTAAAGGGAGGAGCAACAAACTCTTCATTAGTTACACCATCCACAATTTTCAGCGTGTGCTGGCTAATAACAGGTGATTGTAAGATAGGTGGCGTATTTTCTGGATTTAGTTCTTTACGCTCCCTAGCCAACTGAATCTCCGTTGGACGCTTGGCATTACGCATAGTCTCTTTTAGCTTTGCAAATTGTTCCTCGTTAAATGCTAAACGTACCGCTTCCCCTTCTTCTTGCACCGTAACGAAGGCTGTATCTTCTTTCACATCATGCAGTAAGGCTGCTGCTTTAAGTTCCGGTGAAGCAAAATCAGGTAACTCATTCATCACCGCAACAGGATGTTCCCAATAAGGTTTACCTGCGCCTTTATCAATTTGCCCCGCATGGGCCACTTTAATAAAATCTATGAGATCTTCGGTGGTGGGTTGTAGTTCAGACATGCCGGCTATCCTTTCAAAGTTACATAGGAAACAGTGCAGTGATAGTCTCACAAAACCGCATTAACCAAAAGTTAAGAATTGGTTACAGTTAGTTTTATATTAAATAACAGTATATTATGGATATTTTTGTCTATTTAGTGATGTCTTCGTACTCGGCATCAATCACCGTTTTGGGCTTTTCCTGTACGTCTTTATTCGATGTACGCACAAAAAGCCACCGCCTGAACCCTTCCCGCGCAATAGCCATGAAAGCCAAAATGCCCGAAGCAATGATAATGATGAGCACCATGGTAAAGCCAAAGGTAAGGGCTGCGGTGATGAGCAAGGCGATAAAAATGCCGCCTAATATGGTGCCTACTACTTCCACTAGATGGTCCCAAAGCTTTTAACAAGACTTCCGCAGACCATATACCAGCCATCTACCAGCACGAAGAAGATGAGCTTGAATGGCAGTGAGATCATTACCGGTGGTAACATCATCATACCCATCGCCATCAATATAGACGCAACCAACATATCGATAATGATAAACGGTATGAAAATCAGGAAGCCAATTTCAAAAGCGCGCTTAAGCTCGCTAATCATATATGCCGGAACCAATACACGAAATGGCGTGTCTTCTGGTTTTTCGATAGTAAGTTTCGACATCCCCACAAACAGCTGCAGATCTTTGTCACGTACGTGCTGCATCATAAATTCATGGAATGGCAAACCTACCCGCTCAAGCGCCTGCTCCTCGGTGATCTGATCTTCCATCAATGGACGCACACCATCGTCATAAGCGCGTTCAAATACAGGGGCCATGATGAAGGCAGTGAGAAACAGCGCAAGCGATATGAGGACTTGGTTAGGTGGTGTTTGTTGCAAACCTAATGCGCTGCGCAAGAAAGACAGCACGATAATGATGCGCATAAAGGAGGTCGTCATCACAAGGATGGATGGCGCCAGCGAAATCACTGTCAGCAATACAACCAATTGGATAATACGTCCGGTGGCCTCACCACTGGTGGTTTTACCCAGATCAACCGTCATGGATTGTGCGTAGGTAGGATCAATATGAAAGCTAGTCGCCAGTGCAGCCAAAGCAAGCACATAAAGCCATTTCTTCATGCAGATGCCTTCTCGGCGTTGGCCATTGGAATATTCGATTCAATCAGCATCTCGCGACCGTCAGCAAGCAACATCACATGCTCAACCTGATCGCGACGGATCAGCACCAATTTACGCCTTGAATCAATTGACTGCACTTCAACGATATGAAGGCGTTTGCCAGGCCTAGACATTTGGCTCTTTTTACATATGCGCAAAATTACACCCAGCAGCGCAATCAGACAGATAACCAGCACGAAGGCTAGCGTAAA
Organism: Rickettsiales bacterium; assembly: GCA_033762715.1. Taxonomy (GTDB): domain Bacteria; phylum Pseudomonadota; class Alphaproteobacteria; order Rickettsiales; family SXRF01; genus JANRLL01. The sequence continues at coordinate 285,556 of JANRLL010000016.1, read as the reverse complement.
CCGTATAATATCGACCTCATCCATTAATTCGTCTCATTCTTTTTTTTGTCGCTCGCATCGGCAACTTTATAAGCAATATTCGCTTTTTTATGACTGCTCAACTCTTTCATTTGGTCATTTAGCTCATCGCGTTTATGCACCAGCACATTGCCAAGCAGCGTCAATTCATCAAACAAGAATTTTAGACGTTCGCTATAGTGATCACGTTCTTCCTGCGACAACGTCATCACCGCCTCGCATAAAGTGCGCACATGATCCTCGAGACCCGATAGTTCGGTATACGCGCCCTGCTCTATGTGCACACGGCTTTCTTCGATAAACTGCGCGATCGCATTGAGTAAATCATCAGGGCTATACTGACTCATGGGTTTCCTTTCATCTGACCATTCACACGGTAGATATAAGATAGGATTTCTGCCACCGCTGCATAGGCTTCCATGGGAATGGGTGTACCAATATCCACTTTGGACAGCAACGTCACCAAATCACGATCTTCACGAATTTCAATGCCGTGCTCACGAGCAAGCTCAATAATCTGCTCGGCCATGAAGCCTTTGCCTTTGGCTGCGACCTTAGGTGCCTGGTCTGTTTGGCGTTCATACGATAACGCCACAGCCAATTTATCCACATCGAAAGGTTTATTGTCAGCGGTTGCCACGATTATCATCATCCTTTTCGGAAGGAGATTTCGTTATATCGAATTCTACATCTAAAAGCTCATCTTGGCCAAAGTTAGCTGCTTCTAGGTTCTGTGCCAGAATCTTATCATGCAATTCTTTGCGTAGAATGGTGGCTTCTTTAGGGAATAAAAAGCCTAGTTTTACTGTGCGGCCGCGAACCTCAACAACGGTTAACTCGATGTTGTTGTTAATAATAATGGATTCGCCAACTTTTCTAGTTAAATAAAGCATTTAGCCACACATGACGCCTAAATAGGGTTTGGTACGCATCTTGCAAACTACAGCAAAGACAGCGTAACGATAGGGCTATTTCTGAAGTAAAAATCATGTAAAAGCAATTTTTTATGTGGTCAGGGATATAAAAATCAGTTATGTTATACTTAATAACTAGGCAATATTTACCTATTTGGCATATATATGGATGTATCTAGCCTTCCCATTTTTGGCGTACTGCAAAACAAACTCAGATATCATTCCGAGCGCCAGGCCTTACTTGCGCAAAATATCGCCAATGCCGATACCCCTGCTTACAAGGCGCAGGATGTGGCCAAACCAGACTTCAAAAAATTTGTAGAGGGAATGTCTGCCAGTAAAAAAGTCGGCATGGCAGTCACGAGTCCTCAGCACATGAGCTCCAAAACACAAACCATGGAATTTAAAGCCGAAGCACGCCCGATGACGGGCGAGTTAAATCCCAATGGCAATAATGTGATGTTGGAAGAAGAGATGATGAATGTCGCGACCAACCAATCGGAATATCAACGTGCATTGCTTATTTATCGCAAAATGATTTCAATGATGAATATCGCCATTGGAAAACCAAGTAATGGATAAAAGGGCGTAGCCTATGCAACTCAGTGATTCCTTACAAATTTCCGCAGCAGGCATGAAAGCTCAAGGTGACCGCTTGCGCGTGGTAGCTGAAAATATTGCGAATTCGGATTCCACCGGCACCTCGCCAGGTGCTGAGCCCTATCGCCGCAAACAGCTGGTGTTTCAAAATGTATTGGATCGTCAAATAGGCATACAAAAAGTTACGGTCGTAAAGCAAACCTACGACATGTCGCCGTATGATTTACGTTATAACCCTTCACATCCTGCTGCCAATGAGCAAGGATATGTGCTATATCCTAATGTGAATACGATTGTTGAGATGATGGATATGCGTGAAGCACGTAGAGCGTATGAAGCCAATATCAATGCTGTTGAAGTATCCAAGGCTATGTTAAATCAAACTATCGATTTGCTGAGATAACATCATGAATAACCTGACCGCTGTTAATGCCTACCAGAACCAGATGAAGCTGATGCAAGATGCGGCAGCGCCCGCTTCTTCTAATGAGCAAACATCGGGCAGTAGCTTTGCCAGCCTTCTCGAAGGTGCCACCAAAGATTCAGCTAATACGCTTTACAACGCAGAGGCCATGCAAATGGATTCGCTCGTTGGTGGCAAAGTGGACCTGACTGATTTGGTTACGGCTGTTGCAAATGCTGAGTTAACATTAAATACCGTGGTTGCTATTCGTGACCGTGTAATCAACGCCTACCAAGACATCATCAAGATGCCGATTTAGACAGGTTGGTTACGACCTCACCTGCCAATTCTTTAATCAGCCCCATCAGCGTATAAACTAGTATAATATCATCTTCGCTCAATGGTGCTTTGAAGATCGGGTCCGGCTCAAACAAATTATGCTGGTATGGAATCAAGATCAGCACTTTATCATTATAAAATGCGCACTGGATCGCACCGGTAATCGCCTTGCCTTGACCAGCCTGTTTAGCCGTATGCGAAGGCGTGCGTAGTGTTTGGTCATGACGCGTTTGCGACGATTTGACACTACCGGTATAGAGCCAGTTACATACCGCTTTCACAATAACCGACATACCCTCGCTTACACCGCTTGCAATGCTCGATAATGCATAGGCAATCTTATCATCAATATGCTGCCCTTGCGCTCGCGCATTGCGTACACATTCCGACAGCTTGAGCACATTACGCAATGTATCCTCTTTTAAAATAGCTGCGGCTTCTTTATGGTCGGTACTGAAAGCCTGGAAATAAGAGTCAAAGCTGCTATCCGGCAACGGAACCAAGGTGAGCTTCTCATCCATTTCATGTGGTTGTTGGCCGCTAACCAATAATGTTTTGCCTGCAAAGCTACCACGCAAAACCAGATTCGGATCACATACGTCGATTAAAATCATGAGCCCATGAAACACTTCGGCTTTACCATGCAACCGCTCGTCAATCAGTGCCGCTTCCATCATCTCCAACGAAACACCCACCATGTTGCCGCGGACATAATCTTCACCGACATAACTATCAAACGCCGGCAGTCCTGGCGCATTCTGAAAATTGCGCAGTGGAATTTTACGGTTCTGATATAGCTCAAATTTACCAAAGTAGCTCAGCAGCTGGCTAAATATTTCACTTTTCAGCGAAACGCTCTGTTGCCCTACCCCGGACATACCAGGCAATGCGCTTCCTATTTGCATCACGCTGTGGCGATAGCGAAATAACGGCAATGCGGCATAGATCAGAATAATGGAGATCATGACCGCACCTGCAATAACCTGCACAATAAAGGCAGCGAAAGAAGAAAGCGGGGTACCGTTGACATAATCGAGCCTGGCGAGTAACGAGAACCAATACGGAAAGCTTAGCAGCAACACTAATGCGATGACGCTATGGAATTTTAGCTGGTGCAGAAACTTTTGGCGTCTCTCTTCAAAGCGCTCTAATACACGCTGCGCATGAGTTCTAAAGCTGTTGAAATCTTCTGTATGGTCCATAAGCCCCTCTTTTCTTGGCAAGCTTAGCGCAAAATTAAGATGCCTACAGCGTTTTTTTACGTTATGGATGTTAATTATGGATGCAACACAAGTCATCGATGTCGTGCGCGAGGCTATCTATGTGCTGATTATCATTTCAGCACCGATGATGATCGTCGCGTTAGTAGTGGGTTTGGCCATTGCCTTGCTGCAAGCGCTGACGCAAATTCAAGAAGCCACACTGACCTTCGTGCCTAAAGTACTTGCGATGTTGCTCACCTTAGCGCTTGTACTGCCTTTTATGATCAGCACCCTGACTAATTTTACCAATAAGCTGCAAGACAAAATCGTGCATATTGAGTAGCGGCGCCTGCTCGGAAGACATATCTATTATATGCACCTGCGCATCAAGTGGCCTTAAATACTGGGCTAACTTAGCCGCTATAGACAATGATTTTTTATCCGTCGCCACCACATGAAAACGCTGCCCCAACGCAATGTAACGCTGCCAGTCACTATCCTGCGGTGCTGTAGAGGCTGCCCAAGTCAACGGCACTATCTTTTTATCTGTCAGCAGAGGTGCCAACGCATCAACCAATTCTTCTCCCACACAAACAACGAGCTCAACAGCATCAACAAGCTGATGAGGGTATCGGGTATAAAGTGGCAAAAGCTGCTGATATTGGGGCGCACTGGGGTACCAGTTGCCATCATCGGCATATTGAAATAGTTGGTATATTTTTGGAGCGACTCCAAAACAAATGTTATACGCCAATATGTCTCCTTGCTGTGTATAGAGAGGCCAGACATGACGAGCAGTTCCATACTGCTTTGCATGCATCGGCTGCAATGTGAATTGGATGAGCCCTGGCGCTACTATAATATTCGGCGTTTGCGGTATGTTTGCCTTCCATAAACGCTGTTTCCACTCACCGCATTTGGCTGCAATCTTCGCTGCAAAATGAATACGGTAGGCATGAAATATTGATTGTAAGAAATAGTGATTCCATTGCCCAATATGGCTGGGTGTATAAAAAGAATCGCTATAGCTGAGCAATGCATTCAGATAATTTCCCCTATCCCACGCATAAAACTGTTCCAATGATGGATGCACTAGATCATAGCCATTTTTGTATAAAATATACCCTGCGATCACACGTGCAGTTCGGCCATTAGCATCTACAAAGGGATGAATTGTGCATATCAGTAAGAATACCATCGATGCGTGTAATAACGGATGTAGTTCGGGTAGTGGCTGGTTAATGATCTCCAGCAAGCGCTCTAGACAAAGCGCATAATCTTCTGGTTTTGCTCCGCGATAGGTCACTACTTCCTGCGCGTTAAAGACCAGCATTTGCGTTTTCGCAAGCATAGAACGTGTATCGTCTTGCTGGTAGCCAGCGGATAATCGGCAAATGCTATAGAGGTGCTCTAATGTCAATGCAGCGCCAGAGCCGGCTATTTTCTGCGCATATTCCCTGGCTGCTATGCAGCCATCAAGTTCCTGCTTTGAATGTATGCTACCGGAGACAATAGAGGGTTTAGTGGCTTGATAGCGCAATAGCGGGTGATGATCTTTGATATAGGTTTCATATAAACCCTGATGTACACTACCAATCCAGCCGGTGACACTCTTAAAAAAATCTATGGATTGAAGCAACCACGCAGATCTCTGCGTAGCCTGTGCATATTGATTCAATGTGTAGGTAATGATGTAATCAGCGGATAGTGGCGTTTGCAGCACATCCATAATTCGTCAGTCTAGGGGCATTCAGTATCGGAGCCAGAGCCACCTGAACCTTCGCTACCTTCTGCTCCAACCACAGGCTGACAGAGAAACAATTTATGCGACGTCCCAACAGTGCTTTGCTTGTTCGGATTAGAAATCACAGCAGCCAAAACGGCTTTCATGGATAATCCCATGGCAAGAGCGCATAAAGCACTGCAGAGGCCAACTTTTTTGCCTACCGCGAACCACTTATTCCATTGACGCATTCTTTTCATAAATAAGCACATTATTACTACTAGATACTTGGCTAATGTTAGCCTAAATTAACCTGGCTTGCAACACAGCATATAGACATCCTAATATGTTATCGCAATTTTTAGCCACTGAACTATATAGTTTTCTTCTCATATTTTGCCGTGTGGGAACGGCATTTATGCTATTGCCTGGTTTTGGCGAAGCCTATGTTCTATCGCGAGCTCGGATGTTCATTGCCCTCATGTTTAGCCTATTGCTGGTGCCCATTTTGCACAATGTTCCGCCTATGCCACGTGAAACATTTACCTTAATGACGCTCATAATAGCAGAAATTCTGACGGGTGCTTTCATTGGGGGGATGGCACGAATGCTCATTACCGCCATGCATTTGGCAGGCGGCATCATCGCCTATCAATCCAGCTTATCGTCTGCACTGACAACCGACCTTCTGCAAGGCGGCGGACAAGATACATCACTTAGCAATTTACTGAGTGTTAGTGCCGTGTTGATGATTTTTGCGCTGAATCTGCATCACTTAATGCTGCAAAGTTTGGTTGATAGTTACAACATTTTTCTTCCTGGCCATTTTCCCATTGTCCAAGATATTGCCAATTTAGCTACCACCACAATTACCGGCGCGTTTAGGATGTCTATGCAGCTGGCCGCTCCTCACATTGTGGTAGGGCTAATGATCTATCTGTCAGCAGGTATTATTGCGCGATTGATGCCTAATATTCAGATTTTCTTTATTATACTTCCATTGCAGCTGATGCTGAGCTTTCTCATTTTAATGGTGGTCATTAGCTCGATACTGCTATGGTACAGTGAGTACTTCAAACAAGCGCTTAGCGTGCTACTGACCTAATTGGAGGGCATGTGGCTGAAGGCCAAGACAAAGAACAGCAGACCGAAGAGCCAACACAGAAAAAGCTCGAGGAAGCTCATAACAAAGGTAACGTTCCCACCTCAAAAGAAGTGGGGCATTTTTTCGTGCTGGCAACGCTAGCATTGATCATTTCCTGGTTTGCGGTATCGGCAATGAAAGGCAGCGTCGCGTTATTGACGCCTTTTTTGTCGGATGCCCACACCATGCCCACCGATCAGCGTGGCCTGGGCCTTCTGTTATACAAACTCATGTTTGGCAGTATTGGCATCATCATATTACCTCTTATTGCCACCATTGTTGCCGCACTTGCCGCCGGATTTTTGCAACATGGCATGATATTCTCTTCCGAGCCCATCACACCTAAACTCAGCAAATTATCGCCGCTAGAGGGCGTAAAGCGCCTTTTTTCCATGCGCTCGGTAGTCGAGTTCACCAAGAACATTATTAAAATTATTATCGTTGGATTTATTGCTTTTTCCGCCGTGTATCCTGAGTTGAATCATATCGTGCAATTGCCCGATAGTTCGGTGGAAGCAATGCTTAGTTTTCTTAAACGCATTGCCGTCAAGCTTACCTTATGGATAGCCATTGCCATGTTTTTCATTGCGCTCTTTGACACGATTTATCAGCGCTTCCAACATATCAAATCACTTCGCATGACCAAGCAAGAGATCAAGGACGAATATAAGCAATCTGAAGGTGACCCTATGATAAAAATGCGGTTGCGCAGATTACGTATTGAGCGTGCACGCAGACGCATGATGGCAGCCGTACCCGAATCCGACGTGGTCATCACTAACCCGACCCACTTTGCAGTGGCCCTAAAATATACGGGCGGCCAAATGACAGCACCTATCGTTACCGCCAAAGGTCAAGACCTTATTGCATTGAAAATTAGGGAAGTCGCCGAAGAGCATAAGATACCAATCGTAGAGAACGCGCCACTAGCCCGCGCGCTGTTTAGCTCTACTGAAATAGATGAGGAAATCCCCGCCATGCATTATGAAGCGGTCGCTAAAGTCATTTCCTACGTCTACAAACTCAAGGGGAAAATTTAGTCAGGTTAAGAGCAATTTACAAAAAACCTGTTGTTTTTTTGTAATAAATTCCACATTATAGCACTAGTAAGTGCAACACCTACTGCGGCCTCCTAATGACAATTCGTTATACAGATATTGACCCGACCATTAGCGGCACACACGACTTTGTCATCCGTAAACGCAGCCCAACCATGTCGCATATCGCGTTGGTGTTCTTGGCTTTGCTGCTTATTGCCGTTGCCGTCAGCATTGGCGTAGATAACAAACCGCTCTTCATCGTATTCATGTATTTGGTATTTGGTGTAGTGGGCTGGTTTGTGCTGGTCCAAACCCAGAAAAACAGAGATCTATTGCTGGCAACCGAGTTTCAAAACGCGCTTTTTGCCTCAGCGCTCGGGCTCAATAATAAATTCTGCCTCATTATTCGCCGCGATGGCAACATCGTATATCTGGACCGCTCATTCCAGGATATGTTCCCTGATTTTATCCGCCAATCGCGCCGCTCTATTGATGTGCTGTTGGAGCTAGGCGCGGTATCGCGCGAAGAAAGCAACAAAATCTATTCTGCTATTGAACGCGGTGTGTATGAAAAAGTAGTGTTTCATATCCGCGGCAAAAGCAACGCAATGCATCATATCATTATGTCGATTGAGCCTATCTTGCGTCCTAGCGGGTTTATTCTGCTACGCGGTCGTGAATTCATAGAGAACCGCACCGCATCCGAAGACTTCAAGGACTCTTCTCCCTTACTCAGCAAATCGACCATCACTCTATTTTCGTATGTAATGGATAAGATGAATATGGGCGTTTACATGACAGGCCCTGACGGCATGATCATCTATGTGAATCCGGTGATCGAACAATGGCTGGAATATAAAGAAAATGAAATCGCCTCTCTCAACCTAACCTTGCAAGATATCGTCAGCAATGACAGCAAACGCACCGATAAAATCGATCCAGGTGATTTTGAAGGTGAAGTGATGTTGCTCAAAAAGTCAGGTGGTCAGATGAAGGCTTTTGTGAACCAAAAAGTTATCTATGATGATAATAAGAAGCTTATTGGCTGCACGGCTCTAGTACACAGCCTGACGGAAGAAACAAGCAGTCATAAGAAAAAGCTTTGGTAATATCCCACTATGTCACAATCACTCGATCAATTTATTGAGCACTCCCCTATTGCGATCGCCAAGATCGACAATGATGGCAAGATCATTAAAGGTAACCACAGCTTTCATCAGCTTACGCAAAATACGTTGGTTGATAAACTACCTATCGCTTTGATCGATTTGTTTGCGGCCGACAAACGAAAAGATGCCGAAGTCTTGCTTAAAAAAGCATTTAGCGAACAAGGCACATCGGATGCACAGCCCTTTGAACTCACTCTACCCAATGAAGCCAATGTTATTGTGTCGGCTTATTTGGGCCATATGCAATTAGATGGTGGTGATAAGCAGTTAGTTGCGCATTTGATCGATATTACCGAACAAAAAAATCTGGAGTTACGTTTTTCTCATTCTCAAAAAATGCAGGCAGTAGGGCAATTAGCGGGCGGCGTGGCCCATGACTTTAACAACCTGCTTACGGCCATGATTGGATTTTGTGACCTATTACTCATGCGCCACCCTGCCGGCGATCAATCCTTCGCCGACATTATGCAAATTAAACAGAACGCAAACCGCGCTGCCAACTTGGTCCGTCAGCTTCTTGCTTTCTCACGCCGGCAAACCTTGCAGCCCAAAATCCTAAACCTAACCGATGTGCTGGCTGAGCTATCGAACTTGATACGTCGCCTCATTGGTGAGAATATCGAACTGAAAGTTGTCCATGGTCGCGAAATTGGTTTTATCCGCGCCGATCAAGGGCAGCTTGAGCAAGTGCTTATCAACCTTGCCGTCAATGCGCGCGATGCGATGAACAGCGGCGGCATTCTTACTATTCGTACCAGCAAGGCAAGCATTAGCCCTAAAACGCCACTCATGCGCGATCTGGTGGCTCCTGCCGAAGAAGATAAGGTAATTCCTAACGGTGATTACGTATTGGTAGAAGTCACCGATACCGGTTGCGGTATTTCCAAAAGCCTCATGCAAAAAATATTTGAGCCATTCTTTTCCACGAAAGCCGTGGGATCAGGCACTGGTCTGGGGCTTTCGACGGTATATGGTATCATTAAGCAAAGCGGTGGCTACGTATATGTCAGCAGCAAAGAAAATGAGGGCACGAACTTCAGCCTCTATTTCCCTGCTATTACTGGTGAACAAGCGGCGGCGGCAACCTCTGAAAATGAAGCTACCGATAAACCTGGCGCAGCGGATTTAACCGGCACCGCCACGATTCTCTTAGTCGAAGACGAAACACCGGTGCGCATGTTTGCAGCGCGCGCGTTGCGCAATAAAGGCTACACAGTTCTTGAGGCTGATTGCCCTGAGACAGCCTTAGAGATCATGTCGCAACAAGGTGCTGAGGTTGAGGTGATCATTACCGATGTGATTATGCCAGGCATGAATGGACCAACCATGATTAGCAAAATCACTCCTGACTTCCCTAATGTAAAAGTCATCTTTATATCAGGCTACGCTGAAGATGTGTTCGTCAACAACTATGGCAACGAACGCAGCTTCAATTTCCTTGCCAAGCCATTTACATTGAAACAGCTTGCTACCAAGCTTAAAGAAGTGATTCAGGCCAAGTGATAGCTCGCACCTCTGCCCCCCATCCACTGGTAAGTATTAGCTTCCTGCTGGCATTCGTTAGCTATTTTTATTCGGCCCAACCCATCTTTGGCACACCCGATATCCCCTGGCATATTGCGGCCGGCGAATGGATGATGGCACATGGCAGCATTCCACTGCACGATCCATGGTCATTTACCGCCGGCAATACGCGTTGGTTCAATATATCCTGGTTATGGGATGTATTACTGAGCCAGATTTTTTCTGTGGGTGGCCCCCATCTTACTTATATATTCGCCTGCCTGCTCGGCGCGATTAACATCGCCACTCTCACCTGGTGCCTAAAAGCCAGACGTCATCTGTCGGATGGCTATATCGCGCTTATCGTGATCTTGGTGTGGTATGTCCAAGTATCGTATCTGTATGCCAAGCCAGAAATGGTTTCTATTTTCCTGACCTGTGTGTTCCATCATCTGCTTTATCGGCACCGCACTCATTTTGAAAACCGCTTCTACTGTATTGTCTTACCTCTGCTCATGCTGCTGTGGGTCAATATGCATGGCGGCTTTATAATCGGCTTCATCATTATTGGCGCTCATCTTATCGAAGCCTATGAAACCCGCAACTGGGCTTGGTTTAAAACACTCATCAAACTGAGTGCCACCTGTGCGGTGGCTTGCCTGATCAACCCCTACCATATCTTTATTGTAGAAGCGGTCCTACGCACCCTGCATAGCAGCATCACCCCGTACATTGAGGAATGGCAGCCTTTTGTATTTGGCCACCAAATATCCATTAGCGTGCTAATCATTCTGTTTATTCTGGCTAGCAATCTTCGTGATGCCAATATCGCCTTAGCCGATAAAATTCTGGCCTTTGCCTGGCTTATTGCAGCATTACAAGCTAATCGTAACAATATCAGCTTTGCCATATTAGCAGCGCCCTATCTGGCTTACTCATTGCAAGAATTCGCACGGCACGTACAAAAAGAACGCTTTAAATCCGGCAATGGCATCCTTATGGATTCGCCGATTAATCGCGCCCGTTTCTTGATGCTCGCCATCACTATTGCCCTGTGCCTTTCCTTCATCCCAGCTGATGTTAAAAAGACCGACGCTGATCCTATGAAGCTTACGCAAGCACTCAGCAAAATCCAGAAAGCCTATCCTAATCATCGCTTTCTCAACGACTATGATCTAGGAGGCTATATTATTTTTCTCGCGAAAGATCAGTGGAAATTATTTGTCGATGGCCGTGCGGGAACGGCTTATTCCGAGGAAGTTCTCCAAGATACGATTACCTTCTTATCTGCTAAGGATGATGCTGATGCGATTATCGACAAATACCGTATTAATGGGCTGATTCTGCGTAAAACCCACCCCTACTATATTACCAGACTTTCCAAAGCACCGCGCGGATGGAAAGAAATTTACAATAACGACTCCATTGTAGCCTTTGTCAAAAAGCCATGAGTGATTTATTCCAGGCCATTGACATCTATTGTGAGCGCAGAATGATTGGCCTGTGGGCCGAACCGCTGAATGCACTTAGTAACGTTTCTTTTCTCATCGCAGCCTGGCTATTATGGCGCCACTATAAATCCCTGAAGCTGCACGATACACAGTGCACAATCCTGATTGGTCTTGTTGCCAAGGTGGGCATTGGAAGCCTGCTGTTTCATACCTTTGCAAACCGTATAAGCATGCTGGCGGATGTTATCCCTATTATGGCCTTTGCCTGCTATTACCTGTGGCTGGCATTAAGACGGCTTATCCGCGTCAATAAGCTCAAAGCGACCAGCTTGCTAGCTATGTTTATGTTTGCAGGCGCCTATGCCGATAAAGTTCCGCCTCAACTGAGCTTTAATGGCTCCATTGCGTATTTTCCCTGCCTTGTCTCCATCCTGATGATGGGTGCCTATTTGCGTACCAGGCAACGCCCCGAAGCGCCGCTTCTACTGCAAGCCGGCTTTATCTTCCTGATCTCACTTGGTTTCCGCTCATCGGATATGGTGCTGTGTGAGTTCTTACCTATCGGGGTTCATTTCCTCTGGCATGCCCTCAATGGCGTTGTGTTATATCTCTTGAGTAAAGCCATAATTATTAATTGCGCACGGCAATAAAGGGTGTAGATTAACCCTATATTAATCTGAAGCAGGGGATTTCCATGGATAAGAATAAAGCTCTCGAAACCGCACTCAGCCAAATTGAAAAAACCTTTGGCAAAGGCTCCATCATGAAATTGGGTGATACCCATATGGAAGCCATCGAAGCAACATCAACTGGCTCGTTAGGTCTTGATATTGCATTGGGCGTTGGCGGTGTGCCACGTGGCCGTATTATTGAAATTTTTGGCCCAGAAAGCTCGGGTAAAACCACTCTGACGCTGCACATCATTGCAGAAGCACAGAAAAAAGGTGGCACCTGCGCATTCATCGATGCTGAGCATGCATTGGATCCAATCTATGCGAAAAAACTTGGCGTAAACATTGATGAGCTGGTTATCTCTCAACCAGACACGGGTGAACAAGCTCTCGAAATCGCTGATACGCTGGTACGCTCGGGCGCTGTTGACGTGTTGGTCGTAGACTCTGTTGCTGCTCTCGTTCCTAAAGCCGAGCTGGATGGCGAAATGGGTGATTCGCATATGGGCTTGCAAGCTCGTCTGATGAGCCAAGCGCTGCGTAAACTCACCGGTTCTATTTCACGTACCAACTGCACCATCATTTTCATCAACCAAATCCGCATGAAAATTGGTGTTATGTTTGGTAACCCAGAAACCACTACCGGCGGTAACGCTCTGAAGTTTTATGCGTCTGTACGCCTGGATATTCGCCGTATCGGTGCAATTAAAGAAAAAGAAGAGGTCGTGGGCAACCAGACCCGTGTGAAAGTGGTCAAAAACAAAGTGGCCCCTCCTTTCCGCCAAGTAGAGTTTGATATTATGTACGGTGAAGGCATTTCCAAAACCGGTGAATTGGTTGATATGGGCGTTAAAGCCGGCCTGGTAGAAAAGTCGGGTTCTTGGTTCTCCTATGACAACCAACGTATTGGTCAAGGCCGTGAAAATGCTAAGCAGTATTTAAGAGACAATCCAAAAGTAGCAGCTGAACTTGAGAAAAAGATCCGCGACAATGCTGGCGTGATTTCTGCTGCGCTTAAAGGTGACTCGGTTGAAGTAACGGAAGACGCCGCTTAATCATGCAGTTTCTTATCTTAGCTTTTGACGCTACTGATGGCGAGGCTTTGGCACGCCGCATGGCAAATCGCGACGCACATATAGCTCATATCGATAAGGCAAAGGCCGCTGGTCATGCGCATATGGGGGCTGCGTTACTGGATGAAGATGGCAAAATGATGGGCTCTTCCATCATTTGTGAATTCCCTGACGAGGCGGCGGTTGAAGCTTGGATCAAGACCGATCCTTATATTACAGGCGAAGTTTGGGATGATGTCAGCATCACGCCGTGCAAAATAGCCCCTAGCTTTGTAAAATAAAAAAGGGCCGCGCAGCCCATGATCCGCGCGGCCCTTACTCACCCTAAAGGGGATTAGCGAGAAGCAGGAGCATTTTTCTCTTCCAATTTTTTCTCTTGATGATTCAGAATTTTTTGGTCTACCTTTTTATCGAGCTTGTTAGCTTCGATAGCGGTTTTGTTAGCGCCAATTTGAACACTCTGCGATGCTTGATCCAAAGGATTGTTGTTAGCTTTTGCCGCATCTTTTTCAGCGCGGTTTACAGCAATATTTTCTTTTTGCTTAGCAATAGCTGCATCGGTTTCACGTAGTTCTTGTTTGGTTTTTGCCACATCAGAAGGAGTGGTTTCAGCCAAGGCTGCACCGGACATAGCAGTAGCGGCCAGCAATGCAATTGCGAGAGAATGTTTCATAAATATTTCCTACATTTGTTAGTTAACCAATGGCTCCCATTGGTTAAGTGTGTTTTAGCGAGTCGGATATAAAGAAATGATAATGAATGTGGGACAACGGCAGGATTTGCATTTTTAAACGGCTTATGCTTATATAACGCTCTTTATTTCCTAGGGAATTGGCGGATCATGACGACGACAAGTGATATACGTTCCACGTTTTTGAGCTATTTTAAGAAAAATGGGCATGAAATACGCCCATCTAGCTCTTTAGTGCCACATAATGACCCGACATTAATGTTTGCCAATGCTGGGATGAACCAATTCAAAAATGTGTTCACCGGCGTCGAAAAGCTTCCCTATTCCCGCGCGGCATCCTCGCAAAAAGTAGTGCGAGCCGGCGGTAAGCATAATGACTTGGATAATGTTGGCTATACCGCACGCCATCACACGTTTTTCGAAATGCTAGGTAACTTCTCCTTTGGCGATTATTTCAAAGAAGGTGCCATTCCGTATGCCTGGGAATTGCTCACCAAGGAATATGGACTCAATCCTGATAAGCTCAGCTTTACCGTTTATCATACCGATGATCAGGCCTTCGATTTATGGAAAAAAGTCACTGGATGCGCTGACAGCCGTATCCTGCGCGTGCCAACGAACGATAACTTCTGGATGATGGGCGATACGGGTCCGTGCGGCCCCTGCTCTGAGATATTCTACGACCACGGCGAAAAAGCAGGCGAAGGCGAATGGGCATTAAACCCCGATGGCTCTGATCGTTTCAGCGGTCGCTTTGTTGAAATCTGGAATCTGGTATTCATGCAGTTTAACCAGCAGGAAGGCGCTACCCGCCAACCGCTGCCTGAACCTTCTATCGATACCGGCATGGGCCTTGAGCGCATCAGCGCAGTAATGCAAGGTGTGCACGATAACTATGATATCGATCTGTTTAAGGCTCTTATTGCTTCTATCAAAGATCATGCGGCACAACTAGGTGGTGCCCCCGCAGCAACGGCAGCTCCTTACAAAGTTATTGCTGACCATCTACGCTCATCCTGCTTCTTAATTGCCGATGGGGTTATGCCATCTAACGAAGGCCGTGGTTATGTGCTGCGTCGTATCATGCGCCGCGCTATGCGTTATGCACATCAGCTAGGCTGCAAAGATCCGCTGATGCATCTGTTGGTAACATCGCTGGTGCAAGAAATGGGACAAGCCTATCCTGAGCTCGTTCGTGCCCAGGCCAGCATCATTGATAATCTGCGCCAAGAAGAAGAGCGCTTTAAAGAAACACTGGGTCGCGGCTTAAAGCTTTTAGACGAAGAAAGCGCTAAACTGAAAACAGGCCAAAATTTGGCCGGTGAAGCAGCCTTTAAACTTTACGACACATACGGTTTCCCCCTCGATCTGACACAAGATATTTTGAAATCGCGCGGTATTGGCGTCGATACCGATGGTTTTGAGCAAGCTATGGAAAGCCAACGCGAGATGGCTCGTGCAGCCTGGACCGGTTCGGGTGAAAAAGCCGTGGGTAAATTATGGTTCGATATAAAAGAAAAAACCGGAGCAACTGAATTCTTGGGTTATGATTCGGACTATGCCGACTCTACTATTGTCGCCATTGCCAAAGCTGGTGAGCAAGTAAACGCAGCGACTGCTGGAGATGACGTGTTTATCATATTGGACCGCACTCCTTTTTATGGTGAGTCTGGCGGTCAAGTAGGCGACACAGGCGATCTTTTCCAAGGCGCGGATAAAATTGCCTCTATCGCCGATACGCAAAAACCGGTGGATGATTTTATTGTCCATAAAACTAAATTATTAGCGGCCATCAAAGTGGGTGATAAAGTACGCGCTGTTATTAATGCTAATTTGCGTAATGCCACGCGTGCCAACCATTCAGCCACGCATCTATTGCATAAAGCCCTGCGCGACAAGCTCGGTGAACACGTAACCCAAAAAGGCTCTCTCGTAGCGCCCGATAGATTGCGCTTTGACTTCAGCCATACCAAAGCGGTTTCACGCGATGAAATTGCTGCCATCGAACAAAAAATCAATGAAGTGATTTGGCGTGGCGGCGATGTGCAGTGCAAAGAAATGGCCCCTGATGATGCAATTAAGGCCGGTGCCATGGCATTGTTTGGCGAAAAATATGGCGATCGCGTTCGCGTGCTTACTATGGGCGAAGATAGCGGTAAATCCTATTCCACCGAGCTGTGCGGCGGTACACACGTGCGCGCCATGAGCGATATTGGTGTAATTAAAATTACGAGCGAAGGCTCGGTTGCTTCGGGTATACGTCGCATTGAGGCCGTCACTAATGAAGGCGTGCGTTCACATGCGGTAAAAGAGCTGGATAAATACAATGAGCAATTACAAAAGCTGATTGAAGAAAATACCGCCCTGCTTGCTGGCTTGGGTAAAAAGCCGGAACAGCCTGTGTCTCTTGCCACAGCCGATATCGTCAACAAAGCGCCGCTCAAAGAAATACCCGCTATCTTTGATCGTGAGACCGCTCGTCTATCTGAGACCATCAATAAATTACAAGACGACAACAAGAAGCTACAAAAAACCTTAGCAGAAGCAAGGAAACAGGAAGTGCTAGCAAACAATGAAGTAACCGCTGAGAAAATTGGTAATATCCAATTTATTGGCAAAATTTTCGATGGCCTTGATCCAAAAGAGTTACGCAGTATCTGTGAGCAATATCTGAAAAAGATCGAGCCAGGCATCGTCGCTGTCGCCACCGTGGTGGAAGGCAAGGCATCGCTTGTTGTCGGTGTTGATAAATTCCTCACCGATATGTATGGCGCGCCGCATCTTGTGCAGGCAGCGGTTGCTGAACTGGGTGGCAAAGGCGGCGGCGGACGGCCAGAAATGGCGCAAGGTGGCGGTCCCGATGCCGAAAAATTACCTGCTGCACTGGATAAAATACGCGTTCTCATTGGCGGCACAGCGAAAGCAGCATAATGCCCACCCCTATCGTAATTGCCTATGGCAATGGTAATGGCCCAGATATTCTGGAAGCCGTATTGATTATTCTGCGTGAGGTGGCCGCAGACATCACGTTAGAAAGCGTCGAAATCGGTAAGCGCATTTATGATATGGGCGGAATATCCGGTATCCTGCCTTCAAGTCTTGATGTCTTAAAGCGTGTGCGCTGCCTGCTTAAGGCTCCAACCGCCGTACCGCCCGAAGGATATGAAGATGTAAGCCAGGCTATATTAAGGACCATGGACGTAGATGCTAGTAGCGAACAACATTATTATGCCTATGTGGATGAAGGAAAGTTGCATATCAGCAATGCCCCCAATGCGACAGATACCTGCCGTGAATTGGGACGTTGCAAGGCCTTCATTGCAGAACATTTTTCGCTATACGAACCTGACGGTGATGAGCCCAATGTATATAGTATGTTGCTTGCCACGGTTATTTTGCTCAATCACATTGGTGCGTATCAAACAACCGATCTAATACTTAACGCATGGCAGTTAGCTATTGCCGATGGTGTTCATGAACAAAATCTATATGAGGATGAATTTGCAGAAGAAATTCTATCTCGCATCGGTCGTAAACCCTTATTACAAACCGTTATAAATATTCAATAAATCCAATCGATAAAATACTTTAGCTTGCAGTAAAGCTATTGTATAAAGCGCATTCACCATAACAAAGGGATCACCATGTCCAATCCAAATAATCACCTGCTGGAAACAATGAAGTCCGTATTCGTGCCTATTCACCCTGCCGGTTGGATGTTTATCGCCATTTTTGCGATCGTTTCGCTTTTACTGAGCATGATGTGGTCTGGCTTTGCCTGGATTGGCCTGATCGCAACCACCTGGTGCATTTATTTCTTCCGCAATCCGTATCGCATTACTCCCCTGCGTGAAGGCCTTATCATCAGCCCCGCCGATGGTGTGGTACAAAAAATTTGTCGTTGCGTGCCACCTGCTGAGCTTGAGCTAGGTACGAGCGAGCTGGTGCGTATCAGTATTTTCCTAAATGTATTCAACGTGCATGTGAATCGTATTCCTATTGAAGGCAGCATCGCAAAGCTACATTACCATCCTGGCAAATTCCTCAATGCCGCATTGGATAAAGCAAGTGAAGACAATGAGCGTCAATTGATCAAGGTCACAACGCCAGATGGTCTTGCCGTTGGTGTCATCCAAATTGCAGGCTTTATAGCACGCCGCATTTTATGCGACCTGAAAGAAAGCCAATCTGTAAAAACGGGTGAGCAATTCGGTATTATCCGCTTTGGAAGCCGCGTAGATGTGTATTTGCCCGCCAATACCAGTCCGCTGGTCATTGAAGGTCAAACCATGATTGGCGGTGAAACTATTCTTGCTGATCTGAAATCAACCGAGACTGAACATGTAGGTGTAAAACACTAATGTCACAAAGACCCCACAAACATCCCCGCCGTCGTTTACGTGAACAGCCGATTTCTCGTCTGTTTCCAAACATGATTACCATTGCAGGGTTGTGCTGTGGCTTGTCTGCCATTCGCTTTGCGCTGCTTGAGCGCTGGGAAGTTGCCGTTATCTTCATTCTGGCGGCTGCTCTTATTGATGGCATGGACGGACGCGTTGCGCGCATGTTGGGCGCCACCAGTGAATTTGGCGCACAGCTTGATTCATTATCCGACTTTGTGTGCTTTGGCGTTGCTCCGGCATTGGTACTCTATATGTGGCTCCTGCAAGATATTAAAGGCATCGGCTGGGCAGTTGTACTGTTCTTTGCCGTATGCACCGCATTACGTTTGGCGCGCTTCAACACCGCTTTATTTGAAGATCAGAAGCGACCGTGGGAAAATCAATTCTTCGTAGGAGTTCCCTCGCCCGCTGGTGGGTTATTGAGCTTGCTGCCGCTAATCATTAATCTGCAATCGGAACATGTCTTTACCTTTCCACCCATTATCGTTGCTATGTATGTAGTGCTGGTTGGTGCGTTAATGGCTAGCCGCATCCCCACTTTCTCGGGAAAAAATATCCGTATCAAGCATGAAATGATCCCGCATTTTATGATCGGATGCAGCGTATTGCTGGTTATTTTTATGATCGAATCCTGGATGCTACTGTCGATACTCAGCATAGCCTATATGCTTTCCATTCCCATCAGCATCCGCTATTGGCGCAAGCTGCATCGCGATTCGGTTAAATCATCCAATTAATGATGGCGTAGCTTCATCAACAAGATGAAAGCAGCCATAACTAGGCTAATTGCGTTACTGATAATAATGGCAGGGCTTGCTACCAATAGCCCATATACCAGCCATAAGGCTAAGCCGCAGGTAATGGATGCATACATGCCAAGCGATAGGCTATGAGTGTCTTTACTGCGCAAAACCTTAATAGTTTGCGGAATATAGGCTAGGGTTGTTAATAATCCTGCCAAAATACCAACCCATTCGGGATTCATTGAAATTCCACTATAAAATGCTTGTGTTACAACCAATTGGGCCTTATCTTTTAGGCCGTAAACCACCAATTCGATCATACACATTTCGATGAAAAATAAAACGCTTCTTCCCAGCGGTTGCTACGATCTTCTGCCTCCTTATGCGCGGCAGGAATCCACCATATCCCAAACCTTGCTTAGCGTATATGAAAGCTTCGGCTATGAGCAAGTGTCTCCTCCTTTGCTGGAATATAGTGAAAATCTATTAGCAGGACGTGGTGCCGCACTCTCTTCTCAAATCTTTCGCGTAATGGATCCAGGCGCCCATAAGGTTATGGGTATTCGCGCGGATATTACACTGCAAATTGCACGTATTGCCGATGGCCGCCTGTCTCATGCTCCTCGCCCACTGCGCCTATGTTACAATGGGCTAATTCTGCGTATGCAGGGTGAGCAGCTCAAAGGTGATCGTCAACTGCGCCAAGCTGGCATTGAATTGATTGGCCCCAATACCTCTGAGGCCGATGCGGAAGTTATTCTGGTGGCAGCGAATGCTTTAAAGAAAGTTGGCATCAAGCAACTCTCCATCGATCTTAACTTGCCTGGCATTGTAAGCAGCCTGCTTGCAGCCGAAAAGTTAGAAAGCGATGTATTGCAAAAATTGCTGGAAGCCATCGCCCATAAAGATATCTCGACGATACGCACCATCAATTTTATGTACCGCGAATCATTGATTGGACTACTACAATCCGCTGGCCCAGCCAAACAAGCACTGGAAGCTATTCAGCGCTTAGACTTGCCCGAAAGCGCGCGCAAGCAATGCCATAACCTGATCGATGTGATTCACCTGATTGAGCAAATGGGTGAAAAAGAATGGAACCTGACCATTGATGTGACTGAAAGCCGCGGCTTGGATTATCATTCTGGCATTAGCTTTTCTATCTTCGTCCCTGGCGCTGCCTGCGAGGTAGGCCGTGGTGGACGCTATAAAGTAGATGATACGGACGCAACTGGCTTTACGCTCTATGTTGAAACGCTGCGCTCGCTATTGCCTGAACCTACTGCTAATAAGCGGGTGTTTATAAAAGAAGGCATCGGCGCTGGTGTTGCAGATAAATTGCGCGCAGAAGGCTATGTCGTGATTTTTGCACTATCGGAATATGGCCGTGAAGATGATGAGGCCAAGCGCCTACAATGTGATTATGTATTTGAAAATGAGAAAGTAAGAGCAGTTAAATGACGAATGTTGCGGTAATTGGCTCCCAATGGGGCGATGAGGGTAAAGGCAAAGTAGTAGACTGGCTGTCGGAGCGCGCGCACGTAGTGGTGCGTTTCCAAGGCGGTCATAACGCGGGTCACACGTTGGTGATCGATGGAGTAACATATAAACTCTCCCTTTTGCCCTCAGGTATCGTGCGCCCTGGCAAGCTTTCCATCATCGGCAATGGTGTGGTAATTGATCCATTCGCGCTCTTTAGCGAAATCGAAGCGGTCGGCAAGCTGGGTGTGCAAGTAACCCCCGATAATTTGCGTATTGCAGAAAACGCACCGCTTATATTGCCCGTTCATCGCAAAGTGGATCAAACCAGCGAGTCTTTGCGCGGCAATAGTAAAATCGGCACCACCGGCCGTGGTATTGGCCCAGCGTATGAAGATAAAGTAGCGCGTCGTGCGATTCGTGTATGCGATCTAGCCGACCCTGAAATTCTCCATGCGAAAATAGAAGCATTGCTTGCGCATCACAATATTCTGCTCAAAGCGGCAGGCGAGCCGCCAATGACGGTAGAAGAGATTAGCAAGCCCTTATTGGAAATTGCTCCCAAACTATTGAGCTTCGCAACGCCTGTTTGGTTGCTGCTGCATAGCCTTCGCCGCGACGGAAAGCGCATCCTATTTGAAGGTGCGCAAGGCGCGTTGCTGGATGTGGATCACGGCACCTATCCTTTCGTCACCTCGTCAAACACCTTGGCGGGTATGGCTACCATCGGCAGTGGCATTGGCCTCAATGGCATTGGCTATGTGTTGGGTATTACCAAAGCCTACACCACGCGCGTGGGTTCCGGCCCCTTCCCCACTGAACTACATGATGAGATCGGAAAAAAGATTGGAGAAATTGGACGTGAATTTGGTACCGTTACCGGACGCGCTCGCCGTTGTGGTTGGTTCGATGCAACGCTGGTACGCCAAACCGTCAAGATTTGTGGTATCCATGGTATTGCACTTACCAAGCTAGACGTGCTGGATGGTTTTGAGACCATCAAGATTTGCGTCGGCTACAAACACAAAGATAAGATCTATGACTATCTGCCTGCCTCGCAAAAAATTCAGGCCGAGATAGAGCCCATTTATGAGGAAATGCCAGGTTGGAGTGAAAGCACGCATGGCAAGAAAAGCTGGGCAGAGCTTCCTGCGCAAGCCATTAAATATATCCGCCGCATCGAAGAGCTGATCGAATGCCAGGTAGCATTGCTTTCAACCAGCCCTAGACGTGAAGATACCATTTTAGTGAAAGATCCTTTTGCCGATTAATGCCAATACAGTAGCTCAGTGAAAAAAAAATACCTAATACCCTTACTCTTTCTTTGTTTTGGATATTCTACTGCTCAAGCGGAGCCAACTGAAACTATAACCCTAGTTGCCGATTATTGGTGTCCCTATAATTGCGAAGAGAAAGCTGCTGCACCTGGCTATATGGTGGAAGTGGCAAAACAGATCTATAACAAAGCCAATATCAACGTGGTCTATAAGGTCATGACATGGAAAGATGCCATCGCTGAAGCGCGCAAAGGAACCTATACCGCCATTGTTGGCGCGAATCGTGGTGATGCACCGGACTTTATCTTCCCCGAGTTAGTACAGGGCATATCCATCAACCAAGTATGGATTAGAAATGACTCCGACTTTAAATATAAAAATATGCGTTCTCTTGATAATTTGCGTCTAGGGGTGGTTGAGGGATATTCATACGGCAAAATCGCAGACAGCTATATCGCCGAGCGCATCAAGAAAAACGATGGAACGATCGTTGTGCTAAGTGGTGAGAATGTCTTGGCTGCCAATATTAATGCGCTCCTAAAGCGACATGTGGATGCCATCCTGGAAGACCGCAATGTGATCGAGTATTATTTTGCTTCCCATAATCTGCCTATGACTATTAAATCTGCCGGTAACCCCGTTGATATTAATGATTACAGCGACACCTATGTCTTTATCGCCTTCTCACCTAACCACCCGAAATCCAAGGAATATGCTAAATTACTCAGCAACGGCATGCGGCAAATGCGCCAAAATGGCGAGCTAGAAAAGATTTTAGATATTTACAATATGGATCACATTTACCGCTTTATTGGAAAAACGGGTGAAATCAAACCCGAGATCCACTAAATATACTCTTTATTAAAAGCTTTTGTGTAAGCTGAATCCATGTCCCGTTATTAAGGAAGGTTTGTTATGGCTACGCAGGTAGCACCAGCCAAAAAACAATCCCCCGCACCGCCTGTTGTTAAAACCGGCGATAAGATTGACACACATTTTATTGAGCAAATAAACGAGCGCATCCGCAATTATAAGCCTGCCTCATCTACGCACAGCATTGATACATTAGACGGCCGATATAAAATCGAGCTCTCCGAACGCTTGCTTGAATTCGACACACGATTTGCGCAAGCTTTCAGCGTTACGGATCAACTAGCTGACCAGCGATCGCTCTATGCGCTTGTTTGCTCGCCTGGTAGCATGATTCGCCATGATCTGATTCCTAAGCTCAAAAATATTGATCACCCACATCTGCTCAAGCTAGTAAGCAGTGGCACCGTTACGCTCTCACAGCCCTCTGAAGAGCGCTTTGTCATTCTCTATGAACGCCCGAAAGCTCGCAAATTATCGGTTTTACTCGATAACACCAAGGGCGAGCTAAGCAGCGCCTTTTTATGTAAACATATTATTGCACCCATTACTTCAGCGATCGCTCAACTATCTGAGATAGGCATTACACACGGCTTTATTCATCCGAATAACATCTATTACGGTGATATGCCCGTATTAGGCGATTTTATTACCGAACCATGTGGTTATTCGCAGACCTATTATTTTGAAACGCTCGAGCGCATGCAGGCTGCACCTGCCGGCAAAGGTGAAGCAACATCAGCTACCGACTATTATGCATTGGGCGTATTGATGCTGTATATACTGTTGGGCAAAGAGCATTTCAGCACCATGTCGCGCGAGACGCTATCGAATGTGATTTTAAAAGCAGGTGTCTATAACGCGCTTATTAGAAATCGTGATATTCCAGAATTCTTCTTTGATTTTTTCCGCGGTGTCCTAGGACAGACCTCGTCGGATCGGTGGGGAGAAAAACACATCAAAACCTGGCTAACCGGTAAACGCTATAATGTTTTCCTGCCACCCGCCCCCGCAGAAGCCTTACGCCCTTATGACATTGGCGATCTACAAATTAGTTCAAGGCGTGAGCTAGCTAATGTGCTGTATGAAAACTGGGACCTGATACCGGAGTTGGTAAAGGATGGGCACCTATCGCATTGGGTTAGTATTAGTTTGCGCAACAAAGAACTGTTCGACAATGTGAACCGGCTTTCACAAACCATTTTGGATGTGTCGGTCAAAAACGAGATGCAACTTAATGAACAAAAAATGTATCTCATTTTGGCTTTTGATCCTAACGGTCCCATTAGAATTGCAGACTTATCCTTTCACTTAGATGGTATTGGTTCTTTATGCGCTGAACTCTATACGCAGAAAGCGGATAAAAGCCTGGCAATTCTTACTAAATTTATAGAATTTAATATGGCCAATTACTGGCATGAACTACACCGCGGCAAAGACTATGTCATGCCAGAAAGCCTTCGACTGACATTGATGCGAATTGATAAGATCCGCACCTTCATACGCAACACCGGCTATGGTTTCGGTATCGAGCGTATGCTCTATGAACTCAATCCCACCATGCCTTGCCAAAGCCCGCTTCTTGCGGGCTACTATGTAAACAGCCTGCCGGCACTGCTGAGTGCTTTAGATCAATTGTCACATCATATATCACGCACACATGATCCTATCGATCGCCATATTGCAGCCTTTATTGCCAGCAAATTGAATATTCAGCACGAGATGCGCATGTTGGAGCTGGAAGATATCTCAGCCATCGCAACTAATACAGCAGTGATTGCGCTTAAATTCATCGCCATGGCCCAGAATCGGGCCGGAAATCAAAAATACCCGGGACTCGCCAACTGGCTAGCACTGCGTACGTTCCCTGCACTGGACCATATTAAAAGCCGCAGCCTGCGAACCAAAATTAAATCAATGCTGCCAGATATTGGAAATCTGGGTTATAGCCAGCGCCTATCCGATGTTATTATCAGTTCAGGCTACGCTGCCATAGATACAGGTGGATTCCAGCAAGCGAAAGCAACCTATAAACAAAACGCCAAGAATATTATTTCATACCGCACGCAAGAGCACATTAATCACCATAGCGGCATCCTAGCAAACGTCATATCACAAAGCATATCCTATGCTACGCTACTCGCTATTTTGTGGAGTATCATTCGCTATGGGTAAGCTTAGGATATGGTCTCTCTTGTTTTTAGCACTGTGCCTGATTTTGGTGATTGTACTGCGCTTTGGCTTTTTGTTTATGTTGTTGGCGATGCTGCCGTCTATTGTCGCCTGGTTTATCGATCAAACACCTAAGAAGCAGATTTTCAATACGGTGTTTGCCGCCAATCTAGCCGGCACCTTATCTCCCATGACCCCCATGGTTAGCTCACTGCTTCATTTGCAAGATTACGATATCACCCCCCTTATGAAAGACCCTGCTGTGTGGCTGGTTATCTATGCCAGTGCCGCCGCCGGATGGGGATTGGTCTTCTTTTGCCATTCGGTTGCCCGATTTATTATTTCACTCGTCTATGCTTATCGCGCCATTGCCCTGGAAAATAAGCAAGAGCTGCTCATTGCCGAATGGGGAAAAGAAATTGTAGGCACACAAAAGCCACAATAAAATAGTTGTAATAATAATTTTTCTGAATTATTATTGGTTGTATTAAACGTCCTAACATCGTTTCTGTACCCCAATGATACATGCAACTTTCTATACAACGCATTCATACATTGCACTCGAGGCCAACTGGGCTACCTTTTCTTCACCTGTAAAAGATTGCTAATACTATTATGGAAATGACGCTTAATAAATCTGACGACTCACTTCAGATCAATCTACAAGGCCAATTTACCTTTGAAGATAACCAACGCTTCAAGGCGATATTGGAGCATTCGCAGCTCAGTCATACAAAACAAATAGCCCTGGATTTTTCGAAAGTGGATTTTATAGACTCGGCAGGACTCGGCATGCTGCTACTACTACGAGACAGCTGCCTGAATAATCACGTGTCGGTTATACTGAAACACGCCAAAGGGCAAGTACAAAAGATATTTGCTATTTCTAAATTCGATCAACTATTCGATATCACGAATTAGCGCCATGACGTTTTATAACGGGCTGCTTAATACCATTTTTCCCGCGCTACTAAAACCGATGACAGATGTGCATAACGCACGTATACGCGTACCATATTTCTTTAATCTGAATAAACAGCATTCATTTGAAAATATTATTAACAAGCCCAACCGCTTTTTTATCGAACACTCGCTCTACAATAACCACCTCTTCCCACTCGAATCAATTATTCGCTCAAACCCTGATTTCTCTTTATCGCTTACCACACGCTCTTGCTATAATCACAAGATTGCGCCGATTATCACAAAAACGGTTTGTTCTCATTTCAATATCCCGCAACAATACACGATTCCCATCACAACCTGCATGCATGAAGCGCTGATTAATTCTGTGGTGCACGGCAATCTAAAAATCGGCGGACATTTTAAGAATCAGAAAAATTTTGAATCCTATTATCAAGAAGTCCAAGATAAACTAGCCGATCCTCAGCTAGCAGCCAAATATGTCAATATATTGCTATGGTATAAGTCCCATCGCTTGATTCTTTCTATTAGCGACGAAGGACAAGGAAGCCCTTTACTTAACTACACACCTGATTTTTTGCCATACGGTCGCGGCTTAATATTGATTCAATCGCTCGCAAATAAAGTATGGGTTGGCGAGGATAATCATACATTGTTTATGGCATTTGAATGGTAACAATATGCTGATTGATGTCGACACAGTACAGCGCATTCAAAATGCAGCTATCTTAGTTGTCGATGACCTCGACTTTAATATCAAGATCCTGGTACAGAGTTTGCGTAGCTCAGGCTTTAGCAACATCCAAACAGCTAAAAATGGTGGTGAGGCGCTATCCATTACGCAGCAAAATACGCCAGATATTGTAATCCTTGATCTTATGATGCCAAAGGTGGACGGCTTTGAGTATTGCAGGCAGATTCGTGCTGACAGGCACTATGACAATATGCCTATTGTTGTGCAAACCGCATTAAGTGATAATGAAAAAAAACTAACTGCCTTCAAATTGGGGGCCAATGATTATATTTGCAAACCATTCGAAGCCAGTGAACTTTCAGCACGCGTTAAGGTGCATTTGAACCAAAAATTTATCTTGGAAAAATTGCGCCGTTATCAACAACAGATGCAATCAGAGCTAGAATCTGCGCGTAAAATACAAAACCGCCTATTGCCTAGTCCGCATCAAGTTAAAATCTGTGAGCGTGTATACGACATGAAGATCGGCCATCATTTTGAAACTACCTCCGATTTGGGGGGTGATTATTGGGGCATATGGCCGCTCTCCGAAGAGCGACTTGCGATTTTTATGTTTGATTTCTCAGGGCGGGGTATCTCCACTGCCATGAATGTATTTCGTATGCATACCTTCATACAGGAATCGCTGCATAATCATTCTGAACCTGGCTATCTTCTCGATAAGCTGAATCAAAAGTTGCTCAATACCATTAATCGCGATGAGCTAGCCACCATGTTTTACGGCGTCATTGATACCGAAGCCAATTGCTTACTGTACGCATCAGCTGCTTCACCTACCGGCTTATTATTCAAACCTGGCCAGAATACAGTCAGGTTACCAAGCAGTGGCTTCCCTTTGGGCATCAAGCCAGATGCACAGTACAAAACTCATTACATTCCCTTTTTGCCGGATGACTTATTGGTGTTGCATAGCGATTGCATTAGCGAAACCCAAAATAGCAAAGGTGAGTTTTTAGCAGATAGTCAAATTGAAGGAGCAATTCTTCAAGCGTTGCGTGAATTGCCGGCACACCCTGCTAATGCAGTGGTAGAAAGCCTATGTAATTTGCTCAAATCACATAATCCGGCGCCGGTCTTTGATGACAACACGATTACGGTCTACCATCGTAAACCTGAATAACTAGGTTTTCGTAATCCATCCGCCGCCAATCACCCGATCACCATCATAAGCGACACAGGCCTGCCCAGGCGAAACCGCACCTTGCGGATCATGCAGGGTAATGGTCGCAGTACGATTAGCCGAACGCTCAATAGTTGCAGATACAGGTTGCTGCATGGAGCGAGTTTTCACCAACACGTTGGTTGTTGATTCATCCAGCCAGTTACATTCGCGAACTGTAAACTGCCTAGTAAGCAATGCCTCTTTAGGTCCTACCACCACATGCTTGTTCTCGGCATCTAGGCGAATGACGAAAAGCGGCTCTTGGTTACTAATACCCAAACCTTTACGCTGCCCTACCGTATAATGAATAATGCCCTCATGCTCACCCAGAACCCTGCCATCCATATGCACAATTTGTCCTGCTTCCAGAGCACCTGGACGTAATTTCTCGATAACTTTGGCATAGCCCCCTGAGGGTACGAAACAAATATCTTGGCTGTCAGGTTTGTCGGCTACTTCTAATCCAAATTTAGCCGCAAGCTCGCGCGTCTCTGCCTTGCTCTTGAGGTGCCCTAAGGGAAAGCGCAAGAAATCCAACTGCTCCTGTGTGGTAGCAAATAAGAAATAACTCTGATCGCGCGATGGATCGGCCGCACGGTATAGTTGTGCACGACCGGCTGTATCCACTCGCTGCACATAATGCCCTGTTGCCATACAATCAGCGCCCAAATCACGTGCGGTTTGTAGCAAGTCTTTAAACTTAACCGATTGGTTACATTTGACGCATGGTATGGGGGTCTCGCCTGCCAGATAGGTTTCCACGAAATCATTCATCACGCTATCGCGGAACTTACTTTCGTAATTGAGTACGTAATGCGGGATTTGCAGGGTATCAGCCACGCGGCGCGCATCTTGAATATCCTGGCCCGCGCAGCAGGCACCTTTTTTTCCTACCATTGCGCCATGATCATAAAGCTGCAATGTAATACCGATAACCTGATAGCCCTGTTCATGCAGCAGCGCAGCCACCGCGGAGCTATCCACGCCGCCTGACATCGCGACTACGACCTTGGTATCGGCCGGTTGTTTATCAAATCCTAGAGAATTCATAGCCGCGCTATACCTTCAAAGGCGCAGAAAGTCAAGATTTGCGCCTTTCTATAGTCTAAATCATGGCAGAAATTAAGCGTGATCGCCCTTACCTTTGACGCGGTCAGCCAAGGCAGCACTCATAAACGCGTCTAAGTCGCCATCCAACACCCCCCTGGTATCGCTGGTTTCAACCTCGGTGCGCAGATCTTTTACCATCTGGTATGGATGCAAAACGTATGAGCGGATTTGATGCCCCCAGGCATTATCGGTTTTGGTGGCATTGACCGCATCGGCTTTTTCCTCGCGTATGCGCAATTCACGTTCATATAGGCGTGCTTTGAGCATCTGCATCGCCTCCGCACGGTTGGCATGCTGGCTGCGCGAACTTTGGCATTTTACTACGATGCCGGTAGGCATATGCGTAAAGCGCACGGCCGATTCTGTTTTATTCACGTGCTGACCACCGGCCCCACCTGAGCGCATGGTGTCGACCTGAATATCTTTTTCATCGACCTTGATATCAATATTATCATCGATCACTGGATAGACCCAAGCACTGGCAAAACTGGTATGCCGACGTGCGTTGGAGTCAAACGGCGAAATGCGCACTAAGCGATGCACACCTGATTCGGTCTTGGCCCAGCCATATGCATTATGCCCGCTTATTTTGATAGTAGCCGATTTAATGCCAGCTTCCTCACCAGCGCTTTCATCGATGATTTCTGTTTTATAACCGCGCTTTTGCGCCCAGCGCACATACATGCGCAGCAGCATTGACGCCCAATCCTGTGATTCCGTTCCGCCAGCACCGGAGTTGATTTCGATAAAACAATCATTGGCATCAGCTTCACCCGCAAGCAGGCTTTCCACTTCTAAACGGCGCAGTTCCGTTGCCACTTGTTTTAAGGCATCCTCTGCTTCTTGCACCAACGCATCATCTTTTTCAGCTTCTGCCATTTGCGCGAGCTCAAGATTATTAGCGCACTCATGATCGAGGCGCTCATAATTTTCGATCATACCCACCAAATGGTTGCGTTCACGCAGTAACGTCTGGGCTTTGGCTGAATCATTCCATAAATTAGGATCTTCGCAGAGTGAATCTAGCTCATCACGACGGCGTAGGGCGTTGTCCCAGTCAAAGATACCTCCTTAGCAATTCTTGCGATTGCTTGATCTGACGCGCGAGTGTTTCTATTTCAGCTTTCATAAAATTTATCTCAAATTGTTGCTAATAGCCTCTAATACCTAGCCTTTTAAATATCAAGGAAAAGAATTCCCTACCTTTTAATAAAATATGCTTTATAATTGAGAAATGCACACCATATGGAAACAAAATACAGGTTCATCGCTAATTTGGGTAAGCGCACTGGTGGCCGCCGCTGGTGTAACTATAGCCTCTACCCTGCCTAGCGGGCGCGAAGGTAGCGACGCACAGAAACAAGCTATTACCATGAAACGCATGGCAACCATTGAAGATGCCACGCGCGCTTACATGGCAACCAATCTGGCAAGGCCATGCCCTGCTGACATCACTTTAGCGATTACGAATGCCAATTTTGGCGTATCCGCAACTAGTGAAGCGACCGCCTGTACATGGGGGTTTCCCAACTTTACCAACCTAAGCTATGCGATTAACTCTAGCAGCGGCGGCTACAGCACCACGAAAGGCAATAACACCCTTACTGTCAATGGCACCGGTAACACAACCACTTTTCAAGTAGGGCAAACCGTTACTGGTGCAGCATTTCCTCCTTTGTCTCGGGTACGCTCAATTGATACATCGACAACGCTCACGGTGGATGCGCCAGCCTATGCAACATCAACAGCCACTAATACCCTCACTATTAACAATACAATCGCAGGTGGCGTGCCTACAAAAGCTTTAGGCTTGCCCGATGATTATGCTTTTGATGGTTGGGGCCGCCGTATCGTCTATGTCATGGATAGCAATGCCGGTCGCGCCGATAATTGTCGCGCTATGCAAAGCACAGGCATGGCAGGTGGCCTTAAAATACTACCTTCTGCACCAACAGTCACTACCGGTACGCTGAATGGTACCACCTCTGTCACTAGCGTTGCGTCGTATGCCAATATCTCTACCGGCTTTTTAGTACAGGGACGCGGTATCGTACCTGGCACTACCGTAACTAACGTATCGAGTGGCACGATTACCTTAAGCCGGGCTGCAACGGTTTCTGGTAGTGGTATATGGTTGAATTTCACACCACCTGCTACCGATAACACCATGTGGGCACTGCTTTCCTATGGCAAAGATGGTTACGGCGCCTTCCCGCAACAAGGCAGCACCATTGCCAACCGGCTTAATAATGGCAATACCAACGTCGACTCACAGATTAATGCTTTTGTAAGCAGCGCTTCATCAATGACCGATAATTTTGCCACTAACTTTGTTGGCCTGGTAAAGCGCGATTCTTATGGTACCGGCCTCAACCGCTTTGACGATATCGTCTGGTATTTGGATTCATCTAAGAACACCTGCGCCCTGGGTGAAGCAGCTGAATTTGTAAGCTCTATCCGTTTAAAAGCCAACTATTGGCGAATCAACGGTATCACCACGGGTGATATTAATGGTGATGGCATATCGGATCTCGTCATCGGCAGCGAAGATAACGCAAGCAACAACCAAAAAACCTTCGTCATTTTTGGTCGCAAAAAAGGCTGGTTCATGCCAGTAGGCACCCTTAACTATTTAGACGCCGATACAAGCCTAAACGGCTATAACGGCTTTGCCATTGAAGGTGCTGCACCTACAGGCCGCACTACGGTTTCTGGTGGCACTTATTATGGTGGAAGCAACGTATTAGATGCCAATGCCGATGGCTTTGATGACGTCGTTGTCTATTACAAATATCATGCCTCTTTCCCATCCTATGCGGGTTATGCTGTATTACTCGGTGGTTCAAACGGCCCTGTTGGCACAAGTGGTACAGGTTGGGCAGCCAGCTATTCAAGTAACCGCCCATTCTCAACTTCTAATGGATTTACTCTTAACTACCCAACACCTACTAGCACCACCGAATGGTGCTACCCATACACGGGCAACGTGGTAAGTGATGCTGCAAAAGATATCATTCTAAACTGTACTCCAGACTCTGGTACTAATTTGGATGCTTATATTTATGCCGGCGTTAGCGGTGCAAGTTCTGGTACAAGTTGGGGTGCGGGTAGCGGTCTTGCAACACCGAGTGTGACAGTGCAAAATGCGGGTGGCTATACCGGCGCGGACATGAATGGTGATGGCACTGACGATGGTCTGTTTGTACCTGAAGGTGCCTCACCCAATATGTATATTCAACCAGGCCCTATCGGCGCTGGTACGATTACCAACATCACCACTTCTTCGGGCGTAATCAAATTATCCAACGCATCCTTGTCCTGGTTATTTAATACGTTCCATGTTGTGCGTGATGTAACCAATCAGAAAAATGGCTCATGCCCACTTTGTAAGGACATCATGATCCCAATCACCCCGTCGGGTGCTATGTCAGTATATCGTGGCTCATCTAGCTTCAGCACAAAATCAGCAGCTGATTATACCAATACCAACGTATTGCCTAACGGAACAGACTGGATGAATTCAGCCAACACCACTTCTGATCTGAATAATGATGGCCTTGACGACATTATTCGCGGCCGAACCAACGGGCTGTATATATACTTCACACCTAAAGGTGGCTTTACATCAAGCGTACCATCAGCTGTTAGTGTAACCGTCACGAATAGTGGCACCTACCCCTATACAGGTGTTTGGGCATATGCAGTAGGTGATTATAATGGCGATGGAAAAAATGATTTAGCCGCTATGCTACAACCCACTTCTTCTACAGCGGTTGCACCTCGAGTCTATATTATTTGGGGACGCAGTAACTTGTCTTGGCCGAGTGTCATCGACCTGAAAAATGCTCCTTAATAGAGCCCACCCGTTCCGACACCTAACGTATTCATATTAGGTGCAGTAGGCCCCACTTCTTCACCATCTATCATGGTAGGTGCGCTATCGGTCTGGCCTGGAATAAATACCGGATCACCGGTCATGAAGGCTTCGGTGATAACCCGACCTGATCCCGCACCATCCACCAAAGGCTCACCCGTTTGTAAATCAACCGATACCAATTGAATACCGCGTGGAATACGAAACGGCGTGCTAGGTTTATCGGCCAAGGCCTCTTTCATAAAGCTAATGAATGCTGGCAAGGCAACCGACGCACCAGTTTCTTTTTTGCCTAATGTGCGTGGTTTATCATAGCCGATGAAAACACCTGCCACCAAGTCAGGCGTAAACCCAACGAACCAGGTATCATAACTATCATTAGTCGTACCCGTTTTACCTGCCACGGGGCGTTTTAATTCAGCATATGCGCGCGAGCCAGTGCCGCGTAATGCCGCCCCTTCTAAAATCGAAGTCATTTGATAGGCAATGCGCGGGTCCAGCACTTCGGCACGATCGTCAATCAATTGCGGTGGCGTTGCATCTGTTGGAATCTGATCTACTGACTCTAACACGCAACCATTGCAGCTTCTGCCATCACGGCGATAAATAATACCGCCATGGCGATCATCAATACGTTCGATAAGCGAAGGCGAAATTTGCCGCCCCCCATTGACGATCATGCCATACGCATTGACCATGCGAATGAGCGAGGTTTCAGCTGCACCCAGCACAATGGAAAAGTTGCGTGGCAGATTCTGGTAAATACCCATCCGCTCACCCATTTGAATCACTTTATCAATACCTAATATTTGCGCCAGGCGCACAGTAACCGTATTACGTGATTTTTCCAACCCCACGCGTAATGTGATCGAGCCCAGATAGTCGTCATGGTAGTTCTGCGGTTTCCACGTGGGCAGCCCTTCCCCTTGGCTCATCTCAATCGGCGCATCTAATAACATAGTCGAAGGCGTAAAACCGTTTTCAAGCGCGGTCATATAGACAAAAGGCTTGAACGAAGAGCCAGGCTGGCGTTTTGCTTGCGTTGCACGGTTAAATTCGCTGCCACCATACGCATAGCCACCCGACATCGCTAAGATGCGGCCGGTATGCGGATCAGCCACGACCATCGCGCCATTCACTTCAGGGATTTGTTGTAAATCAAACGTGATCTTCAGCTCATCGGGCTTTAGTATTTTGACGAATTCGTCCGGAATTTTTCCAACCAGCAGCACATCACCTTTTTTGACCACATCCGACGGTTTTTTAACATCGGGCCCAAGCACCCCATCTGAAATGACCTTACGCGTCCATTTCATCAGCGCGAAAGGTATAATGCCGCGTGTGCCATCCGAAAAAGCAATGTCGACTTTCTTATCGTTCATCTCAATGGCAACCGCCAAGCGTTGCCCATCAAATAAATGATATGCATGTTCACGTTCAATTTTTTCTAATTGTTTTTTCCAATCATCCGGACTGGTCAACTTGGTGATAGGACCGCGGTAACCACGACGGCGATCATATTCAATCAAGGCTTTGCGCAGCGCGCCATCTGCCATGGTCTGCAACTTTGGATCCAAGGTAGTTTTGACTACTAGCCCGCCTTCATATAAAACCTGCGAGCCAAATTTAGCCGATAGCCAACGGCGTACTTCTTCAGCAAAAAAATCCGCTTTTATAATATCGGCATTATCGCGCTTTAGCAGCGTGATGGGCGTTTCAACCGCTTCCGATTTTTCAGCTTCGGTAATAAACTTGTCTTCCGCCATGCGGTTAATCACCCAATCACGGCGCTGCTTAGCCAGATCATAATTCTTGCGTGGGTTATATTCCGAAGGCGCTTTGGGCAATGCAGCTAATAATGCAGCTTCTTCTATTGTAATGTCACCGAGCGACTTATTGAAATAATTCTGCGCCGCTGCCGCAACACCATATGAACCACCACCTAAATAGATCTCATTTAAATAGAGCTCTAATATTTTATCTTTGCTGTACACATCAGTAATACGCAAAGCCAAGATGGCTTCTTTGATTTTGCGCTCCAGCGACTTTTCACTACTGAGCAAAAAGTTTTTGACCACCTGCTGCGTAATAGTAGAGCCCCCTACCAGCGATTTACCTTGGCCATAATAAATGACGTTATCACGGACGGCGCGGGCAATGCCGCTGATATCAATACCGGTATGCTCGTAGAAATTTTTATCCTCAGCTGAAATAAAGGCATGACGAACATGTTTGGGAATCGCGGAAAGTGGCACGAACACGCGCTTCTCGGTGGCATATTCGGCCAGCAACCGCCCATCACTTGCATAAAGACGCGTAACGGTGGCTGGATCGTAATTAGCAAGCTGGCGATAATCAGGCAGGTCTTTGCTATAATGATTAAAGACAAGAATCCCTACCACCACCCCAATAATAGTGAGTGTGAAAAACAGGGAAAACATCCATCCCATCAGCCCAATCACCGCGCGAATAATCATGGGTCAGTCCTGTTTTGTCGTTCCTGACGAAAGAACTCATCAATACCCGCCACTAAACCAGATGCCACTTTTTCCTTATAGGCTCTGGTTTTGAGTAGCTGTTCTTCTTTAGGATGCGAAATAAATCCAGTCTCAATCAATATAGAAGGTATGTCAGGCGCTTTTAAGACGGCAAAGCCAGCAAAACGATGCGAGTTAGGCAATAACTTTATCTTATTCTCCAAATTATCGACAAAGGTAATCGCAACGGTCGCAGAGCGGTTATTTGTCTCGCGCTGCGCAAGCGATATTAGAATATCGGCAACATCCTGGCTCTCGGTTGTCAGATTCACGCCAGCTAAAATATCGGCCTTGTTTTCACGTGCTGCTAGTGCGGCCGCTTCTTGATCCGATGCTTTTTCAGACAAGGTATAGACTGAAAGACCACGCGCCTCATCATCCAACGCAGAATCAGCATGGATGGAGATAAACAAGTCCGCTTTGGCCTTGCGCGCAACTTCGACACGCTTTCTGAGCATAATAAAGCGATCATTCTCACGCGTTAGAATCACGCGATAACGACCGGTTTTAAGCAAATATTCCTTTAATACTTTCGAAAAATCTAAGGTGATGTGTTTTTCCTGGGTGCCATCAGGGCCAATGGCACCTGGGTCTATCCCACCATGCCCTGGATCAATTACAATGAGTGGTTTCGTATTTTTGTTTTTGGCCTTTTTGGGCTTTTCTTCTTTTTTCTCAATAATGACTTTTTTAGGCAACAAGTCCCCTTTAGGCTCATCCGTATCATCTAAATTAGCCGTATCGGTACCTTTTGGTTCTAGGATAATTGCAAGCGATGGATAGGGTTTTTTACTTTCAGCTACGCCGGCAACCTTCACTTGTTGCTCTAATTCAAAGACAAACCGTGTAACCGTTGGGCTATTTTGCCCCGCACGAACCGTTTTAATCAACTTGCCCTTATAATCCTCGGGCAGGTCGGCCTTAATTTTCCCGTTAAGGGTCGGCACATCCACCACCAAACGATAGGGGTTATCGAGCTGAAATACTTTATTAGGTTTGGCGCGCTGGGTAGCGATAATGATTCGTTCCTGGCCTTTATTCTGGGCAATATCAACCAGCGGTGCCGCCAATGCGGGCTGGATGAACAACAAACCAAAAAAAAGAAAATAAATGATATTTTTCATTAGCCTAAAAGATACACAGCATATTTGCCAGGCCACACTTGTAAGCCAAAAAAATGAGCTTTTACAGTAAAAACTTACGAACATGATTGTGTAATCATTTTTTTACTCCTATAGTGTAATCACAATGGTGCCGCTTAGGTGGCAACAATAAGAATTTTCGGCAGAATCAGTTAGCGCACGAAGAGAAAATGCCCGCTGATGATGCTCTGAATATAGGTTTTTGGATTAACAATTACATGGAACAATAGAACCCATCTGGTTCTCATTCTTTGAAATACATCAATATGGTAACGACTTTCTGTAATCCATCTCTAAGACACGCCCCATCGCATGATTGCGGTGCGGGTGCTCTGTTTCTATGGGACTATGCGGGAATAATGCTACCAAAGTAAGAATGAGCCGGTTGGGTGACTAGATAAGGAGTCGCCACATGGCTAAACGTATGTTGATAGACGCATTACACGCTGAGGAAACCCGCGTTGTAATTGCTGATGATGAACACATCATCGATTTTGATTTTGTCACCGCTGCAAAAGATCAGCTCAAAGGTAATATCTACTTAGCAAAGATCACTCGGGTCGAGCCTTCTTTGCAAGCGGCTTTTGTTGAATATGGTGGTGGTAAGCAAGGGTTTTTACCCTTTTCTGAGATCCATCCAGACTATTATCAGATCCCCATTTCCGACCGCATCCGCTTGATGGAAGAAGTAGCGTCAGAAATCCCTACTGATTCATCAAATGAACCGGCCGAGTTGACTGACAATTCGCAAAGCGAGTCAGACCAAGCTAATTTGGTGGCAGATGACAAAAATGAGCACCCTGCTTACCTGGTGCAAGGCGCCATCGAAGAATCAACCGCCAGTGAAGAAATTGAGCAAAAATTCTCTGAAATGGATAATGCTGAGGGCGATGACCGTGTTGTCTCCTTATCAGAAGCAAGCCTGATCGAAGAACCCGTCCCTACGGTTGGCGATGAATCGGACGAATTAGTGGAATCCACTGAACAAAGCGCTCTTGATTTAGAAGCGGCTCCCGAGACCCCTGCACAAGCTGGCGAAGGCGAAAGCAAGTCGGAAGAGGTGGAAACCCTGCCTAGCGAAGACGAAGAAATCCGTCCTAAGAAAAACCTGTATTCAAAACGCTATAAAATCCAGGAAGTCGTTCGCCGTGGCCAAATCGTACTGGTACAAGTTATTAAAGAAGAGCGCGGCAATAAAGGCTGTTCGCTGACCACCTTCCTATCGCTAGCCGGTCGCTATTGCGTGTTGATGCCCAACTCTCCAAAAGAAGGCGGCATTTCTCGCAAAATTATGAGCCCAGAAGACCGTCGTCGCCTGAAAAGCATTACCACCGAATTAAAGCTCGCAAGCGGCATGAGTGTGATTATCCGTACCGCCGGTATGGGCCGTACGCGTGCTGAAATCAAGCGTGACTATGATTATTTGGTCAAGGTGTGGAACCGTATCCGCGAAGACACGCTGCGTTCTACCGCCCCTGCCCTTATCTATGTTGAAAGCAACATCATTAAACGTTCGCTGCGTGATCAATATACCAGTGACATGGATGAATTAGTGATCGAAGGCGAAGAGGCCTATCAATCGGCTAAAGAATTCATGCGATTGCTGCTGCCCAGCCATACGGGGAAAATCAAACTGCATACAGGACATGCCCCTCTCTTCTACTCTTACGGTATTGAAGACAAGCTGCTCTCTATGCATGATCCGGTGGTGAAGCTGAAAAGCGGTGGCTATATCGTCATAAACCCCACCGAGGCACTGATCTCGATCGACGTCAACTCAGGCCGCTCCACGGGTGAGCGCAATATTGAGGAAACCGCCGTTAAAACCAATATCGAAGCTGCTACCGAAGTGGCCCGCCAATTGCGCCTGCGCGATTTAGCAGGTCTGATCGTGATCGACTTTATCGATATGATGGAATCGCGTAATCGCCGCGCCGTTGAACGTGCCTTGAAAGATGCGTTGAAAGTAGACCGTGCGAAGATCCAGCTCGGCCGTATCAGCCCCTTTGGTTTGCTTGAAATGTCGCGTCAACGTCTGCGTCCAAGCATTGCTGAAACCAATACGGTTCAATGCCCGCATTGCGTAGGACGTGGCTATATCCGCTCTAGCGAGTCTATGAGCATGCAGGTTATCCGCAGCATTCAAAAAGAAGCTAGCACCGGCAATGTCAGCGCGGTTAAAGTCTCGATGCCACAGGCCACTGCTCTGTATTTACTCAATACGAAGCGTGATGTGCTGAAGATGATCGAAGAGCGTTATTCGGTGGTGATTTCTATTGAGATCGATGCGGCACTCAATACATCTGACTATACGGTAGAGCGTGTAAAACGTTCACATGGCGAACGCAATAACGATGCACGTCGTAACCGCAACCAGCAACGCCCACGCTTCAGTGAACCCGATATCGCAATCACCGATTTGGAAGAAACCGCAAGCGAATCAGAAATACCAGAAGAGCAAGAAGCTTTGACATCTGATGAATCCACGCCAGCTAATGATGGCCGCAGAGATCGTAATCGCAACAGACGTCGCCGTCGTGGTGGTGGGAATAACCGTCGTGAACATCAAGGTACGGACACCAACCAAGAGCAAGCTCACCTAAACGGTGAAGAAGTACACGCTGATGCGCCTGAGCCTTCGGAAGCAGATGGTACTTCGCCTGAGCGTAAAGAGCGCAGCGGTAATCGCAATCGCCGTTCGCGTGGTGGTCGTCGCCGGTGGCGCGATAAAAACGAGCGCGATGGTGGCGAGCAATCAGCGGGTCCCGATGGTCATACCGCGGGTGAACCGGTGATTAAAGAATCGCCAGCGATTTACGAACGTCCAGAGCTGCCTGCATTCACTCAGCAACCAGCTAAGCCGCTAGATGTGCATACGCCCAAAATTACCCAGCTTCCTACTCAGTCAGCGCCGGATTTATTTCCTTCCGACTCTGACAAAGATCAGAGAAAGGGTTGGTGGCAAAAGATGATTAACCTCGATGGTTAAACGCCTTCTCTGTGTATGGCTGCTGGGCATCAGTCTTGCCCAGCCTGCCTTTGCAGCCACGATCATACGCGATGCCGAAATCGAATCCAGCTTGCGCCGCTACGCCGATCCTATTTTTGAGGTAGCAGGCCTTAAGCCCTCGGCAGTAAAATTATTTATCATTCAAGAAGACACGATTAACGCCTTCGTAGCGGGCGGATCGAATATGTTTATCAATACAGGTCTGATTCTAGCCTGTGAAACACCTGATATGTTACTTGGGGTTATTGCGCACGAAACCGGCCACATCGCTGGTGGCCACCTTGCAAAGGGCACCGAAAAACTCAAAAATGCACAGTTAGGTGCGATTATGACCTTTGTACTGGGTGCCGTGGCAGGGGTTGCTAGCCAAGATGCAGGGGCAGCCGCAGCCGTTATTACCGGTGGCCAAAACACATTGCAGCGTAACCTGTTGGCTTTTACCCGTACAAACGAGGAAGCCGCCGATCAATCAGCGCTTAGTTCTCTGGAAAAATTAAAAATCTCTGCCAGCGGCATGTTAAAGGTCTTTTCTGTATTGCAACGCAATGAACGTCAACATCCAGGCTCACGTGATCCCTACCTATTAACCCACCCATTATCGAGCTCGCGTATCCAAAACGTACGTGATTCTATGAATCGTTCGAATACCCCCGAAGGTACTTATCCCGCTGATCTGCTGCCTTTGCATCAACGCATGCTTGCTAAGCTATATGGGTTTATTGAATCCCCTGAAAGAACGTTGCAGCATTATCCTTTATCAGACAAAAGCGTTCCTGCGCGTATGGCACGTGCCATCGCCTATTACAAAATGCCCGACCTTAACCGTTCCTTGAAGGAAATGGATGCGCTGCTTATTGAAGCACCGGAAGATCCCTATTTGAATGAACTCAAAGGCCAGATTTTATTTGAAAACGGCAAAGTTACCGAAGCACTGAATTATTATGAAAAGGCTATTAAATATGTGCCGAATAATTCGTTGATTCTTACCGATCTAGGCAAAGTAGAGCTGGCACAAAAGCCACCCTTACTTACCAGTGCCATCGCACATTTAGAACGAGCCACTCAACTCGATAACTCAAATGGAACAGCATGGCGCTTTTTAGCAACGGCTTATGGCAAATCGGGTAACCTTGCCCTATCCGCATTGGCACTGGCAGAGGAAGCACTGTTGCAAAACAATCCTAAGGCAGCATTGGTTCAGGTAGAGCAGGCATTAAAAACATTGCCTGAGCAAAGCCCTGCGAACCGACGCGCGTCTGACATTAAAGCGCATGCGTTGGACATGCAAAAAATGCAGAATGATAAATAGATTACCATTGGACTTTTGGTTTCGATAAAGCTAGACATAATCATCACTTACATCCACGGAGGAATTCATGACCTTTAGCCGTACGTTACTGATTACTACCGCATGCTGCACTTTATTGGCACACATGGCCGCAGCACAAACCATTACGCCAACAGCGCCACAAGCAGCTGCACCCGCTGCTGTAGCCCCTCAGGCAAATACTCCGATCATCGTACCTGCAGCGGCTCCTGCCGCAGCGCCTGCTGCAAATCCAACCACGGTTGTGGTTGCTCCTGTAGCTGCCGTGCCCGTGCCCGCAAAGCCAGTAGCACCCGTTGCTGCCGCTCCTGCTCACAACGCTAACGTTGTCACCAAAGATGAACTGCCAGCGCTGATCAAAAAAGCGTTGATGGAAAATCCTGAAATGTTAGTTGAAGTCGCACAAAAATATCGCGACGAACAAGAGAAAAATTCTGAAAAGCGTATGCGTGAAGGCATTGCTAAAAATAAAGACGCTTTATTCAATGATGCAGACAGTCCCTCCATTGGCGATCCTAAAGCAGACGTAACGATTGTTGAATTCTTTGACTATCATTGCGGCTATTGCCATCAGCTTCTGCCAGCGATCGTAAAGCTTGCTAGCGAAGATAAAAAGGTACGTATCGTCTTTAAAGAATTCCCTATTCTCAGTGAAGATTCAGTGGATGCAGCAAAGGCAGCATTGGCCGTCAACCGCATTGCTAAAGATAAATATTTCGCCTTCCACCAAGAGCTCATGAAAGGCACTGGCCGTTTTGATGAGAAATCATTACTGGAAATCGCGAAAAAGCTTGGCGTGAATGGCGAAAAGCTCAAAGCTGAAATGGCGAAACCAGAACTGGTAGCTGAGTTGGATAAAACGCGTGCGGTAGCCGATGATATGGGCCTGCGCGGCACTCCTGCTATCATCATCAACGATCAGGTATTCCCTGGCGCGTTGTCTTATGATGAGCTGAAAAAAGAAGTAGATAAAGCCCGCGCGGTTGCGTCTACCTCTCCTGCTAAAAACTAATTGCTATTCTTCTTCTGGCGCACCTTCTGGGGCATAATGCTCGCGGTAGGTGCGCTCGAGGGCCTTGCCCTCCCATCCCGATAATAATTCTGCGCATAATTCATATGTATCGATGGGGCGTTCCGTTTTAGAGAAATAATTTTCATTCTCAGGAAAAATAGTTTGGGTTAGCACCAAGCACCATTGCTTACCGTCATACACGTCGAGTTTAAAATAGCCTGAAAAGCCGGTGGCCTCGTACTCAGCAAAGCGGGTGCTATGTAGCGCATCACAACGCGCATAGGCCATCAAATCGCCCTTCTGCGGCGCCTCTATTGCCTCGTCATCGATATATTCTAAATACACCTTGCCGCTGAGTATCAGGCTCTTTTTTTCTTTGATGGTCGTTTTGTAGCGGATTTTATTGCGTTT
Source organism: Rickettsiales bacterium (assembly GCA_033762715.1). GTDB lineage: Bacteria > Pseudomonadota > Alphaproteobacteria > Rickettsiales > SXRF01 > JANRLL01. The sequence goes on along the minus strand of JANRLL010000016.1, from coordinate 243,408 downwards.
CATAAAAGCTCGGTTGGTTGCACCCACCACTGAGGATGCGTATGGGTTATCTGTTGATGCGCCGCCTGTAATGCGGCTTGATTGGTAAATAGCCCAAAACACGTCGCACCGCTACCAGACATTCGTGCGAGCTTACATCCTGGGAGATTTTGCAAGACGGATACCAGCTGCGCAATCTCTGGCACGAGCTGAATGGCAGCTTGCTCCAAATCATTCTGCATAGGGGTGATGTATTCAAGCAACTGCTCGCTTGTCATGCCGTCTGAAGGCGGTGCTACAGAAGGCGAAAAAGCGTCCCCATAACGGCGGAATATATCGGCGGTTATCAAGGTCTTTCTTGGGTTGGCTAACAAGACCGGCATGGAAAACGTAGAAGCGATGGGCCGCGTTTGCTCTCCAACTCCCGCCATCCAAGATAAAGTACGGTTGAGGCAAACAGGCACGTCACTTCCCAATTGGCCTGCGATAGTAACCAAATTAGGATGCTGCGGGTCAATGCCCCACCATTGCGCTAAAGCCATTAACACGGTCGCCGCATCAGATGAGCCCCCACCTAATCCCGCGCCAATGGGAATATGTTTTTCCAGCGTAATGCGAATATTATCTGGTTTGCCGAAAGCATCAGCAAGCAAGCGTGCGGCACGCCATACCAAATTATTGGGCTCCGAATGCAAGGCATCGGCTAAGGGGCCGTCAATATCCAAGGCCAGATGTGGATGGGGGTCAATCGTAACTCGATCGCCAAAGGCCGTAAACACAACCAGGCTTTCAAGCAGATGAAAACTATCCGCCCGTTTACCAACCACATGTAAAAATAGGTTCAGCTTCGCAGGAGCTATGTAGCTTTTAGCCGGCATTATTGTTTGGTAACTGCCTCAGTTTCACGTGCAGCTATTTTGGGCGGGTTGGTGCTTCTGGCAACTTCAGGTAAGCCATCTTTGAGTTTGTTTTGAAGCAGCTGCGCTTCGGCAGGTTCTGGTGAGAAAGAAAGAGCACGTTCCCACTGGTAACGCGCTTCGGTTTTGCGGCCCATGCGCCAGTAAGAATCGCCCAGATGATCATTCACGGTCGGATCACTTGGCAGCAGCTCGGTAGCTTTTTCCAAATATTTGAGCGCTTCTTCGTATTTGCCTTCGAGATACAGCGCCCAGCCCATGCTGTCAGCAATCTGCCCGTTATTCGGGCGCAGTTTAAGCGCTTTTTCGATCATCGCCTTGGCTTCTTGCGTTTTATAGCCACGCACCACCCAACTATAGCCCAAGAAATTCATTACATCGGGTTGATCGGGTTTCAGCTTCAGCGCTTCTTGCATGTCTTGTTCAGCTAGCTCAATTTTGCCTAAGCGTTCATATGAGGCGCCCCGTGCAAACAGAATTGGCCAGTGATGGCTTTTGCGCGTATTAATCCGCGCTAATGCTTGGTTATAGGCCTCAATTGCCTCGTTATAGCGGAAGCGCACCCGCAGCAAATCACCTTTAGCCACCAGCGACTCATATTGGGTTGGCAGGCGCTTGGTAATCTCATCAAGCTTAGCAATGGCTTCAGTCGTTTTATCCATGCGGTCATAGTTCATGGCAATATGCAATTGGGCAACCATATGCAGGCGGCTGATTTCCGCTACTTTAGCATAGGTTTCATTGGAGCGATCATATTGCTGCATTTTGCTGTAAGCGCTACCTAGCATCAACGCTGCCACATCGAAATTGGGGCGCAGATACACGGCAAGCTGCAAATAGATAGCCGCATCTTGATAGACTTCCGCTTCGAGCATGATGCTGCCCATGGTGAATAGAACTTCGGCAACACCCTCCTGCAAGGTCGAAACAACAACCGCATTGCTATTGAGCATGCTGTCGGAATTCGCTGCTAGATAGGTCGATACTAATTTCTTCAATGCTTCCGGTTGGCCATTTTGCGTGTAGAAGGCAAGTACCGCCTCCATGATATGGCCTGGCGGATTTTGTGGATCTTCGATCGCATTTTTAAAATTCTCAATGGCGGCGTCTTTAAAGCCCGCCTGATTATTAATCAGCGCCAAGTGGTAATTCACCAAACTTTCTGCACGTCCAATACCCGCGCTCACATCTTCAACTTTAAGCGGTTTTTTGAGCTTACCCTGGCTGAGGTCCAACCAAGCGTTAATCAGCGGCATCCAGAGCTGACCTGTATTGCTATCGGCTACCGTATCCAACACCTTGGAGGCATCGGCTGGTTTGTTTTGTTTGATATCGCGTAAGGCCAACAGCAGCAGTGAAATCGTATCGCGATCTTTAGGCGGGCTGCTTGCAGCTAGATCAATTGCTTTATCGAGCATGCCGTCCATAAGCATCATGGCCTGCAATTGCACCACCAGCGACTTATTTTGCGGGTTTGCGCGGTATGCTTCTTCTAAATTGGTAATGGAATCTTTGATATTGCCATTGGAGCGCGCATGCAGCGCTGATAAATAATTACCAGCAAAGCCACCTTGGCCACCGCTATCAGGCGCCTCGACTTTTTTCTCATCAATCGCCAGCGGTGTAATCTCGCCAGGCAAGGTTTCATTCGGATTGACCGTCTCATCCTTAATTGCATTGGTCTGAGGCGCGGCTTTATCCGTATCTGGCAGGGTTTCAGCGGCATATACGGGCAATGCATAGGCACTCATGAGCGCAATCACGCATAGAGAAAAAAGTAATTTATTGTTTTTAATCATTGCCTTATTCGCCAAAAATACTGCCAAGAAAATCCATGCTAAATAATACTTGCATGAGCTTTCTATATTAATACAATCCCGCGACCGTTAAAGAACTATTTTTAAAAGTAATTGGAATTTCGTTATGAGCAGCAAAAGCAGTAAAAATAACCCAGATGCTCGTGGTGCAGCAACAGCCCTCCGCAAACATAATAACAAGGTGGTAAAACCCGTCCTTTTCATTAAAAGTGGCAGTGCCCGCTATATGGCCGCAGCCTATGAAGATGGCAGCCTGGTTATGGATAAAAGCAGCGGCTTGCCCATCGCTTACAAAAACGTCTGATTTAGGTCTTGTTAGACATCATCGTGACAGGCATTCCTCGCGGCGGGTTAACCGTTGCGGCGGCTCTGTTAGATGGGTTTCCTAATACAGTCTGTATCAATCATCCTGTATGGCAGTTACGTAAAGCAGCCGAGATCGACTCTGCTGAGCTTTATTGTGACAAAATCATCCGTGATTTTGACTATCGCCGGCAACAGCTTTTAAGCAAAGACCCTATTGCCGATATTCGTGCGACGGATGGCTCACCAGTGCTCGATGGCTTGCATGATTTTCGCCAGCCTTATGATGAGGCAGGCCAGCGCGCCTTCATTGCTTTCACGCGTGATGGTTTGTCCGATGATTTCAGCTTGGCCATGAAACAGCACGTGCTCTATACCGCACTGCTTCCAGCGCTAATTGCAACGCGGCATTTTGCTGTTATTGCCGTCATTCGCCATCCGTTAGACGTAATGATTTCCTGGCTCAAGCAATCAGGCCAGCGTGCGTTCGCTCAAGGGAAATTGGCTGATGATTTCAAGCCCTTTTGGCCAGAAGCCGCGCATATTTCACACAACTGGCCACGTATGCAACGTATGCTGGCTTTGTATGATAGTTTTTGTCAGCGCTATTATGATGCTCGGCACGCTATCAATATACTCAAATACGAAGAGTTGGTAGAAAATCCATCACTGATGGCCACCCTCATTGGTGCGCGGGAAGAGTCAAAATCTGCCCTTCATATCGATGAGAAACAGCGCGTGTATCAAGCCAGTGTCGCCGACGAGATTAGAAGCGCCATCAAAGCGCATACCACTTACGCCAAGTATTTTTACACGGTATAATTACATCGCCGAATAGTTGGGGCCACCGCCGCCTTCTGGCGTTACCCATACAATATTTTGCTTTGGATCTTTGATGTCGCACGTTTTACAATGCACACAGTTTTGCGCATTGATTTGCAGACGTGGCGTCGTATCGCGATTGACGATTTCATAAACGCTCGCCGGACAATAGCGCTGCTCCGGCGCATCATAGAGCTTCAAATTATGTTCAATCGGTATCGACTCATCTTTGAGTGTCAAATGCGCGGGCTGATCTTCTTCATGGTTGGTGCTCGATAAGAATACGGAGGACAGGCGATCGAATGTGAGCACGCCATCGGGTTTAGGATAATCGATCTTAGGCATATTGGCGGCTGGTTTCAGCTGTAGGTGATCTGCCTTGTGATGCAAGGTCCATGGCGCGCGCCCACGCAAAATATACGTATCAAATGCGGCGTAGGCTAAGCCTACAAGAGTACCCCAATGAAACGCCGGACGGATATTGCGCACACGATACAACTCATCATAAACCCAGCTTTTCTTGAGCGCTTCCGGATAGCCTGCTTCCAGCCGCGCATCATTTTGGTTTTTGATAGCACCAAACACGCCTTCTGCCGCCAGCATTGCCGATTTCATCGCCGTATGCGTCCCTTTGATTTTAGGTACATTCATGAAGCCCGCGCCACAGCCGATCAATGCACCGCCTGGGAATGTGAGTTTTGGAATGGATTGGAATCCGCCTTCATTGAGCGCACGCGCCCCATAAGAAATACGGCGTCCCCCTTTCAAATATTTTGCAATGGCCGGATGAGTTTTGAAACGTTGGAACTCATTGAAAGGATCCAGATGCGGGTTCTGATAATCAAGCCCCACTACAAATCCTATCGCTAGCTGACGTTCACCCATATGATACATGAAGGAACCGCCATAGGTTTTAAAATCCATCGGCCAGCCCACACTATGCACCACCAATCCTGGCTGATGCTGAGCCGGATCAATCTCCCACAGCTCTTTAATGCCGATAGCATAAGTCTGCGGATCGGCATCAGTGCGCAACCCAAACTGCGTCATCAAACGCTGCGATAGTGAGCCGCGACAGCCTTCGGCAAACAAGGTGTATTTGGCGCGGATAGCCATGCCTGGTTGGTAAGACGCTTTTTCTTCGCCTGTTTTCGAGCGGCCGAATTCACCGGTCATCACCCCAACAACACGCCCCTGCTCTACGATCAAATCCGCAGCAGGAAACCCAGGGAAAATCTCAACACCTAGCGCTTCCGCTTCCTTACCCAGCCAGCGGCAAAACTGCCCAAGGCTTATAATATAATTGCCGCGATTATGCATGGCAGGCGGCGTAGGTAGGTGAATCGACTTGTTTTTAAACAGCCATAGGAAATGGTCTTTTTGCGCCATCGTTTGTAGCGGCGCGCCTTTTTTCTGCCAGTCTGGTATCAATTCATTGAGCGAACGCGGCTCTAATATGGCGCCCGATAAAATATGCGCGCCCACTTCCGAGCCTTTCTCCAGCACACAGACTTTAAGCTCTATATTATCGGCTATAGCCAATTGGCGTAGCTTGATAGCGGCCGATAATCCTGCCGGACCGGCACCGACAATTACAACGTCATATTCCATGGTTTCTGTCATTGGGTATGGCCTTTAACGTGAGTTTGCACTAACATAGCGAAATATGACTAATAAAGCATTACTAGAATGGTATTTAGAAGCCGGTGTAGACGAGGCAATTGACGAGACACCGGTTAATCATTTTGTGCCGCTTGCAATTGAACCTCATGCGCCTCAGGCCGCCGCTGCAAGCGCTGCTACTCACCAAGCTCCACGCACTAGCTCATCAACAGCGTCCTTGCAACACTCTCCCTCAGCCGCAGCACATGTAGCGCGCACGCTCGCCGATCAATGCACTAGCATCGCCGAGCTGGAAGCCGCCGTTCGCGCCTTTGACGGTTGTGGGATTAAAAAATCATCTACCCACACCGTGTTTGCCGATGGTAATCCTAGCGCTGCCGTTATGTTTATTGGCGAAGCGCCAGGTGCGGAAGAAGATAAAAAAGGCATCCCCTTTTGTGGCCCAAGCGGGCAATTGCTCGATCATATGCTGGCAGCGATCGGGCTAGATCGTGTGCATAACGCCTATATCAGTAATACGATATTTTGGCGCCCCCCTGGCAATCGCCAACCCAGTAATGAAGAAACCACCACCTGCTTACCGTTTGTCGAAAAGCATATTGCGCTGGTCAATCCCAAGCTGTTGGTACTATGCGGCGGGGTGGCAACCACTAGTTTGCTCCAGAAAGAGCAATCTATTTCACGGCTTCGGGGAAAATTATATGACTATTCAAATGGTTACATGAATACCCCTATTAAATGCGCCGTTATCTATCACCCATCCTATTTATTGCGCCAGCCAGGGCAGAAGCGCCTAGCCTGGGCTGATCTATTAATGGTGAAAAATTATTTATTATCATTATCTTAATATAGAATTCTAATTATTACAAATTTATTAATATTTGTTAATTAACGAGTTTTTAACTTGCTGGTCTGGTCAATATCACCTATATATCTGACCTATGCGGAATCAACGCAACATAACCTATATCGCCTGTCTAGTATTACTGGGATTTGGAGTAGCCAAATCACTATGGCATGTGCAGGGTGCGATACAATCGCTCGCAAATGGCAAAACGATAGCTGAATCAACTGAGACTCAGCTGCCTGTCATTTTGTCGGGTACCGATCGCCTATTGTACAAAGAGATCTTCCAAGCGCAAAAACGTGCTGATTGGCAGCAGGCCGATATTTTCATTGAGAAACTCTCAGATCCTATTCTGCTGGGGCAGATTCTGGCTGACCGTTATTTGCACCGCAAATACAATACCACACCGGCCGAATTGCTGACATGGCTCAAGAATTATCCCGATCACCCTAAATATGAGGCGATTGTTGATTTAGCGCAGGCGAAGAATCTTCCTCTGCCTACCCAAATCACGCGTGACAAAATTTCTCCACTTAGCGGTTACGGCGATGATAATGGCCTGAACCGTGCACCGGAAGCAGTGGCCAGCGCTTGGCGCAAAGCGATTGATGCTTGGAAAAACAACGAAGCAGCGAAAGCCGCTGCGCAGTTTAAAAACATCTATGAAAATAAAGACATTGCTTCACCCTGGATTAAATCTGGCGCTGCCTATTGGGCATCACGCGCCTATGAAAAACTGGGCCATGCCAAGCAATCCGATAAATACCTCAATCTGGCTGCCGAAGAGCCCCGTAGCTTTTATGGCATTTTGGCTCGCAAACGCTTAGGTATGGGCCTTGAGCTCGACGCGGCACCGATCGTTCTGACACAAGCCATGCTCAATGACCTGATGGATATTCCTGCCATCAAACGCACGATTGCATTCTCTGAATGTGATCAGTTTGAATATGCGGAAAAAGAGTTGCGCGCCTGGTTCCCTAATACGACCCCAGCGCAAAAACAGCAGCTGCTGGCACTGGCGCATAAGATGCAATTAGCTTCGGTGCAAATCAGCATTGCGCGTTATATGTCAGGCGATGATCGCAACTATGATCTCGCACGCTATCCAACGCCGCACTGGACACCGCAATATGGTTTTATCGTAGATCCTGCTTTGATCTATGCGCTGACACGCCAAGAATCAGGCTTCAACGCGAAAGCGCAAAGTGGCGCTGGTGCCTTGGGCCTCATGCAGCTTATGCCGCAAACGGCGTCGCTCATGAAAAAAACCTTAATGTATAATCCAGACGTCGTCAGCGAATCCGTACTCAATATTACATTGGGCCAAAATTATGTAGATCATCTGCTAGGCAACTCCTTGGTAGAAGATAATTTGATTTATCTGCTGGTAGCCTATAATGCGGGCGCAGGCCGTCTGAAAGATTGGAAAGAACGCCTAACCCAAGATGACCCCTTGTTATTCATCGAAAGCATTCCTTTTGGTGAAACACGTAATTACGTGATGCAGGTTATGGCGAATTACTGGATTTACTCTGAACTAAGCGACACACCGAATCTGTCGGCCTATGCATTGGCTGACAATCAATGGCCCAGCTATGACCGCTCACTGGCACCTGTGGCTAAACTCCCCGCCCCTGGCAAAGAAGGCTAATACATGCCCGACTATACGCTGGAAGCGGAAAGCGGGCTGATCGTAGCAGGTGTTGATGAAGCAGGGCGTGGCCCCTGGGCAGGCCCTGTTGTGGCTGCTGCAGCTATATTAGATCCCCGTAATTTACCCAGCGGCATAGATGACTCCAAGAAACTGCGTTTATCACAGCGCGAAGCATTGTTTGAAGCACTCCAGAGCTGCGCCAAAATTGGCGTGGGCATCGCAAGCGTGGAAGAAATCGATCGCCTCAATATTCTGGCCGCTACCAAACTCGCAATGTTGCGCGCGGTAGAAGCCCTGCCGGAGTTGCCTCAGCTTGCATTGGTCGATGGCAATCAGCCTCCGGCCTTACCATGCGCGGTTAAAACGGTGGTTGGCGGGGATGCTATTTGCCTGTCGATTGCTGCAGCCAGCATCATTGCCAAAGTCACGCGCGATCGCATCATGGCTGAGCTTGCCCTGGAATATCCGCATTACGGTTGGGAACGCAATGCCGGCTACGGCACCAGCCTGCACCAAAAAGGACTGGCAAACCATGGCGTGTCGCCGCATCATCGCCGCAGCTATGCCCCTATTCGTGCGTTGCTTGAGCAAGCCGCATGAGCAAGGATCCCTCTAAGCGCTATTTTTCACTGTTTCCCAAGCCGCTCAATGGCTGCATCGAGCCCCTCATACGCCCTATTCTCAAAGAAAAAGGACTGGCCAGCAGCCGCCTTATTACCCAATGGTCGAGTGTTGTAGGCGAATCACTTGCCACTCGCAGCCTGCCTGAGAAGCTTACGTTCCCTAAAGGTAAAACCAGCGGTGGCACCTTGACTATTGCCGTGCAAAATGGCTTTGCCCCAGAGATCCAACATTTGCAGCCCATCATATTAGAAAAATTGTCGCTTTATTTTGGTTATCGTGCGGTGGAGCGTATCGTTATCAGCCATACGTTTCCTACCACACAGAAACTCTCCAAAACAGTTGCTGCTCCTAAAAACAAATCAACTCTGCCAAAAAGCTGCATCGAAACGGCTAATCAAGTAGAAGACCCTGAATTAAAGGCAGCGCTCGCTTCATTTGCCAACACACTACACTCCGAATAATTCTCGTTGCGCATCCTCGAAAATCGCAATAGAAATTGCTATCATTTTATGGAGGTCTTTCCTATGCGTTCCTGGTTTATTGCTATCGCTTTATCTGCAGTGCTCTCTTCTACAGCCTACGCGCAAGCAGCAGCGCCTGTAGAAAACAAACCTGAAGCCAAACCAGAAAAAGAGGTGATCACCTCGACCGGCGAAAATACGCTAAAGCCCTTCTTAAGCAGCGGCGGCATGACCAAATCCAGTGTTATTCTAGAAGCACCTTTATCGGATGATTTTGTGATGGGTGACCGCAAAGCACCAGTGGTACTCATTGACTATGTATCGATGACCTGCCCACATTGCGCGCATTTCACCGTAAAAGTGATGCCAGAAATCGAGAAAAAATACGTAGAGACTGGCAAAGTAGCCTATATCCTTCGCCAATTCCCGCTCAATGAGCCCGCACTAAAAGCTGCGCTGCTCTTGCATTGTGTGGGTGAACAAGATCCAAAGCGCTATTTCATTTTCTCCAAAGTATTGTTTGATGCGCAAAATAAATGGGCATTTGATCCTAACTATCTCGCTGGTTTAGAGACCATTTCCAGTGTGGGTGGCTTATCCAAAGAACAGTTTGCAGGCTGTCTCAACAACACTGATCGTGAGATGCGCGTGCTCAACATCAAGAAAATTGCCAATGATGAGCTGAAACTGCCGCATACACCATATATCTTCATCGACGGCGAAGTATATAGCGGTGAGCGCACGGTGGAAGCGGTATCACAATTCATTGATTTGAAGCTGGCCAACAAACGCTAAATATAGTGGAAAAAGCCAATTGAATACGCTTGACATCATGCGTACCTATTCATACATTGCGCACGCTTTCGAGAGGCACTGTGTCAAAACCTGATAATTCGCTGGAAAACCTTCAGCAAAAACTGGATAAAGCACGCCATCTTGAAAGCGGCGAAGAAGGTGACGATCCTAATGTTGCCAATGAAAGTCTGGGCATGGCGGTGCGAATGGGCATCGATTTGGTTGCAGGCACCGCGGTGGGATTCTTTTTAGGACTCATGCTGGATCGTTGGTTGGAGACATCACCTTTCTTAGTGATTATTGGCTTCTTTCTTGGTGTTGCCGCAGGATTTCGTAACATGCTGCGTAATGTCCAAAAATTGCCGTAAAGTTGGATCGAGATACTAATAAGGATTACGTCGTGTCAGAAGCTGAACATCATAGCCCACTCGCACAATTTGAGGTGACCCCCCTCATTCCATTTAAAATCGGCGCAACCGACTTAAGTTTTACCAATGCGTCGCTGTGGATGATCATTGCCGCTACTGCGATTATCGCGTTCATGCTTGCTGGTGTCCGCAAGCGCCAGCTGGTGCCTGGCCGTTGGCAGTCTTCGTCTGAAGTATTAATTGAATTTATCCAAGGCCTCATTCGTGACAATTGTGGTAAAGAAGGCCTCAAATATTTTCCCATCATCTTTTCGCTATTCATGTTCATTCTGTTTTGTAACGTGTTTGGCATGCTGCCTGGTTCGTTTACCGTAACCAGCCACTTAATCGTCACCTTTGCGTTAGCCGGCGCCGTATTTGTGGGCGTCACGCTGCTTGCGATCATCAAGCACGGCCCGATTAAATTCATTAAATTCTTCCTCCCTCACGGCACCCCCTGGTGGATGGCACCGCTCATGTATGTGATCGAGGTCATTTCTTATCTGTCGCGCCCGATCAGCTTATCGGTTCGTTTGGCTGCCAATATGATGGTAGGCCACATGATCTTAAAAATTGCCGCTGGCTTTATTGTCATGATGGGCATTCTCGGCGGCTGGCTGCCGTTTGGCTTTGTGCTGATCTTCACCGGCTTCGAAATATTCATCGCGGTATTGCAAGCGTATATCTTCACAGTTCTCACTTGCGTTTACCTAAACGATGCGCTTCATTTGCACTGATTTTTTCTTAACCTCTCAACCAACTAAAGGACTCGTACTATGGAAGTAGAATCATACAAATACCTCGCCGAAGGCTTGAAATATATCGGCGCTGGCCTCATGGCTCTGGGCGCACTCGGTGCAGCTATCGGCGTAGGCAATATTTTTGCTGCTCTGTTGCAAGGTATTGCTCGCAACCCATCTGCAGAACCAAAACTCGCTAAATACTTCCTGCTCGGCGCGGGTATGGTGGAAGCACTCGGTATTTTCTGCGTGGGTGGCCTCTTCATCCTCCTCTTCGTAATTAAATAATACGTCGGACACATGCCACAATTAGATCCAACCTGGTTTGCCTCTCAGCTATTTTGGCTAGCCATCACCTTCTCGCTTATGTACCTCGTGCTATCGCGCCTGGTGCTACCTCCTTTGTTGGATGTGCTAGAAGGCCGGAAAAACACGGCAGCGTCTGATCTCGATCAAGCGCAATCGCTCAAAATTCAGGCGGAACAAGCCAGGTTGGATTATGAACATGTATTGGCGGATGCGCGCGAGCGTTCCACGCAGCTTATCAATGATGCTACGCAAGCGAATAACGCACGTATAGATCAAGCGTCCAAAAAATTGGATGCTGAGATTGCCGTAAAGCTTACAGAAGCCACTAAAAAAATTGCAGCGCGTAAACAAGAATTGCTGACTTCACTCTCGCCAGCAACGACAGAGCTGACTGCATTGATCGTTGAAAAGCTGCTGCACGTATCACCCAATAGTGATGCTGTGAAAAAAGCGGTTCAAGCCAATCAAGGGAAATAGACCATGTTAGAAAATCCCAAGTTCTGGATTGCTGTTGCTTTTGCTGTGCTGATTGCCCTTTCCTATAAAAAGCTGGCACGCCTGATTGCTGGCGGCTTAGATAAACGTGCAGCTAATATTAAAGCTGAACTCGATCAAGCGCGTGCGCTGCGCGAAGAAGCGGAGGCCTTGCTTGCTACCTATAAAACCAAGCAAGCCAACTACCTGAAAGAAGCGGAAGCCATGTTGCTGGATGCCCGCAAACAGGCTGACCTGATGACCCAGCAAGCTGAAGTCGATGCTAAAGCAGCCCTTGATGAGCGCACGAAACATGCGGTAGCGAAAATCGCTCAAGAAGAGCAAAATGCGATTAATGACGTAAAAAATCATGTAGTTGATGTGGCGCTCGCCGCTGCACGCACCATCATTGCAGACTATGTTTCCACCATGTCACACGATGATGTAATCAAGCTTGCCGTATCCGATATTGAGCGTAAAATACATTAATAGTCCTGTCTGCCAAGGTAGGCCTTCATTAAAACGATTCAAGCAAGGAAGCATGTGCATGAGAAAACGCCTTTTGAGTGGCATGCTATTCTTTTGCTTACTACCTACTCCAAGCTTTGCTGGTGCTTGGCTTCAAAAAGAAGATAAAGGCCTAGTCGTGATGAACACGGTCTATTACAGCGCCGGTCATTACTTTGATAATAAGGGCGAGAAAAGAGCACAGCCGCTTTTTACCAAGCAAGAACTCAATCCCTATATTGAATACGGCTATAGCGAGCGTTGGACCTTTGGCACCAATCTTTCCTTTGAGCGCAACCATTCGGCCAACAGCCCAACCTCACCCGAGCAAACGTCATGGGGCATGGGCGATAGCGAGTTTTTCGCACGCACGCCGATTTATGAAGGTCATGGGTTCATGGTATCGTTTGAACCGCAGATAAAGCTACCTAGCCCTACACCACAAAAAGCCAGCAATAATATCGGCAGCAAACATGTTGATTTTGGCCCATCGATTGGCATCGGCCGTGGCTTTGATTTTGCTGGTTATCATCATTATATTAATCTCGACAGCAGCTATCGCCACCGTAGTGGCAACCCAGGTGATCAGATACGTTTTGGCGCAACCGCCGGTATTCAAGTAGCCGAGCGCATCGAACTCCTGCCACAATTCTTTCTGACGTACCGTACCTCATCGAACAACACCGGCTTTAGCCAATCCTCTGGCGATGATTATAATCTGTCTAAAATACAGTTCTCGACCTTATATCATTTCGATGATTTTTCAGTGCAGGCAGGTGCCTTTTCTAATATCGCCGGTGTGAATACCGGTGATGGCTATGGCGGCATGCTTGCATTATGGAGGCGTTTCTAATGAAAACTGCATTGCTTGGCTCACTACTGGTAAAGCATAGCCTGATCGAACAAGAGCAGCTAGATCAAGCGCTCCGGCTCCAAGCGATAAGCGGAGAGCGGCTAGGTGATATTCTGATTGCCGAAGGCAGTGTGAATTACCTCAATTTATATCGCGCGATCGCTGAGCATTATGGGCTGGCCTTTGTCAATTTGCTCAAAACACCACCGGATCCTGATTTGCTTAAGCAAGCCGATCCTAATGTGTGCCTAAAGTTGCGTGCGATTCCATGGCGCCAACGCGATGAGCAAATCATTATCGCCACCACCGAATTATCGGATGCTGTAATCAGTTGGGCCCAATCCACTTTTGGACACCGCATTTCCTACGTAATCACTTCGCCTTTTGATATACGCCGTACGATCGAACAATCTTTCGGCAACGCGTTGGAAGAAGAAAGCAGGCTTTTGCTGTGGCAACAATTCCCCCTCGCCTCAGCACGCACCAGTATGGCCGCCAACTGGCGCTGGCTTCTGATCGGCCTTGCCGCAACCACATTAATATTATCCTCTACCTTTCCTAAATTATCATTGGTGTCGATTGGCATCATCTGCCATGCCGCATATTTCCTAAACACCCTGTTCAAATGCCAAATTTTTGCCTGGGGACAACGCGCAACCGTTGCGCAATTTCATCCTCCTGTTCCTGAAGCCGAGCTTCCGCTCTATACGATTTTAGTGCCAATGTATCGTGAGGCCGAAAGCGTGGATGGGTTACTACGCAACCTGTATGATTTAGATTATCCGCGCGCCAAGCTCGACATCAAACTGGTACTGGAAGCAGATGATAAAGAGACGTTGCAGGCAGCTCAAAGCTGTAAGCCGCATTATAATTTTGACATTATTCGCGTTCCACCCAGCCAGCCACGCACTAAACCCAAGGCCTGCAACTATGCGCTACGTTTTGCGCGTGGAGAATACATCACGATTTTCGATGCGGATGATCGGCCTGAACCAAAGCAGCTGAAAAAGGCGATTGCTGCGTTTCGTGCATTGCCGGAAGATGTGGTCTGCGTGCAAGCGCGACTCAACTATTACAATGCCAGTGAAAATTGGCTTACGCGCTTTTTCTCATTGGAATATGCCATGCTGTTTCACGTCATGCTGAAAGGCTTTGAGCGCCTGGGCATACCTATTCCGCTCGGTGGCACCAGCAACCATATCCGCCTTTCAACCCTGCGCGAGCTCGGCGAATGGGATCCATATAACGTGACCGAAGACGCTGATTTAGGTATCCGTATCGCAAGCCGCGGCTGGAAAACAGCCATGATAGATTCCTATACTTTGGAAGAATGCCCTATCTCGATCATTCCCTGGATCAAGCAACGTTCGCGGTGGATCAAAGGTTATATGCAAACCTGGCTGGTCCATATGCGCCGGCCCATTACCATGTATCGCACGCTGGGGCTTAAAGGCTTTATTGGGATTCAATGTACCTTTGGCCTATCGTGTTTTGCTTTCGTCAGCGCACCGCTCGTATGGCTGATTATGGGTTTATGGGCAGCCGAACTTATCACCCTGGAAAACACTCCCTTCCCTCTATGGCTTATCTGGGCAGGCGTTATCAACCTGGCTATTCATGTCTTAAGCCATTGGTATTTTACCAGCTATTGCTGGCGGCTTTACCGTTCGGACCAAGCCAATATGGCCATGGCCGTTGCCTGCTATCCGCTCTATTTATTCCTCCATTCTGTAGCCAGCTACAAAGCTCTATGGCAACTTATTGTAAAACCTTATTTTTGGGAGAAAACTCGCCACGGAGTTACCCATTTAACCACGAGCATTGCCACCGAAACGGCCACAAAAATCAACCAGGCTGCATAAAGCTGCAGAATTGCGGTTGACAACAGTTAGTTAGATAGTCTAGAAGTGCCTCTCATTTTATATTGCGGGAATAAGACCATGAAAGTGTTGAGCTCATTAAAATCTGCTAAAAAACGCGACAAAGACTGCCGTGTAGTTCGTCGTAAAGGCCGCGTATACGTGATCAACAAAAAGAACCCACGTTTCAAAGCACGCCAAGGCTAATTGCCTACGGCTTAGGTTCGTTCGCCTAATTATTTCTAGATTATGGTTTGCGACTGACGTCAACAGTGACTTGTTGTGTGTCACCATCATATTCTTTGGTTTCAAAACTCACGTTCGTCACGCGCTTGCTATTGAGATGCCCTAGCACCTCTTGTAGGTTCTGTTTCGCATTTTCCTTTTGGCGTTTGCTTAGGCCTTTAGGAATCGATGACACTACATGGAAATGTGCCTTCGGATCTTTTTCCTGCGCCAACTTCACACCCAGATCCAGGCTTGGCTGGAAATAAACGCGCTTCTGATTAAAGCGTACCACCACGAGGGGCTTGGTTGGTCCAGCTGGTTTAGCGGGCTCTGCCTCTTCCACATATGATTTGGTGGGTGCTGCTTGTTGTGGCTTGTTATATTCAAATACCAATGGTCCGCCATCTTTCTGGCGTGTCCAGGCATCATCTTCTGGCTGCGGCGAAGCCGGCGCGGAAGACGATTGCGATAAATCATCAGGCGCTTGCTCTAATGGGGCATTTCCTAGGGTTTTTTCGTTACGCTGTTTGCCTGGAGGAATAGGTCTTTCATAGTTAGGCGCACCTACTCTTCCTACTTCAGCAGAGAGTGCGAAGGGAAGAGCCAATGTGGCAAGAGCGGCTGAAAAAGCAACGACTGATGAGGTACGCATCAAATTATCCTTATTTGATTATGCTTTACATGATAATTAAAAGCCCCAGGGGGGTCAACGAGCATTTATAAAAAACCCTTGTTATTTTAAGATAACTTAGCTAGTTTGCCGCCTCTTCTACCGATCGATGGTAGAAATTTCGTTAGGTTTAACCTGATGCGAAGCGTTTTTGGGAACGGTAGCGGGATGTAGTTTAATCTTACATAAGCAACCGAAGCGTAAAAAATGCAAGTAAGCAGGCAAACATAACAAAATTGGATAAGGACCCGTAGCTCAGTTGGATAGAGCATTTGACTACGAATCAAAAGGTCGGGCGTTCGAGTCGCTCCGGGTCCGCCATTTTCCAAAAAGTCGCCTGGTGCGGCTTTTTTATTTAGAGATTTTAGCTAAAACGGCGGTCAATTTCTGCGCTTGTTTGCGCACATCATAATGTTCGATGGCATACGCTTGCGCACGCACACTCATCTCATGTCGTTCGGCAGGTGATAATTGTGCAAGTTGCTGGATAGCACTTGCCATGGCTTGTGGATTTTCGGGTTGAATCGAAACACCTGAGCGGGTTTCTTCTACCGCATTATTGATTGCTTCTGCTGCAAATACAATCGGACGCGCAGCTAACATATAATCACAGAGCTTATTGTTGCTAATGCCGTATTTGAGCAAAGGCACGGCCTGAAAATGCAACAAGAAAGCATCCGCTTTGGCCGCTACTGACATAATCTCACTGCGAGGCACGGAATCCCAAAACTCAATATTTGTAAGCCCCATCGAACGTGCTTTCTCGATCAGATTTTGCTTTTCCGACCCATCACCAACCAGAACCAGGCGAATAGAGCTGACGCCTTGCGATTGCAGGATTAGCGCGGCATCCAACAAAGTATAGAGACGCTGATAGCGCGAATGCCCGCCCAGATACATCATAATAAATGGGCTGGGCTGATAGGCAATATCATGCGGCGTTGGTAGTTTTTCTGCATCGATCAATACGCAGTTGGGTGCCCATAAAAACTGCTGATACGCAATATGGCGTTCTTCGAGATAACTATCGAGTTTGGGCAATACACTTACTACTAAATCAGCTCTCTTATATAAGAAGCGTTGCAGGTGATACATCAAGCGCACCAGCGGATGAGTCGTCGAGACCACACCACCTTCGGTTAGGCTTTCTGGCCAAATATCGCGAATTTCATACACAAATTTTGCGCGGAAACATTTAGATAAAGCCCAGCCCAATGCACCCGCAAATGGATGCGGACAAGTGGCAATAATTACTTCAGGTTTGGGTTTGGTAAACAGGGCTACACCTAATGTTACAAAGGTATAGCTCAGCATATTGAGAAAGCGCGTCAGTGCTCTGCCCGTCGTGGGAATGGTACGAATCCAAATGAATTTCAGTGGGCCAAAATTTTCGCGCTTAGAAAAAAGCCTGCCCGACAAGCGCAGTTCTTTGCGGCGGTGATAGTGAAAGCCGGAAGCAAACACCGTAATGTCATGCCCCTCTTCCGCCATGGCCTGCATCAAGTAATAAGCCCCTGTCATCGGCTGATCGGGGGTGGAGGCATAATGATTGAGATACCAAATGCGCATACTTACACCTTCTCCACCAATGCGCCGGCGGGTGTTACCTGGTATTTCCGGCCTTCGCGCGGGCACACCAGCGATGGCGGCAAGACATCACCCGCATGGCTCACCCAGCCCATCTGCTGCGCTGGATTACCCACCATGAGTGCATGTGGCCGAACCGGCTTGGTCACCACCGAGCCTGCGCCAATCGTGGCATAGGCACCAATGCTATTGCCGCAAACGATGGTGGCGTTTGCCCCAATCGTTGCACCGCGGTCCACATGGGTCGGCATGAATTCATCTTTGCGCTCTACTTCCGCACGCGGGGTGAGCACATTGGTAAACACGGCCGATGGGCCGACAAACACGCCATCTTCCAAAATTACACCGGTATAGAGGCTCACATTATTTTGAATCTTGCAGCGATTGCCAACGCGTACCAGGCTTCCGATAAACACGTTCTGGCCAATGATCACATTATCACCAATGACTGCGCCAGGCAGAATATGAGAGAAACACCAAATCTTCGTACCTTCGCCAATCTGGCAGCCTTCATCGATAATCGCAGAAGGATGGATATAACCGCTCATGGTTTGGCAACACCCAAAAATACATCGCACACATAATCCACCTCATCAGTAGTGGTGCTGCCACAAATGGGCAGGCTCATGATGCGCGAGGCGGCTAATTCTGTTGCTGGCAGCGACAGTGTTTTTGGCAGTCGTGCAGTTACCGCTGGTTGTTTATGCACCGGTATGGGGTAATGAATGCCCGCATGCACACCGGCTTGTTTCAGCGTATCCAGCACTTGTTCACGGTTGCTTACTTCCAGCACAAACAGGTGATAGACGCTTTCACCGCCCGCAGGCGATTGCATGATCTTAAATCCGTCCAGCCGTTTGCGGTAATGGTTTGCGAGCATCCGGCGGTTCTCGGTCCAGCGTGTCAGATGCGGCAGTTTAACCGATAATATCGAAGCCTGTATCGCATCCATGCGTTCATTATGACCGATCATATCGTGCTCATATTTGGCCATGCGGCCATGATCGCGCAATTGGCGAACGCGCTGAGCCAGCTGCTCATCACCCGTGGCGATGGCGCCCGCATCACCGTACGCGCCTAAATTTTTGCCTGGGTAAAAGCTATAGGTCGCAGCCTTGCCCCAAAGTCCCAGCGGCTTACCATTAAAGGCCGCCATATGCGCTTGCGCCGTATCTTCCACCACCAGCAAATTATGTTTATCAGCAATTGCCATGATCGCCTGCATGTCGCAGGGCGTGCCGTAAATATGCACCGGAATAATCGCCTTGGTGCGTGGGGTAATGGCCGCTTCAATCAGCGCCGGATTCATGTTGTAGGTCGCCGGATCAATATCAATGAATACCGGCGTAGCACCCACGCGGTAAATCGCTTCGACCGTGGCAATAAATGTGTGCGACACGGTAATCACCTCGTCGCCTGCACCCACGCCGGACGCTTCCAACACCAGCGAGATCGCCGACGTGCCATTGCTGCAGCCAATCACCTGCGGAACCCCCAGCAGTTTCGCAAACGCCTCTTCAAAGCGCTTGGTGTGCGGACCTAAAATAAATTGCTGATCTTTGAGAACCTGCTCGATCGCAAGCTTCACATCGCTTTCAATCTCTTGATATTGCCGCGCCAAATTCACCAGGGGAATATCGCCCTGACGTTTTGGCTGTGCCGACGCCGCAGCTGAGCTCATGCTGCTTTGCTCCCTAGCTTGATAATCTTGTCGCGGTTATGCATTGTCACTTGCTCACCGGTTTCAACCGAGCGATACAGTGCGTGAATCAGCTCCAGCGATTTGCGCGCTTCCAGCCCATCCACCAGCGACGGATGCCCATGCAAAACCGCATCGACCACATGATTCAAATACGACGCATGACCAAAGCCATACACGTTGGGCGGAAATTCGCTATAGTCATCCAAGTTACCTGCTTCTTCTGGTTTCATATCGCTAAATTGCCAGATTTTCATTTGATTGACGGCAAAGCCACCAATCTCCACCATGCCGCGCTCACCCAGAAGCGAGAGTGAACCTTCCGTATCTTTAGGACGCGTCGCAGTAGTGGCTTCGATAATACCGATCGCGCCGCTTTTAAAGCGGATCACCGCCGCACCCGTATCTTCCGCTTCGATATTCACCAGCGCTGTTCTGGCATAAGCAAATACGGATTCAGGTTCACCCAGCATCCATTCCAGCAAATCAATATGGTGACTCGCTTGGTTGGTGAACACACCCCCGTCTAAGGCCCAAGTGCCACGCCAGCTAGCCTGATCGTAATAGGCCTGCGTGCGGCACCAACGCACACGCACCGTACCCATCACCAACTTACCAAAACGCCCCTGCTCCAATGCTTTGCGCATGCGCTGCACCGGCAGATTGAAACGGTTTTGTTTTACCACAAAGAGTTTAACCCCCGCGCGGTCGCAGGCAGCAATCATCGCATCGGCATCTTCCAGCGTAAGCGCCATTGGCTTTTCCACCACAATATGTTTGCCATATTGCGTGAGCGCCAGGCAGTCACGTGCGTGATAACCGCTTTCGGTCAGAATCGTGATGACATCCACCGCAGCGCGTTGCGCCTGCATCATTTCATGCATATCGGTGTAATAGGGAACTTTGTATTTTTCGCCGAGCTCTTTAGCGCGTTCGGCCACGATATCGCATACGGCAACCAAGCGGCCTTGCTTTATTTTGCTCGACAAAACTTCCGCGTGTTTTTGCGCAATCCGCCCACAGCCAACCAGGGCAAATCCCAATGATTCTTGTGCCAACTTATCCTACTCCTGCCTTCGCATAGCGCTTAATATAGCGCGTAATACCATTCTTAGGGGAAAACATCCAGTAATTATTAGGAAAATCAAGATGTTTCTTTGTCGGCGCTTGCATGATACGCTGCCATTCCTCACGGCTATATTCCAGCTTTTTCAGCACAAACTCCAAATCGCTGTCTAACTCCTCGGGCCGGTAAGCCGGTTTATTCATATGTGCCAGCGCATCTTCCTTGGCCATTTGGCCGGCGGCAATCAGGCTGGAATAATGCGCTTTGCGCTTATCGTAGCTAAAGCGCGTCGGCAGGTAATAATCCTGGAAAAAGCGGGTAAAGCGCGATTCGCCATGTTTATTCGGATAGGGCTTCCAATCCAGCTCACGAGCCAGCTCTTCCATCACATCGGTTTTCACGTAAGGCATGTAATTAAGGATCGGCAGGAATTTAATCCGCTTGGCAAAGACGTAATAGAGAAAACGGCTGGGAGACAGTAGCGGGAAGGTTTTAAGCGGCGCGCGGCCATAGCGTTTATGTATGGCCTTCAGATTGCGCACATCGCGCTGATCATAGCTCCAGGCCGTCGGCATAATCGACTCACCTGCCACGTTGCTGCCCGACAGAATATAGCGGATATTATGTTTCGCCGCCTGATGATACAGCACCGCGAAAATCGCATGATCGGTAATGGCTTCCACATCTACCACGCCCGCCTCAAAATAGGCTCGCTGCAGGTCTTTGATT
Organism: Rickettsiales bacterium; assembly: GCA_033762715.1. GTDB lineage: Bacteria > Pseudomonadota > Alphaproteobacteria > Rickettsiales > SXRF01 > JANRLL01. Next base: position 222,438 of record JANRLL010000016.1, on the reverse strand, counting down.
TCTTCCCAGCGAATCACATGGGTCACTAAATCAATGCCGAGTTTAACCACGATATTTTCAATGTTTTTAACTGCAAGTTCCGAGTTCCAGCCATTATCCAGATGCACGGCCAATACGCGAAGCCCCAGTTTTTTTGCCCTCAGCGCCACATAGCTGCTATCCACCCCGCCGCTAATACCCACTACGCAATCATATTGATTTTTTCGGCTGGCATCGCGTATCGTCTCAACACGACGCGCTAGCAATGCCTCGCCTTCTGCGTTGGGGAAATATTCCTCGGCAATGCGTCTTCTCGCATTGATACAATGATTACAGCCCTGCTCGCCCGAATAGATAATATCCGGATCGGTGTCATCCATAATACACACATAGCAGCTATTCTGAGCAGGCATGAGGGCTACCGGTTGCAACTTTTGTTTTTGAGATATACGTTGGCACCATGCAAGTCAACATCGCTATCATAGATTATGGCGCCGGCAATATTGGTTCGGTGCTCAATATGTATAAGAAAGTCGGCCTTAAAGCATCAGCTGCGCGCATGCCCGATGACATTACCGCTGCAACCCATGTGATTTTACCAGGTGTGGGCGCCTATGATTATTGCGCCAAGCAGCTCATGGCCTCTAACCTGCTATCTGCCTTCAAGCAGGCCGCGCTTGAGGATAAAAAACCGGTGCTGGGTATTTGCGTGGGGTTTCAACTGCTGTTTAGTCGCAGTGAAGAAGGCGGGTATCCAGGGCTTGCCTGGCTTAAAGGCAAGGTGGTGAAGTTCGACAGCGACAAGCTCTCTTCCACTCAAAAAGTGCCGCATATGGGCTGGGAATCGATTAGCCATCAAGGCCATCCGCTCTTTGCAGGCATGAACGATCCGCGTTTTTATTTTGTGCATTCCTATCACGCCCAGCCGGAACAGGCGCAAGACAGCATCGCCACCTGCGATTATGGTTACCGCTTTTGCGCTGCTGCTGCGCAAGGCAATATCATGGGCGTGCAGTTTCATCCGGAAAAAAGCCATCGCTTCGGCATGGCGCTACTGAAGAATTTTGCTGCCATATGAACCAAACCCGTCCCCGTGTCATCCCTATTTTATTGCTGAAAGAGCGTGGTCTGTATAAGACGCAGCAATTCAAGCACCCCACCTATGTGGGTGATCCCATCAACACCATGCGCATCTTTAATGAAAAAGAGGTGGATGAAATTATCGTACTCGATATCAGCGGCCACAGCCCTGATTTCAGCTATATCGAGGATCTGGTGTCGGAAAGTTTTATGCCGCTTTCTTACGGCGGCGGTATTGCCACGCTTGAGCAAGCGCAGCGCCTGTTCCGGCTCGGTATCGAAAAAATCATCTTAAACAAACATGCTTGCCTCAACCCTGAGCTCATTGGCCAGATTGCCCAGTTCAGCGGTTCGCAGTCGGTGGTGGTAAGCATTGATACGAAAAAAAGCTGGTTATCGGGCGAGCGTTGCTATGTGCATAACGGCAAGCAAAAAACATCCTGGGATCCGGTTAAGCTCGCGCAATATGTGGTTGCGCACGGTGCCGGTGAAATCATGATCACCTCCATCACTCAGGAAGGCACCCGCCAAGGCTATGATCTGGAGCTTACGGCACGCGTGGCATCAGCTGTCAACGTACCGGTGATTGCGCATGGTGGCGCGGCCAGCGTCGCCGATTTACGGGCGGCGCTCACCGAAGGAAAAGCCTCGGCTGCCGCAGCAGGCAGCATGTTTGTGCATCAAGGACCGCATCGCGCCGTACTGATTAGCTATCCCTCGCCGGAAGCGATTAAGCATCTGCTCGCGCAAGACGCCAAGGCAGCGTAAAGCGCCGCATTACAATTCCCCACACGATGACATACATCGCAACCATCGAAAGCATGGTGCTGATGGCCGCGCCCCACATACCCACCGAGGGTACGAGCAGTGCGTTTAATGCGAGTCCTATCAGCGCCGTTGATACGGTGGTAATCGCAATCCATTTGGTGTGGCCTGAATAAAACAGCGCGGTCGAGGTAATCATATACATACCGTTAAAGACAAACCCGATCACCAGGAAGGGGAATAAATAACGCGCCTTCTCGAAACCATCGCCAATCAGATACGGAAACAGCACCCATAATATGGCGATGCACAGCCCTGCCGCCAGCAACATGAACGCAAATAGCTGATAAGTCGCCACCACAATTTTGCGCTGTGCGGCGGGCGTTCCTTCTTTCATGCGCTCGTAATACCACGGCGTCCAGGCCAAGTTGATCGCATTGACAAAAAGCCACATCGCCATCGCAAGCTGCTGCGCCACGTGATACACACCCACCTCGCCAATGCCCAGATAGTAAGACACAAACAAACGGTCCGTCACTTGCGTTGCCACCATCCCAGCCAGCGCATGCACCACTAAAGGCGTGCTATAATGCAGCGCGTGTTTGCTATCAGCTTTATCGACTTGGCCGCGCAACCACCCGTGGCGATACATGGCAAGTGCCAACGCTATAATAATAACCGCCGATATGGCTGCTTGCGCACCGGCAATGCCCTGCCATCCCCAATGAAACACATAGACTGCAACCAGTGCTGAAAAGCCGATCAGCGTAGCACTCACAATGCGCCAGGCGGCATATTGCATGGCCTTTTTTTGAATGGTATTCATCGTCACCATGATCGAGAGCAACCCTTGCGCGGCTGCGCAGATACAAGCCATCCAAATCCAGAAAGGCTCCAGCTTTAGCCACTCTAACAGCACCGACTGCAAGAGCCAAGCCAGCGCGCAGATGGCGATAAAACTGCCCCAGCTCAGCCAGAAACAACTACTAAAATAACGTGAAAAGGCTGCCCCTTGCAGCTCAATAAATTGCCGACCGATAACGGTGCTAAGCGTCAGGCTCACCAGCGGCAGCGACGCGCTTACCACCAATTGAAACAAGCTATACTGCCCTAATTCAGCGGCAGACAGCGCATGGGTAAAAACCGGCAGCAATAAAAAGGTGATGAGTGACGATAGCGTCGAGGCTACGAAATAAATAGCGGCGCGTAATTTATGCTGGCTCATCTTTTTGGCTTAGAAATATTACGTGGCATGACGATATGATTACCGTATATTATCGCTATGTTGAATCATTTTCCTCACCGCCTGTCTGAAATCGCATATTGGCTACGCTGGCAACTCATGGGTTACCGCGATACCAAACCCGTTGAAGCTCACCGCGCTATCATGGACCGCGTGGCCGAGCGCTTTGGCAACAGCGTGAATGTGAAGGACGAGACCGAGCGCCTGACACGACGCTGCCTGGCGCATTTCCTGTGCCAGCTGGGCCTGCGCACTGTTCGCAGCCGCTGCCTGACAGAACTAATCGCAGCCGTTATCATCATCCCGCTTACTGTATGGTGGACTGTCAAAAGCCTAAACTATCCAGCGCTTCCCGTAAAAAAGAAGCCGCTCGTGCGCTGGAATAAAGAGCCTGCGCGTTACCAAAATAATCCCGCCATCTATCATACCCCGCCGGAGCTAAGTCAGCCTGAGGCCGTCTTTGCGCAAGACCGTTATTTGCGGATGGATGATTGGCGCCTGATTCATTCCATCGCCCGCCTCCTATGGAAAGAGCAAAAGCGCTACAGCATCCAGCTGCTGTTTAAAATTACCAAAGAATTATCCTGGATGCGCTATCTCATCGAACATCACCCTGCTGATGAGGTGTTGATTGACGGCGAGTTTGACTGCGCCCTTTCCATCATGACGCTCTATTGCCACCGGCATGGCCAGAAGTTGTATAACGTCATGCATGGCGATAAATTCGGCAGCGCTAAAGATGCCTTTTTTGAAGTCGATCGTTGCTATTGCTGGAATGAATTCTATATCAACCAATTCATCCGCGGCTACGCCAGCAGCGATTTTCGCATCTATGACAATCCTAGCTTCATCAAAAATCCGAATGCGGGTGAAGGCCGCGGCTTAGGGGTAATCTTGCCTATTCAGCTTTACCTGCCGGGCAAACGTGCGCTCAAAGCCCTCTGCGACATATTGAACCACCTGGCCGAGCGAAACACCGTGAGCCTGCGTGCCCACCCCGCCTTTGCCCAAGAATGCGAGCGCCTGCGCGATCATCTATCGCCCGCAGTTATTATTACCGACTTCACCCAGGAAACTTCGCGCCAATTTATTGAAAAACACCAAATAATTCTGGGCACCGCTTCAACCGCCATGTTAGAGGCGGTTATGATCGGCAAGCAAACCGTCTGCATCGATTGCCCGCAAGTGGCAAGCTTAGCGGCCTATCATTTCATGTTCACGCAAGCCAATTGCCAAGTTGCTGAAATGGCAGCGCTTGAGGACGCATTGACGGGTCTATTGAGCGCATAAAACACGGTTGCGCTTGCGCCAAACCCTTGTATAGTGCCGAAAACAACCCAAATCGACGAGCCTTATGAAACACGACGTACAGAAAAAATATAATCTGCCGACCGAAGTGAAATTCTGCAAAAAATGCACAATTTCAAATCAACGCCCGCGCATCACCTTTGATGCAGAAGGTGTATGCAGCGCCTGTAACTTCGCCGTATTTAAACGCACCCTCGATTGGGAAAAACGCGAAGACGAGTTGGCCGATCTGTGCAATCGCTTCCGCAAAAAAAGTGGCTATGACGTATTGGTGCCTTGTAGCGGCGGTAAAGATGGCGGGTTTACGGCGCTCTATTTAAAGCAACGCCATAATATGCGCCCACTCACCTGCACCTGGGGTGCGAATCTCTACACCGATATCGGCTGGGAAAATCTAGAGAACTTTATTTCTATTGGCGGTTTTGACAACGTGGTGTCTCGTCCCAGCGGTCATGTAAACCGCAAAATGACCCGCCTCGCCTTTGAGCATATGGGCGATCCGTTTCAATCGTTTATTTACGGGCAAGCGAATTACCCGCTGCATGTCGCGTTACAATATGATGTGCCGCTGATTATGTATGGCGAAAATGGCGAAGTGGAATATGGCGGCGATATGAAAAACGCCTATAAACCCACGCGTGATGTTACCGATTACGATAAGCATTATTTCTCAGGTATTCCGCCGGAAGAATGGGCAAAGCACGGCATTAACGAGCGTGACTTGGAGCCCTATATGGGCCCACCTATTGAGAAGGTCCGCGCATCCGGTCTCGAAATGCATTTTATGGGCTATTACAAATTCTGGGATCCGCAGGAGAATTTCTATTACTGCGTGGAGAATTATAACTTCAAACCTAACCCTGAACGCAACGAAGGCACCTATTCAAAATATGCGAGCCTCGATGATAAAATCGACGGCATGCATTATTACCTCGCCTATATTAAATTCGGCATTGGCCGCACCACCTCAGACACCGCGCACGAAATCCGCGATAATAAAATCACGCGTGAAGAAGGCGTGGCGCTGGTTAAAAAATTCGATGGCGAATTCCCACAACGCTACTACCAAACCTTCCTCGATTATTGCGGCATCAGCGATATAGAGTGCCAACGCATTATCGACAGCTGGCGCGCCGACCATATTTGGGAACGCCGCGGCCACAACCAGGAATGGCATTTGAAAAACCCGATCTGGGAAGAAGGCAGCAAAGACAAAGCGGCTTAAGATGCTCTAGGTTGGATCGTCCACGCCAACGCCACGCCATACCATAGCAATATGGCGGGCCAGTTGGAGAAGATGCTTTGCGTGGGCATGAACGGGAAAAACTCCAGCACGCACACACCAAACAGCAACAGCCCCGGCAGAATGCCGTAGTCACTACGGCGCTGAATAGAGCGTATAGCCTTCCACAAGATAGCAACCACCAGCGCAATAAACAGCGTCATGCCCATAACGCCGGTTTCAGACAGGAATTCGAGATACGGATTATGCGGGTGCAGATTGCAATTAAGGATCGCGCCCTGCTCTAAAAACGGCAGGCACAGCACGCGGAAACCTTTCAAGCCTGCGCCCAACATCCAATATTCTTGGCCCAACTGCCAGGCCACCCAGAATAGCTGACCATAAGCCGATGCGCGTATATCACCAAAGATCACCAGCATATGGCCTAAGCGGTCATGCACCAGCGGCTGGGTGTGGTAAAGCACCACAAACAATGCAAGGAATGCAGCGATTGAACCCAACACCGGCAAGCGCAAGCGCGGTTGGCAAATCGCTAGGATCAAACCCATCGCCAGCAAAGAACCTGTCAGGCTTACAAAGGCCGTGCGCTCACCCGACAGCAGCACAATCAAAAGCCCCGCAACCAGCAGCAGCGCATAAAGCACAAATTGACGGCGCGAGGAATTTTGGCTGGCGTAATAAAGCCCCACACCGCATACCGGCAGCAAGAGTTTAGCTAAATAAATACCGACTTTCACATTATCAAACGGGCCGGTGAGCCGGCGCCCTTCGACTTTCAAATGGCCGGTGATGGAGACATCGGTGATATATTGCCAGAAGGAATCAATCATCACCAGCACCAGCAATCCGGCAGTCAATGCCACCAAGCGCTGAGTGTGTTTACCATCGACCAACACCCAATGGCGCAAAGCGGCGGCAAATAAAATATAGCGTATCCACGGCAACGCCACCCCGTATGACGCCGGCGGTGAATTGGCAAAGCCGCTGACAAACAGCAGCCAAATCCAAATCGCCAGTGCCAAGCGAATGAACGGATCATCGAGCCACGCCCAGCTGCGCGTGCGGGCGCATTGCACTAAAAACAATATGCCAATTAATGCGGTAAACCCATCCGCCAATGCGCGCGAAACAATCAGCATCAGCGGAATCAACACCGTCATGATAAAGGCTGCACGCCACATCCAGCAGGCAGAAACAGGTTTCGCAGTCTCAGATGCTATGGTCATAAGCTCATAAATTGTTTGATGATGGTAATACCGGCTTCACCGCTTTTTTCTGGATGAAACTGCAGGCCCGTCATATGCGCCTGGTTGATCGCGGCACACACAGAAATACCGTTATAATCATAATAGGCGATGGCATATGCTGCATCCGCGCAATGCGCCGAGAAGGAATGCAGGAAATACATATGCGCCCCCTCTGGCGTCGCCTGTAGCGGTGTATTTTTCCAGTCCGCTGCTTGCGAATGATGCAGCGCCGCCCAGCCGATATAAGGCAGCACATGCGGCTTACCATCGGCATCCTGCGCCGGTATTTTTTTGATGCGCCCTTCGATGAAGCCCAAACCTTTATGCTCACCAAATTCTTCGCCCACCGACAGCATAATCTGCATGCCCACGCAGATACCTAAAAACGGACGCTCTTTCGCGGCATAGCTTTTCACCGCATCCGTCAACCCACGCGCATCCAGCTCCTGCATGCAATGGCCGAATGCACCCACACCAGGCAGCACCAAGCGTTCGGCTTCCGATACCTGTTTAGGATCGGCGGTGATGATCACATCCCCACCCGCATATTCAAAGGCGCGTTTCACGCTTTTTAAATTACCGACGCCATAATCGACAATGGTCAGTTTGCTCATGCGGCCTCCGGTGTGCGTACCGTCACGCCTGCTTGCAGCGCGTCACTGCGAATATCGGCAATGGTTTTGCGTTTGTAATGCAGAATATCGGCCATCGCGACCGCATCAGCCCCGCCTTGCTGCACCACATCGGCTAAATGTTTCGCGTTACCCATGCCGCCTGAGGCAATCACCGGAACAGGCGCCACTGCGGTGACGGCTCTCACGAGGGTCACATCAAAGCCCTGGCGCGTGCCTTCCTGGTCGACCGAAGTCAGCAAAATCTCGCCCGCGCCTAAATCAACGGCTTGTTTCGCCCAATCGAGCACATCGCGTCCGGTGCGCTCCCTACCATTATCGGTATAGGCTTCCCAGCCACCACCTGGTTGGCGTTTGGCTTCAATCGAAATCACCATGCATTGCGCGCCGAAGGCCTTGGCTACTTCTTGAATCAAGCTGGGCCGCGCGATGGCTGCGGTGTTGATCGCCACCTTATCTGCGCCCGCCCGTAGCAATTTTTCTACATCCGCCAGCGAACGTACGCCGCCGCCCACCGTCATCGGCACAAAAATATGCTCACAAGTATATTCGACGATATTGCTCAGGTTGTTGCGCCCATAAAGGCTCGCCACCGTATCCATATAGATCAGCTCGTCGATGCCTTCGCGATAATATTTGGTGGCAAACTCTTGCGGATTACCGATTACGCGCAACCCTTCAAGATGTATCCCTTTGATAAGGTTTTCGCTTTTGATATCGAGGCGTGCAATGAGGCGCGTTGGCTTTGTAATACTCATGTCGTGGTTCTATCGTAAGCTGTAGAAATTTCAAGGCATTTATGAGTTGACAGCTCTGAGGCTTACGCGCATAAACAGGCCATGAGCACTTCCTGTTATATCATCGCCGAAGCAGGCGTAAATCATGATGGCGACCTGCAAAAAGCCCACCTGCTGGTAGATATTGCCGCCGATGCCGGTGCGGATGCCGTGAAATTCCAGCTTTTTGTGCCGGAACTGCTGGTCACGGGACAAGCCCCTACCGCCACATATCAATCAAAAAACCTGAAAGACGATGCCATCTCGCAGCAAGCCATGTTGCAAAAGCTCACCTTGCCGGCAGAAGCCATGATAGAGCTCGCCACTTATTGTCAGAGTAAGAAAATTGATTTTCTGTGCACGCCGTTTGAGCATCAAAGCCTGAAGATCCTCACCGAGCGCACCAAGATGCGCTATTTAAAACTCGCCTCCGGCGAAGTCACCAACGGGCCACTCTTGCTGGCATCCGCGCGTACGGGCCTCCCTATTATCCTGTCGACTGGTATGTCGAACCTAGATGAAATCGGCATTGCGCTTTCCATCCTGCATTTCGGCTATAGCCATAAAGCTGGCTCGCCACAGCCATTGTCGCAGCCCACCGCCGATATGCTTGCTGCCCTCAAAGATAAAGTCACGCTGCTGCATTGCGTCAGCCAATATCCGGCCCCTATTCACCTGACCAATTTGAAAGCGATGGAGACCATCGCCAAGCGCTTTGGATTACCGATTGGTTTATCCGACCACACGGTAGGCATCACCATGTCGGTAGCAGCGGCTGCACGTGGCGCGAGTGTCATCGAAAAACATTTCAGCTATGATGTCAAAGCCACCGGCCCCGATCATTCCGCCTCCTTAAGCGCAGGCGAACTCAAGGCGATGGCTGCTGCCATTCGTGAGGTTGAAAGCGGCCTGGGTAACGGCGAAAAACACTGCCAGGCGGAAGAGCGCAATACGCTTTCTATCGCCAGACGCAGCGTCGTTGCTGCATATCCCATTGAAAAAGGCGAGAAATTCAGCGAACAAAACCTGATCTGTAAGCGCCCCGCCACCGGACCGGTTTCACCCAACCAATACTGGCAATTGCTTGGCAAACCAGCCAAATCCGGTTATGCTGCCGACGATTTTATTCAAGCAGATGAGCTAAAAGACTAAGCATATGCCGAGCACCACCTATCCTATTATTGATGCGTCCGAGGTTTGCCTCACACAAAACGCGCCCATTTTGGAAGCGATGCAACGTATCGAAGCATCGGTGGCAAAAATCGCCCTGGTGGTGGATGATGCCGGTAAATTGATTGGCTCACTCACCGATGGCGATATTCGCCGCGGCCTGATTCGCGGCTGCAATATGGAAACCCCGATTGCCCAAATCATGCATAGCTCGCCCTACACCATGCCGGTGCATAGCACGCGTCAGCAATTGCTTGAGATGATGCAGGTGATGGATATTCGCCAAATCCCGCTGGTCAATCCCGACCAAACGGTAGCAGGCATTGTAATGCGCCAGCAATTATTGGGGCAGAAACGTGCGCCGCAAGCCAATAGCGTCGTGTTGATGGCAGGCGGCAAAGGCCAGCGTTTGCTGCCCCTTACCACCCATATTCCTAAGCCGATGGTGGAAATCAACGGCCGCCCGATGCTCGATTGGATTTTGCATAACTTCATCAACCAGGGCTTTTCGCAATTTCATGTCTGCATCAACCATCTGGGGCATGTCATTGAAGAATATTTCGGCGATGGCAGCACGATCGGCTGCAACATCAATTATGTGCGCGAATCTAAATTCCTAGGCACCGCCGGTGCGCTCTCGCTATTAAACCAATCGATCGATAAACCTTTCATCGTTATGAATGGCGACATCATGGTGTCGGTTGATTTTGCCAACATTATCGAGTTCCATCAAGCAAGCGGCGCGGTGGCCACCGTCTGCGCACGCGAGCATAAGCTGGAAGTGCCCTTTGGCGTGATACAGATGAAAAATGGCCTGCTCAATAATATTGTCGAAAAGCCTATCTACGAAGATTTGGTCAGTGCCGGCATTTATGTGATCAGCCCTGAAGTATTGTCGATGGTGCCTACTGACACCCATATCGACATGCCGAATTTGCTGTTGTCATTGGTGCAGGCCAAAAAGAAAGTCGCCGTATTCCCGTTGCGCGAAAACTGGCTGGATGTAGGCCGCCACGATGATTTAGAAAAAGCCCGCCTTACCTTAGTGTCCAACCAATCATGATGATCGACGCATCACGACCGCTGATTTTAATTGGCGCGGGCGGCCATGCCAAATCGCTGCAAGATGCGCTGATCAGCCAAAATTTGGGCTTTACCCATTATGTCGATGTCGAGTCCAAAGGCTGGGCCGATGAAAACAATATCGTGCGCATGCATGAAGAAGCACTCGCCAAATTGCTAGCATCAGGCCCACAACTGGTGATGGGATTTGTCGGTGCCGATGTAGCAAGCTTGCAAAAACGCCTGCAGCTCATGCGCGACTACCAATCGAAAGGCGCAACCTTTCCTGCCATCATTCATGCATCCGCCATTGTCAGCACCAAAGCGACCTTAGCTGCCGGCATCAACATTCTGGCCGGTGCCGTGTTAAACGGCTATAGCAGCCTTGCCGAGGGTGTGATCGTCAACACGGCTGCCGTCATCGAGCATGACGCACAAATTGGTGCCGGTACGCATATCGCACCGCGCAGTGTCGTGTTAGGTGGTGCAAAAGTGGGAGATTGTTGCTATATCGGCAGCAACGCGGTAATGGTGCAAAACAGCACGGTTGCCTCCAATCAATTCATTAAATCACTTACGGTTCACATCTAGCCATGCCTCATACCCATAACACTGTTTTAGTCACCGGCGCCGAAGGTTTCATCGGCTCGCATTTGGTTGAAGCCTTAGTCGCTCAGGGTCGGCGCGTGCGCGCCATGTCGCTTTATAATTCCTTTGGTCGCTATGGTTGGCTCGACACATTGCCCGATGCCACACGTAGCAAAATCGAATTGGTCATGGGCGATGTACGCGATCCGTTTTCGGTACGCGAGGCGATGCGCGAATGCGATGCAGTGATGCATTTGGCCGCGTTGATTGCCATCCCCTACTCTTACGTAGCGCCTGCTTCCTATGTCGACACCAACGTCATGGGCACGCTTAATGTCGTGCAAGCCGCACGTGATTTAGGCATCAAAAAAGTGGTACATACCTCCACCTCGGAAGTATACGGCACCGCACAATATGTACCTATTCCAGAGACGCATCCGCTGGTGGGTCAATCACCTTACTCCGCTAGTAAAATCGGCGCTGACCAAATGGCCTATTCCTATTACTGCGCCTTTGGCACGCCGGTTGCGACCGTTCGTCCCTTCAATACGTATGGCCCGCGCCAATCACTACGCGCGGTGATTCCTACCATTATTTTACAAGCACTCAGCGATGCGGACAGCCTGTCGCTTGGTTCACTATCCCCCACGCGCGATTTCAACTATGTAGCCGATACCGTCTCCGGCATGATAGCCATCCTCGATAGCGACAAATCAGTGGGACAAACCATCAACGTGGGCAGCGGTTTTGAAATCACCATCAACGATACGGTAAAACTCATTGCTGAGCTAACCGGCAAAAAACTGGCTGTGAAGCAAGATGATGCGCGACTGCGCCCTGAACATAGCGAAGTCGAGCGCCTTTGCTGCGACAATAGTAAAATTACCTCGCTCCTCGGCTGGAAACCCAAAATCAGCGGTATTGACGGCCTGCGTGCAGGCTTGCAGCAAAGCATCGAGTGGTTTGCTAAACCGGAAAATCGCGCGCAATATCACGATGTCCACCGCTATACCATCTAGCCCCATCATTCAGGCCATTGAAGCAGTCGTGGGCAATGCCCCGCGGCCAATTCATCTGCATGAGCCACTTTTCATCGGCAATGAAGAAGCCTATGTCAGCTCCTGCATTCGCGATGGCTGGGTGTCATCGGTGGGCGCGTTCGTCGACCGCTTCGAGCAAGATCTAGCAAAAGCCTGTGGCGCCAAGCATGCCGTCGTGGTGGTCAATGGCACCTGTGCCTTGCACGTACTCCTTGCCGCTATCGGCGTGAAGCCAGGCGATGAAGTGATTGTCCCATCGCTTACCTTTGCTGCCACCGCTAATTCGGTTGCCCATGCCGGCGCTATTCCGCATTTTGTGGATATTGAAGAGACTTCTTTGGGCATCGACCCCATAGCGCTTGATCGCCATTTAGAGGGCATCGTCACGATTAAAAACAACGAAGCCATCAACAAACAAACCGGCCGTGTCATTCGCGCGTTGGTGCCGGTGCATGTGTTTGGCCACCCGTGCCAGCTTGCAGCCTTGCAGGGCGTTGCCACTAAATACCATCTGACACTAGTTGAAGATGCGACAGAAGCATTAGGCTCCACCATCGGCGGTAAACCGGTTGGCAGCTTTGGCCATGCGGTGCTGAGCTTTAACGGCAATAAAATTATCACCACCGGTGGCGGTGGCGCGATTGTAACGCAAGATAGCGAGCTCGCGCGTAGGCTCAAACACCTCACCACCACCGCTAAAAAGCCGCATGCCTGGGCTTTTGAGCATGATGAAATCGCCTGGAATTACCGCCTGCCTAACCTGAATGCGGCGCTTGGTTGTGCGCAGCTGGAGCAGTTGGCCAAATATGTCGCGGCCAAACGCGCACTTGCTGAGCGCTATATCGCCGCTTTTGCACCGGTAAAAGGTCTACGTATTTTGCCTGAGCCGAAAGGCACCACCAGCAATTACTGGCTGGTGACGTTGCTGGCCGAGCAAGGTTCGCAAGCCTGGTTGGAAGAAACCCTGCAAGCGCTGCATGATGTGAAGCTGCTTTGCCGTCCGGTATGGCGTCCATTGCATCAGTTGCCTATGTATGCCCATTGCCCACGCGCCGATCTTTCGCGCACGCAAGACCTCGCCCAGCGCATCATCAGCCTGCCTTCCAGCGTTAAATTGGGATTATGAGCATACCCAAAGTCAGCGTCATTATCCCAACCTATAACCGCGCCAATATTCTATCGCGCGCGTTAGAAAGCGTACTGAACCAAACCTTCACGGATTATGAGTTGATCATTGTCGATGATGGTTCCACCGACCATACGCGCAATACGCTCAGCCACTACGAAGCGGAAGCAAGAATTACAATTATCTATCATCCGAAAAACCGTGGCGCTGCCGCAGCACGCAATACCGGTATCAATTCCGCCAAAGGCACCTATATCGCTTTTCTCGATTCGGATGATGAATGGCTGCCTACCAAATTAGCCAAGCAAGTAGCCGCCTTAGAAGTCGCACCCAATACGCCTTTATCCTTCACCGGTGTGAGTTTGCAACGTGCCAAGTCCACCACGCGCACCCCAAAGAAAACTCATGCGACCTGGTTGCAATCCATGCTATGCGGACAATCTTTCTGCCCTGGCTCTACCTTGCTTATTCGCCGCAGTGTTTTTCAGGAAATAGGCATGCAAGATGAATCCCTCCGGCGTTTAGAAGATATTGATTGGTTGATTCGCTATTTCAGCGTCTATGATTCCATTGCTCTTATTCCCGAACCGCTAGCGCGTATTTATGTCAGCGGCGCCGCGCAGCAAAAAGTAATACTAGCGGCCATTGACCATATATACCGCAAGCATATCGTAGCCATACGCAATGCCGCCGCATTGGATTATTGGAAAGAGTATGAATCAGCTGCCTGCTATTGGCGCGCCAAACAATATAGTGCTTTCATTCGCCAGATGCTAAAACGGCCTCAACTGGTAAAACAAGCGTTTCGACGCGTAATCCGAGCTTAGCGCGCAATTGTCGCCAGCGCATAGCCAGGCTTGGCTTATATCCCATTGCCTGCATCGGTTCATACAATGCGCCTTCAATATAGAGCCGCTGCTCGCGCGTCATTAAGGTCTTATAGCGCCCCTTAGATTTGCGATGGATGGACTTTGCATTATCGCCAAACATGGAGTTACCCTCCCATGGCATCCCCATGCGTGTGGGCTGAGTGAGCACTTCATTAAACCCAATCGACAAAAAGCTAGCCACATCTCGCATCGTCGCGCGCGGCGCAGCCACCAAATCTTCGTAGCGTATGACCAACACCTGATCCTTTTGCATCAGCTCCCTGGCTGCCTGATAGGAGGCACGCCACATAGCAATTAATTCATCGAGCGTTTTCTTAGGCTGCTTCTTAGAGTATGATAGCAAGTTGTCGCGTGGATCACGCACAATATAAATGAACTTCGCATCCGGATACCAAGCCATAGCCTTGCGATGATACAACTCATTAAATGGCGTCTTTTCAACAAAATATTTCCACTGGTTATTATCGCGGTAAATATCGAATTCCATCCAGTTTTTTAGTATCGCCTCAAACAACTCGCGCAAATTTTTAGCAACCGACAACCTGGTGCGCAGTTGGTCTTTATAGCGCTCTTTGTCAACAAACGAATAATCACGTTTACCAGAAGGAAAATCGAGTACAGCTTCGTCCATGCCAGGCGTGCTGGCGCCTGAACTTCTGCGTAGATAACGGCGCCTGGTTTTGATCGTGGTGTATTTCTTGCGCATCGAAAAAATATGCGTTTCTTCCGGAAACACCATCAGCTCAGGATGACTATCTAACAAGGTCGCAAGCAAGGTCGTACCTGATTTAGGAAACCCGCCAATGAAGAGCGCCTGCAAGGGTTTCATGCTCACGACTCGGCTCTCAACTCACGCGGTAAATCGCCTGATAGATTAGCCAATCCTGAAGTAACCGACATCGCAGCACCCTCTGCTTCTTCCACCGCGATATTATTAGGATCATAGCCAATATAGGGTACAGGTAGCAATGGTTCCTGCGCTTGGATGAACCCACGGCTTTCCAGCCATTTTTTGATACGAGTCGCATAGCTGATTGAGTAACCCAATGCCTGCATTTCGGGATAAAGCATATATTCAATATAGTGAATAAGCTGCTTATCCATGACTTCCTTATAACGCCCTTTCGAGCGCCCATGAACCACTTTAGCGTTATCACCAAACATGGAGTTGCCTTCCCAGGGAATACCCCCGCGGGTGGGGCGAATAAGGCAGCTATGGAATTCAATATGCAAGAAAGCTGCGACTTTTTTCATCTCCTTGATGGGATCTGATACTAAGTCACGATAGCGGATAATATGGATGATGCCTTTAGACTCCAGCAACTTTGCCGTATGATACGATTGTTTCCAACGCTCGATCAACAATGGGATAGGTCGGCGTGCCATTTTCTTTTTAGAGTAAGACAGCAAATTATCGCGCGGGTCACGAATGATATACAGAAACTTAGCTTCCGGATACCAGGCCAGAATCTTACGGTAATAAAGTTCATTGAGCGGCGTTTTTTCGACGAAATATTTCCAATTATTGCGATCGCGCTTTGGATCAAATTCTATCCAGTTCTTTAAAATAGCTTCCAACAACTCGCGGTCATTTTTGGCGGGTGACAAAGCTTTCCTAAGCCCTGTGCTATATTCTTGGTCAGGAATCCAACTATAGTCGCGCACGCCAGACTTAAAGACGTTCTCTTCTGCTGGAAGCCCAGGCACTCTAGCGCCCGAGCGTGTACGAATGAATTTTTTCTTCGACTTAAGGGTGCGGACATTATGACGGATGGCTAATACCGATGTTTCTTCGGGGAAGACCATCAATTCGGGATGCCCGTCCAATAAGGTAGCAAGCAATGTAGTCCCTGATTTAGGAAACCCCCCGATAAAAATTGCAGACAACGGCTTCATTGTCATCTCGTAGAGCCTATCCCGTGTTTAATTAATGTCTCTGCCAATAG
This sequence comes from Rickettsiales bacterium, assembly GCA_033762715.1. Classification (GTDB taxonomy): domain Bacteria; phylum Pseudomonadota; class Alphaproteobacteria; order Rickettsiales; family SXRF01; genus JANRLL01. Next base: position 206,343 of record JANRLL010000016.1, on the reverse strand, counting down.
CAAATCCTTTGCATCATCAACATCAATAGATTCTAGCGTATCCATCACCAGTGGCAGTATTTTTCCAGCATAAAGCGATGTACAATTCATGATGTAGGATGCTTTAAGTGCCAGAACGGCAGGGCCGTTGCGCGCATAGAGTTCACGCTTACCATGTCGATCCAGCGGTGTGTTGCCCGACAACGGCTGCAAAGCACCGCCCTCTGCAATCGCCATTTGGCATTCCGGCAGCATATTATGCGGCACGCGCACAACGCTCACCACCCCATCCGCATCCGATTCCTGCAATAGGCGCACCGCCTCATCAACATGAGCACTGCTACGGAAAGGCGATGTAGGTTGCAGGTATACGAGTATATCAATGGGTTTCACCTTTTCATAAAAGCGTATCACATGGCGCATGACATCAAGACCGCTGGCCGTGTCGCTTGCAAACTCAGCGGGGCGCATAAAAGGGATGGCAGCACCTGCTTGTCTGGAGATGTCTGCAATCTCTTCACTATCGGTACTGACAATCACCTCGCTTAAACGGCTGGCCTTGCGGGCTGCATCGATCGTCCACTGAATGAGCGGCTTGCCACCCAAGGGCACGATATTCTTTTTTGGAATGCCTTTTGATCCACCTCTAGCCGGTATCACCGCTACTACATGCATTATACTTCTCCTCGCACCATCTGCTCTACGATTCGCTGTGCTGCACCGCCATCGAGCGGTTCCAAAAATTGCGCGCGCAGTGCTTGTCGTTCGGATGCATGATAAAATGGGTTTTCTAAATAACCAAGAATTGCTTGCTTAAGCTCAGCCACGTTATGCACCTTCCACATGCCGCCAGTGGCAAGCACCGCTGCATAATGCTCCATCTCCAACCGACGTGCAGGCCGGTCATAATAAGGCTGTGTTTCATCCTCATAGGCCAGCGCGATCGCAGGCACGTCTAAGGCGGCAGCATCCAGTAGAATTGTGCCGGCCGAAGCGACAACCATGCTGGCATGCTGCACCAGTTGCGTTAAGTGTTCAAGGTCACCTAGGTTTGGCGGTTCCAGCACAACACGCGGCAATCCGCGCAAATAACCTAGTCGCTTTTGCCACTGGCGATCAAGCGGATGCGCGCGCACATAAAGCCACACCTGCTCACCGAATTCGTCTTTTTGCAAAGCACGCGCAAGCGCATCAAATACGCGCGGCTCGTGACGCCCAAGCCGTTCGGAATAGGCCCCAAACAATATATAGCGTGCGGTTTCAGGCAATCCAATACTGCGCAGAAATGCGCTGCGATCCGATGGAATATACCGTGCATAATGGTCCATTTGCGGCCAACCGCAGACCCGAATCTTTTCGGCATTCACACCGTGATAGCGCATTAGCTCATCTTTGATGTGTTCGTTTTGCACCAGGATTGCTGACAAGCATGGCGCCAGCGGCCCTTTGGTGGTGGGCTGATCCCAGCTGCCATTCATGCCCATCAGAGGAATACCCCGCGCGCGCGCCGCCAAAATATAGGGCGTAATGAAGGGGTTCTGAATATGACCCAGCACAACAAGATCGGGCTGCGCTTGGTCAAACCACGCCTCTACCGCCGGATGGCGTTGCCATTGCCCCCAATAGCTTTTAAGTAACCAGCCATAGAGTTTCAGCGAACGTGGAAACGGGAACGCAAACAGACGACTGCTCGGATGGCCTTCCTTGATTTCTTGTTTGCGCAAAGCACCTGATTGCTTGAGCCGGTCGGCAAATCCTTGAAATTCGCGCAACAGATTAAAGCGGCAAATCAGTATTTGGTGCAGCATATGCCCCAACACCAATTTGCTGTCGGCCCATAGAGTTTTCGGTTGTGAGCGGAAGGGTCGAACAAGCGGTGCATACTGCCAATTGGCCGGCAGCACAGGGGCTGCTCTGGCTACGATATGCACTTGCTCAACAGACGATTGCTGAGCGAGAAGCGATACAAAATCGGTCTCTAGGAGATGCCTGGCCGTCATGTCATAAGGCAATATAACAGCAAGGCGCATGCGCTAGTCCAATCCGACCTAATAGGTCATGGTTTTTTCTATGGTCAGCGGCGTTTTCGACAAGATATCGGCAATGCGCGCACCGGCTTTGCCATCACCGTAAATACGGTCGGATGCCAATTTTCCTGTGTTCAGGCGATCTTGAATCGCCGTGTAAATCGCATTCATATCCGCTACACAATCCACCACGTTTTTGCCGCGCTGGCGATTGCGTTGGCGTGAGCCAATATTGACCGATGGTGTACCGATAAACGCGCCTTCACGAATGGCGCTCGACGAATTACCCACCAGACAGGCTGTTTTTGCCATGAGCGGCATATAGATTTCCGGCGGTAGGTTTTTGACATAATGAAATGGCGCATCCGCATGATGCTCACGAAATTTACGAATACCGCGCGACACTTCTTCCGAACCCGCATCGGCGTTTGGCCAGAGCACAAGCGCCGGCAAATGCGCTTTGAGCACGGCCTGCAGCGTTTGTGTGATTTGTTGCTCGCCTTGCCCGTAATCATTGGTTACCGGATGTTGTGACACCATGATGAAGGGTTGGTTAATGTCAAACTTTGCCCCCACGCCTTCAGCAAAGAGCGGATCCGAAAGGTTCTGATCTTTGTTCAGTAATTCCGCAATAATATCCATACGCGGACAACCGACCATATGCACGGTGCTGGGATCTTCGCCCATTTTGATAATACGTTCACGCGCATCATCGCAGGCAGGGAAATGGATGTTGGCAAATTTGGTGATGGCATGGCGAATCACCTCGTCGATATTGCCCGACACTTCGCCGCCCATCGTATGCGCCAGCGGGATATTCATATAGGTCGCAGCCATAGTGGTCGCCATGGTTTCAAAACGATCACCTACCGTGAGCACCACATCGGGTTTCAAACGTGAAAACACCGAAGGCAGCTCAATCATGGCATTACCCACGCTTTTAGCCATGGTGGCTAAGGTTTCACCTTCCACCAGCGTGTAGACGCGTTCATGAATGGCGAAACCATCCGCTTCCATCAAGCGCGATACGTCGCCGTAGCGATCCAACACCGCCGAGGCCGTGGCAATCACTTGTAATTCCAAGGCGGGATGCTTATCGATTGCGCGCATGGCGGATTTGATACTGCTATAGTTAGCGCGTGAGCCCACGACTACGCATATTTTTCGTTTTTTTGTCATAGTAAATCGTCTGTTTGAATAAGGGTGTCTTTAGCAATGGTGCGCTTGGCTTTGCGGCCAATCACCGTATGAATTTGAGCGGCGGGAATGCCGGTGCCTGGCTTTTTAGAGGCAAGCATAGCCGCGCTAATCACCGTATCTTTGGCAATCTCAGCCACCGATACGACTGATTTTTCAAAAATCTGTTTCATGTCCTGATAGAGCGTTGCACTTGATTTATCAACGCGGTGCGACAGCATAGTGTCAATCGCCCGAATGCCGCGCACCAGCTCCACAAACTGCGCCGGCTCAGCCGAATGGCGTGCATCGGAGCCATACATCTCTTTACTGAAGGTCAGGTGTTTTTCCACGGCAACCGCGCCTAAGGTAACGGCAGCAAAGGCCGCATGATTATCGAGCGTATGATCGGAATAGCCCACCGGTAGACCCCAGCGGCTTGCCATCTCAGCAATAACATTCAGCCCTACCTGCTCATTTGGGCAAGGATAGGCTGAGCTGCATTGCATCACCATCAGCTTGTCGTGATGGGTTCGGATGGCTTCCACCGCACGGTCCAATTCCTGCCAGGTGCTCATACCCGATGAGAGCAATACCGGTTTTCCGGTTTTGGCGATCACCTCCAGCATGGGAATATTGGTCACTTCGCCTGACGGAATTTTATAGCGGGTCATGCCGATGCCCTCGAGCAATTCAACGGCTTCAATGGAGAAAGGCGATGACAAAAACTCGATGCCTTTTTCATCGGCCAGTGCTTTCATAGCCTGCCATTGGCTAGGTGAAAATCCGGTACGGCGAAAATACTCAAACCGTGGCTCGGCTTTAAAGTAAGAAGGCGACGGTGCATCGGCTAAGGTTTCGGCTTCGGGGATATGGGTCTGAAACTTAATGGCATCGGCGCCAACGCGCGCTGCCAGCTCAATCAGCTTGCAGGCATTGCCATAGCTGCCATCATGGACCGATCCCACTTCTGCAATAATAAATGTACGCTTCATGCCCTAGCTCGTTTGCAACAAAAGCTCAGCGAATTTCATATCCAAAAGGCTATCAATATCAACCGAGCGCTCCGGTGGCATAACATACGCAAAGCAATTTTGCATAGATAAAGTTTTATGCTCAAGGAAAGCCGCCACCTTCACCACATAAATCGCCCCATTTAACACATAGCATTCTGGCATGTCTTGTCGGCGGGTATGGGTGGATAACTCTTTGAAAAATGGCGTCATATGGCCATTTTTATCCAGCGACTGCGCCAAATAGGGGTGCGGCTCGGCCACCGTCACGCTTTTTACACTATCTGCATCCTTGGCTAGGGCCAATTCTATTGCGTTATCAATATCTTGCGCCGTACGCAAGGGCGAAGTCGGCTGCAACACCACCAGCCAGTCAGGCTTGTAGTTTTCATGTTGTTTCAGCCACTCAAGCGCGTGAAGAATTACATCGTTATGCGAGGCACGGTCATCCGAAAATTCCGCCGGACGCACAAAAGGGGCTTCAATCCCCTGCTCTTTCGCATAAGCGATAATTTCATCGCCATCAGATGACAAAATGGTCCGTGTCAATTTAGTGCTGGCTTTGGCAGCATCAAACGAATAGCCAATGAGCGGCTTTCCCGCGAGCGGATAGAGGTTTTTACGAGGAATCCCCTTAGAACCCGCACGCGCCGTTATTAATGCCAGACATTCCATATTAGGCCACCGATCGCATCATAGTTGCTATAATCCGCTTACGGACATTTCCATCAAATGTTTCATCCACAATGCTGCTGGCAAGTTGCTGTTGGGTCTGAACATAAAAAGCCTGATCACTCATGAGGCGCGTGATGTGCGCATTGATGGCATCCAGATCCGATTCACTCAGCAGCACATTGCCCTTCATGGTGTTGAGGAAAGTATGGCCGATATTATAATCGAGCACGATGCTAGGAATACGCAAGATGCCTGCCCAGCGTACGGTGCTCGAATGGGTTGCCATAAAGAGCGAGGCAATCGGCAGCACGTCGCACAGCGCTTCCTTGGCAATAATCAGCCCATATTCTTCAGCCAGCTTCACATAAAATTTCTTCCGAGCCCGCGGATGCAGCGACAATAAAGTGACGACATCGGTGCGTGCGGCTAATAATTGAAGCAGCGGACGCAGCTTGCGCTCATGCTCTTCCCAGGAACAAATTTTATGCTCCGCTAAATGCGGCACAGCAAAAATCAAAATAGGTTTATCGTTGTGGATGCCATATTGTGCGCGGATATGTTGCGCCCGCTCGACCTTATGCTGGTTGGTATCCCATAATTTATCGAATACACATTGCCCCACCACCGCAATATCCTTGGCAATACCCAGCGACGCCATCATCTCTTTGGCTTCTGCCGAAATTACACATACCTTATCCGACAAGCCGCCGCCCGACACCCAAGGCCAGGTGGGCAGTAATTGTTTCTTCTCCAGCGTGCCACATACGTTGGGTTTATAGAAAATCATCTCCCCAAAACGCGATGCATAAACATGACCAGGATGACGGTTGGCAAATTGCTGCTTAAAACTTTTATACGGATTCTTACCCAGGTGATGTTCCACCCGATTACGGCGCATAAAACTGCCACCTTCGGGATGGCTTATGGCAAAGCCAATCATGCAGGATGTGATACCGGCCTGCTTCGCCGCCCCCAGCCAGGGTATGGTAAACAAGGTGCGGTCATCGGTTACAACCAAGGTCGTGATATTTTCTCTTCGTAAAATTTCAGCCGCGCGCACGCGATCCGTATCGAGTTTAGACGATAGAACCAGCCGTTCCTTTGCGGAAGCTGGCAGCAGTTTTTTGGCAATGCCAATCATCCTTCCACTGATTTTTTGTATAAGCGAGCGCTTAGCTTTAGCACGCGGCGCATCGCCTTCATCATCCTGCGCATCAAACCCGCCATCGAGTATATCCAGGGCGATAACGCGCACCGGTTTAGCTGCTTGTTTAATATGGGCGCTTTTAGCCAGCCCTTTCGGCACCGCCAGTACGGTTTTAAAGCCTGGATCAGCGTGCAGCGCCTCAGACAGCGCCATCAACTCTTGCAGCTCGGTTTCTGTTTCGCACAATAATAATATGCGCTGAATAGCTACCATTACGCTGCCTGCTTCCCGCGGATAAAACGTCCCACTGTTTGCACAAAATGATCCAACATAACGCCTGGCTCCACTTCCCCATGATCCTCACGTACGCTATCAATAACACAATGCAAGGAACATTCGTCAAGTGCTTTAAGGAAAAGGCGAATTTGGTCTTTGTCGACCCCAGGTTTTTCTTGGATTGCTTGTAGGGCTCCCCGAAGGTCAGCGCGTGTCTTCACGCGGTAGCAGCCTTCAACCCCTTGATACCAGGCTTCACCAAATACCAGTGCCGGTTTGCCGCGTACCAGCGATTCCCAACCGGCTGAGCCGGCGATGGTTGCCGTGGCAACTGCCTTATCAATCAAATCAAACGACGTCATATCAGTCGGCACCAGCCTGACATTATCCAGCTCTAGCAGATCCTTGTAGAAACTCACCGAACGTGCGCGTTCACCTTTGGCAAAATAGCTCCATTGCTGCGTGTGTTCTTTAACATAGAGTTTCCAGCCTTTGGGCAGCTCTTTAGACAACAGATCAATCATCAAATATTGATCAGCATACCAATCGCTAATCGGCAGGGAATTGCGCTCCGGCTGATAATGCAGCGCCACAAACACATAAGGCTCATCCGGCAGCTCTTGGGTTTGGTATTCATTATAGGCTATTTTAAGTTCATATTTATGCAGCCCTGCTAATAACCGCTGCACCATCTCCAGTGCATAGCTAAAACGCATCTCCTCAGGGTCATAGCGAGCCGACACCCAATAATTATCGCGCAATAGCTTGGCACCTTTGCGAAGATAACTGCGATATTTCGACAGTTCATAGCGCAAGATGAACCAAAGCCCTGCCCCCTGGCTTGAATAGCTATTATGCCGCGTGCGGGCGATTTTCTTTTGCACATTAAGCGGCATGCCCTGCTCATAGCTGCCTTGTACGCGCTGCAAATATTGCTCCAGCGGTTCCGGCAAAGATACAGCACCCTGTTGCGCATTGCGTATTACCTGATACTGCACAGCCAGGGCCGCACTCGGTTCGGCAATGCTACCACCGACCAATGTGCGTGACGGAATGGCCGTGCGTTCCAGCAGCACGGTTTGAATACCCAAATACTGGCACAGCCGGTAGACGATATAGTCATAATTAGCGTGTGGCGTGATGGGGAAAAACACCACATCCGGCATCGACTGCAAAAGCAAGTTATACCATTGCTCCAGCTGGCGGTAATAATGCCTCAAGCGTGCGTTAAATGAAAAGCTCCTACCCGTAGGATCCATGCGATCCATCAACTTAAGCGCAGTCAGCTGATACGGTTGCATGGCATCCAGCAGTTTCTGGTCGCACGGCACGTAAGGTTCGTCCCGCACAGGCACTGCTTTGCCTAAGATAGCATCGGCCATGACCTGAAACATAACTTGGGGAAAGTGCTGTTGAACCGTTTGCTCGCAGTTTTGCATGGCTGTCCAATAGACAACCTCAGCGCCTATTGCATCGCAAAGCGCGCGCATGCGTTCAGGCCACTGTGGATCGGATAGGCCAAGACACCAAATGCGCAACATCGTGCTCCCTGCAGCTAAAGGCTAGGATGCAATGGATTGTTCTTTTACTTCTACTGCCTCTGCAGTCGCAAAACTTTCCGATTGCTCTTCCACCCGACGCACTACGTCATCGACGATGCGTAGGCGAATCTTACCATCAAAGACTTCATCTTTGGTTGCTTCCGCCAAACTATTCTGAGCACGCTTATAAGAAAGCGTATCCTGAATAAAGCGTTCGATATGCTCATAGATATCAGCAATATTGGTTTCATCTAGCATCACATTGCCATGCAGATGATCCAGATAGGTATCCTTAATACCATAGCGCAGTACCAGTGATGGAATCTGCAATTGCGCAGCCCAGCGCACCGTGGTCGAAAGTGTCGCCATGAATAAGGTGCCAATCGGCAGAATTTTATAAAGCGGCTCTTCGGCAATCGCTAAACCGTATTTCTTAGCCAGCTTGTCATAGAAAGGTTTTCTCGCACGCGGATGCAGCGACAAAATAGTCGTGACATGCTCGTTCTGCGCCAGCATTTCAAGTATCGGCACCAATTTATTCCGATGCTCATCCCAGCTGCAAATCTGATGCTCAGCCATATGCGGCACGGCAAACACCAAGATCGGCTTGCTTGCATGCAGCTTATATTTTGTGCGGATCTCTGCCTCGGTTTTCACTTTGGCCACATTAGCATCCCAAAGCTTATCCATCACGCATTGTCCTACTGCATCGATTGGCTTGGTAATGCCTAAATCACGCATTACCTGCTTGTCATATTCAGAGATAACATAGACCTTATCCGTGTCGCCACCGCCCGACACCCAAGGATGTTCCGGCAGCATATTGAGCTTCTCTAAGGTTTTAGCGACCAGCGGCGTATAAAACAGCATGGTGCCATATTGCGTGGTGGTCAGATGGCCTGGGTATTTTTTAGCAAATTCACGCTTGAAGCGCTGGTTTTTGCCTTGATCCAAATGATGCTCATTGATGCGTTCACGACGCATGAAAGCGCTACCTTCAGGATGGCTGATAGCAAACGATACCATGCTGGTGGGAATACCCAGTTTTCTGGCGGTCGAAAGCCAGGTCACCGCATAGCTTGCCACACGGTCATCCGGTACGATCAAGGCCGAAATACATTCGGCTTTCATAAGTCCTTCTGCTTTTATCGCCAGCAATTCCAACTCTTCTTTGAGAGTGATGTGATCGCGGATGCGCTTTGGTATTTTCTTATAGAGATTGATCAGCGTCAGGCGCATCGTCTTCTTATATACCAGCATCAGCAGAAAGGCGGGCCAGAGGAAAAGACCAGCTATCCAGCCAAATGGGAACATACGGTTTTTCAACACGAGCTTAATAATTTCCACCGGATCGCCTTTAGGCAGTGTCACGGCTTCTAGCGATACGTTAGCATTTCTAAAATGCGGGCTTTCAAAAAACTTTTGCGGCATCACGAGCACAGGGAACATTTTTTGTTCCTCGAGGAATTTTTCTGCCAACCCCACAAATTCTTGCAGCACTGTTTCCGAGGTACATAGCATAGCTACGCGCTTACCTGCGCCAGGCTGAGCATTTTCAGCCCAATAGCGTGCTTTGTCAGGAAACGTTTTTACCAAATACGATCCTATACCATGTACAAAATTCTCGGTGATTTTAATCTCATTCAATTCACCGGCATCTTCACGAATGGTATCGATCAGCGTGTGGATCGAGTTTTTATCGAGCGTATCGAGGAAAAGCTTTACCTTGTTGCGGTCAACCGTTGCGCCATTATTGATAGCTGCAATCGCTTGTTTCGCACTCTCTAGGTTATTCACGCACCATACGCCGTCACAGCCTTTATACCAGGCCTCACCAAAAATCAGGGCCGCTTTGCCGCGCATGATAGATTCCCAGCCTACGGAGCCGGCAATGGTCGCCGTCATACGCGACTTATCAATCAACTCAAAAGAAGGTGTTTCCGCCGGCACCAAAATGGTGTTTCTCAGCTTGCGAATGTCTTTATAGAGGGCAATCGTGCGGCCACGTTCGCCCTTGGAGAAATAGCTCCATTGCTGACCATGTTCTTTCACATAGAGTTTCCAACCATCCGGCAATGCCGCCGATAGGATACTCACCATGAGCAACTGCTCACCAAACCAACCACCAAGCGGCACCGAATTGCGCTCTGGCTGATAGTGCAACGCCACATAAATATAGGGCTTATTCAAATCAGGCACGCGCTGATAGGTCAGATAATATTTTTTGAGCGAGTTTTTAATGCGTTTGCCGTGCACACGATGGCGTACCTCTTCGATGAAATTGACATTCGAACGCTCAGGCGCGCGAAACTTTTCTTTCATATAGCTGTCCACGCGCTGAATGCCCACACGGCGCTTCAACTGGCCTCTAAACTCGAGATATTCATAGCGCAGGAAATGCCGCCAGCTTTCACTGGTAGAGGAATAGTTTTTAAGGCCGCGCTTTTCCATTTTTTTGCGCACGTTTGGCGGCAATGCTTGCGAATAATCGCCTTGCATGCGTTCATAATAGCTTTTCACATATGGCGACAACGTAACCTCATCACCATCTTTATAGGTCAGCAACCGTTGGCGGTAAGCCGCTTGCAACTTGTCGCTAGGATCTGAGATCGTACGGCCATACAGCACACGTGAGGGCAATGCTGTTCTATCGAGCATCACGGTTTCGATATTCAAATGTTGGCACAACGCATAGGCGATATAGTCATAATTGTCATGCGGGGTGATTGGGAAGAATACCAAGTCCGGCTTCATATGTAAAAGCAGGCTATACCAGAAGCGCACCTGACGATAATAAAAGCGCAGGCGTTCTTCGAAAGTAAAGGTGCGCAGGTCGGCATCCATACGATCCATCAGCTTCATGGCCGTAATCTGATGTGGCGCCATGGCATCTAGAATATCCGTATCGAGCGGCAGAAGTTTAAAACCGGTCTTTCTTAGCTCACGTGGCGGTATACCCTTCGTGGCATGCGCGGAGAATTGAAACAACACGTTGGGGAAGTTGCGTTTTACATTATTGATGCGCTTGCGCATACCCGACCAATAAATCACCTCGGCATTATATTCATGGCAGAGGCGTTTCAAACGGCGTGGCCATTGCGGATCGGACAGAGCCAAACACATAATCTTTAGCATTGTCCTACTCCTTTACCGCTGCCTGCTTGCGGCAGACATACAAATAACGTCGGCAACGACGTGACTGTTTAGGTTTAAAAGACAAGACATGATATTTATGCGACATGCCTTCATACCACACCCAGAAACGATCAGGCAGGAAATTGAATTTGGAGTTAAAGAAAAGCGTCACAAAATTGCGGCGAATGAATTTGATTATCTGCCATAGCGACATTTGCTTGGTTGATTCGTTTTGCACGACTTTGCGGCTGGATTTAACGAAATGCAGGAACATATCGAGCGGCAGTTTTTCATACGTCACATTGGACATGCTATCGAGAATCACATCCGGTGACTCCTGCTTTTCGCCCAAGTATTTCCAGTTAATTTCGCCCGATTCCGATTTAGGCTTTAGTTTCTTCTTTTTCGACGTACTGGGATAGTCAAAGATAAAGACACCGCCTGGCTTGCAGATGCGCTCCATCTCATGCAACGCCGTGCCAATGGGGCCAATAGCAAACAAGGTACGCATGCTAAATACCGAGTCGAAGCTTTCACTGGCATAATCGAGCGGCGCGCGTAAATCACCGAGTTTGGTTTCTACGAAAGGGTAATTGCGATTGATATAGGCAATAAAAGCAGGCGATGTATCAGATGCATAAAAATCGGTCACCTTATCAAGATGTTTAATAAAACGACCCGTGCCAACCGAGCAGTCCAGGAGCTTGCCTTTAAGTAGCGGCTTGACGGCTGCGACTTCGCATAAATGCCGTAGGCGCTCGATGCGCGAATTGAATTTTTTTGCGTAGCTTTTTGCTACATTTTTATCGCTAAAATGACGGATATAATCCGTAGACAAATCGTCATTAGGGGTCAATTCAGCTGGAGCATCCAGCTTTACGGCAACATCGATCATGGGCAACCTTTTTATGGAGTTATCGCTTTTTAAAGTAAGCCATGCTCAAGCGCAACTTAAAAGCGTCGCAAACGCTATATTTTTCCAGCGATAGCGACCTGATCCATCATTTTAGTAAATGCCTTATTAGAACGCATTAATTGGTCGAGCTGGTCGGCCGATTCTATCTGACCCTCATGTAAAAATATAAATTGATTACAGTACCTTAAGTTTCCTGGCCGATGGGTGATCAGAATAATGGTGCGTTTACCTTTGAGCGATTGCAGCAAATCGATGATCTGTATTTCGGATTCGGCATCAAGCGCTGAGGTAGGCTCATCCAGCACTAGGAAGTCAGGATCGGCATAAAGCGCGCGGGCAATGGCAATACGTTGGCGCTGACCTCCTGAGAATTGTCCGGCATTCTCGCCTACATTACTATCTATTCCATCGGGAAGCGCCTGAATAACCTCATACAAACCAACCATTTTCAGCACTTCGATTACGCGTGTTTCATCAACGGTGTCAACGCCAAAGGCAATATTTTGTTTCAGGCTACCGCTAGAAAAGAAAGGATTCTGCGAAACAAATCCGGCTTTGAGCAATTTCTGCGCATTGCCTTCAAGCAGCACCTGGCCATCGGCAACGACCTGTCCGCGCGAAGGTGGCAACAACCCGAGCAGAATATCAATTATGGTCGATTTCCCTGCGCCCGACGCACCCATAAAACCTATAAAATCACCCGCGCGGATGGTCAGGTTCACTTCTTTGAAAAGCCATGGTTTTTTACCGCTATAGGAGAAATAAACATCCTCTAACTTCACTGAGTTTCTCAACGGAATCAGCGATATCTTATGATTCGCCAAAGGCGATATATCATTAAGCTCTTCAACCTCTTTGGCCACTTTTTCCAACGCCTTTGAGCCTTCATACAGCGAATTGAACGCATGCTGGATGTTATTAAAGCGTGGCGCTAAGCGAAACGCTGCCATCGCCATCAGCCCTAGGGAAGGAAAAGCAGCATTGCTGTCATTGAGATTAAGCAAAACAAGCAGCATGACGCTAATAATCACAATAAGCATAAATTGCGTAAGCAGCGGCGGCATCGTGCGAAGCACTTGGCTGGTCACGTAAGCTTTAGAGAGTTTTTTCCGGCTTCGGGTAAAATGATCAAGGAAAAATCCGGTCTTACCCATAAGGCGACATTCCCGCGCCACCCCGATGCTTTGCTGCAAGGCTTTGTGCGAATCCAGCTCCCCTTCTGAAGTCATATCACCCGCATCCACCAACGCATCTTTGAGATAGCGATTTTGAATCGAAATCAGCGCGAATAAGCTAATCGCTGACATAATAGTCACCAGCGGTTGAATAGTGGCAACTAAAGCGACGATAGCAAACACCAAGATAAAATTCGATGCCAAGCTGATGAGCGAGATCACCACACGGTCAAACACTGTTCCGGTCATTTCTACGCTGCGAATGAGCACCGCCGATGTTTTTTTGATAATATACGGGTACGGTGCGCGCATATATTTCTGCACCATCTCGCGAGCCATATCTTCTTTCCACTCGGAGATCATGCGCGAGCGCATATAAGTGAGGAAAATCAGGTGCAGGTTGCGGAAGAAAAACGTGGTAACCATAAAGCCGGTCAGCCAATAAATCATATGCTTGACCTCGCTCACACCGAGCAATGACTGCAAATGCTGAAACAGTTTATGGCTATGGATAATCTCAGGGTTGATCTTGATCAGAATGATAGGAAACACCATCCCAATGCCCAACAACTCCAGAAAAGTACCGATGAGCGTCAGCGTAAAAAGCAATGCTAGCGAGCGTTTGCGCTTCCGGCTTTCTTCCCACAAAAATGCTTTTGCGCGCGGACTAAATTCTTTGAAGCGAATGAGACCAAGACCAATACCGCGCACTACCAAACCTGCTTAAGTAGCATGAATGCTTCGGCAGCTTTAGCGCCGCATTCACTACCACGCACGGTGGCAAGTGCTCGAATCGTTTCTTCACTGCGCGGAAACGGAAACATACCCATCTCGCCTTCATACCGTTTCATGATAGCGATTTTTTGATCCATATGCGCGCTTACATCCGCATAGTAATTAGGCTGGAACCCACCCTGCCAGGGCGCCGGTTTCATATGAGTTTCCGATAAGGTTTCATACACCAGCACTTGCTTGACGCTCGGATAGCGGAACCATTTGCACATGGCCATCGCCGCATCAAAACACGCCAAATGATCGCTATGCGCATCACCTGGAAATGGCAAATAACAGATGTTTGGTTCTGCTTGTTTGAAGACGGTAGAAAAGGCATTCACCAATTCGCCTTTGCCGACCATATCAAGTTGTGTGGTGGTAAAGCCCAGGCGAAAAACCTGTTTGAAGCCATAGTCTTTGCTGACCGTTTCAATTTCGCGGTCGCGCGTTTCAAGCTTATCTTTGCCATAGCCCAGCGCTTCGGTAGCCTGAGTGACAATGGCCCAGAAAATCGTATCGCCCGCTGCTTTATGCTTGAGCAAGGTCGCACCACAGCCCAAGGTTTCATCATCGGGATGAGGCGCTACCACTAATATGTTAGCCATTCAGATACCCGCCTATTTCTACATCAATTGGAATTGCTGGCAAAATCCATAGCGCGTTTTGCCCGCATTTGACAAGAAAGAAATCCCCTTTTTTGGCAAGCACTTGGCCAGGACCACCATTTTCCGCGGCTTCTAGCGCAACACTAGATTCTTTTACCACCACGTCTACACCGCGGTACAAAAAATGTGCGCCTGGATAAGGCACCGATAATGCACGCACCAGCCGGTCCAGCTCTACCGCACTTTTTTCCCAGTGCAATTGCCCATCATCTTTGCCGCGTTTTTGCCAATAGGTCGCTTTGCTATGATCTTGTGGCTGCGGTTGCAGCGTGCCTTCTGCCAGTTTCGGCACGCAATCGCGAAGCTGCGCCTCTAAAGCAGTTAGCAATTTTTGATAGAGGCTAGCAGCTGTTTCGCGTGCTTCTATCGCCACGTGCATTTGCGAAATAAGCGGACCAGAATCCGCCCCCTCATCCATCAGAAACAAGCTTGAGCCTGTCTCCTCCAGGCCATTGACGATAGCCCAGATGATGGGATGACGGCCACGATGCAGCGGCAGTAAGGTCGGGTGATATCCCACCACGCCACCTTTCGTAGCCTGCAACACTTCGGTGGGCAGCAAGCGCGACCAGCCAATGCAAAACACATAATCAGCCTTACAATAGCGAATAAAAGAAACCAGCTCATCTGAGCGTTCTTTGCCACCATCATAAAAAACAGGAATATGCTGCGCGCGCGCCAACGGCGTAATATCGCAAAAATCGCTGTTCACCGCGCTTTTTTCCAGCGTCACCACACCGGTTACATCCACCTGATGTATCGCAAGCAACGTCTTTAGCGCGACAAAGCTCGATTCGACACATCCGATGAAAACAATATTCATACGGGGATCGTATAGAAGGATTTAACGATGGTGCCATTCTGCAAAAAGCGTTTCATACCATCGACGATAGTAACAGAAGGGCTTTGTGAAAGCTGACCATACGGCGACATGCCACGCTCGGCAATAGCGCGAAAATTACTCGACAAGCCTTTCTGAATGGCTGCCGCCAGCACTTGTTTTTCAGCTTCCACATGAATCACGGATTCGCCGGAAATCCGCCCCTGCTGGCGCTTGCCGATATTGATCGTGGGCTTGCCGAAAAATGGCGCCTCCAACAATCCGCTCGATGAATTGCCAATCACCATATCGCTGTAATGCATCGCATTATAATACAGCACACGCCCGAGCGACTGTACCATGCGCGTATCATTCGGCCGCTTCTCGCAATAGGCTGCAATCGCGTCGCGAATCACCGCATTCTCCATATCGGCATTCACGCCCGTAAAGAGCAGTTGATGATGTGGGAATGACTCAAGCGCGGCCAGCAATTGCTCAATTTCGGTTTTGGCGGCGCCTTTAACCAAGGTTAGCGGATGGTGCGTCACCAGAAAGAACGGTTTATCCGCATCGAGTTTTACTTGCGCAAAAAACTCAGGCTTAGGAAGCGGTGTAAAATCGCGGATGTTATCAATACAGGTCGCACCCATCACCACCACACGATCTGGCTGCTCACCCATCTGGATCACACGCTGGCGGTACGGCTCAGCCGCCACAAAATGCAGATGCGCCATTTTGGTCACCGCATGACGAATGGCTTCGTCAATCAGCCCTTCCGTTGCTTCGCCGCCATGCAAATGCACAATGGGAATGCGCGAGAAAAGCGCTGCTTGCGCTGCCGCTAACACTTCAAAGCGGTCACCCAATATAATCAGCGTATCCGGCTTATGTTGCGCGAAATAGGCGGTCATTTTTTCTAAGATCACCGCTACTGCATGAGCAATATCGCCCTCCCCATCACCTTGCATAGCAAGTGGGATTTCCAGAGCTGGGTTAAAGCCATCGCGCGTAATTTCCGATGCTGTGGCGCCATGCGCCGAGGATAAATGCGTGCCGCTTACGATGAGTTGCAGTGATAAATCAGGATCGGCAACAATGTGCTTAATCGTTGGGTACAGCAGTCCGTATTCGGCCCGCGAGCCGGTGAATATCGCGATGCTGTGGCGCTTAGCCACGTGGGCCTCCGTTATGGTAATAGGTCATGTACCATTGCACGAAATTGTGAATGCCGGTGGCCAGCGGCGTGGCCGGACGGAACCCCACCGCTTCTTGCAGCGCATCGATATCGGCATGGGTCGAAGGCACATCACCTGCCTGCATCGGCAGCAGATTTTTCTCTGCCGTTTTGCCTAATTCTTTTTCCAGCAATTCGATCATCTCCATCAAACGCGCCGGTTGGTTATTGCCGATATTATACACACGGTATGGCGCCTTGCTGGTAGCCGGATCGGGCTTATCACCACTCCAATCGGGGTTCGCGGTTGCAGGCGTTGCCATCAAGCGCACAATCCCTTCGGCAATATCGTCGATATAGGTAAAGTCGCGTTCCATCTTGCCGTAGTTATACACGTCAATCGGCTCATCAGCCAGTATCGCCTTGGTGAATTTAAACAGCGCCATATCCGGCCGGCCCCATGGGCCATATACGGTAAAAAAGCGCAGGCCTGTTGTCGGTAAATTGTAGAGATGGCTATAGCTGTGCGCCATCAGCTCATTGGCTTTTTTGCTCGCCGCATACAAACTCAGCGGATGATCGACATTATGATGCACCGAAAACGGCATAGTCGTATTGGCGCCATAGACCGAGCTGGATGATGCATATACCAAATGCTTAAGCGATTTGCTGTGCCGCGCGCCTTCTAGAATATGGATAAAGCCGGTGATGTTGCTGTCCATATAGACATGCGGGTTGGTCAGCGAATAGCGCACGCCTGCTTGGGCAGCGAGATTAATGATATATTCAAACGCATAATCGGAAAAAAGTTTTTCCATGGCCGCGCGATCGCCTAAATCCAACTGCACGAATGTAAAGTTCGGATTAGCGCGAAGCCGCGCAAGGCGAGCATCTTTCAAGCGTACATCGTAATAATCATTGAGATTATCAAGCCCCACCACGCGCTTGCCCTGGGCGAGCAGTTTTTCGCTGACATGGTAACCGATAAAACCAGCAGCACCCGTGACTAAGATCATCACAGACTCCAATAATGCAGATGCTTACACAGCTTGGGATCCAGCACGGTTTTCACATCCACCACCACACCATCTTTCATCGATTTGATAATGTCCTGCACGGCACCGCTCAAATAATATAAATGCGGCACCGCCAAAATCAACGCGTCCAAATCATGCAGCTCATCATCGCCTATCACGGTAATGCCGTAATGGTCTTTGACTTCTTTCGCATCCACCAGCGGATCATGCACCAGCGCATTGATGCCAAACGACGCCAATTCATTGACAATATCGGGCACGCGGCTATTGCGCACATCGCGCACGTTTTCTTTAAAGGTCACCCCTAAAATCGCCACCCGTGCCTGGCCGATGGTCTTGTGCGCCAGCGCCAGCAGCTTGATGGTTTTTTGCGCGATGAAGACACCCATATTGTCGTTGATGCGGCGTCCCGCCAGAATTACTTGCGGGTGATAACCTAGGCGCTCGGAAAGCGCTGTGAGGTAATACGGGTCAACCCCGATACAATGCCCGCCCACCAAGCCTGGCGAGAAGGGAATAAAATTCCATTTGGTTTTGGCCGCTTCCAATACGTCATTGGTGCTGATGCCGAGCCGGTCAAAAATAATGGCGAGTTCATTGATGAGCGCGATATTCAAATCACGCTGCGTATTCTCAATCACCTTCGCAGCCTCCGCCACTTTAATCGAGCTGGCACGATGCACGCCGGCTTCAATAAAGCTGCCATAGAGCTCGGCCAATATATCGAGTGTTTGCGTATCTTCTGCCGATACGACTTTGACGATCTTTTCAACCGTATGCACCTTATCGCCTGGATTGATGCGCTCTGGTGAATAGCCCAGCTTGAAGTCTTTGCCTTGGGTGAGGCCCGATACTTTCGCCAGCACACGGCCGCACACATCTTCGGTCACGCCTGGATAAACCGTCGATTCATAGACCACAATGTCGCCGCGCTTCAGCAGTTTGCCGATGGTCTCACTAGCGCGGGTCATCGCAGTCAGGTCAGGCTGGCGGTTATCATCAATCGGGGTGGGCACGGTCACGATATAGATCGTTGCCTCTTTCATATCCTCAGCCGCAGCAGTGAAATGCAATGACGGTTGCTGCAAGGCTGACTTTTCGATTTCACCCGTATGGTCTATACCTTGCTTGAGCTCGTCAACGCGGGCGCGGTTAATATCAAAACCGATGACTTTGGCGTGTTTCTTAGCCAGCGCCACCGTAAGCGGCAAACCGACATATCCCAGGCCAACGACTGCAATCGTGCGTGAACTCATAGTGACCCTTTAGGGGTTAACTTCGCGAAGCAGCTGCAAAGTCGTGTCCACAACCGTATGGATACCAAATTCTGCATCTGCCTTTGCCCGACTATGGGCTCGCATTCC
The DNA here is from genome assembly GCA_033762715.1 of Rickettsiales bacterium. Classification (GTDB taxonomy): domain Bacteria; phylum Pseudomonadota; class Alphaproteobacteria; order Rickettsiales; family SXRF01; genus JANRLL01. The sequence goes on along the minus strand of JANRLL010000016.1, from coordinate 187,449 downwards.
TTGCCGCAGATTCGCATCTTTGGCAAGCCGAATTATCGACTCTGACAGAGCCTGTGCGTCCTTAACCGCCACCAAATAGCCATTTTGCCCCGCATCCACGACTTCGCGGCAGCCTGGCACATCGGTGGTGACAATGGGTAGGCCACACGCCAACGCTTCCAGCAGCGCTTTAGGTAGCCCCTCACGGTAAGAGGGCAAACAGGCAATATGCGAGTCGCGGTAAATATCGGCAACATCCTTGCGGTGCCCGAGGCATTCCACATGGCCTTCCGCCATAATAGCATTAACCTGCGAGCGTTTAAGCGAGGCTGGATTATGCGTATCAATATCGCCTACCAGCGTGAAGCGCACATCATGGCCTTGCGAACGCACGATCTTGGCTGCTTCCACAAATTCCATCACCCCTTTATCGCGCAGCAGCCGTGCCACCATGGTCACGCGTACCGGCTCGGCAGGCTCGCTCGCCGCCGGCGTAAAATTGCGCAGATCCACCCCTGCTCCGCCAATCAGCACGGTTTTGCTAGGGTCAACCAGATTGCGATCAAAGAAATAGCGCATGTCATCAGGGTTTTGGAAAATCACGCGGCAATTCGTATGTCCGAGCGCTAAGCGGTACACACGCTTCACTACATGCTGCAACAGACGTGCTTTCAGGGTTTTATTGATAAAGACATAACCCATGCCCGAAATGGTAATAAGCGCGGCCGGCACGCCCGACAGACGCGCGATTAAACCGCCATATAGCACGGATTTGATCGACACCAGATACACCACATCGGTCTGCACGCGGCGAAAGGCTTTCCAGATATGGTAATTCACCAGCAGCTCTTTGAAGGGGTTCATGCCGCAGCGCGTAATGGGTAGCGAATGGAAGGTGAATTGTTCGCGCGCCAGCACTAGCTCCGATTCCAAATGCGGCGAGGCCAGCACATGCACCTGGTAACCCGCATCACGAAAGGCGCAGGCCAACTCCAACCGGTGCGAAAGTAAGAACCGGGGATCATTCATTAAGAATAATATTTTCTTCGGGCGTGCGCTCATGAGTAAAGGATAAAAAAGTTCGTAAAATCTAATAGTTGATGTATCCGGCTTTGGCAAGCAAACCGAATAGATTTTACATAAAGAGCAGCGTTTCTAAGGCTTACTCAGATGCGTCTTTTTTATTACGCAGCTTCTGCCAATAGTCCAAGCGCTTGGCTATATCACGCTCAAACCCGCGCTGCACCGGTCGGTAATACGCTCGGCGCGGCATGTCTGATGGGAAGTAATTCTGACCGGAAAACGCATCCGGCGCGTCATGGTCATACTCATAACCTTCCGAATAGCCTAACTCCTGCATCAGCTTGGTGGAGGCATTAAGGATATGCATCGGCGGCATGAGTGAGCCCTGGGTATTGGCATCGCGCTTGGCCGCATTATAAGCCATATAGGCCGCATTGGATTTAGGGGCCGTTGCCAGATACAAGGTAGCCTGCACCAAAGCCAGCTCGCCCTCGGGGCTTCCCAGAAAATCATAAGCGTCTTTAGCCGCCAAGGTTTGCACCAAGGCTTGGGGGTCGGCAAGCCCGACATCTTCGCTGGCAAACCGCACCAAACGACGGGCGATATAGAGGGGGTCTTCACCCCCATCGAGCATCCGGCATAACCAGTATAATGCCGCATCGGCATCGGAGCCTCTGAGCGATTTATGCAGGGCGCTAATCAGGTTGTAATGGGCCTCTTGTTTCTTGTCATAAAGCGGCGCGCGCTTGTTAATGTATTTAATGAGTTCTTTGGTGGAAAATTTTGTTTTTCCTGAATAATTAAATAACACCTCACAAGAATTCAGCAGCGATCTGGCATCACCATCGGCCATAGCAACCAGGGTGTCATACGCCTCATCCTCGAGGGGTAATGTCCTCCCCTTATACTCCTCGGCGCGGGTAATAATCAGCCGTAATGCACCGTCATCCAGACGGTGTAAAACCACCACCTGCATCCGCGATAAAAGTGCGGCATTCATCTCAAAGGATGGGTTCTCGGTCGTCGCCCCAATCAGCACAATGGTGCCGTCTTCCACCACCGGCAAAAACGCATCCTGCTGCGCACGGTTAAAACGATGAATCTCATCGACAAATACCAAGGTGCGTTTGCCGTCTTGCCGGCGAGCGCGTGCTCGCTCAAAAATAGCTTTGAGTTCGGCCACTCCCGATGCCACCGCTGACACCGTTTCTTGCTCATAGCCGCAACGATCGGAAATAAGGCGTGCCAACGTTGTCTTGCCACTGCCAGGCGGACCCCATAGCACCAGCGAGGTCGGCTGGCCGGTTTCAATCAGGTTTTTGAGCATATGATTTTGCGCAAGCAAATGGTCTTGCCCAATCATCTGCGCAAATTCCTTGGGCCGTAGCAACTCCGCAAGCGGTGCCTGCCCTGCCATGTTATCAAACAATCCAACCATCTATTCGTCCTGTACTGCCTTATGTGCAGTATAATTATGCTTGCCACTGACCAGCCACATAATCCCCGCCGGCAGGGTCATTACAATATTGAGCAATCCGATCTCAATGCCCAAGAGCGCTGCTTGTGCTTTGGGTATATCGGCCAATGCCAGCATGCCGATCATCCCTACTTCGCGCAGCCCCCACCCGCCAATTGCAATCGGCAAAATCGTGATCAGCAATACAGGCGGCAGCAAGGTAATCGAATCCAGTATCGACAGTTCCACATGCATGCTTTTAGCCAGCATCACACAGCAAAGGCAGTAGCTCACATGCGCAATCAAGGCATAGAGCAATGATGATAGCGACATGGCCGGTTTTTTCAGCAGCAGCTTCAGGCTATCTAAGAAATAGAGCAGCCAGCGAACCGCAGCCCAACCGCTAAGCGGCATAAACAAGCGATGAGCATTATATAATACCCATACGCCAAGCAGGAATAAAAAAGCAACTGCAAGCCAGAGCGGCCATACGGTAAAACCCATAAGTCCGGCAAGCAGCGGCAAGGTCGCGCAGACCAATACAATCAGCGCCACCAGCGCAATGACACGGTCGATAATGACCGAGTGAATAGACTGCGAAAGCGAGAGCTGATGAGCTTTTGCAAGCCAAACGCGAATCACATCGCCACCCACGGTGCCAGGCAGGCAGCAATTAAAAAACACGCTGATATAATACAGCCGGAGCGCTTGGGCAAAACTCAGCAGCTTACTGCCCGCTTCCGAAATAGCGCGCACGATCATGTGCCAGCGCATAGCGCCCAGCAAAATTTGAATGAGTAAAAAGAACGAAGCCTCCACTAAAAAGCTTTGGTCTTGCGTGCGTACAATGTCGATTAAATGATCCAAGTCAATGGCCTGGAAGACCAGCCAAAAGGCCAGCAGCGTCAGGCCCAGCTTGAGCAGCAACTTAACCAGTTTGGATTGCGATAGATGATGAAGCATGGCCCTGCATTATTCCTGGAACATGCAGTTGTGCCGGATCAGCGGTTGGAAGTCTAGATGGAAAATGGATTAGGCTTCAGCGAGCAATACGGTATGTTGACCAATATTTTTCGGACGATACGCAGGCGCCAAATCCAACTGCGAGAGCACCATGCGAATGCCTTCATATTCCTCGCGCTCAGGCACTTTGGTATCCAGCAGGATTTCCCATTTCAAACCGAATAGGCTTGCCGCTTTGCGATAGTTGCGAGCGAGCGGAATGGGCGACAAAGTAAAGGCATAACGCGCTTTGTTCGATGCGGCGCGCTTGAGCAATTGACGGCTCAATTCGAGCATCACCGTGCTGTTTTGATATTCCGGCAAGATCGCCATGCGCGACACTTCAACATAGGATGCTTGATCCAATTTCAGGTCAGGCATTAAAGAAGCCAAAGAAAAATCGGGTTTTTCCATCGGCAGCAAAGCATCTTTTTCCGAGAAGGTCAGACGGCAACCGCCAACCACATGATTGTCGATGCGAGCAACCATGATCTCGCTTCTATCATCATGCTCGTCTTTTTGGCCGCAGAAATTTTGCAAGCCCCAAGCATTGATGAACATATTCTCACGCAGGAGGAAATACTGATGCAAATAGCCCGCATCACGGGTGATTTCATAGGTGATGGGTGATGGCTCGCGCTGCGGACGCGCGAAGCGACGGGTCAGATATTCTTCTGACAGTTCCATGTCGCTAGTGGTCATGTTGTAGCCCATAGCGTTGCGGCGCGTAGTAGGCTCGATAATCATATTTTCCATAGTCCCTACTCAACAATTCTACTTTGGCCCTTTCACTATGTCGTGACAGCCAATGGTTAATTTTTGGTAAATATAAGCAGAAAATGGGCTTCACTTCAAGCACGAATCTATCCTTTTTCTAACTTATATTCAAACTAAACGTCCGTTGTATCAATATGAAGCGGTACTCAGTCTCTATTAATCTCTATAGCTAGGTAGAAAATCTATTATGTAGGCATTTTTTACCTAGTTGGTAATGATAATATACTATACAGCTTCTCCTAATGCAACTTACTTATTGCGTACACGACCAATGCCCCATATGTTGCGTTCCAATCACAAGATATAGAGTTTTTTGACGTGTGCGGCATCATAGGAATTATCGGTCATCGTGAAGCAGCCCCGCTAATTTTAAGCGGTCTGCGGCAACTCGAATACCGTGGCTATGACTCCGCCGGTATCGCTACTATCAATAATCATGCCATCAACCGTGCAAGGGCCCAAGGCAAGCTCGTTAACCTTTCTGCAGTGCTCGAAAAGACACCACTCGTCGGCACACTCGGCATCGGTCACACACGTTGGGCAACGCATGGCGCACCAAATGAGATCAATGCCCACCCGCATGCCACCGCTAAAGTCGCCGTGGTGCATAACGGCATTATCGAAAATTTCCGCGAACTACGCGAAGAACTCACGAAAGCCGGCTATTCATTCGCCAGCCAAACCGACACCGAAGTGGTCCCAATCTTAATCACCTCTTATCTCGACGCCGGCATGACACCGCAACAAGCCGTTGCCAAAGCACTCAGCCGACTCGAAGGCGCTTTTGCACTCGCCTTTATTTTTGCCGAGCATGACAATCTGCTGATCGGCGCTCGCCGTGGCCCGCCACTGGCTATTGGCTATGGCGAAGGCGAAATGTTCCTAGGCTCCGACGCCATTGCTATGTCCCATCTTACCTCGCGTATTGCATATCTGGAAGATGGCGATTGGGTAGAACTCACCCGCAACAGCGCCGTCATCCATAATGAAAAGAGTGAAACGGTTACACGCGCGATCACCCAATCGGGCTATAACGGATCGAGCATCGGCAAGGGCAATTACCGCCACTTCATGCAAAAAGAAATTCATGAGCAGCCAGGCGTGATCGGCGAAGTGCTCAAGCTCTATTCCAACCCGTCGAGCTTAGAAATCCAGCTGCCGCAACTTCCCTTCGAGCTTAAGGCGATTAAGCGCATTCAGCTGGTTGCCTGTGGCACGGCCTACTACTCAGCTTGCGTTGCACGCTACTGGTTAGAATCCATCGCCCGCATTCCAGTCGAGGTGGATATCGCCTCCGAGTACCGCTACCGCGATCCGGTGCTCGATCCTGATGCGATCACCATCGTCGTCTCGCAATCGGGCGAAACCGCCGACACGCTTGCAGCATTGCGCTATGCCAAAACCACCCATCCGGTGCTGGGCATAGTGAATGTGCCCGAAAGCACCATCGCCCGCGAAGCCAGCGCCGTGCTCTACACCTATGCCGGCCCTGAGATCGGCGTGGCCTCCACCAAAGCCTTCACGAGCCAGTTGGCGGTGTTTGCCTGCTTTACCCTAGCGCTCGCCGAAGCACGCGGCAGCATCACCGCGCAAGAACGCGCAACCCTCTGCCAAGCTTTGCTCGAGACGCCGCTGCTGATGGCAGAAACGCTCAAGCTCGACGACAAGCTGCATGCGCTGGCCACTCAGCTGATGCATGCGAAAGACATGCTCTATATCGGCCGCGGCACGTCTTATGCGCTGGCGATGGAAGGCGCACTCAAGATGAAAGAGATTTCCTACATCCATGCCGAAGCCTATGCCGCTGGTGAACTCAAGCACGGCCCCATCGCGCTGATCGATGAACAGATGCCGGTGATCGTGCTCGCGCCATCGGATGCGCTCTATGAAAAGACCACTTCCAATTTGCAAGAAGCTGCTGCACGCGGCGGCAAGATCATCGTGCTGAGCGATGCCAAAGGTATCAATGCTGCAGGCGATATCGCCACCGCGCATGTCACGCTGCCAAGCTGTCATGCGGTGGTAACGCCCCTGCTCTATGCGCTGCCGATGCAGATGCTTGCTTATCACGTAGCGGTGCTCAAAGGCACCGATGTGGATCAACCGCGCAACCTCGCCAAATCGGTGACGGTCGAATAGCGCCCGCTTCGCACCCGTTTCAACCTCACATCTAACCGCTTCAACCCCGCTTTAGCCTGCTTGCAACCCTTTTTGCACCAGTCAGATCTGAAATTTATTATTATATTTCATAGCATTAATTCTTTACTCCCGCCATTTTTGGCCTTTTATGTGACATTCGGTGACATTAACCATGGTTAACAATGCCGTTGACCCATCTACGCCATTATCTTACGCTATAAGAATGTGTCCGGTGAGAGGAAATCTAACCCTCAGGAGTATGTGATGGCCAAAGGCAAAGGTGTTCGAGTCAAAGACGGTGATCCCATTCACCGCAAGATCGACAAAATATTCCGTGACAAAGAATTTAAAGATCTGCGCGATACGCGCATCTCCTCGCATGCGATTGATTATTTGTTTAATGAGGTGAAACCCCCAACAGAGCCTATGGAGCAACTCGGAAAATGTACCCGTTATGGACAGGCCATTGATTGGATTGCAACATTAGAGCCTACTCAAAAAAATGTGATGAAAAATATTCTGCTAGAATTAGCGGAAGTAGATGATGTCCATGAAGCGATGCAGAATTATTTCATCCACGCCAAGTTCGATGAGATAACGCGCGACCGCGCTGAAGCCCCCAAAAGACGCCGCTAATTATTCCCTTGTAATTTGTCTCCTAAAAAGCAAGAACCCGTCCAACGCGGGGTTGGGCGGGTTCTTGTTTGTTGATGGTTCACGCTACCTTGATTTTCGTCTCAGCAGCGTCGCTTACACTTCAATACCCAGGTTCGCGATTTCAATCGCGATTCCGAATTCCCAGAGCATGAGCTCGTCGGGAGTGACGTAGCGGACTTCGTAGACAACTCCTACGAGTCGGCCATTTTCCACGATGATGCCAACGGGAACGGGCGTGTAGATCATACGGCACATCTCCTGTGCGTCGGGTTTTGAAACCCAATCGAGACCTGTACATTGCTGTACGAGGTGAAAGTTCAGAGAACTTTTCTTAATTACTAATATACATTAATTTTTAGAAAAAATCAAATGGGCTTATGGAAAATAATGGTAAGATACTGTTTAAAAGCAAGAAACCCGCCTAACACGAGGTCGGGCGGGTTTCTTTTGGTTACTGCCGAAGCTTGCGCCTGGCAGTATTGCTGCTTTACAGCACGATGTACCTCCGAATGTTCAGAGTGCGGCGGCTGATGGTGAAACCATTGCCGAAGATCCGCTCCTCCGTCATCACGATGATGGTATGGATGCTGCCCTTCACGATGACCACGATTTGGGCCCTGAAGGTTTTCATAGTGCACGCTCCTTGTGCGCGGGTTTTTTAGACCCAGTCTAGACCTGCACATTGCTGTGCGAGGTGAAAGTTCAGAGAACTTTGCTTAACTACTAATTTACATTAATTTTTGAAGCGTGGCAAGTTAGCGCCAAAAGAAAATGGCTAACCTATTGGATATAATACGGGAATTATGAGCGCTAGCCCGAAAGGCACCGTAATCGGTATGCGGCGCGATAAGGTGCTTGCTGCATAAAATAAAAAGAACAACACCAAAAATGGCATTAGTTGGTTCAGTCCCACACAAAGCCCGCCGGCTGCCATCAAGATGGCAAGTTTGGGCGGCACATAAATATGGCCCACTTTTTTAATGTCTTTGCGCTTAATCAAAAGCCCCAGCAGGCCGGCATAGAGAGCGCCTTCAAAGAAGCCGTATAGTCCTGCGTCTTGCAGCGTACGAAACAGCATGCCCGGCACGATCACACAAATCAGGATGCGCCACATGACCATGCCCTCATTGGCATGAATCGCAGCCAAGGTGATCAGGAAGGTGCCCATCGTCACCACCAAAATATATTGCTCGCTAAAACTATATTTGAGAAAGGCGAGCACAAAGAGCAAGCCTACCAATAACTCAGTCCAGGTGTGCGAGGTTGGGTATGGTTGATTGCAATAGCGGCAGCGATGCTTGAGTAACAAGGCCGATACCACCGGAAATAAATCACGCACCTGAAGCAGCGTTCCGCAATTGCCGCAATAAGGCGTCTTATCCAAAATCAAACGTCCGCGCGGGAGGCGATGCACCAGGCTGCATGCATAGTTGCCAGCGGCAAACCCTAAGGCGATCGACCAGATGATGCCGCATAAAATATAACCAAACTGTACGCCCTGCACGGCATCGAGCATATTAATTCTCCACTTTTGATTCTGGGTTAATCAGCGAATCGAGATAACGCCCTTGGAACAGCGAAATGCCCAGCGCCTGGCCGTAATCCACGGCTTGTTTATTATCGCAGCGACACAAGATCACACGGTTGGTGCCGGCCTTATAGACGGCTTTAGCCAAGGCTTTGCCCTCGTCACTCGCAATATCGTCAGTGATGTTGGCGTTCCATTGCAGCTTGATCAGATCCACACCGATTTGGTCGCGATCAATTTGCAAAAAGCTTTGCACGGTGAGCCCGTCGAGACATACACGATAGCCCAATTTCTGCACTTCCTGCTTGGCCACCATAAAGCCGTTTAGATCGGCAAACACATCGACCACCGGCACCTCAATCACTATCGAGACTTTCATCTCAGGCTTGAGGGTGGCATCGAGCTCGGCAAACCAATTCGACAGCAGCGTTTCCACATTGAGGTTTAGGCTGATGGGATGATCTAAATAGCGCGCTGGATTTTGGCGAATCAGCTCCAGCACACGCTCATCAAGAATTTGGGTGAGGTATTTAAACAGCCAACGATTGCTGAAAAAATCCACTTCGGATTTGAGCATCTGGCGCAAATGCGCAATATGAATATAAAGCTCATCGAATACGCGGTGCACCGCCTGACCTGGGCGCGACACGCAAACCGGCTGACGGCGAATCACGCGCGACAAATCGGCGTGGCGCAGATCATCTTCGATATTGGCGAGTTTGGAAGCGCTCAGCAGATCGTTCTTAGCCTGCTCCAGAGAAGGCGACACCGACGACGCCATGGCTTTTTCTTTCGCCGTCTGTCCATTCTTGGCAGCCGCAGGGCGGCGTACCGACATTGCCATACGACGCGATGACATATCCCAGAATTGCTGCCAATCTTTTTCTAAATCATAGATGGTGCAGAAATTAGGATTTTCATCGCCCTCTTCCGTATAGGCCAGCGGATCATCCATATAAAGATAGCGCAGTTGGAAAATTAGCTTATTGAGCACCGATTTTTCAATATCGCGGCAAAGCAGCAAAATACTATGGCTGATCAGCAGGAAAATACCACCATCATGCTCTTTCAATAAGTCATGGATGAGATTGACGGCAATCTTGACCTGGTATTCGCTTTTATATTGTTCCAGCAGTTCAGAGAGATGAAATTCGACCGCTTGCCATCCCGTCGGATCATCGATGGCACCTAGCATCTCCATCAATTTTACTTCTGCCGACCGTGTGACAATAGCAATCGTCATGTAATCCTCTATCTACCAATAATACGTTTTGCAACATACGCCTCTAGCGATGAGGTATCAACCTGCATTTCAGCATCGCGTATGGGCCCGACCAATCGCACGGTCATGGTAGGAATAGTCTCAGTGGTCATAGCCGGAAATTGAAATACGGTCAGCGCTTCAATGGTCCAAGGCACGAGCTTCAACTCGCCGGTAAGATTGCCGGTGACCGAGCCGGTTTTCACATTGATGCCAGGTGTGCGCGCAATACCGTTTTTGGTGTTAATGGTGCCATCAACAGAGAATTGCGTAATGCCGCGCGGAATCGCCAAATTCACGTTATTGAGCACGTCAGACGCCGTGCGCGATACCGCCACCGCATCAATCACACCCTGCATGTCAAAGCCCATGACGTTAATGCCGCGCGCGGCCATCGATAATTTCGCATCGGCCTGCGATACCCAGGAGAGGAAGTTGATACCCGACGTCGACAGCACACCGGTGACACTTAAACGACCTGACAGGTTTTCACGGCCAGTGATGTCCTTGGCCATGTCATACATCAAAATATTATAGAGCGTATAGGAAATGGAGATGCCAGGCACAATGCCGCCATACAGCGTGCCGGTGATGTCGCAGCGGCCATCCCAATAGGTAAATCCCAGACTTTGGATGGAGAGTGCTTTTTTCTTCAGGCTCGAGCGCATTTTCACATTGCTGAATTTTTTATCACTTAGAGTCAGCTCACCAATACTCACGTCAAAATCACCGCTCCAACCATCCATCCAGCCCATATCAATCAATTCTTGCGACCATTTAATCGGATCGCCGTTCGCCATGTTGAGCTGCTTAATCGCCGCTTTTTGTTCGGCTTGATGGATCTCTGGCAACGCTGGCATCGCAGGTATGGCTTCGACCGGTGGTGGCGGTGGCATAGCCGTATTGACCTGGGCATCGGTGGCAGTTGCCGTAGCAGGTTCGCTAGCCGCAACAGGCTCTGACGGCATCGGTGGCACCGCAGGAGGCAATGGCGGTGCTGCAATCGGATCGGCTGCCGATTCAGTAGAGACATCGGCTTGCGGTACGATCGTTACATCTTTTTTTGCGCCTCTTTGCGTTGCCATGCCTGGCGTTTCAATAATGATTTTTTCTTCCTGCTTCGGCACCACGAAATAGTTGGCATCGAGCTCGGCCGTATTGAGAAGCACGTTGATCGACGGCTCTTCACCATTGACGTTTACATTTAAATTCGCCTCCAAAATATCCTCGGGATAGAGCAGACGAATATTATAAATGCCAATCTCGCCGGCACGCGCATAAATGCGGAAGGATGCAAAATTACCCTTACGCTCGAAGAAGGTAAAGTTTTCCACATTCACTTTAAAGTCGATCAAAGTCTCCAAACGGCGCAGCCAGTCGAAATCCCCCTTCACGCCCAAATTGATCAGGAATTCTTTTTTCCCTTCCGAATTTTGCTTCTCACGCCAGACATCGCGAAAATAATCGAAGTTAATGTCTTTGAGTTTTACGTCAGCTTCGATACGCGGATTATCATCAAAATAGGCAGCCAAACCACCGTTTAGGTAGAGTTCACTGATTTTGACATCCGCTTCAGACAAACGCACCTGTTCGGGCGAAACGAAAATATTGGCGCGCATGGAAAATTGCGAAAAACCCGTATCGGGCAATTGCTCAGCCGCATGCTCAAACACGGTAAGCATCTGCTTTAAGCTTTTGCCACGCGTTTCCATACTGCCTTCAAAACGCAAGCCTTTCACCGGCTGATGCGAAATAATGCCAAAGAGCGACAAGCTCGATTCGCCTGGCAGCGAAACCACGAATTGATGCACGGTGATCGCCGCTTCCGAAAGCTCGGCCAAAAACTGCACCTTGCTCCAGGATTTCCCACCCATCAATACTTTGTCTGCCTGCACATCCAGCGTCAGCGAAATTTGTTTAGGCAACGGATTTTCTTTGGATTCATCGTCGCCATACAGCTCAACTGCCGATGATTGCGTCGGCTGTTTGACGCGAATGGCATCGAGCGTCATCTGGCGCCATTGGTTATAGTTGAGCGTGTCAAACTTCATGCTGAGCTTGACCACCGGCGTTTTATCCCAGCCTAGCGAACCTTCGCCCTCACCCACCGAATCACGCGCTTGCAACTTCGCATTAGGCAAATTGATCGAAATATCTTCCTGCTCCCAGTCCGATTGGAAATGAATCGGAAAGGCTTCTGCCGTCGATACGATTTCGGACGCGCGGTTGGTGATTTTATCAATGAACTTTTCCGTGACCTTGGTGCTGGGGTGAATCCAGGCAAGGACGTTCTCCAGATCCAGCCTTACTTTGCCTTTAAGGGCCAGCGTGTCACCGGACTCGCGAATCGCGCCATGCCATTCGAGTTTGTTTTTAGCGTCGGTTTGCACGGTAAGCGCAATCGGCACTTCGGCCTGCTCATCCGAGCTCATCTCAAAATATAGTGTGCGGCCATGCGCCAGGAAAGAACCTTCCAGCGCCGTGCGTTTGCCTATGCTGCCTGAGAAGTTAATGTCCTCAACCGTAAATCCCATATCGTTGAAGTTATCGCTATAGACTAAGCGGCCATCATTAATAGTGAGCTTAATTTTTCCAGCGTCTTGGCCAGAATAAAACATGGATTTCAGCGAATCCAGCGACAGCCAATCCCAATAGAGGCTGTTGTCGCGCATGCGGGTGACTTCTAATTTAGGGCCATCAATGATGACACCGGTAATCTGTGGCTTATCGCCAAGCACTGTCAGCGGATCGATGGTAAGCTGCACCATATCGATCATCACGCTCGGACCTATTTTTTGCAGATCATCACCATGCACTTCCAGGCGCTGGAAATAAACCGTCGGAACCGGCAACAACGATATGACCGCTTTACCCTTAATCGAGATATCTTTTCCGGTTTTTTCTTTTACAACCCGCTGAAAATCATCGCGCAAGCGGTCCGCATCGACCATGCCCTCTAGCAGCATGACCACGCCATAAAACACCATTGCAGCCAAGGCAATAGCGATCAAAAACTTTGATTTTGCTGCATTATTTGTCTTTTTTACCGGCATAATTCTTTAAATACACTGCTTTCTACGCCTCTGCAGGCTAGCAGTAAATACTTAATAAGCCGTTGATTTTACCGCCGGAGCATAAAAATACCCTGTTGACCAAACAGGTTGGCAAATAACGAGGTTTTGCTGAAATAGCCGACGGTACCTTGATCGGTCACCTGGATGCTTTTTACGATGGTAATGCCTAACAATTCGCAGAGCATGACAAAATCGGTGATGGTGCAAAAATGAATATTGGGCGTATCGTACCATTGGTAGCTGAGCGTTTTGGTCACTGGCATACGGCCAAATAGCGCCAAATAGAGCCGGTTGCGCCAATGGCCAAAATTAGGCACAGACACAATCGCATGGCGCGCAATGCGCATCAGCTGCTCCAGCACTTCTTTCGGGTTTTGCAGCGTTTGCAGCGTTTGGCTTAGCACCACATAATCATAGGCCTGATCGGGATAATGGGCGAGATCGATATTGGCATCACCCTGAATAACCGAAAGCCCGCGCGCGATGCAGCGGTTAACGCCAGCAGCCGATAGCTCGATCCCACGCCCTTTTACCTGCTTTTCGCGTTGCAACCAGGCCAGTAAATCGCCATCGCCACTGCCCACGTCCAGCAGTGTCACACCAGGCGGCACTAAATCGGCAATGGCTTGCAAATCCTTACGAAGCGTTTTGCTCATGCGCCTACTCCAAATAGTTGCGCTGATCCTTCCAAGAACCCGCGCACGGTATCATCAAATTCTGGCACATCGAGCAAAAAGGAATCATGCCCTTGGTTGCATTCAATTTCGGCAAAGCTGACATCGGCCGCTACTGCATTGAGCGCGCGCACGAGCTTGCGGCTTTCGTCGGAGGAATAGAGCCAGTCGCTGGTAAAAGAGACAATGCAATAGCGCAGCTTGGTGCCCGCAAATACTTCCGCCAGCGACTGTTTGCCGCCTTGCGACAGATCGAAATAGCTGGCGGCGCGTGTCAGATATAAATAGGAGTTGGCATCGAAGCGCTCGACAAAGCTGACACCTTGGTGGCGCAGATAGCTTTCAATACGAAAATCGGCGTCAAAGCCGTAGGTGAAGCTTTCGCGGTCTTGCAATTTGCGACCGAATTTCTCCTGCAACATCTCTTCGGATAAATAGGTAATGTGCGCTGCCATGCGCGCTACGGCCAGGCCCTTGGCCGGATATTTACGCTGCTTGAAATAATTGCCTTCACACCAATCGGGATCGGCCATAATCGCCTGACGGCCAATTTCGTGAAAGGCGATGTTTTGCGCTGACTGACGTGCGGCACTGGCAATCGGCACCACTGCTTGCACGCGATCTGGGAAACGCACAGCCCATTCCAGCGCCTGCATCCCGCCCATCGAGCCGCCAATCACACAAAATAAGCGCTCAATACCTAACTGATCGAGCAGCAAAGCCTGCACACGCACCATGTCACCCACAGTAATAAAAGGAAAGGTCAGGCCGTATGGTTCGCCGGTTGCGGGGTTGATTTCTTTAGGGCCAAGTGAGCCCATGCAGCCGCCAATAATATTGGAGCAGAGAACAAAAAAACGGTTGGTATCGATGGGCTTTCCTGGGCCTACCATGCGGTCCCACCAGCCAGGTTTGCCGGTAACCGGATGGGTGCCGCAGACATATTGATCGCCGGTCAGCGCATGGCAAATTAAAATCGCGTTATCGCGCTTCGCATTCAGCGTACCATATGCTTGGTAGGCGACGGGAAAATTGCTAACTTGCGTGCCGGAATCGAGCGTAAAGGGAGCGTCTTGCGCCAGATGCACAATCTGACCGATCTCAATTTCCTTATAAGAAGCGCCAAAACAAGATTTTACCATAGGTATTCATCAATATGGCAACGTAAGCCTACGGTCAAGACGAGCCTTGAACCGCTTGCGCGGGTAGACTATAGTTTTCCTCCCTCACTCTAAATGGACTACCACATGACGACTAGCGACCCCACAACAAGCAACAGCGATCTTGCCGGATTGCGCAAACAAATCGACGAGATTGACGACAAGCTGGTGCAGCTGCTGTCGGAGCGCACGCGCATTGTGCAGCAAGTGGGCCAAACCAAGCATAAGTCAGCCCCTGGCGCTTGCCCCATCCGCTCGGGACGCGAAGCGGAAATGGTACGCCGCATTACCGGCAAACTGCAAAATGACGCCTTCCCTGCCGCTGCGGCGGCTGCCATCTGGCGCACCATTATCGGCGCCTCGATTTCAGTGGAATCAGCACTAAGCCTGTCGGTTTTTGTCGATAGCACCGATGAAAGCAGCTATTGGCTGGCGCGTGAATATTTCGGCAATTACCTGCCTATTAGCCGCCAATCGCAGATCAAGCGCGTCATTGGCGATGTGATGGATGGCAAAGCGCTGGTGGGGGTGATTCCCATGCTCAAAAGCACCGACACCACCCATTGGTGGACGCAGCTGACACAGCTCGGCGCCGATGCCCCCAAGATTTTCGCCTATATTCCCTTTGTGCATCATGAAGCGCCTCGAAACGATGCGCCTGCCTGCCTGGCCATTGCCCGCATCACACCAGAAGCCACCGGTGATGATAGCTCGCTGATTATGCTCGAGACCGATCACAATGTCAGCCAACACCGGCTGCAAACGCTGTTTAGCCAGGCCTCATTGCCGGCGCAATGGATCCAAATTGCAACCCTGACAGCGCACAGCAGACATCATCTACTGCAGGTTAACGGCCTGATTAACGCTGAGCATGCCGCTTTTAAAACGGTGCTTTCGCAACTGGGCAGCAATGTGCTGAACGTGTCGTATCTGGGCGCCTTTGCCAATCCACTGATTTTAAAATCCAACACCAATAAAGATAATCACCATGCCAAACAAGCCAACGGTCAGTAGCGCCTCTATCCTCTCCATCAAGCCTTATGTCGGCGGCAAGTCCAAAGGCCTGCCCGGGGTGAAGGTGGTAAAACTTTCTTCCAATGAAACGCCACTAGGCCCAAGCCCTGAAGCCGTCAAAGCAGTACATACCGCTTTGCAGCAGCTGCACCGCTATCCCGATGGCGGCGCCCACGACCTGCGCGATGCGATTGCCGATGTGCATGGCCTGCCGGTGGAGCGCATTGTCTGCGGCTGTGGTTCCGATGAATTGATCGGCCTGCTGATACATGCTTATGCCGGTGCCGGTGATGAGGTGGTAATCAGCCAGCATGGATTTTTGATGTATCAAATTTATGCGCAAAGCTGCGGCGCAACGCCCGTATTTGCGGCGGAAAAAAACCTGCGCACCGATGTCGATGCCATGCTTGCGGCCGTAACACCGCGCACCAAAATCGTCTGCGTGGCGAATCCAAACAACCCGACCGGCAGCTATATTAGCAAAAGCGAACTCAAGCGCCTGCATGACGGCCTGCCTTCGCATGTGCTGCTGTTGGTGGATGGCGCTTACGCTGAATATGTGAAGCTCGATGATTATAGCTGCGGTCGCGAATTGGTGGAATCGTCTGAGAACACCGTGATGCTTCGCACCTTCTCCAAAATTTATGGTCTCTCGGCATTGCGCGTCGGCTGGGCCTATGCGCCGGAATCGATTATCGATATACTCAATCGCGTGCGCAGCCCCTTCAACGTCTCAGGCCTGGGCATTGCCGCAGGCGCAGCCGCCATGCGTGATGTCGCCTTCACCGAAACCGTGCGCGCCTTCAACCAAGAGCAATTGGAATTTCTAAGCGCTGAAATCAGCAAGCTGGGTTTTACCGTGCATCCAAGCGTAGGCAATTTTATCCTGGTGGATTTCACCAGTGCCCAACGCGCCGTTGCAGCCAGCGCCCATTTAACACAACGCGGTCTGATCGTGCGCGAAGTGGCCGCTTATGGCTTGGACACTTGCCTGCGCATCAGCATCGGGCTGGAAGAAGATAACAAAGCCGTCGTAGCGGCGCTGGCTTCGTTCCTCAGATGACCACTCCCATCTTTAGCCACGTTGCTATCATCGGACTTGGGCTCATCGGCAGTTCCATCGCACGCGCGTTACGTGCCAGCGGTTTGGCCGATGTGATTTCAGCCAGCGACATCCAGCAAGACACTATTGATTACGCCATTAAAGAAGGCTTTATTGACGGTGGCTATCTGCAACATGAAGAAGCGGCGAAACGCGCGGATTTAGTAGTATTAGCCGTGCCACCTGCGGCGCTCAAAGAAGTCATGCAACAATTACAACCAGTCTTGCGCAAAGGCATGGTGCTGACAGATGTGCTCTCGGTCAAACAAACGGCGATGGAGATCATTCATAACGCGCTGCCAGCCGAAGTGGAATATGTGCCGTCGCATCCGATCGCTGGCCGTGAGCATTCCGGCGTTGCTGCCGGACGCGCCGATTTGTTCGATGGCAAACGCGTCATCGTCACACCATCAGAACCTCAACAAACCGATGCGCTGTCGCGCGTGGCCAGCTGGTGGAAAGCACTTGGCGGGCGCGTCGAAGCCATGCCTGCTTCTGTGCATGATACGATTTACAGCTACGTATCGCACCTGCCGCAGTTGCTGTCCTACGCTGCGCGTCATACGCTTGCCAAACACGCGCAAAATGAATCGCTCACACAATTTTTGCGCATCTCTTACTCAGACTCGCGCCTATGGGCCGATATTTTTGCAAATAATAAAGGCAATCTGATCGCCGGACTCGATCGCTACTTGGACGCTATCACCCATGTGCAATATGAGCTGTCGCAAGCACCACACGATGCGAATGATACCCAAAATGAAACACTTGCATACGCCACTTTATTTCCTCGCATCGCCAGCGCCTGCTTAATCACCACCGTGATGGAAGCAGAAAAAAATGCCGGTATTCCTTTCGCGCGTTATGCCGGAACGGGTTTTACCGATTTCGTAAGCCCAGCCCGCATGGCACCGGAAGACGATATTGAGAGAATCTCCAATCAGCACTTACTGATAAGCCTCATTCTCAAACATTATATCCAAGATTTAGCTACGCTTAAACTCATCATCTTGGAAGATAATTGGCAGCAATTACAACAATTTACACAGGAAAAAGCGCATTAATTGCGCAGCGTCCTTTTTATTAAAGAATATTTACATTTTGGCCGAAAAAGGGTAGAGTAAAGCTCCTTATAATGACGAGCTATGGCCCCTAGACAAAACCCTCCCCCAGCATCAAAAGGTTTCGACTGGCGCAAAAAAATGCCGCCTAAAGAAGCGACTCCCACGACACAAACACAATCCGTGCCCGATTATTATGCTGCGTTGGAACTGCCGCGCAATGCCGATGCCGATCAGATTAAAAAAGCCTATCGCAACTTGATGAAAGTATTTCATCCCGATAAAAATCCCGACAAGGCCGACGATCTCAAAGAATTATTTCAATGCATCAAAGAAGCCTATGAAGCATTAAGCAACCCAGAAAAACGCGCGCTGTATGACACCGCACTGACCAAGCGCAATCAGCGCAGCATTCACAGCAAAGATTACAGCACCAAATTCCCAGCTCTCTTCAAGCGCTACGATGAATTCAGGGCTGATAAGGAGATGCGCGAAGAGCAAGGCAAGGCTAATGTGGAAGCCGACAAAATTCGCGCGGCAAAACGGGCTGAAGAACGTGCGCGCGAGAATATGCAAAGCTCCACCAATTCGGTGCCATTGGTTGGCCCTTTCTCTGCGCCAGCAAAGCCCGTTTATAGCGCGGCTGCGCCTGAGCCCAGCACGGCGCTGGAAGTGGTAAAAGCGAAACCGCCGTCACTTCCTAAAGCAACCATTATGCGCATGATGGGCGACCGGCAGAAATTTCATAATTGGCGAGACAAACAAAACGAGGCCATTGATCTGTCGGAACAAGAGTTCCAACGTGATAATTTCAGCGGCTATAATCTAGGTGAAATCAATTTTTCCAAATCGCGTTTCCTTGAGTCGCTCTTTAACTATACCCTATTTGACAGCACGCATTTAGAAGGTGCGACCTTCTCCGACTGCGAACTCGACAATGCACATTTCAACCTCGCCAAAGCCACCGGCATGCGGCTTTATAATTGCGATGCGTCGCATAGCGAATGGGAAGGCGCTACCTTGATTGGCGCACGTATGCTTAATGTGGATTTAAGCGGTGCGAACCTAAATGGCATTATCACCGATCAAAACACACAGTGGGCCAATATTACCACCGATGAAGACACGATAATGTCCGCTGCTGTATTGAGGCAAATTTTAATGCAAGACGAAGGGCTGAAGCCTGAAAGCACGCTGCCATCCTCTGCATTGAATCAACTGCTTAAGAACCCCTCGGAGTTTAATGCTGTGCGCAGGCAACATCCTGGCGCAATTACCATTCGTAATTTTGATTTCAGCACTATCGATTGCACCGGCCTTGATTTGCGCGACGCACGCTTGGAACGTTGCAACTTGGCCAAAGCTGATATGCGCGAAACGCTCACTAATGAAGCCACTACGCTGGTTGCTTGCCGAGGCTCCCGCGCAGGAAAATTATCCATATCGTTATTGGCCAAAGCGATACTCGATCGCGACCATTCGAGCGATGGTGTGCGCCTACCCTAACAAGGCAATAATCTCATCGTGATGATGCACATGCAAATGATAGGCATGCCCCAAGAAATGAGTAGCGGTATACTGCGGATGCTCCCTGGCCGACTCGCCATATAAAATCGCTGTGCAACCCGTATTAAACGCGCATTCCAAATCAATATCCGAATCGCCAATAAACCATACATGCGGCCCTGGCTTGATGTGGCTTTTATCAAAAGCCATCAGCACTGGCTCACAAAAAGGCTTATCACGCGCGGCGTCATCCGCACCCACGGCGGTTTCAAAGTAGCCTTCCCAGCCCAGATGCGCAATCTCTTGGCGCAAGTTTGGGCCTTTTTTATTGCTCACCACCACACAATGCAGCTTACGCGCCTTGATATGCTCCAGCAGCGCTTGCGCTTTCGGCAACGGCTCTAAATTGACAAGATGTTGCTTGCGGTAATGGGTTTGGTAAATCACACCGGCCTTTTCCCAATCCGCGCCAAAAATTTCGGGAAAGGAATCGCGCATCGATTTGCGCACGCGGTTGCGTGTTTCATCAAAGCTCCAAGGCGTAAGGCCCATCTCGATGAAGGTTGCTTCCAGCGCAGCATGGATAATCGGCCAGGTGTTGACCAGCGTATTATCCCAATCGAAGATAATCGCCTCTGGCGTAGGCAGTGCGCGCGTCACGCGGCCCAGCCTGTCTGCTTGAAAATATGCTCGTTATAGAGCGTCTGCAATTTGCGCGTAATCGGACCTACTTTGCCATCGCCAATGGTGATGTCATCGACCTGCACCACCGGCAGCACATTGGCGCTGGTCGAGGTCAGGAAGGCTTCGGCAGCGGATTTCACTTCCACCATATTATATGGGCGCTCATCGACGGCAATGCCGGCTTTGCGCGCCAAGCGCAACACCACTTCGCGGGTAATGCCGCCTAGAATATGCTCATTGGCATTATGTGTCACCAGTTCGCCTTTTTGATTGATGATATAAGAGTTCGACACCGAACCTTCGCTGATGGTGCCATCCGATTCCACCAGCCAGGCTTCGCGCGTATGGCGCTTGGAGGCTTCTTGCTTGGCCAGCACGTTTGCCAGCAACGATACCGATTTAATATCGCGGCGCAGCCAGCGAATATCAGGCTGGGTGATGACTTTCACCCCGTCATTGATCTCAGTGGCTTTGGGCAGTTTCGCTGCGCACACCGTCATCACCAGAGCCGGTTTGGTGTCTTTAGGAAACGGGTGATCGCGCCGCGCCACACCACGCGACACCTGAATATAAATGCCGCCTTGCGTGCGGCCATTGCGCTCAATCAACTCACGAATGACCAGCTCCATCGCTTTGACCGACATGGGCATGGCAATATGCAAGGCTTTGCAGCTGCGCTCCAGACGCGCTAAATGCAAATCGCCATCGAGCAGCGTGTGGTTATAAAACGCCATATATTCATAGATGCCATCGGCGAACTGATAACCGCGGTCTTCCACATGCACCACCGCATCCTGGTGCATTACATATTGACCATTCACATACGCAACGCGAGCCATTTAAAATCCTTCTATATCTTTCATGCCACCGCTTAAAAACGGACGCGGACTAAAGTTAAAATCACGCTTCGCATCGTCATGGAAAAACACCAAATCGTCATTCATACGACGGGCGATTTCTCCATTCAGAAACGCTTTTCCAGTCAGTTTACCTATCAGATCCAATAGACCTGGCAATAAGGTGGTTTCGACAATGCGCGGTTTTTTGCCACAGACGGCAAACAGGCGCTCGACGATTTCACGGTAGGTAAGCGAATCAGAGCCACTTAAATTATAGACACGGTCATGTGTAATGTCGTTGGCAGCGGCCTGCAGCACGGCAATGGCCAAATCATCGGCATGCACCGGATGGCGCTTGCCAAAAGCGGGCGGGTAAATCGGCATGAAGCCAAAACGGTCGATGAATTTAGCGAGGCTGGTGATGCTTTCATCCAAGCCGACGCCATAAATCATGGTCGGGCGCAAAATGGTCCAACGTATGCCGCGCGCGCCGCAACGCTTGGCGATTTCGGTTTCCGCGGCGGTGAGCTTTTCCACCATATCGCTTTCGTAGAAATTCTTAGACAAGGCTTTAACAAAAATCGAGGTCGAGCCAAAGGCGATGATGCGCTTTACCTCAGCATCGGCCAGCACATCAATGGTTGCCGGTAAATGCCACAGCGGCGCGCAATGCACCACCATATCCACCAAATAACCATGTAGATGAAATGTCTCATCGGTGAGGTCGCCCTTGATCCAGCGCACATGCTCATGGCGAAAAGGAATGGCATCCGAACGGCTCACAGCCAATACCGCCGCACCCGACGCCACCAGGCGCTTGACCACGCACAGGCCGATCTGACTCGTGGCACCGGTAACCAGTACCGATTTGCCGTACCAGTCTTTTTTCTCCGGCAGCTCAGCCAAGCCGGACGCTAAAATCATCAGCCGCTTGGCCGCCACCGTATGCCACAGCGCCGTCTTGGGGGCAATTTTGCGGCCCAGCCAAGCACGGCCTTCTTTCATCACGAAATTCACGCAAATCACGACATTGAGCATCCAACGTATGACCGGCATATAGTCGGTCGCGAAATGCTTTTTGAAATAATACATCAAGCCTTTGGCGCGGTGCCACTCGATGGTGCGCGAAAACGGCTCGGCCGTGCCAGGCAGCATACGCGTGACTTTCACCCGCGGCACGCAAATCACTTTGCCGCCGCCGCGCACTACGCGCAAACACGCATCCATGTCAGAGCCGTGCAGGAAATAGGCTTCGTCAAAGCCGTTCAACTTTTCTAAATGCGCTTTGCGAATGCAGAAAAAGGCACTCGACACTGACTGCACCTCATGCGTATCGAGCGGCATTTCGGCCGGCAGCTTACTCGCACGCACCAGCATGCTGCGAGGCGTGGGCAGCGGCGCACGGCCCGTAGGCACTTCGCGACGATCGGGGTTTTGCAGCCAGCAGCCCGCCACAATCGCCTGCTGATATTCTTTCATGGCGCGAATCGTATTGGTCAGCGCATCCGGCGGCAGCAAGCAATCGGGCGCTAAAAATAAAATATATTCGCTGGTGATGTCTTTGGCGGCTTTGTTATAGCCTTTGGCGATGCCGATATTGCCGTGGCCCGTGAGGATGCGAAGACGCGGATCACTGAGCGCCATCTGCTGCAAACGCGCGAGCGTGTCGGGCGGATTGCCATTATCGACGACGATCAGTTCCGTCAGTTGTTTCTGACGCAGCACGCTTTTGACCGCAGCAAAAAGCGCAGCCCCCGTGTGATACGACACCATGATGACGCTGCAGTTGCTCATAACGCACCCCAGCTTGGCGGATGGCCGCGATAGTCTTTCCAGCTGGCAAGCGCCGCATCGCGCGCGGACACGGTTGGATTTTTGATCGGCCAGTCAATCGCCAGATCCGGATCGTCATAGCGAATCCCGCCCTCACCGGCTGCATTATAGAGCGCGGTTACTTTATAGAGCATATCGACCGGTTCATCGCCCAACACGCAAAAGCCATGCGCAAAGCCGGCCGGAATCCAAAACAACACGCCGTTCTCGCCACTCAATTCGACCGCTTCATGCTGGCCATAGGTGGGCGAGTTGGGGCGAATATCCACCGCCACATCGAGCACGCGCCCGCGCGTGACGCCCACTAATTTTCCCTGCGGCTTATCATATTGGTAATGCAGCCCGCGCAAAATACCAGGCGCTGAGCGCGAATGATTATCCTGCACGAACTGGCTTGGAAGACCCGCTTCCGCAAAGCGCTCGGCATGAAAACGCTCGACAAAAAATCCGCGCGCATCACCCAGCAATTTCAGCTGAATGATTTTGAGATCAGGAATTTTACAGGGTTTAATGTCCATATTTCTCACGAAAACACTGTTTGAGCCCGTCTTGCCAATTCGGTAATACCACCCCCAGGATATTGCGCGCTTTCGTACAATCAAGTCGAGAGTTTAAAGGGCGCTTAGCCGGGGTGGGATATTGGGTGGTGAGAATAGGCTGAATAGACTGACAACGCAATGGCAGCTTGTAGGATTTCGCCTGTTCGTAAATCGCTTGCGCAAATCCGTACCAGCTCACCTCGCCACCGCCACAGAGATGATAGATGCCGGAAGGAAAGCTGGGCTGCGCGCGTGCATGCGCCACGGCCTCGATCGAGGCTTGCGCTAAATGCAACGCATAGGTGGGCGCACCGATTTGATCGGCCACCACATTGATACTCTCGCGCTCGGCCATAAGCCGGAGCATGGTATTTACAAAATTTTTGCCGCTTGCATCATAGACCCAGGAGGTGCGGAAAGTAAGGTAACGCCCGCCGATTGCGTCTAGAGCCTGTTCACCGGCTAGCTTGCTGGCGCCATAGGCATTCGCAGGTGCGGTCGGTGCGTCTTCACTGCGCGGATTATCACCCGCGCCATCAAACACGTAATCGGTGGAATAATGCACCAAAACGACATCATGCGCTTTGCACCATTCGCCCAAGCGCTGCACTGCTTCTGCATTCACAGCAAAGGCCTGCGCCTTTTCTTCTTCGGCTTTATCGACCTGGGTGTAGGCTGCGGCATTATAGAGCACCGAAAATCCGTGCGCATCATAGAGCGTGTCGAGCTGTTGGTGGCAGGTGGGGCTGGTGATGTCGAGCTCACGTTGCGAGACAACAATACCCTTTTCCGGCAGCAGGCGTTGCAACGCCTGCGCCAATTGTCCACCGCCCCCTAATATGAGGTAGCGCTCGCTCATTCAAGCGTGTCCAATACCTTGGCTAAATAATTGCCGTAAGGATTGCTGCTGTGCAGCGCTTGCAGCTTTTTAAACTGCGCCTTGGTGATGAAACCGCCGCGCACGGCAATCTCTTCCAAACAGGCGATCTTGATGCCTTGACGCGCTTCAATGATTTGCACGAATTGCGAGGCGGCCATTAAGGAGTCGGGCGTGCCGGTATCAAGCCAGGCCGAGCCACGGCCAAACTGCTCGACCTTGAGCGTGCCTTGCTTCAAATAATATTTATTCACATCGGTGATTTCCAGCTCGCCGCGCGCCGAAGGCTTGAGCGATTTGGCAATCTTCACCACCTGCTTGTCATAAAAATAAAGACCCGTCACCGCGAGATCCGATTTCGGTTTTTTAGGCTTTTCTTCAATGGCAACCGGCTTGCCATTCTTGCCCAGCTCAATCACGCCGTAGCGCTCAGGGTCGCTGACTTGGTAGGCAAATACGGTGGCGCCTTCTTTGCGCTGTGCCACTTGGCGCAGACGGTCAGTGAGCGATTGGCCGTAGAAAATATTGTCCCCCAGAATCAAACACACCGGACTGCCTTTGATAAAGGACTCACCCAGAATAAACGCCTGCGCGATGCCTTCGGGTTTTTTCTGTTCCTGATAGCTGATCTTGAGTCCTAACTGGCTGCCATCGCCCAACAGGTTTTTCATCATCGGCACATCACGCGGCGTTGAGATAATCAGAATCTCGCGAATGCCGGCCAGCATCAGCACCGACAGCGGATAATAAAGCATCGGCTTGTCATAGATGGGCAGGATTTGTTTGCTGACGGCCACCGTCATCGGCCATAGGCGCGTGCCCGAACCGCCGGCTAAAATAATCGCTTTCATGCTTTCTCCAATAGTGTGTTGCACCAGGCTTGATTGGCGAGATACCAATCAATGGTCGCCTCCATGCCCGTTTCAAAGTTATAACGCCTTGTAAAGCCTAGCTCGCGCTGCGACTTGCTGTCATCTACCGCATAGCGCCGATCGTGGCCCAGCCGATCTTTGACAAAACTGATCTGGTCTAGATAGCTGCCCGATGCTTTCGGGCGTTTCTGGTCGAGCAAACGGCATAGACGCTCCACCAGCGCGATATTTTCCACCTCGGCATTGCCTCCGAAATTATAGGTCTCGCCAGGCTTGCCCTTTTCCAACGCCAGCCAAATACCATCGCAATGATCTTCGACATGAATCCAATCGCGAATATTTTTGCCATCGCCATAGACCGGCAATTTCTTTTCCGCCAGCGCATGGCGAATCATATTCGGAATGAGTTTTTCCGGATGTTGACGCGGGCCATAATTATTGGTGCAATGGGTGGTGATGGTGGGCAGGCCAAAGGTTTCATACCAAGCGCGCGCCAGATGGTCGCCAGCGGCTTTCGATGCGGAGTATGGCGAGTTGGGCTGAATCTGCGAGCTTTCGCTGAAATGGCCGGTGGGACCGAGTGAGCCATAGACTTCATCGGTGGAGATTTGCACAAAACGAAAGGCGCTTTTTGCCTCGCCGTCGAGCGATGCCCAATATTCACGGCTTGCTTCCAACAGCGAAAACGTGCCGCCGATATTGGTGTCGATAAAGGCCGCGGGACCGGAAATGGAATTATCGACATGCGATTCAGCGGCAAAATTCACCACCGACTGGATGCGGTGCTCACGCAGGAGTTTAAGCACCAGCGCCTGGTCAACAATATCGCCTTCCACCAGCTGCCAGCCAGAAGGAATCCATTCCAAATTCATGCGATGTCCGGCATAGGTGAGTTTATCAAGCACAACGGCCTGTATGCCACGCTTAGCCGCTTGGCCAACGAAGCTACTGCCGATAAAACCGGCGCCGCCGGTGATGAGGATGGTGGGATGCGATGTCATTGGAGTTGGAAATTAACGGGAATCAGAAATTCAAGCAAGTCGCCAGGCGGATAATCATCGGGAACCGCCGGCACCGGATTGGCGCGACGGATCATGTCAATAGCCGCGCGATCCAGCATGGGTGAGCCGGTAGTGGTTTCCAGCGCGTAATAGCCGATATTGCCACGGCGGTCGATACGGATGCGGATAATGGTGCCGCCAGTCAGCTGCTGATCGCGCGCCTCTTCCGGATATTGTTTGAACTTCTGAATCCACAGCGAAATAATCTGCTCATAACGCGCGACAATCTCGGAGCGCTTCATGGTGCCATCGTTATCGCCTTCTACTTTGGGGCTGGTGGCGCGGATATATTGCTTGGGCACGTTATAGGGCACCACCACGTCGGTTCTAGACGCACTCATAGCCGATGGCGTATTGGGTATTTCGGTGGGCTTGGCAGCAGCTGATGTTTCTTGCAGCTTGGCCAATTTGGTGAGCACCTGTTCCACCCGCTGCTGGTTGGCGGCATTGGGCTGGATTGCTTCCATTTCTTCACGCGTCATCTCATCGCCATCGCCCAAACGGATATTGAGTGCGCGTACCGGAATATCGAGTGTCTCAGCGCTAGGCGATATGGCATAAATCAGCAAGGCGGTCACATGCAGGAAAAAGGCAAAGCAGAGCGTCGCCATGAAATGGCGGTTATCCAGCAGCTCGGCCTGCATGCTGTGAAGTGATCGTGTGAATTTTCTAAAATTACTCGGCACGGATATAGGCCTTTGACTGAGTGACGATCGAGATGTTTTTGCCGCCTGCAATCTTGATCGCATCCATAATATCGATCACGCGGTTGGCCGGCACGGCCGCATCGGCTTTCACGGTGATGACTTTATTAGGATTGGCTTTCAAATCAGCCGCAAGCTTGGCTTGCATTTTCTGCATGGTGATAATCTCTTCATCGACGATGATTTCATCATGACGCCCCAGCAACACGACCATATGGCCTTCGCTCATCAGCTTGCCACTTTGCGCCACGGGCGGATCAATCGGCACGACTTCAAATTTCTTGATCGCACCGGCCAGCATAAAAAAGATCAGCAAAAACACCGATACGTCGATGAGCGGAATCAGGCTGATAGTGATGGTCTTGCGACGGGTGCGTTCAAATTCCATGCGCTATCCCTGCCATTTGCGGACAAACAGGCTTTTGCCGCCCGCCAGATACACACGGTCCATAATATTGACCAGCTGCTGGATCGTTACACCGTCAGCCGTGAGCAACATTACTTTGGTATTGGCATCTTTTTTCATCATGCGCTCCAGCGACTCGACCAGCTCTTCTTGATCGACCAGGCGCTTGCCCAGCGACATATCGCCATTAGCAGAAATAAAAATATGCACCACGTCTTTACTGGCTGCCGCCTTGCCTTGCGCGGACGGCAAAATAATTTCCATCGACTCCACCCGCATGAAGGAGGTGGTGAGCATGAAAAAGATAATCAGAATAAACAGCACGTCGATGAGCGGCGTGAGATTCAGGCTCAGTGGCTTGCGACGCGAGGGGCGATCAAAATCCATAGCGGTTTAGCTGGAATATTTGGGACTGATCAAATGCAAGGTCGAAGTTTTTTGTGGCGCATTGCGACGCTGCTCTTCAGCGCGACGCTCGGCTTCCAGACGCTCTTTCTCTTTCGCTTCTTGCTGCGATAGGCGTTCGGTTTCCAAACGCTTGGCTTCTTCAGCAGCAAAGAGTTTTTCATTACGCGTGAATTCATCTTCGAGTGCCAGAATCTGAACCGAGACGTCTTTCATCGTCGCACGCACGCGCTCAATCACACCGTCTAATATGTAATGCGCCGCCAAAGCCGGAATAGCAACCGCCAGGCCGCCGGCGGTGGTAAGCAGCGCTTCCCAAATACCCGTTGCCAGCAAGGTCGGATCAACATGGCTTCCCGACATGCTGAGCTTGGAGAAGGATTTGATCATACCGCCTACGGTGCCGAGCAACCCCATGAGCGGGGCAACCGTTGCCGTCATTTCCAACCCGCGCAAATGCGATTCCAAATAGCGAATGTCCGCTGCACCCACGCGCATGATTTCTGCCTCGCGGCTTTTGCTCGACATATCGCGGTTGGCTACGCATTCAAAGGTCACGCGCATGATACGCGCAACGGGCCCACGAATATTCGCCAGTGTTTGCGTCGCGCGCAGACGATCACCTTGTTTAATTTCACGCAATGCCGTGTCGATGAAGCTGCGATCGAACACATTCGCTTTTCTGAACTGGATGACTTTAAAAATAATCACCGCAACCGCGTAGACCGAAAGCATGGCCAAACCAAACATGACCAGGCCGCCTTTTTGCAATATCTCGAAATCCATAGAACCTACCTTATTTTTGACGCTTAAGTTTTTACTACCGCCATAGCAGCAGGTCTAGCTTTTTTAATGGTTTTTCATATGAATTAATGCTAAGCACTGACCCTATGAGCAATAGCCCCGCCCCCTTACTCTCGGCTGTCGTGCCGATTTACAATGAATCCGACGGACTGGATGTGCTGTTTGGACGGCTGATTCCCATTCTCGACGGCGTCACTGCCGACTGGGAAATCATCTGTGTTAATGACGGCAGCGCAGACGATAGTCTGGTGCGCCTGCGCCAATGGCGACAAAAAGATGCGCGTATCAAACTGCTGTCGCTGTCACGCAATTTTGGCAAAGAAGCGGCCCTTACCGCAGGCCTGCATAATGCCTATGGCCAGGCGGTGATTCCGCTAGATGCCGATTTGCAAGACCCGCCGGAACTGATCCCTGAAATGGTGCGCCAATGGCAAGCCGGCTATAAGGTGGTGCTTGCTACCCGCAAAAGCCGCTCGGGCGAAAGCTATTTCAAACGCGCAACCGCCTGGCTCTATTACCGGCTGATGCAACGCTTGCTGACCACACCGCTACCGGCTAATACCGGTGATTTCCGCCTGATGGATCAAAAAGTGATCGAGGTAATCCGCCTGCTGCCGGAACGCGCGCGCTTTATGAAAGGCCTGTTTGCCTGGGTTGGTTTTTCCACCACGCAGCTTTATTTCGACCGACCGAATCGCGCCGTGGGACATGCTAAACAGAATTACCGCAAATTATGGGCGCTGGCTAAAGATGGCATCTTTTCCTTTACTACCTTGCCCTTGCGGGTGAGCACCTATTTAGGCGTTGCGATTTCTACCGTAGCCTTCAGCTATGCAGGCTGGCTCTTGCTTCGCACCATGATCTACGGTGTGCAAACCCCTGGCTATGCATCGATCATGGCAACGGTATTATGCATGGGTGGCATTCAACTTATTTCAATTGGCATTGTGGGAGAATATTTGGGCCGTATCTACCGTGAAACCAAGCAGCGCCCTCTCTATGTCATTGAAGAAACCGCAGGAATTCGCGTTAATACTTAGATAAAATGCAACGGAATATTCATTTATATTTATTAATTTATTAACGTTAATTTAGCCGCACTCCGTTAACATAATAATTAGTGATTCATTGTTTGGAGCACCATTATGTTAACGAGATTATCCGTTCTAGCTTTACTAGCCGTATCCTTGAGTGCCTGTGTGGTTTCGCCCCGCATTCAGGTAGCAGAGAGCCTCTATTTTGACGCCGCACCGATCAGCCAACAGCCGATGAGTTATAACGACATACTCTGCTGTGTGGATTGCACCGCCTAAGCTAAAATTTGAGCTTATATTCTATCACAACCCTATCCGGTCTGGCATAGGCTTGAAAATTGGAATTCTCGGGAACATAACGTAATTCGATCTGCCGCTTGTCTTTATACGAATAAATGTCCGATTTTTTATCCAACTGATAGCGCAACATTAAGGAACCACCGCCTAATGGCCTTTCAGCAATCCAGAAATAACCATCCTCGATATTGTCATCGATCATTTGGATAAAATCGAGCGCATCCGTACTGTTAATACCGATAGCTCCCAATACAATCAGGGCTTTTTGCGTCTTTTCAGACTTCATTTTCTTAGCGGTTTTTGGGGGTTCGTACAGTGCGCGTTTGGCAACTGGTGTATTGAGGAATACATCATCTCGCTCTGCCGCCGCTGCTACTGCCACCTGACCAAGGCAGGTTAGAAGCAGCACTGCTACTAATAACCGTTTGCCTATCATAATAAACACAGTATAGCACGAATTGCTGTAATGCACAATTTGGTTTTTGCTAGCTCATCCCACGCAAATCCGCTATAGCTGTGGCTTATGAGAAAAACACTCCGAAAATTTATAGCCAATGAAACGGCCGGCGGACAGATTATGATTCTGTTTGCGGCACTTGCACTGCTGGCTGCCAATTCGCCGCTTTCTGGCTGGTACTTTACCTTAGAGCCTACCAAGCATCTAATTCAAGACGGGCTTATGGTGTTGTTTTTCTTCACCATTGCGCTGGAATTGAAACGTGAAATGACCGAAGGGGTGCTAGCCAAGCGCGGCCAGATTTTGCTGCCGGCACTGGCGGCGTTAGGCGGCATGGCGGTGCCTGCGGGCATCTATCTTGCGCTGAACATTGGACAGCCGGAAAACCATGCTGGATGGGCCATTCCGTCAGCCACCGATATTGCCTTTGCTCTCTGTATTTTAAGCTTCGCGGGCAAAAACGTACCACCTGCGATCAAAATCTTTCTGCTCGCCATCGCGATTTTTGATGATCTGGGCGCCATTGCCATCATCGCCTTGTTTTACAATAATAGCCTCTCCATTATCCCGCTGCTGCTGGCAGGGCTTGCGATCTTCGCCCTGATTCGCCTGAATAAGCGTAACGTGGCGTGCGGCTGGCCTTATCTATTTGTGGGCATCTATCTCGTCATCTGCCTGTATTTCTCAGGCATCCACACTACGCTTGCGGGTGTGGCAGTAGGTCTTGCCATTCCCATGCGTCGCCACAGCGATCCGGCTCGCTCGCCGCTAACCCATATTCTGCATATTTGGCATCCCTGGGTGAATTTCCTGATTCTGCCGCTCTTTGCCTTCACCCATGCCGGTGTGAGCTTAGCGGGCATAGACGCATCTGCCCTCACCCAACCGCTACCGCTGGGTATTCTGCTTGGACTATTCTTAGGCAAGCAGTTAGGTATTTTTGCAACCAGCTGGTTAGTCATCATCACCGGCCTGGCTTCCAAGCCCAAAAACAGCACATGGGCGCAACTATACGGCGTGTCAATTATCGCCGGTATTGGTTTTACTATGAGCCTGTTTATTGGTATGCTGGCTTTCAGTGATGATCAGCAACAAGAGCTGGTCAAACTCGGCGTCATTGCCGGTTCCGTGTTATCCGCATTATGGGGAATTTTGGTTATGCGGCTTGCGACTCTATCATCGTCTAAAGGTTAAGCGCCTATGGATCTGCCTGCTGGTTCCACCGAGTGGCTCGGCGCTACACCTGTCGATGGCGGCACCAATTTCGTATTCTATACCGGCGCAAGCGCAACAGGGGTTGATCTGTGTCTGTTCGACCAGGCAACCGGCAGTTCAGAAACACAAAAATTTTCACTGACGGCAAAAGACGCCGTCACCGATGATAATGGCAAAACCATCGGCTATTTATGGCATGGTTTTGCCAAGGATGTCAGCGAAGGTGCACTCTATGGTTTCCGTGTCAGCGGGCCTTACAATCCCAACCGCCGCCAGTTTTTCAATCCGAATAAATTGCTGGTCGATCCCTGCGCCAAAGCCATAACCCATGAAATCCATACATGGGAAGGACGTCATTTCCCGTCTAATAACGAAGATAATGCCACCATCATGCCCAAAGCGCGCGTGGTGGATTGGCGCAAGCTGCAACAAGAAGCGCTGGCCGATATTCCAGTAGGCGCGCTCTATCCGCATGCCGACACTAATATCATGGAGATGCATGTTAAAGGCGCCACCATTTTGCATCCCGATATTCCTAAAGAGGAACGCGGCACCTATAAGGCGCTGGGCAGCCAGGCCTTCATCGATTGGGTGAAAGAGATGGGCATCACCAGTTTGGAATTGATGCCGGTCGAATCATTCGGCACCGATGCACCGCTGGCGGATCGCGGCAAGCGCAACTATTGGGGCTATATGACGCTTGCCCCCACCGCGCCACACACGGGCTATGCCGCCACCAACCTGCCAGAGAAAGAATTGGCCGAAGCAGTCAAAGTGCTCAAGAAAAACGGCATCGAAGTCATCATGGATATTGTACCCAACCATACATTAGAAAGTGGGCGCGAGGGTCCAGTGGTCAATTTGCGCGGCATGGATGATACGCTCTATTTGCCTTATGATTATACCGGCACCGGCAATACGCGCGATTTTGCACACCCCATCAACCGGCGCATGCTGCTGGAAGAATTGCGCCACTGGCAAAATATCGGCGTATCGGGTTTCCGCATCGACCTGGCCACCATCATCGGCCGCGAAAAAGGCGGACACTTCAATCCCAACAGCGCCATGATGAAAGCCATCCGCCAAGACACGCAGGATCATGGCCTGCGTAATGTCAAGCTTTACGGTGAGCCGTGGGATTTAGGCCCGAACGGCTATCAGATCGGACGCCTCGCCTATGCACCGAAAGATCCGAATGGCCAATTCAACGAACGCGTGGCCGAGTGGGATGGCATCAGCCGTGACATATTGCAAGCCACAGCGCTGAGCCCTTGGGTGAATGTGC
The DNA here is from genome assembly GCA_033762715.1 of Rickettsiales bacterium. Lineage (GTDB taxonomy): Bacteria > Pseudomonadota > Alphaproteobacteria > Rickettsiales > SXRF01 > JANRLL01. Next base: position 154,724 of record JANRLL010000016.1, on the reverse strand, counting down.
CGCGCGGCGCTATCATCCAACGCTTGGCAGGCTCCGACGATCTCTATGCCGATCCACAAGGGCATGTAGTAAAAATTATGTCGCATGATGGCCCTACCTTGCATGACAGCGTGACCTATGCGCACAAGCATAATGAAGCGAATGGCGAGAATAACCGCGACGGTCAAAATAGCATTGCCAATTGGGGTGAAGAAGGCGAAACCAACAATCCGGTGATCAATGCCAACCGCCAGCGCGTGCAACGTTTTGCCATTTCGCTGCTGGCTATCGCGCAGGGCGTGCCGATGATGAGCCTGGGGCATGAGCGCGGCAAAAGCCAATTGGGCAATACTAATGCCTATTGCCAGGATAATGAAATTACCCATGTAGGCTGGGGTGATCAGGTGCCTGAAAGCGGCCACCAGCTCATGGAGTTTACCAAGCAAGCCAATCATTTCCGCAAAGCCCATCCCTCTTTGCGCCGCGCAACGTTTTTTACCGGCAAGCCCGATATGCAATCGGAACTGCGCTTGAATGACCTGCCGCTGAAAGATGTGGCGTGGCTTGCGCCGAACGGCAAGGAACTAAAAAGCTACGAAATGAATCAGCCGGGCGGATTTGGCATTTTAATGAGCGGCGATCCGGGCAATAGTCTGCACGCAACCAATAAATTCACTCGCCTGGTGCAACGCCAAGGACGCGACACACCGCTGCTTATTTTGGTAAACCCCACTATGCAGGATATGGAATTCACCCTACCCAATGTTGAAGGCGTATCTTGGAAACCTACACTCAATAGCTTGCAGGATGTGTCGGGTAAGGAAGAGGCGATCGAGGGCACGACGAAAATCAAAGTGGGTTATAAATCGCTGATTGCCTTTGAAGCCACACCGCTAAAACAACAAGAGCATCCACGTGTGAATATCACCGGCGATGGAACCCGCGCCGTCGTCTAAGCCGCGCCTACAACAGCGCCTTTGCTTTGCTGTTTCAATTGTTCCGATAATTTAACTACGGCATCGAATTCATGCGGATGGGTGAAGCTTTCGCGCGACATAGCCAGCACTTCGGAGATGGGTTTTACCATCACCTTGGCTACTTCACTACCACTCGCGCTTTTCACATTCGCCGCATAGGTCGGATCAGTTTTGATCGCCTGCTCATGGGCTCTAATGGCTTCCAGTTCCGGCTCCGTCAGTTTTAAACCAAAACCCGTATAAAAGGTTGCCGGGCTTTTGGTGCGGCGATAATCCACGCCGGAAATAAGTGGCTCCAAACGTGATTCATCAGGCGTGATAATGGGTTTACCGGTGGGGCCGATCAATTCCTCGCCAAATTCGCGAAGTGCGCCTTCATGAGGCTGCTCACCTCGCGACGTATCTTTCACGCCATTTTTTACAACATAATCCAAATTCATGAAGCCGCCCAGCAGGCCATAACGCAGGCTGCCATCAGGCCCTTTATCGCCACGCTCAATCACCACCACCACCGGCTCGCCCATGCGATTGGATGCGACATCGCGACGCGATTTATCTACCCCATGTGCCGCCACAAAGGCACCAGCCATTAAAGTCGTGCAATTATGCATATGATAGTCGTCACGATTAGAATAAGGCGGTATTGCGCCAAGCGTTGCTATGGCCACCGGCCCTGCCAAGGCCTGTCTCTCCTGGCCTGGGAAGGCTTCTTTAATCGCGGCCGCAATCGGCGCTGCTTTGGCTAAATTGGCTTTTCTAATTTCTGCATTCACGACAATCTCAACCATTTCATCAATGGGTTTCCATTGAAAATCCGCGCCCAGCACTTGGCGAATAGCCGTCTCGTCCGCATCGGGCATGCCATTAAAGCGCGTCTCGCCTTTTACCACATCGACTTTCTTGCCGGTTTTTGCCGCCACCACATTGGCCACTTTTTCTAGCAGCGCAACCGTGGAGCTGCGATAACCGTTCAGCGGATATTGCACAAAGGCACCCGGCGGATGTTCGCTCACACCCTGCACCACTTTACCCAAATCATCCGCCAGCATCATATTCATTCCCGCGCCGTCCGGTGCATTATTTTCTATCGTCTCACCGGCAATAGCCTTTTTTGCCGCAGCCGGAATCATGCCTTTGATTTGTGTTTTATCAATAATGACCGGCGCATATAAAATCGATGTGGTAATGCCAGGCGCATCTTTTAATAGCTTGCTGACTTCTTGTTCCGCCAAATTTTTTGACCGCGCGAAAGGCTCGTTCATATCACGTGTTGAATTCAGATCGACCTTCGCTAAACTTTGGTCAAACACCGCTCCGCTATTGATAAAGCAGATATGCGCGGGATGGCCTGCATCAAGAGTGGCTTGCGCCAAATTACGCGCGCCTTCGACATTGACCTTATAGAGTTCGGTTTGCTCAAAGGGCACATCGGCCGATACGTGTTCGGTGGCTTTGCGGCGCGGGAAAGCAGCCGCATGCACAATCACATCTGCCTGATGCTTCGCCACAATGGTCCTGGTTGCCTCAGCGTCAGCAATATCCAGCGCTTCTATCGTAAGCGCCTTGCCCTTATACTGCTTGGCCAGCATATCCAGATGTTCTTGCGTTCTGGCGCACGCCACCACCTCATAGCCTGCATCCAGATAATGCTTCACGAGATGATTGCCGACATAGCCCGTCGCACCAGTGATGAGAACTTTTTTCATTAAAACATCCTTTTCGCTAACGCATGCCCCTCACCGTGATCAATCATGCGATTGATGGTGTCGAGCTGCGGTAAAAATTCATCCAATGCACGGTTTAACTCGGCATCACCCAATGGTTTCGCCAATTCCGATGATGCCTTCAGCGTTATTGATTTGAGCCCTTTCACGCCGCTAGGCGACTGGTGCGTGCGCACGAAATCCTTACCCTCTGCAAAATGCAAATCGGGGTTTGTATCGTCCTTGAATGGCTTTTCATTATCGGGGATATAAATGATCACCCCGTCAAATACGCGCTGATTGGAATCATCATGCAGCTTCATCACCATTGGCCCGTCAGCGCGCGCAACATAGCGCTCACGGTTCAGGCTTTCATAAAAACCTGACCCTTTAAACTCATAGATCTGCTTAGCTTTTTCGACCGAGAGCGGATAAATATCATCCGCATCCTCACGGCCCGATGCCGCTAATTGCTTGGCTTTGGCGATCATAGCAGGAATATCGGTGCCATGGCCCGCTTCCAAAATCTGATCAGCAATGTTTTTATCGGCTACGTTGAAAGCCACAATGTCTTTATCAGTGACCCAGGTTTCCTGACGTTTGACCTGCTCTAATAAACTCACTTGCACGCGTGGATGAATTGGAATGCGCTGGCCCTTAGGCACTTGCACTAAAAGCACCCGCTTATCCTGGGTGCGTTTATCCAGTTTTTCTAAATCCACTTCCTCGCGTTTAACGCGAAAGAACATACGTCCTGCATCATCGAGCTCAACACGCTGCGCGACCGCATCGCGTAAAGCTTCCGGCAACTTTTCCAAGGCCCGATTAAGCACGCCATACGTATTGGAATCGCGGACATTTTTTACCTGCACGCGAATAGTCTCCGGCATTTTTTCAAACTCGGCCAGATTTTCTGTGTAAATGCGCGAGCCCGACGGCAAGGTGACTGTCTCACCCGATTTGCTGCCGATGCGTTGCGCCTTAAGACGCGCCTGCACTTCATCGGCCATCGGATAGCGCATGGTATAGCGATCCACATCTTCCAATTCGCCTTGCGTACGTTGTGACGGAATACCCTTCACATCCGAATGCAGCAAATCAAGCGCCTTGCCCAAAATCTTATCGAGCTGCGCTTTGGCTGTTGGATACTCATCCAGGATTTTTTGCATGCGCTCTTCTTTGGGATCGAGCACGAAAGTAATGTTGGTCAGCACCGCATAGGCTAAATATTCTTCCTGCTTTTGCGCCACCTCTGCACCTTGATGCTCGGCGACCCAGGCCGAATAATCTTTGATCTGCTTCATATAATCTTCGAGCTTCTCATAAAGATGCTCTTTAATGTCCGGCTCATGGTCCATCAGCGTGTTCCACACATAGCGGTGTAGCGACATGGACAGCATTTCGTAATTGATCACGAGCTTGTTTTGAATCAAATGCGGCACATCGAAGAAAATATCAGCGCCCCATTGCTGGAAATCCTTGCTCTTGGATTTCACGTCATAAAGCAACCAGGAATGCACCCAGTCATGAATGTTGGGGTAGAGGTTCTCGGCCATGCTGGCTAGCAGCGGATTTTCTTCCAGCGGCTTATCGCCGAATTTTTCCTTATGCCAGGCTTCGATGCCATCGACGATGCGATTATCCAAGATCATCGCCGGATTGTTATCGTTATAGCCCTCTTCGGTTTTTGGCACGTTACATACGGCAAAGCGAAACACATAGCCATGCATTTTAGGCGATGCGGTGGCGCTGAATTTCATCTCGCCCACACTGGCCTTACCTTCAAAAATCTGCGTGACCTTGCCATCGCCAAAGCCATATTCACCGGCCTTACCGCCACCAAATGGGTCGCGCATAATGACCGGACTCGCATGCAGAATCGACTGCATCATCAGCATACGCTGACGTGCGATATTCTTCACATTCACCAGTTGCGCGTCATTTTCCCATTGCTGAATCTGTGCGGGACTATGTCCCTGCTCTTGCGCTTTTGCTTCCAGCTTTTCTAAAATACGGTGCGAGAGATAATGCTCTTGTTTAGCAATTTCTTCGTAGACAGTCTGCTCCAAACCCAAATGGGTGGCTAGGCTGCGCGAACGGCTGGCATTATTCAGCCAGTCGCTACAAGCCAAATAATACCCCTCCAGGCGTTTGATTTCACGGTTTACCGATTCGGCAAATGCCCCCTCATGCAGGGTTCTCATGTGCGTAACGAGTTGCTCGGGATCACGCTCGAAGCAGATGATCGGCGTTCCAATACCTACTTTAGGATAATCCACCGGTTTGTTCATATAACCCTATTCCCCAACACCGCCCCGCTTGGCTGTTTTCTTGGCTTCTACTGCTTGCAATTGGCTAGCGACCACCTGCTCAAGCTCAGGCAATTTTGCATCAAGTACGGCATTGCGGAATGCTTTGTTTCTGCGCATTTCAGCCGTGCTCTCATTGGTTGTTTTGCCAAAGCGGGCCTGGAACTGCTCTTCACCGCCTAATTGCTCTTTCAGATATTCGAGCTTCATCGCCGCGCGGCCCGTGCGAAACCCATCATTCATGATAGTGGTGCGCACTGCCGTATGCGGATCGACGTTATTGCCTAAGAAAGGCGTAATCACAGCTGCCACACGCTTGAATTGCGAGGCATGCCAACGCCAGCAACATTGCTCAATATTGGCAATCAGCTGCTCTTTTGATTCAAATAACGGCTGGCCATTTTTATAGGTGGGCTGCTCTTTCCACAGCTCCAGATAGGTATCCACCGGATCGTTTTTGCCAATGATCAGCTTGCGCGCGATGGTGTCTAATACCTTATAGGGCATCATGTCATTTTCGTCGAACTGCACAATCTTGCCATCCTTACCTAGAGGGCGCAGCTCAGCCGATGCTTTGTTTTGATTCACATAATGCAATGCGCGAACGGGCTCATGACCACCCAGTCCTTTTTCTTCCAAATGGGCAAGCAATTCGCGCAGATCCGATTTGGGGATGCCGCCAAGCAGGTTGATGCTGCCCATATGGCCATCACCGCCAAAGGTCCAATAGCCCGCCACCGCTTCCGACCAGTTAGACGTCACGCAGGCGATTTTATTTTCATCATTGCCAAATAGCCAGGCCAACGGCAGACGCACACGCGCCTGTAGATTTTGCAGCGTCAAATCATCTGATTTATTTTTCCAACTTAAAATACGGCGCTCGATGCGATCCCTGAATTCTTCCGATACGCATTCACGTTCGCCTTTGATGCATTGATTGAGCTCAGTGCGCAGTTGCTCTTTTTTCTCAGGCGACAGGCCGTCCTTATCGACACCGGAGAAAATCTCCAGATAGCTATCGACAATGTCTTGAATCGGCATGATATGGAACGTACCACCGATGCCTTTTACTTTTGTACCATCGGGCAAAGTGCCGCCTTCGATCAACACTTGCGCGGCATTGCGGGTGGCATCACTGCTGTTTTCACTGGGGAAATAAGCACAACTCAGCATATGCGACTTCAGACAAGCCAAACCCTCTTCAGCGCCTTTTTCTTTCGTGACTTTTTTAACTTCATCGGCGTATTTCAGATTGTCAAACTGGCTGATGAAGGCGATCACCGCCTCTTCTTTGCTGCCCAATTGTTTTGCCAATTGATCGATATTCAGTTCAATCATTTGGATAATGGCAACCGCGCCAAAGGCGCTATCCTGGCCGCCTGACAGCGAAATGAAGAAACCTTGCTGGCCAGATTTTTTCAAATAATCGCGCAGCCACAAACCGGTATTGCGTACTAATTCTTCGAATACGCGCTCATCACCTTTTTGGCTTTCCCACTCTTGTGAACCGCCTTTTTTTTCATTAACGATACGGTGAGAAAAATCATGCGGAATCACCACATGCGGCTGACCTTTTTGTGGCACATTCATCACCATCGACTGGCTGCTGTAACTCACATCCTGCATGTCATAACGCGCGCTGCTATGCGTCACTTCGCCCTGGTTGGCATAAATGGTGCCGCCTTCAAAGGCAACGGGGGCCGCCTCTAAGCCTGCGCAGTTGGTATAGACATAGGCCGCGCCGCCAGCAATTTGTGAACCGGTGACGCACAAGGTCTTACGCAGCTCCGGCTTATCCAAAAACGGTTCCGGCTTACTAGCACTCGGATTTAAGATCAGTGATATGTCGTGATCTTTCACCAGGCGGCACAGATAACGTCCCTGCTCTTGTTCCTTTTTATTGATTTTGCCGTCATCACCCAAACCAGGCCAGGCCTCGGCGCAAATCTCATGATACATGGTGACGGCTTTGTCTTTATCTTCACCCAGCTGCATCACCACTTTACCAAACGGTACTTTCTGACCGTTATAAAGCGTAACTTCCGTAGCACCCAAATAATCTGGCCAGGCAGTGAACTGACGCGCTTCATATTCGGCCGCGCCTTCCGGCTGAATCGATTTAGCGCTGATTGCCTGAATCTTGCCGGCGCTGATAGTAGCCACGGCATTGAATGGTTTATTGCCCATATTATAAAGTGGATTATCCACCATCACGGGGCGTTCGTCGGTACCGACATTGATCTTTACATCCTGATTTTTATCGGCGTAGAAAAACGGAAAGCCCACCGAAATTACCAAATTCGGATCGCGCTCATTGGCGTAATCGGCAATATGCTGCAATTGCTCTATCAGCTCACGCTGCTGCTTGTCGGTGCGTATCCATTTGAATTGGTCGTCACCCGTATAGCCGGTCAACCCTAACTCTTGCAGCGAAAGCACATCGGCCTTGTCCTCAATAGCCTTATCAACGGCTGCTATAATATTGGGCACGTTGCGCGTGAAGTCGCTGACCGTCTGGTTCAAGTTAGCCGAAGCTACTTTAACGGGGATGGTTTTTTTGGTCTCTGTTGCTGTCATAACCTTACTGGCGTTTTTTTTTGAAACAATATCTTTTGCGGCCTGAGTCACGGATGCGAGCGTCACCTCACCTTTTTGGGCAGCCTGCTGTATCACTTCGCCGGTTGTAATGCCCGCTTCCTTGCGCATACGATCAAAGCTTAGATCGAGCAAAGTGACGGGAATATGATGTTGCTCCAATACGGCTTTATCGGGATTAGAGTCACGTGCGGCCTTGGCTAAGCCAACAATGTAATCAGGCGAGGAGAATAAAGCACGCTGAGCATCATCGAGCTTTTCTAAATCAAGCTTACGCAAATCACTGCCATTGATGAAGTCGTCATCCGGAAAGCGATTGACTGATTCCCATACAGCCAAGCCTCGTGACGTGAGGCCTTCTGAATATTTACTTAGCGGGCGTATGTTGCCGCCTGCTTTGGGCTCGTCGGCCGCTTTGGTACGAAAATGTTCCACCGATTGGTCTAATATACCATGCTCTTTTAACTGCTCAGTCAGCGCGTCGCACCAGCGATCATAATCGCCTAAATCCTTAAGCGTAATCACCTGGCGCTCGACATCAAAATTGGGCAGCGCCAAACGCAACTGCTCTTTTTGCTGTTCCAGCGTGAGCGGATTATCAACGGGGTTGTAGAGATGGCTATCGCTGCCATTGGTCGAGCCAATGACCACAATGGGGGTAAGGCCTGCTTCTTGAATTTCATCGACGCAGTCCACGTGCATCTTATGCAAGGGCGCTCGACGGCCCACCGATACACCGTAACGAATGTTTTGCGCGGCTAGCTGCTGCTTAATATCCTCGCCTCTGCCACGAAAACTATCTGCCATAATTATCCTGTATAGCCGTAGTTTTTACGCATGAACTCCACCACCAATTCCGGCGGCTGCTCGCCATAACCCGAATCGATGATTTTGCCGAAGGATTGCAAATTGATGTTACCCGAGCGCACCGCGCGCAAAAAGGCCTGCGTCTTCGGGCTGTCTACCTGAACGAAATACCAGGCCGGACGCCCCGAATGATCGCAACCGCCCCGCACCAGATATAAATCATCTGCGCTGGGCGCCGCCATTTTTTGTGCGAAAGAAGTCATAATCGCTTAAGCCACTTTTATCTTGGCACCGCCATCAGCAGCAAGATCACCGCCAATGGCCGCACCTGGTTTTTGCATCTCAATTACTTTTGCCAACGAAATGGATTTGATGCCACGGGTTGCTTCCATACGCGGCCCCGCACCAGCCTCACTAAATGGCACTTCAGGGCCACCAGGAATCGGAATGCCGCGGCTGATCTCGGGCACGTAATTAATTTCCGTGGTCATATTGCGCATTTTGAAGTGGCCCGCCAAGAAATCGGCAATGTTGTTGCCAGAAAACTCCACGCAGAAGTTGCTCGCCAAGCCGCCTACGTTGAAGACTACTTTTTCACAGCCTTCTTTTTTAAGCTGTGATGCAATCTCACGGAATTTTTCCCAAGCAGGCGTCATGGTTTCGCCATCGTTTTCTACACCGATACCATAACTGTCTACTTCCGAGCGGTTACCTTTGCGGATTACGAAGAATTGGTTGCCCGTTTTTGCGTCGCGATAATCTACGGTTTTAGACATTGCATCGCCTTTAAGCTTTGCTTTTAAACCTTCAGGTAGATTCATAGCATCTGGATATTGGCAGCTTTCCGTGCCTTGGATACAATGCTGCGTCCACAATGTTTGCGTGCTGAGCAATATGCCCGCAGCACGCATTTCATCAAAGGTTTGATCCTGGTATTCATCCAGTACTTTAGTCACGCGCCCAATATCTTTTGGTGATGGCGCAAGCCCACCTTCGGTAGTCACTTCTACTTTGCGAATACGTCCATCAGCTTCTTTCAAACCGATAATGTGACGGTCCGCATCAAGCACAATCTCTTCAAAGGGGAATGGCACCGGTGGGTTTTCATAGCCATTGAAAAAATGCACTGGCTGCTGCGCGCGCTGATAAAGCTCTTCAGGGCTTTCTGGGATAGGCTGGTTATTCGCTTTCAGAAATTCTTTATATTTTTCGATGCGATGTTCCATCACACCCGAATGGTTGGTCATGAAGCTGATATGGTTTTCCGGGTGATAATCCTGGCCGATAATGAAAATGCTATCGGTAGAATTTTTGATAATGTCACCCATCAATGGCGCTACTTCTTCACCCTTGGGAACATACAGCGCACCACCTTGTGCAGGTGTCAGCGTTGGATTGAGAAATCCATTTTCTGGATCAATAAAAACGTTGATAACCGCTGTCTTTTTACCATCTTGATCAATAAAACGCGTCATGACTCTCTCCTAAACGTTATGCTTGTAATGTTTGTTTTTGGCCGCCTTCGAGCTGCAGATCATCGCCTGCAGTGGTCGCGGTGGGTTTTCTTTCTTCGAGTAATTCAGCTGTCGTCTTTGCAATAATCTTCAGACGATTTTCTTGAATGCGCGGATCAATGAGCACCACCGGTTTTTGCGTTTGGTTCATACCACGAACGGCTTCTGGCAGCGCAGCCTTGGTATCGAGATGAAACTGACGCACCTTGGCCAAATCGGTTACCTGATTGTCATTATAGAGCGTTTTCTTTTCGGGCCCTTGATAGACATATTCCGATACGCCTTTCTCATTGCGTCTAAAAATCGGCTTAAGCAGAGGTTCTGCCTTGTCATATGCAGGCAGTGTAATCTCGGTTTTATTATCATGCAAGCTGATCGCCTTGCCGCTTTTAAGCATGTCATCGACGCCTAATGCCTGGTCTACTACAATGTCAGCCACGATTTTGCCGTCTTTCCACAGCCGCACCACATCCAGATCCACGCCTGGAATCGAGGCTTTAGAGGATGGCAGGGCTGGGTTCTCAGGGTTAATGCCCGCGAGCTTCATCACCGGCTCCATCCAACGCTTCACCCCGGCAATCACGCTGCCAATCAAGCCTTTAGACGTAGGCTCTGCCGTCTCTTTGGCATCATGAATCTCATGCGCCGATACTTTATATACACCCCCGCGCAGCGGGCCTGGGTTTTGCAGCTCAGTGCCCACACCATAGGCCAGCACATTAGGAAATGGCTTATGATCTTCCGCCTGGCTCCTGGCTTCCAGATCTTTACGCAGCGCCAAAATTTTAGTTTCATCCAGGCCGTCGGTCATGAAAACCTTGGTATCTTTAAATAAGTCGGGATGCACGGCCTTAGCCGCTTCTAATTTCTTAGAAGCAAAATAGGCCAGATCCACTAAATCACCCGAATCCAGGCGCACCCCATCAAGCGGCACGTTCATCTCAATGGCGGCACGGATCGCATTCTCGATACCTTGCTTGGGCTCATAAGTGTCGACCAATAGGATCGAATTTTGCGGATAGGATTTGAGGAAGGCCTTAAATGCGGTGAGTTCCGTTTCAACGTTAGGCTTACCCTCTTCCTGGAAATTCATCATCCAGGCATGAGCCATAGTGCCGGTAACGGGGATACCCAGGCGCCTGCCCGCATCGACATCGGCCACCACGCCGCAACCACCAATATAGGCTGAGCGCGAACTGCTAGCATCAAGCTCGGACGCACGGCGCAGACCAAAGGCTGCAAGCGGCGCACCGCCCGTTGCTTCATGCAAAAGCGATGCACGGGTGGCGATCATCGAATTGCGGTTCATGATATTCAGCAGCGCTGATTCCACCAGCTGACATTGATAAAGCGGGCCTTTCACACGAATGACCGGCCCTGGTGTCGTCTGCACTTGTCCTTCCGGCAACGCATCAATATCGAGCTGCAGCGGCGTTTCTTTTAAGAAGGTCAGGAATTCTTCGCTAAATAGCTTTTTTCCCTTTTTTTCTAACGTGCGCAGATAGGCAATATCGTCATCTTTGAATTTGAAATTTTTGAGGTAATCGACAGCCTCTTCTAAACCGGCTACGGTCGTATAATTCGTCCCTTTGAAAGCGGGCGTGCGCCAATGCAAATAATAGGAGCATTCGCGGGTGGCCATGCCTTGGTCGAAGAACCCCTGCGACATCGTCAGCTGATATAAATCGGTGGTTAGGGGATTGAGTCGTTCGTTATGCTCGGCGTAGCCCATAGGGTATCCTTGTGATATAGACAAAGGTTCAAAAAGTTAACATGACAACCTATAAAGAAAAATTAATTTTTTATGACAATCTGATGACAAGAAAAAACTGAGGAAAACCCTCATAAAATTGATGGTAAATGCATTTATAGGGAGGCCAGATGGCTTACATGCATCTTTGACCTCCTATTTAAAAATAACAAGTTATAACAATAGCATAAACAATATCCACTGAAATCAGGGCGTCACAATAGCTTCACAATTAATCGCTACCTTCTTCTTAAGAGTTTTATTAATATCTGAGTGGAAATCTAATCAGAAGCCTATTTCGATAGCGCGCCTCATAGTGGAACAATATGGCCAAATCTAGTCCAGATAATAGAAAGCACCGTCGGAACGAATATCAGTATTTATACAGAGAAAATCAGCAATCAACTTCTGTGCTGCCTTTAGACCATCCGACCGAACAAGACAGCCCCTTTAATCCCATCTTGCTGACCAAGGCGCAAGGACGCGCCAAAGAAGCAGAAGGGCTGTTGCAACGCATGATGCGCGGTGAGCGCCCCGATTTAGCCAGCACCTATAGCCGTGGCTCCAAGTGGTTGATGCGCCGTACTGAGATCGCGTCTGCCGAAGGATCGCTGCCTGGGCATCCCACGCAATATTATTCGCTGCCTGAGCCTGAAATGAAAATGGGCTTCAATGCTGCCCCCAGCAGTTTGATCAGCGCCGCATCCGACATTAACGACTCTCTATCACAAGACGATATTCATGCGCGCGTGCTGGGCACAGACCGACATCTCTCCATGCCACAAATCAAAACACTGCAACGCACCAGCGATCTGCTGATTGCAACGCCTGGCGATTTAAAGGCGGATTTTGAGTTGGTGGAAGTGGTGCGCCGCAAACTCGATGGCGCGCAAACCAAACCGCTGATTATTGAAAATACCGAAAACCAGCTCGACCCCCTGCTCGCGAATTTGCAGTTCCTTGAATATAACGGCACGGCAGAAAGCGGCGAAAAGCGCTTATTTATCGACCTGGAAAAACTCGCTAAAACCTACGGCATCTATATAACCCATACGCGTGCAGAAACGCTGGAGTTGGCCCATACGCTAGGTGCAGCGCAAAAGGCCGCTGGCAACGTCACCGAGCATGTGGCACCCGAACCGCTGGTGCCGGAAGAAGCCACGATTTTTGTTGCCACCGCCACACGCAAAAAATTCCAAGAAATTAATGCGCTCTATGAAAAGCAAGGGCTCAAGGTCAATATCCTGCCTATCGATCGCTTAGTTGATAGTTTCATTAGCCCGAAAGAAGAAAGTAATTCATACGAAGGCAACGCAGCGGAAAAAATTCAGGCGGCCTTTGATGCCTGGAATAATATGAGCCCGCAAACCAAAGTCGAACGCCTGAAAGATTTAGGCCAGCGCCTGTGCGATATGGGACTGCGCGGCAATAACGCGCCGTTGAAAGAAGAAGAAATTTTCTTCCTCGCCGAAGATTCCGGTTTTCATTTTGTGCAAACCAATCCCAACAATGGATTGAATCTCACTACCGAGCGTGAATTTGCCGGCATCTCTAATCGGATTCATGCCGATGCACCCTTCCCTGGCGTTGAAACCGGCCCTGGCATTCTGGGCGATTATGGTGTGCAGAATTTCTTCGGAAAAGTGGACCGCATTTTAAAGCGCTATGAAGCAGCGGGTCATCCCGTCACCCGCGATGTCATCAAAAAAAGTATTCTAGCCCTGGCGCCCCTACAGCCAGAGCCCGGCACTTATGATGCAAACAATTCAGGCAAAGCCAAAAAGATCATTATGTATGCCGCACAGACCAAAGCGAAGTTCACAGGCGCACCGCGCCCTCCTACCGGTCCAATGGAGATCGATAACTTCCTGGAGCCGGAGCCGAATCAGACCGAAGCCGAACTAGGCCGTGAATGGCATGTGACGAAAAGTCCGCGTGCCCTGGCATGGAGCGCATTGGTGGCCGATCAAAATATTGCAAAAGCCCCTCATATCGAGCGCAAACCGCTACGCGAAAAAGATTTCCATGTCGGCATCGTCTCCGACAAATCGCATGAGGTTGCCCGAGCTGCGATTGAAAAACTGGTAGCGCTAAACCGCCTGCCCGAATTTACTGTCGATGAGCTGAGTGCTGATATTCGCCGCTTATCGGATGTGCAAAATAATATGCTCGAGGGCAAAGATGCGGTGGTACTAGCCTTTGATCCTGAGCGCGCCAAAACCGATTTCTGGCGCAACGTCTGGACCTTTTCTTCCTTGATTGTAGGTGAGCAAACGCGCGATAAATATAAGCTCGAAAAGCCGCTATATCTGGTGAACCCTAAAGATGATGAGCAAAAAGGCCCGTTTGATTACTTAGAAAAATTGACACATGATTTGCATATTTTAGGCACAGTCGGACAGGATCCAAAAACACTCTATCACTCGGTAAACTCGGCTGAAGAAGCGGTTGATGGGCTGAAGAAAGATCGTGACCGCTATTTGCGCTATAACCCACCTGCCCATTCCAAAGGCCCAAAAATAAAACCCAAAGGCGACGAATCGCCCAAAGATTTTAATGTCGTGGTGTTTGTATCGGCCACCAATGAAAACACCATGATCCACAATACCAGCAAGAAACTCACCACCTTGCTGGCACAAAACAACTTCGGTGTTTATAGCGGCGCCGGTATGTATTCCGGCATGGGCACCATCACGAAAACCATGGTCGACATCCGCGATGAGCATGCCGCACACCACACGGGCTTTAACGTGCCGCACATTATGGATGCAGGCGAAGTTAAAGGGCGCAATATTACCGAACTGGTCGATCGCTTCCATCTCTGCCGCGATATTTATGAGCGCATCGAAGGACTGCTATCGGCCGATGCTGCTATCATGGCGCCAGGCGGCATGGGCACCGTCCAAGAATTAGCGGGCTATGCGGTGCTGAAAGAAATGGCATTGCGAGAGCCCGATAATGACTATGTTAAAGGCTTTGCCGATAAAGAGTTGGTGATCATCAACACCCAAATTCAAGTGGGTGGCGAGCGGCGTGGTTTCTATGATAAACTGCTGCAAACCATTCCAGCAGGCAATCTCAAAAAACTCGGCATTCATGTCGTTGATACGCCGGAAGAAGCAGTTGCCAAAATGCAGGAACTCCGCGCACAAAAACTAGCTCATTCCGGAAAAGGCGCATCGTCTGCTCACGCGCATCACTAAGCAGAATCAGCTACCCACCACACCGCCATCTTTTTTGACAATGGCAATCACCGCCGAGCGCGGCGGCACACCTTCTTTGAAGTCAGGCCAGCCGCTGCCGGAAGATCCCATGGATTGCTGCAACGCTAAAAATAACGTGCTGCCATCGGGCGTGAAATACGGGCCGGTTGCTTCGGTGCCGGCAGGCACATTCAAAAATAATTTGGTTTTGCCACGCGCATCACCCGCTGATTCAGCTGCATAGACCGCTTCGTTGCGGCCTATTGAGTGCGACTGCCCATCGGTTGCAATCCACACGCGCCCCTGCGGATCGAAGGAAATATTATCAGGATTGGTAAGCCACCCATGCTCACTGGGCGCATGAACATAATAGGCCTGATGCACGGGATTAGCAGGATCACCCGCTTCTAGAAATATATCCCAGCGATAGAGATCTGCCGCATGGTCATGCTTGCCATTTTTAGCAGGCGGCATGAGCTCTAATATATGCCCATAAGGATTGGGGTTGCGGCGATTGGCGGCATTGACCGCCGATGGGTCGCGCTGTTCGCCCGATGTCAGGCAGACGAAAATATGTTCACTCAGCGGATTTACATCCACATCTTCCGGCCGGTCCATCGGAGTGGCACCCATCAGCTGCGCCGCCAAGCGCGTTTCAATCAACACATCCGCCTGGCTGTGGAAACCATTCTTAGGCACGAGCGGACCATTACCAAACACCAGCGGCAACCATTGCACATCGCCGCTCGGCAAGAACTTTGCGGCTGACAAAACACCTGTATCCAGCAGATCGCGATTCGCTTCGCGCGAGCGTGGATTATAGATGCCGTCTGTCACGAAGCGGTAGATAAATTGATACATGTTATCGTCGCCGGAATACACTGCCAAACGGCCATCATGCGATAACACGCAGCTGGCCGACTCATGCTTGAACCGCCCGAGTGCCGTGCGCTTGACCGGTTGCGAGGTAGGGTCATATGGATCATATTCCACCACCCAACCAAAACGATTCGATTCATTGGGATGTTTGCTGATGTTGAAACGCTCATCGGCGCGCCACCACCCAAACCCATCGCCACCATGATTGACGCTATAACGGCTGTAATGCGCGATGTTGGGACCGTCGCTCGGCGGCTTGCTGAAATAGCCATCAAAATTTTCTTCGCAACTAAGCACACTGCCCCAGGGTGTCACACCACCGGCACAATTCGACATCGTGCCCAACACCCGCTTGCCGCTAGCATCGGCAGCCGTTTTCATACGCGCATCACCAGCCGCAGGTCCGCTAATGGTAATCGGTGTGGTAGCCGTCACACGGCGATTATAACGGCTGGCAAGCACTGGTTCCCAACGTCCGTTGGTGCGCTTAATTTCCAGTACACTAAAACCCAGCGATTGCATCATCATGGCCGCCTGCTCGGCGCTGGGGCCATTGCCGTTCATAATCGAGGCAGGGCGAAACATCGATTCCGGATTAGGGTATTCATGGTTCACATGCAAAAGCCCATGCTCGCTATTAGCGCTGCCCCAGCTGATCGGCACATAGGCCAGGTAATCATTATTGTAGCCTAAGCGCTTGGATTGCTCGTCTGCGGTCAATGCACGCACATCAAAAGGTTTCATATTCGCATGCAGCGGATCGCCCCAGGCAATCAGTTGCTGCAACTCATAACCAGGTGCCAGACTGTAATTCGCATCATTGGATTTGGGAATTTCGCTAAAGGTGAGCGTCGTTTTGGCACCCACCTGCTGCTGTGCAGACCACGCTAGATGCGGCATCATCATGGCTGAAATCGCTACCCCCGATGCGCCTACAAAACTACGCCGCGAAAGTTTGCGCTGCCAAATTACTTCATCGATAGTGATTGCCACAGACTCTACTTCCAGGATTTGGAGAATTCCTGATCGGCAAAAGCCTCGGCCAAACCAGTGAGCTGCTTCATGCGCATCACCTCATCGTTATCCATGCCAAGCTCAACGCCAATTTCCTCATCGCCCCAATGATTATACACAGCAACAAGTCCTTTCGTAACACACGTAATTTATCTATTGTAGTCTGAGAGCCACTTATAACGATTAAGGAATAAATTTATTCTGTTATGATATTCGCCATCTACACAAGTGATGTGATCACAATTCGTTCTATCAAATTGCAGCTTCTACCATAATTTCAACATCATACCCAGCTGCAGCCAGTTTTGCTTCCACCGTTGCGCGCGCCGGCGTCTTACCTGCGACCACCCATGCATCCCATGCTTTATTCATCTGATCGAACGTTGCAATATCAGTAAGCCAAATGTTGGCTTTAAGTAAACGCGTCTTATCGCTGCCCGCATTAGCCAGAATCGCATCGATCTGCGCCAGCACATCTTTCGTTTGTTCATAGACGGATTTACCAACCGTACTATCGGCCACCACACCAGAGATATATACTTTGCCAGCATGAATCACGGCTTCGCTCATACGCGCACCAGCATCAATTCGTTGAATATCGGTCATGTTATGCCCCTTTTGAAATAACGTTAGGCATAACTATGCACAAAAAAGACAAAAAGAAAACCCGCCGAAGCGAGTTTTCTCCAGTTTGAGCTGTAGATTTTTTAGACAGGTCTTACCCTGTGGAAGAGGTTACGACAGCGGTGGCGCTGGAACAGTAACGTGCGTCTCCGATCCTGGCAATCCACTACGCCTTGGCCTGCGATCCGGAGGCGGAGTCGGACGACGAATCGCCCAACGCACCTGGATCTCGACAGGTGGCACATCAGCATCCTCGGTGAAGCTGGTGCGACCGAAAGTCTGGCCCGTAGAGGAACCAGATCCCATGACACCTTCCTCAAAGCCCCGAGTCACACCTTGCGATGCGCCGAAGCTATGCAGAGAGGCACCACGAGTCAGCCCACCGTCAAACGACAGGAGGACTGGCTGAGGCCTATCAAATGTCCCGAAGGTGAATTGGACCTTAATCAGGCCGCCTCCCCCTTCAGACACTTCGTCTGCGCCCACAGCCTGCCCTTCAGCAGAGTTGCGTGCGTAGGCGATGAAGGCCGCGTCGGTGGTTTGCCAACGCCGGAGGCTAACAGTCTGTACTGCGGGAAGCACAAGGCTCTCCGCAATGACCGTACTGTCATCATCGCCGGTGACTCTAATCATCACCTTGCGGCCCGTCGGATTGGCGAGTTGAAGCTCGAAGGTCTCTGCCTGGTTCAGCAGGAAGATTCCCTTCTCGTTGCGATCAGTGCCGGATTGCGTACCACGCACCCCAACACCCACCTTGAGCACTTCACCGTCGGTGGCAATCATGCCGCCATAGACGATACCGTCGTTGCTCATTCTCTTCATGTGACACTCCTAGTGTCCCGGGTTTTAACCCAGTTAGGTTACTCTGCCGCAAGCGACAAAGTAGCAACATGATTTCTCATAGATGCATGTTTAGTATAATGGCGGAATGGTTATTTTTTAGAATTTTTTTTGTGAAAATTTGATGACAATCTAGTTGCTACAAAACCGATTTGAATATTGTAAATCAATATATTGATCTTGTAGCCGTCTACTTAGCTAGCCAATATACTCTGCGCTACGGCCTCGGCGATTTTGATGCCATCGACACCCGCTGATAAAATGCCGCCCGCATATCCGGCGCCCTCGCCGGCAGGAAACAATCCCTTGGTATTCAGGCTTTGGAATGTGTCGTCACGTTTGATGCGAATGGGCGATGAGGTGCGTGTTTCCACACCAGTGAGCACAGCATCGTTCATGTCATACCCTTTAATCTGGCGCGCCATGGCAGGAATCGCTTCACGAATGGCAGCAATGGCGTAATCAGGCATACAGGTTGAAAGATCGGTCGGCGTAACACCAGGTTTATAAGATGGAATAACATCACCAAGCGAGGTGCTTGCGACACCCTTGAGAAAATCGCCGACGCGTTGCGCGGGTGCGGCATAGGTACCACCGCCTGCTTTGAACGCGGCTTCTTCCCATTTGCGCTGAAGCGCGATGCCTGCAAGCGGCCCATCTGGGTAATCCACTTCCGGCGTAATACCCACTACGATACCAGCATTGGCGTTGCGCTCGGCGCGTGAATATTGGCTCATGCCATTGGTGACCACGCGGCCTTCTTCGGAGGTGGCTGCTACCACCGTGCCACCGGGGCACATACAGAAACTATAGACGTCGCGGCCATTGGATGCGTGATGCACCAGCTTATAATCCGCCGCACCTAAAATGGGATTGCCAGCACTTGGGCCAAACCGCGCCACATCGATCAGCGATTGCGGATGTTCAATACGAAAGCCAATGGAAAATGGCTTTGCTTCGATATAAACGCCACGATCCAGCAGCATTTGAAACGTATCGCGCGAGCTATGGCCAATGGCAAGCACCACGTGATCGGCTTCAATATGCTCACCACTGGCAAGCTTCACACCGCGCACCTGACGCACGCCATCGCTCTCGATTTCAATATCCACATCGGTCACGCGCGATTCAAAACGATATTCCCCGCCCAGTGACTCAATAGTCGCCCGCATATTCTCCACCATCTTCACCAGACGAAACGTACCGATATGCGGATGCGCCTCGGTCAAAATTTCCTCCGGCGCTTCGGCTTTCACAAATTCGGTAAGCACCTTGCGGCCCAAATGACGCGTGTCTTTGATCTGGCTGTAGAGCTTGCCGTCGGAAAATGTCCCAGCCCCGCCCTCGCCATATTGCACGTTGGATTCGGTATTGAGTATGGATTTACGCCACAAGCCCCAAGTGTCTTTGGTGCGTTCGCGCACAACTTTGCCGCGCTCTAAAATGATCGGCTTGAATCCCATCTGCGCAAGCAACAATGCGGCAAATAATCCGCACGGGCCGGCACCAATCACCAGCGGCCGCTTCGCCAGATGCGCTGGTGCATGCGCAACGAATTTATAATCAATGTCGGGCGTGGGTTTGACATCTTTATCCTGCGCAAAACGCTTGAGCACGCTTGCCTCATTCTTCACTTCCACATCCAACGAATAGATAAGCAGGATGGCCGATTTTTTACGCGCATCATGCGCGCGGCGAAACACCGTGCAGGACAGCAAATCCGCCTCAGCAATACCCAGCTTGGCGATGGCTGCTTTGGCAATCGCATCATCGGAATGAGCTAGCGGTAATTTTATTTCGGTTAAACGAAGCATGCAGGGGTTATAATACCCGCCGCGCGGATTGTCATTACTCAATGCAAAGATACAAGCCGCATACCCTTAGCGAAACAGCTCAGCTCCGCTGCTTACCGCCGCATCGGTGGTTTGCAATGCCTTTGCCGGATCGACAATGCTCGTGGTCTGCACCTCGACGCGCTGCCGGCGCAACGTGGCAACGAGCGCTGCTTCGGCCGTCTCCATCCAATCGGTGATGCTTTTTTGGTAAGCCGCCTCACCTCGCAGACGCGCTTGCTCGGGACTTTCATCCGCTTCAGCTAGCGCAGCAAAATCGGCTGCGTTTTGGCGTATCTCACGCAATGTTGCCCAGCCGCCAGCTTCGGTATAAGGCGCGCCCAAACGCTTAGGCGATTTCTTTTCCACCTTATCAGTTTTTGCCAGCGCAATAGACGACACATCGCCTTCAATCTGCACAAACGAGCGATACTCCACCGGCGAGCCATAATTTGCTTTCACCGGAAAGGGACGCATGGTGATAAGCTGACGCACCATATCCAAATGCGCTCCATCATCAAACCCGTGTTCTTCTTTCAACTCCCGCTTGCCCGCTTCTTCCAGGCTTTCCGTGCGCTCGTAGGCATAGCCGTGCGCCGCTAGAATCGCCAGCGGATCACCTGCATCTTCAATGCCCAATCGCTTGAGCGTATTATGCTCTTTGGAACGCTCCACTACCACGCGATAATTCGGATCGGTCGGCGCCAAATTGCGATTCACATAAAAATCATCCGGCTCACCACGCGGCAACTCCAACACGTCATACTCATCGACATAACGCCCTCTCACCTTCACTACGCTGTAATGAATCTCGTGATCATCGGGCGAAATATAAAAGGCCACGCGGCCTGCGGGTATGGAGGGGTTCATGGCGTGGGTTTCATTGAGAAATTAAACGCATCTATACTTTGCTTTTTCCTGCGGCTTCGAGGCTCACCGAATCCATTATAGTTTGAACCTGGCTAACAGCATGCCGCACCGCATCCAACTGGCACGGCACGGAAGAGCTACGCCTTCTTCAAAAAACAGGTCTTAAGCACCAGGCCTTTGACTTTTTCCGCGTTGCACTCGATCTCTTCTTCGTCATTGGTAAGACGAATATTTTTAACCACTGTGCCGCGCTTGAGCGTCACCGATGTGCCCTTCACTTTCAAATCTTTAATCAGGGTAACGGAATCCCCATCGTTTAAAATATTGCCGTTGCTGTCGCGTACTTCCATGGGGCGGATCCTCGTTATGGTGTTTTTCTTAGTAATATCAGGCGCTAATCGTCTTTTAGCGTATCAGGCTACCCTAGTCTAGCTTAATAATGCTGTAACATTTTTGTGATAAGGTAATGACTAACTAAGCTAAATATAAAAGGAATTTCTATGTCTGCTATGTGGTTACTACTAGCTGCCGCTGCAGTTAAGCATAATCAAAATCAAGAGCAAGAAGCCGCAAGCCGTGCGCGATATGCCCGTGAGCAAGATCAGAAAGCTGCAGACAAGCGTGCGCATGAGGAAGCCGAACGAGATGCGTTCCGTCAAAGAAAAGCAAAAGAAGAAAAATTAGCAGATGATGCGCTTCGCGCGGAGCCTATTTCCGAAAAGGAAATGAAAGCTGTGGCTAATATTATGGATGCTCTGGAAGGGTTACGGGAACAAGGCAATCAAGATTATTTTGACGCCATCCTGAAAGTCGAAAGAGGATTAATGTTTCGCGATTTTCACCACATGTGGAAAGTGATGGACGGCTTGATCCAAGATCCCGACCAACAAGTAACGGGTTGGGATAAGACGCATATCATGGAGCGCGTGCTCCATGCAGACTGGCACCAGGAACAGACGGATTTTAATCAGAATATCTTCATTATGAAAAATCGCTATCTCGAACCAGCTGCAAAAGTAGAGGCAGAAGAATATAATTATCTGCGTGGTGTCATCAGGGATGAGGCGACGCCAGAAATGCAAAAATTAATCGAGGCGACAGCGGAATTGCAGGAAGCGTATCGTACACGAAAAGCGGACGATATGCTGGACCGCTTCAAGCGCACCGTATCGCAACTGAATAACATTGCAAAATCCGATGAAATCAGGGAGGCCGCTAAAGCCGGTGATAAAGATCTGGTCGCCGCTCTGCTGGAAACGGAAGGTGCAGCCAGAGTCCCCGATGGTAAAGGCCAAGATGGTGATCCCGCTTCACGTGTTAATCCCGAACCAGGCAAAGACAGAACAGTACAGGCGTAATGACTCACAGCAAACCCTTCGTACATAAATTGGTGGCAAAAGGCGATATCCCTTTATATTTTATCACCTGCAAAGATTCCCAAGGTCGCCATTGCTACTACTACCTCACCTCAACGCCGGAAAAAATGCGACGTTATGAAAGCGTGCGCGCTGGGTCCTTTGACGTCAATGATTTTGGCGAGATTATAGTCAGCGGCTATGGCAAAACCCCATCGCAAAACGTCAAACGTATTCTGAAAGAGAAGTATGGGGTAACCTCCTAGAGGTTATCAAATCCAGAAGCACTATAATTATTGTGGCAGCGCCGTCCAATTTTTCTTCCTGAAAAATTGTCGAACGTGCGTTCTTTCTGACAAGCCAATCCTCCATAAAAAAAAGCCCCGTATGGGGCTGTTTTTATGGAGGAGGGGATGGGATTCGAACCCACGGTACGTTGCCGTACACACGCTTTCCAAGCGGGCGCCTTAAACCACTCGGCCACCCCTCCTCAAACAACCACCGCCTATGAGCGAGTGATTTATATGTATTACTCAAACGCCGTAAGGCTGGCACTCGGCCACCCCTCCGCACTTATCAAACGCTCCCGCTACGGGCCTGCTGGCCCTCACATGGAGCATCGCTGAAGGCTCGTTGGTCTACTGACCTCTACCCTCACTAAAAAGTCCTTCGCAAGCTCAGTGTACTTTTTAGTGGGAACTATAGAACATTCAGCCTTGAAGCGGTTCTGCGGCTGAATTGACCCTAAAGCAGGCAGCCTGTTTGCCAGAGGTGGCCCAGATTGTCAATGTTTCCCACAGAGCCCAAGCGCCAGCCTGTATTATTTACTATACAGCGCGTCGGCGCGTTCTTTGAAAGCCAGCGCCATCTTGTCGGTCGCTTTGCTAAACAAGCCACCAATCAGCTTTTCAAGCAACCGTGAGCGGAAGCGAAAATCGATAAAAAACGCAATCTGCGTGCCGCCATCGGCAGTAGGCGTGAATTCCCAGCGATTGGTCAGATGCTCAAACGGCCCGCGCACCATCTCCACCAACACATGCCCCGTCTGCGCCGGCGCCGTCGGGCGCGTAAAGCTCACGCGCGAGACATAGCTTTCGCTGAAATGCTTGAAGCTGATAATCAACTCGGCCAGCAGATAGCCCTCGCCCTGCTCGGTAATACGCGCAGCCCGGCACCAGGGCAAAAATTGCGGATAGCGCTCAATATCCATGACCAGATCAAAGATTTGCTCAGGACTATAGGGCGAAAGTTGTTGTTCGGTATGGCTCGGCATGATGGCTCATATCACTAACCGCAATTTTTGAAACACCCAAATAAAAAATATCCAGGCCAGCACATAGAGATAGCCAAATAGGATAATCAACACGGGGTGTGACAGTAAAATATCGGGGTTTAAGCCGTGATTGGTAACCACATTCACCAGAATCGTAAACGGAATATAGAGCAAGGGCAGCAGCAAAAACTGGCTGGCATGGTCGGTCTCGTCATCCATATGCCAATAGCCGCCCACCGTCACCACGAAGATCGGAAGCGCCCAGCCGCCGATAAACTCCATGAATTGCGGCTGCGAACGCAGGTGATTGAACAGCTGATACATCTCGCTATTGCCGCGATACCAAAACCATTCGGCTAACCCCAGATCGATCACCAACAGGCGGATGATCAGGGGAACAATCAGCGCCAAATAATACAGCCAATGCTTGGGCATGGCTATTTCTCCGCCAATTGTGCCTCACGCGCCTGCCGCATCTGCTCGAAATCCTCAGCGGCATGATAGGAAGAGCGGGTCAGCGGCGAACTCGATACCATTAAAAATCCACGTGCCTTCGCCTGGCGACCGTAATACTCAAACTCATCCGGCGTCACATAACGATCGAGCGGCGCATGGGCCGGAGTGGGTTGCAGATATTGACCGATGGTCATGAAATCAACATCGGCCGAACGCAGGTCGTCCATCACCTGTAACACTTCATCCTTGGTTTCGCCGAGCCCAACCATAATACCCGACTTGGTAAAGATGCGTGGGTCGAGCTCTTTAACCGTCTTGAGCAAATGCAGCGAATTGAAATAACGCGCACCTGGACGAATAGATTTATAGAGCCTGGGGACCGTTTCAATATTATGGTTATACACATCAGGCTTTGCTTTAACAACAACCTCTATGCTGCTTTCTTTTCTCAAGAAATCAGGTGTGAGGATCTCAATGGTGGTTGCCGGCGCAGTGCGTCTTAAGGCAGCAATGCATTTGGCAAAATGCTCGGCCCCGCCATCAGGTAAATCGTCCCGGTCAACCGAGGTCACGACCACGTGCTTTAACTTCAACTCCCCAACCGCCTGGGCCAGGTTATCGGGTTCATGTGGATTCAGCGCACCAGGCACCCCTGTCTTCACATTGCAAAAGGCGCAAGCGCGGGTGCAGGTATCGCCCATAATCATCACGGTCGCATGCTTCTGACTCCAGCATTCCCCGATATTAGGACAGGCCGCTTCTTCGCACACCGTATTGAGTTTTAGCTTGTGAATAACGTCTCTTGTCGCCTGATATTCGCGCGAAACCGGCGCCTTCACGCGGATCCAATCCGGCTTGGGCAGTTTTTTATCGTTTTTTTCCAACATATTGTGAATATCGGCCATAGAGGTTAGTTATCGCTTAAATTGCTTGTTTTTTCAAAGGAAATCCTTTAGAAGCGGTAATCTTCCAAAAAACACCAAGGATTGCAAGGAGTTTACACATGGCACGCGTTACCGTTGAAGATTGCATTTTGAACATCCCTAACCGTTTTGAGCTGGTATTGCTGGCTGCGCAACGCGCTAAACAAATCGGTTCAGGCAATCCGCTGACCGTTGACCGTGACAATGATAAAGACGCGGTGGTGTCCTTGCGTGAGATCGCTGACAAAACCATCAATCTCGAAGCGCTCAACGAAGACCTGATCCAAAGTTTCTTCAAAAAGCCTATCTCTGATATCGCTGATAAAAAATTACTCACCAACGGTGATGAAATTCCGGCCGATATTGAAGAAGCCTTCAAAGACGCGGCGCAAAATCTTATCACCAAGCCAGCTGCTGCTGAAGATGACAGCCTGTCATTTGATGGTGATAACGTCGAAGTCGAAGACTAGCATTGAAATGCTCCCAGTATGCGCTCCTGCGCATCCTATGGAGCACAGCCGCAGGCGCGGCGGTCTACTGACCGCCAAAACTATTAATCGCTATCTAAGCTGCGAATCGGCAGGGTAAAGGTGAGCACCGCGCCACCATCAGGTGAGTTCTGCGCCCAAATTTTCCCGCCATGCGCATTGATAACACCGCGGCAAATGGCAAGACCCAGGCCGCCGGTAGCTCCCCCTTTATGGGTGCTGGCATAGAATTTATCGAACACCTTCTCTTCCTCACCCGCCGGAATACCAGGGCCATTATCCGTCACAACCACATGCACGTCTGGCTTCACGGTAAGTGCCGAAATGGTGATGGTCGAGCCAGGCGGTGTATATTCGGCCGCGTTTTCCAGCAGATTGATCAGCACTTGCTCGATGAGCAGCCCGTCCATACGCAGCAGCGGCAGGCCATGCTCGATATCGGTAACCACCGTATGCTTCTCCAGGCGCGTTTCCACCCGCATCAAGGCCGAACCAATCAGCTCCTCGATGAAGTAGAGTTCTTTATTGAGTTTCACCGAGCCCGATTCCAAACTCGATACGTCGAGCAAGTTGGTCACCATCCGCGCCAAGCGAGCGCCCTCTTCGTGAATCGAACGCAACAGCTCAATACGGTACTCATTGGTAATCTTATCGCTCTCCAGCAGCAAAGTACTGGCCGCACCGGTAATAGCCGCAAGCGGTGTGCGTAAATCGTGCGATACCGAGGAGAGTAGAATATTTCTGAGCTTTTCGCTTTCCGCTTCAACAATGGTTTGCTCCATCATCTCCGCTGAAATGGCGCGCTCGAGTGCTGAGCCGGTAATGGTGGCGAAGGTTTCAATCAACTCCACCTGGTCATTGCTAAAGCCAGCTGATTCTTTGTCGTGCGGCACTATTCCCACCACGCCCACAATGCCGGTCGAGCCTGGAAGCGGCGCATAAAAGGCACTGGCCGATGGTAAGGTATCGGTGCCTAAGCCAGCATTCTGCTTATGGCTTAGCGTCCAACGCGCCACGCTTTCTTCGCGCACCAAATCGATCAGATTATCGTCATCGTCGGTTTCCGACGCCACGGTCGAGAGCTGGCCTTTGCTATCGGGCAGCCATAAATAAATATCACTATTGAACACATCGGCCATATGCTGCACGGCGATTTGCGCCAGAGTCAGCTTGCCACGATTGGCCGACAGCTCACGGCTCATCGCAAAAAGCGATGAAGTATTTTTCTCACGCTTGCGCGAATAGATCACTTGCTGGCGCAAGCGCGAGGTTTGGGTGCCGATCATAACACCGGTTGCCATGAGCACAAACAGCGATACGAGATGCTGACGCTCTACGATTTTAAAGGTAAAGTTGGGTTCGACATAAAAGAAATTAAAGGCAATGGCACTTAGCACCGTGGCCAACAGCGAAGGCCCGCGCCCATAGCGCAGCGCTACCCACACAATGCCGATCAGGTAAATCATTACCAGCATCACCGAGTCAACCAGGCGATGGAAAGGAATTACGCTGAGCGTAAATAAGGAAACAATGACGGGCGCCGATATATAATATTGCCAGATGGTTTGCGTCTTCCACAGCGGCGTCTTAAGCCCTTTACGGTCTTCAGCGTCACCGGTTACCACATATACGTCAATATCGCCGGAACCACGCATCAGCTCATCGGCTAACGTGCTAGAAATAAGCTCGCGCCAACGCGCCTTGACCATTTTGCCAACGATGATCTTGGTGATGCCTTTTTCACGCGCATAGGCCAAAATATCGTCCGGCGCATTCTGCCCTTGGATAATTTCCACTTTTGCACCCATACGCTCGGCGATGCGCAGCGTACGCGTCACCGACTCCTGCCCTTCACGGCTTAAGCGGTAATGGCGCTCATTTTCCACATAGATGGTGGTCCAAGATGATTTAAGGCCGCTCGCCATGCGCTTGGCCACGCGTACCAGCTTAGTCGACAACGTATCAGGCCCCACGCACACTAAAATACGCTCAGCACCGCTGAAGCTTTGCGCCCCACCCGTTGCCGAGGTCATCAACGCATCCACACGCTCAGCCGTACGGCGCAACGCTAACTCACGTAGCGCAATCAGATTGCTTTTCTTGAAGAAGTTTTGTGCCGCGCGCTTTTTCGCATCGGGTGCGATATAGACCTTGCCCTCTTGCAAGCGCTTGAGCAATTCTTCCGAAGGAATATCGACCAACGAAATTTCATCGGCCTTATCGAACACTTCATCGGGCACCGTTTCCTTCACCCAAATACCGGTGATGCGGGCAACCACGTCATTCAAGCTTTCCAGATGCTGCACGTTGACGGTGGTAAAGATATCGATACCGGCATCGAGCAATTCCTGCACATCCTGCCAGCGCTTGGGATGGCGCGAGCCAGGCGCATTGGTATGCGCAAGTTCATCAAGCAGAATCAGTTTGGGTTTGCGCGCGAGCGCGGCATCAATATCGAATTCTTTAATGATGGTACCGCGATATTGCACTTCGCGATGCGGCAGAATTGGCAAACCTTCCAGCAGCTTTCTGGTTTCTTCGCGGCCATGTGTTTCCACTAGCCCGATCACCACGTCCACATTTTCAGATAAGCGCTGACGACCTGCCGACAACATGGCGTAGGTCTTACCTACCCCCGCGCACGCACCGAAAAAGATTTTTAATTTGCCGCGGACATTGGAGTCCTGTGCCGCGTTTTCTTCGGCAGATATACGAGATAGCAGTTCGTCTGGATCCGGCCTGGATTCGTCGTTCATGTATCCCCGTCTAGCATTTGGTGGCTAAAGTGTAGTAATTATAAAGCCCAGAGTCTACTTCAAAGCATCCAACGCCAGATTCAACTCCAGCACGTTCACCCGAGGCTCGCCCAAGAATCCAAGCATGCGATGTTCCGTATGCTGTTGAATCAGCAGGCGCACCTCGTCCTCCTTCAGCTTGCGAGCCTTGGCAATGCGCTTCATCTGATAGTAAGCAGCATCGGGACTAATATGGGGATCTAAGCCGCTGGCCGATGCTGTCACCAAATCCACAGGGATCGGCGCCTTATTGGTGGGATCTATTTTCTTCAGCTGCGCAATGCACTCATTCACCACTTCAAGCAATTTAGGATTGGCTGGGCTTAAATTGGAGCCGCTGGAGCTGGCAGCATTATATGCCGGACTGGTTGCTGATAAACGTCCCCAGAAATAGTTGGGATGTGTGAATTGCTGACCGAGCAGACGCGAGCCAACCACTTTATTATCAACGATCACCAGGCTACCATTAGCATTGGTTGGAAAGAGCAGCTGCGACACAAGCGTTACCACCAACGGATACAACCCGCCTACAATAAGCGTCACTAGCAATAGCAGCACCACAGGTGTGCGAATGGTGTGCGATGTTTTGCATTCGGTGGTCTTAAACGGCTGATCGATCATAATATCCCCATGCTGGCCAGCGCCATATCAATTACCTTGATACCAATAAAGGGCACAATGACACCGCCCAGACCATAGATCAGCAGGTTTCTGCGCAGCAATTCCGAAGCACTTGCCGGACTGTATTTCACGCCTCTAAGCGCCAGTGGAATCAACGCCACGATAATCAACGCATTGAATATAACAGCAGACAACATCGCTGATATGGGCGATGCCAGCTGCATAATATTGAGAATGCTCAGCGCCGGATAGGTGCTAGCAAAAGCCGCTGGAATAATCGCAAAATATTTCGCCAGATCGTTGGCGATGGAAAACGTGGTCAGCGAACCGCGCGTCATCAGCAGCTGCTTGCCGATTTCTACAATCTCAATCAGCTTGGTCGGATCGGAATCCAGATCGATCATATTGCCGGCTTCTTTAGCCGCTTGCGTGCCTGAATTCATCACCACAGCTACGTCAGACTGTGCGAGTGCGGGCGCGTCATTCGTACCATCACCCACCATCGCAACCAACTCACCACCAGTTTGCATTTTGCGAATCAACTTCAACTTTGCTTCCGGTGTTGCCTGCGCCAAGTAATCATCCACACCAGCTTCAGCGGCAATCGCAGCAGCCGTCAGCGGATTATCACCGGTGATCATGATGCTTTTAATACCCATACGGCGTAGGTCGGCTAAGCGCTCTTTAATGCCGTGCTTTACGATGTCTTTTAAATAGACCGCACCCAATACGCGCGCGCCATCCACCACCACTAGCGGCGTACCACCAATACGGCCAATGGATTCAACCCGCGTGCGCACCTCATCGGGAATGCAGGTGTTAGCGCTTTTGAGGTAGTTCTCAATAGCATCAGCTGCACCCTTTAAAATCTGCCGGTTGGGCATGCGCACACCCGAAAAACGTGTCTCAGCCGAAAACTCAATCATCTGTGCTTCGGCTGGCAGCGCCACTGTTTCTGCAATTTGGTATTTGCGGCGGGCAAGTGCGACAATACTTTTGCCTTCTGGCGTTTGATCGGCCAGTGAAGAAATAAGCGCAGCTTCTGCCAGGATCTGAATCGACACCCCTTCTGCCGGATAGAATTCTTCGGCTTGGCGATTGCCATGGGTAATGGTACCGGTCTTATCAAGCAGCAATACGTTTACGTCGCCAGCCGCCTCTACCGCGCGGCCCGATGAAGCAATCACATTGGCTTTGAGCAGACGGTTCATACCGGCGATGCCGATGGCAGATAGCAAGCCGCCAATAGTAGTAGGGCTTAAACACACCAGCAGAGCAATCAACACCGTGACACTTACTATAGAGCCATCACCGGTTTGATGAATAGCAAACCAGGAAAAAGGCAGCAAAGTGGCAACGGCCAGCAAGAAGATAAGTGTTAGGCCCGCAAGCAAAATTGAGAGCGCAATTTCATTGGGGGTTTTTTGGCGCTTCGCGCCTTCGACCAACGACACCATGCGATCAATAAAGGATTCACCGGCATTGGCCGTAATTCGGATAATCAACCAGTCAGACAGCACACGCGTGCCACCGGTTACCGCATCGCTGTCGCCGCCCGATTCACGAATCACCGGCGCGCTTTCGCCGGTAATCGCGCTTTCATCAACTGAAGCAATGCCTTGCATAACTTGGCCATCGCCTGGAATAAAATCACCGGCTTCCACCAGCACCAAATCATCTTTGCGCAGCATTGATGCTGACACCATCTGGTGATCATCGCGGCTTTTGGCGCTTCTAATTTTTTTAGCCTGCACATCTTTGCGCAATGCTTTGAGCGATTCCGCCTGCGCCTTACCACGGCCTTCAGCGATGCTTTCGGCAAAATTGGCAAATAGCACCGTAAACCACAGCCAAATAGCAACCCACAATGCAAACCAGCTTGGCTCGCCAGGTGTGGCTGCCATACCCAATTGCTCGGCAATATAGATCCCGCTTACGACTAGCGAGCCGATATAAACCGTAAACATAACCGGATTGCGCAGCTGCGTGCGCGGCGACAATTTGCGAAACGAGGTAATCAGCGCTTGCATGATATTGGGTTTTGGCACGGCACTCATGATGCTTGCTCCATAAATACATGCAGATGCTCCGCAATAGGGCCCAAGGCGAGCGCCGGTAAGTAGGTAAGCACATCAAGCAATATAATAGCTCCCACCAGCATCACGAGGAAAAGCGGCGTGTGGGTTGGCAAGGTGCCTTGGTTAAACGGTACCGTATTTTTCTTAGCCAATGAACCGGCAAGAGCGAGTACGAAAATGATCAGCCAGTAACGACCCACAAACATGCATATGCCGAGCGCTATATTATAGAATGGTGAGTTGGCCGATAATCCGGCAAGCGCGCTGCCGTTATTGTTAGATGCCGAAGAAAACGCATAGAGTATTTCGCTGAAGCCTTGCGAGCCAACATTGAGCGTGGCGCTGCGACCTGCCTCGGTCAACACCGCCAGCGCCGATCCCAGCAACACGCAAATCGCTGGTATAATCAACACCAAGGATGCCATTTTAATTTCATATGGCCCGAGCTTTTTGCCCAAATATTCCGGCGTGCGCCCCACCATGAGGCCGCCGATGAATACGGTAAATAATACGTAGATAATCATGCCGTAAGCGCCGCTGCCGATACCGCCAAAAATCACTTCACCAAACTGCATCAATACCAGCGGGAACAGGCTGGTCAGTGGATTAAACGAATCGTGCATGGCATTGACAGAGCCATTTGAAGTGGCGGTGGTGGCAATGGCCCAGAACACGGACGCGCTGACACCAATACGCTGTTCTTTACCCTCCATGCTGCCATGCGGCTGTACGATCAGCGAATCGAATTTAGGATTAGGTTGCTCTTCCGTATACATCGCAAGCAGCACCAGCGGTATAAACATCACCGTCATCGCTGCAAGCAGAATCCAGCCTTGCCGGCGATCACCCGCCATGACACCAAAGGTATAAATCAACGAAGCGGGCAACAGCAAAATGGAAACCAACTGCAACAGATTGGTCAGCGGTGTTGGGTTTTCAAACGGATGCGAGCTGTTGGCATTAAAAAAGCCGCCACCATTGGTGCCCAGCATTTTAATCGCCACTTGTGAAGCGGCAGGGCCTTGTGCCATGCTCATATTGGCGCCTTCTAACGTCGTATATCCCGTATAGCTTTGCAGGTTTTGAATCACGCCTTGCGACACCAATACCAACGCAAAGAGCAGCGACAGCGGCAATAGCACATATAAAATAGCGCGGGTTATGTCAGCGTAGGCATTGCCAATGGTCTGCATCTGCTTGCGCGCAATACCGCGGAATAAAGCGATGGCAACCGCTATACCCACCGATGCTGATATGAAATTCTGCACCGTGAGGCCAACGAGCTGTGAAAAATAACTAAGTGTCGTCTCGCAACCATAGCTTTGCCAATTGCTGTTAGTAATAAAACTGACGGCAATGTTAAACGCCAGATCAGCTGACACAGCTGGAAGCGCTTGTGGATTCAGCGGCAATAGATGTTGAAACACCAAGATCGCAAAAAGCAGTACAAAAGAAAACGCGCTCACCAGCAGAATAGAAAACGCATAGCCACACCATCCCATTTCTACATTGGGATCAATACCAGCCAGGCGGTAAATACCGCGTTCAACGCGCCCAATTATCAAGGTAAGCCATACGCGTTCTCCGCTTAGTACGCGCGCGATATAGGTGCCGAGCGGTTTAATGCACAGCAAGGTAATGGCAAGACAGATAATGATCAGTAGGAGGGAATACATAACACAGGATAATTAAGGGAAAAGCTCCGGCTTGAGCAGCGCGGCAAGCAGATAGACAAATAAGAGAGCGGTCACGACAGCTAGAATAGCGTATATCATAACAATCACTCTTCTCGGAGATTTTTACATAATAAGAGCAATAGCGCTGTGCTTACGAACAACACGGCAGATACGGCTAGTATGGAAGCGATGGACATTGCTTAATACTCTAACTTGATCCGCTTATCACTAAGCGAGCCGCATCATAAGAGCATGAGAGGCAGAGTCAAGTCATACGCGATGACTCGATGTAATATTATGATTTATATGATTTTTAATATTGAGAAGGCGCTACGACAGTTGGCAACAGACGACCTCTTACACCATACATATGGCTTGGATTTTGATAGTCGTTATTGCGCATCGCAACCAACACCGGCGGAAGAGGCTCTGCCGGATAGCTATAGGTGAATTCACGGCTGGTGGTTTGATAATACATCAAACGCTCTTGCAACATGGAATTACATTTCTTCTTATTCTTTTCGCGCTCGGTCACCATCGGCAATACCCAATAGCCAATGCCCTTAGGATAATATTGCGTTAGATAGGTGCGAATGGTGTCGGCATAGTTCGGAAGATTGGTTTTCAAGGTGTCTTTACACATCTCAGAAGCCACAAACACCACCACCATGCTACGGGTGAATTGGGCGAGTAAATCCTCGATACCCTCTTCATCATCAGCTACAGCTGGATCTGGAGCGAGAGAAAATGCCATAATAAATGCTAAGGTTGCTGCACCACAACGCTTCGCCTGACACGTACAATGATATAGAGCCATAGGTTGAAGACTATTTTGGGACATGATTTAATCATAACAACATTAACCTAATGATATATTAAGATAATATTGCAATTAAATCAAAAATACTTCGAAAACAGAGCAAATACGATATAAACAAAATTATTATTTATCAATGGGTAACAAAATTGCTTATTTCACATTGGGGCGAAGTAATGGGTGGAGACGACTCCTAAACCCTTTATAGGCATTGAAAAATGCCCCATGAAGGGGCCTTTTTCTTCGCCATGTGAGTTGGGTTGGCGGGCGGCAACGAACATGGTGATATTTAAAATGTAATGGTGATCCGGGCGCCGGAAAATCAAAGATTTGCCTAACTTGTAATAATATAGCCGCGCTTTCTAAGCGCGGTGGCGAACCCAAGGGTTCGATTCCCGACCCTTTAGAAGTATTAAAAAAAGGCCCCATGAAGGGGCCTTTTTTAATGGTGATCCGGGCGGGAATCGAACCCGCGACAACCTGATTAAAAGTCAGGTGCTCTACCGACTGAGCTACCGGATCATATCGCTCGAAAGCAGGGGGACAATAGGGTTTTGACTGGCGTTGTCAACCCCTTAGAAGTGGGTACTAGCGTTTTTTCCAATTTCCGCTGGTATCCTGATACATAGCACCTGCCGGAAGGCCGCTGATTATCTGCTCTGCAGCTAATTTTGCCACCACGTTCACCGGTTGACCATTTTGTTTAGAGATACGTGCATATTCTGCCTGACGCTTGCCATTGACTTCCGACACCAGCGCATTTACCTCGGCAGAACTTTGTACCGCCGCAATATACCCATCGGTTTTTTCACCGACTGCACCACTGGTACGGGCCGTTTGTAAATCCAGGGCCAGCGCTGGCAGTGCCCAAGCGGCGGTGATCATAGCTATCGTTGGAAATAGTTTATTCATAAGGTCCTCGCTCTAGAAAATATCTTTGTTTTTAGCAATAGATTGCTTCACGTCTTTTTCGATTTCCACTTTCACACGATGCTCGATATTGACGTTAAGATTGATCTCGATGGGCTTGTCGGGCGCCTGCACTTGCACGGTTGGCGTGCATGCAGCGATAAGAATAAGCGCCAAGAGAGTGTAACTAGTTCGCATGCGGTTACTCCAGGTAACGGTTTGGATCATTCAGCGGTAGAATGCTTTGTTGTACCAGCTCTATCAGATTGCCCGTTAAATGCACGTTCAATTTGATTTCGCGCCCATTATACACTTGCGGGTTATTACCGGACAATTGCAACAAGATGGATAATTTGTCATGTGGCAAACTTTTGACATCCATCGATAGCTGTGTATAGGAAAAATTCTTCAGCACATCGCGCACCAACCCTACCTGTTGATTATCACTGGGCAACACCTCCGGCTGCACCGAAATCACCCCGCCAGATGCTGTTTTGAGCAAGCCTGTTCCGATACTGATACTGCCATCGCGGCCGATGGTAAGCGGCACCATGCCCGATACTTCGCCGGTAGCCGTTGCTCGGTCTTGCGTGATCAATTTCATCAACGCATCCAGCGGCATGTTCTTCACCTGCAGCACCGCAGCGGTAGGTTTGTTTTCCTTAAGCGGCACCCGTGCATTTTTGGTGCTGATCACACCGCCTTTATAGGGCATCGCCGCCTCGCTGATCACCAGCAATTCGTCGTCCGAATTAAAACGCGCATAATAGCTTTTATCGGCGCTGATAAGCGTGCCGCTGGCGGCAAAGCTATCTTGTAAGGAAAATTTTCCTTCGCCTGCCAAAAGTGGCAACGGCGCATCGGAAACGGAAATATCTTTCATATGCCAGCTGCCGGCTTTTGGCTGCTCGAAACGAATCACCGCATCTTTTGCGATAATGCGCTGCTTGCCCATCTTGAGCATAAGCTCGGGGGCCTCGATGGTCTGTAATTGCCCTTGCAGTAAATCCAGCAAGGAATAGGACGCAGTGACTTTATCAATAGTGAAAGGCAATTGCGCAAAAGATACATCGACAAAGGTAATACCGTGCAGCCCCACCTGCTCAATGGAAAATTCGACAGCAACCGATCTGTCCTGCGCTTCTTGTTTAAGCCGTGTTTCCAACCATACTTTCCACGGCGCCAGCAACGCCGCCACTACCACGGCAATCAGAAGGACAAGAACAATTAGCGAAATTCTACGCATATATCAGGTATAATAAGCATTATACTTCTGCGTTACCACGATAGCGCATCAAGAATCCATCAGCAAAATCATTCAGCCTGTTCTCGCTAATGGCTTTTCGGATGGCTTGCATCAAATCCTGATAGAAGGTCAGATTATGCCAGGTGAGCAACATCGGCCCTAGCATCTCGCCTGCTTTAAACAGATGATGCACATAGGCGCGGCTATAATGGCTGCATAGCGGGCAGCGGCAACCAGCCTGTAACGGCGTTTCATCATCGGCATATTTCGCATTCAGAATGTTTTTCTCACCCTCATTCGTATAGGCGCGAGCATTGCGACCCGAGCGCGTAGGAATCACGCAGTCAAACATATCGATACCGCGCATCACCGCACCGATAATATCATCGGGCTTTCCAACACCCATCAAATAGCGCGGGCGGTCTTGCGGCAAATGCGGCATGGTCACATCGAGCACCGAAAACATCAACTCCTGCCCCTCACCTACTGCTAGCCCACCTACCGCATAGCCATCGAATCCGATGCCTGCTAATGCCTGCACCGACTCATGGCGCAGTTCGGGATAGACACTGCCTTGCACAATGCCAAACAACCCATAACCAGACCGCTCGATAAACGCATCTTTGGAGCGTTGCGCCCAACGCATGGAAAGTCGCATGGAATGAGCGGCTTGTTCTACTGTGGCAGGAAACGGCGTGCACTCATCAAACGCCATGGTGATATTACTATCCAGCACATGCTGGATCTCAATCGAACGCTCTGGGGTCAGATGCACCGTATCGCCATTAATATGCGACTGGAAGGTAACGCCGTCTTCGGTAATTTTGCGTAGCTTCGCAAGCGACATCACCTGAAAGCCGCCGGAATCGGTCAAGATAGGCCCGTCCCAATGCATGAATTGATGAAGACCTCCCAAACGCGCAATGCGCTCAGCAGTCGGGCGCAGCATCAAATGATAGGTATTGCCTAGAATAATCTCGGCACCCGTTTGCTTCACTGCTTCCGGTGTCATGGCTTTGACGGTTGCTGCCGTGCCCACCGGCATAAAGGCCGGCGTTTGAATTGCGCCATGCGCAGTCATCAAGGTGCCTGTGCGTGCAGAACCGTCGCGCGCGTGAATTTGAAACTCAATACTCATTGATGAAAGAACCTATTAGAAAACGGTCGAATGACCTATTTGATTTAGAGGCTGCAGGAAGCGCTATTATCGTTACCCGTTACGGTATCAACAATCGCCTCTGCACCAAACAAGCCCGCAATACCTACGCACACCACAGCCGCCACACCCCAAGAAATGCGTCCGGCGATGGCACCGGTTGCCATGGTAATAACACCAACAACGGCAATACCTTTACCTAAGGAACCCATGCCATAGGCAGCGAGTTCGCATAAGACCGATTGCCAACCTGCCAAAACATCTGTTGGAATAAAAAAGGCAGTCGCCACCACAACACTGGCTGTAAGGGCTTTATGCTTCTCTTCTTTTCTCATATTCATTCTACGCTAGATCCACGGGATCATGTTGAAAATGCGATGCTATCACTGAATCATGTTATCACAAATTTATGACATTTTTGTTACAAAACACAATCGATTGCATTCATATATACATATATGGTCTAATATAATATGTATATTTAGCAGCATATTATGTGTCAACACCCCATGCACCCTGCGTTAGAGGCGCTAAAAACCATCGAGCATCATTTTTACCAGCAAAACGCGGCTGTTCGTTCTCAATGCACTACAATTACAGTCTTTAACCATATTATTCAGTGGCTAAATCGCATCCCTATCAATGCCGACTATTATCAGCTTTATATCGAAAATTACTTGCTGAAAAAACAGCTGGCGATCGCAACTCCTTCCGATCCCTATATAATCAAAAAAAGTAGGCAGAACATAGAAGGCTATAATAATGCGCGTGCCTACTTAATGGATAAGGCCGATAGCGATGAAGCCTTTACCGCAGATGATCTCGTGAAAAGCTACAGCCTGCTGATGGGGCAGTCATATCATGCGCTAAGCGAGATACTGTCTAATCATCAAATGCGCGTGTTTACTCTTGATAAAACAGCCTCTCTCTATGAAGGTGCCGAGCCCAGCGATTATGCGTTGTGCCTGGATTATTTAATTACAGTCATCAACCAACCACACTATAGTTTAGATGCGCCAGTGCATGCCTGTTTGGTGCATTATATGACGGTGATTATCCATTGCTTCCCTGATGGCAATGGCCGAATGGGTAGGCTTTTATCCAGCTATATTCTGCGACGAGCAGGTTACCGGCTCAACCATCGATCCTTAGAAAAATACTATGTCGTCGATAAGATCGGCTACGAAGCTTATATGGGTGCGCATGGCAATTTTTATCAACTAACGATCACCCCACAGACGATAAAAGATAATCTCACTTTTTTCCTGAATGCGATCAGTGAAGCCTATATGCTTAAGGTACGTGCAACGACTAGCGCTATTGCCGCACGCGTCAAAACTATGTTACGAGGCAAAGCAGCAGTTATTAAAGCCGTCTATCCGATTCCAGCTAACCTAACACCAGTGATCCAGGACAAATATATAAAAGCGCATGGTACCGTCCAAGGCATGTGGCCTTACCATGATGCAAAAGGACAACTCTTCGCCTGGAGCGTGCGCTTTAGCAATGACGTATCCAAGAACTATTTCTTTTTCCAATTGTTCGAACATGGGAAATGGGAGCGCAATGATATTTACTATCGGATGAAAATGCCGCTTTATCGCCTGCACACCATGCACGATAAACCCAATCCTATCTATCTATTGGTCGAAGGAGAAAAATGCGCGGAAACAGCGGCAGCCTTACTCAAAGATACAAATTTTATTCCGCTTACTTGGGCGTTGGGCAGTTTTCTGATATCAGAAACCGATTGGTCACCGCTGCAAAAAGCAGGAACCCAGCTCTATATCTGGCGCGACAATGATCTGATCGGTAAAGAAGGTGAGCAGAAAATTTGTGATTTTCTATACCCTACCGGCTGCCATATCAAATGCCTAGATGATGCTGCATTCACAGGCAAACCTGAGAAATGGGATATTGCCGATGCGGTAGAAGATGGCATGACCACCAGCGAATGCTTAGAATTTATTGAACGCTACATGGTTGATTACCAACCGCGCTGATTACTTTCGGTAAAGCAAACACGCATCGCCATAGGAATAAAAACGGTAGCCACTGGCAATGGCATGTGCGTAAGCCGCTTGCATCTCAGCAAGTCCGGCAAAAGCCGACACCAGCATGAACAAGGTGGATTTGGGCAGATGAAAATTCGTCATCAGCCTATCCACGATTTTAAATCGGTAACCAGGCGTGATGAAAATATCGGTCTCAGCGGAGTATGGTTGCAAGATCCCCTGCTCATCAGCCGCTGATTCCAACACGCGAAGCGAGGTGGTGCCCACGGCGATGATGCGCCCTCCTTGCTGCTTGGCGTTGTTGATGAGGGCTGCGGTTTCTGCTGAAATATGTGCCCATTCGCTATGCATCACGTGCTGATCAGTATCGTCGGCTTTGACCGGCAAAAACGTACCACCCCCCACATGCAAGGTCACATACACACATTGAACTCCGGCTGCCTCTACCGCTTGCATCAGCTCCGGTGTGAAATGAAGCCCGGCGGTCGGTGCCGCAACCGCACCGGCGTGGCGCGCATAGATGGTTTGGTAATCCTGCGTATCGGCATGACTGTCTTCGCGCGCAATATAAGGCGGCAGTGGCATATGGCCATAACGAGCCAGCTTTTCAAAAAACGCTGCTTCATCGCCAGCAAACAGGATGATTACCTGCCCATCGGCGTTTTTATCTTTTACCTCGGCAACAAAATCCTCGGCAAAATCGATACGGTCGCCGGCTTTGAGTTTCTTCGCCGGCTTGGCAAATACCTGCCAGCTAAGCCCGCCCAGTTTTTTATGCAGCAGAATTTCAATCTGCGCCTCTTTGCGACGTCCAAAAAGCCGCGCCGGTATGACACGCGTATCATTGAGCACCAGCACATCGCCAGGACGTAGAAATTGTGGAAGGTCTTTTACACTCGCATCGCGAATCGCAGGCGTCACGCACAGCATTTTTGCGCTATCACGCGGCGTTACCGGATGGGTCGCAACCAGCGACTCCGGTAAATGAAAATCAAATAGGTCCGTCTTCAATGGAGAGGGTTATTTCGCGTCTTTAGCGTCAGCAGCCACTTGCAGCTTGATAACCTTGTCAGGATCGGTAACAGAGCCATTGTTATAGCGATTACCTTTTTTGATCTTATCGACAAATTCCATACCGCTTACCACCTTGCCCCACACGGTGTATTGACCATCGAGATAGTTGGAATCAGCCAGTACGATAAAGAATTGGCTATCGGCGCTATCTGGGCTTGCAGCACGCGCCATCGACACCACGCCACGCACGTGTGGTTCTTTATTGAATTCGGCATTGATTTTTTGACCTGAGCCACCGCTGCCAGTGCCAGTCGGATCGCCCGTTTGCGCCATGAAACCTTCAATCACGCGGTGAAACACCACGCCGTTATAGAAGCCTTGGCGTACCAACTCTTTGATGCGCTTCACGTGATTTGGCGCCAGGTCTGGACGCAGCTCAATGACCACGCGGCCATCTTTTAAATCCATATAAAGCGTGTTTTCTAAATCAGCAGCTTTGGCCATATTCGCGGTTCCTACTATAATTGCTACAGTCATGATCAGTTTGCGAAACATAC
The DNA here is from genome assembly GCA_033762715.1 of Rickettsiales bacterium. Classification (GTDB taxonomy): domain Bacteria; phylum Pseudomonadota; class Alphaproteobacteria; order Rickettsiales; family SXRF01; genus JANRLL01. Next base: position 114,449 of record JANRLL010000016.1, on the reverse strand, counting down.
GTCACCTATACTTGTGTTTGCAGATACGCCGTTAAACCCATCGTATCGATTAACTTCAACTGGGTGCGAATGAATAGCTGATGCTCTTCTTCCGAATCCAGAATCTTATGGATCATATCGGCACTGACGTAATCTTCAATACCTTCGCAATAAGTGATGGCATTGCGCAGATCGACATGGGCTTTTTGCTCAAGTTTCAGGTCGCATTGCAAAATTTCATCCACCGTCTCACCAATCATGAGCTTGCCTAGATCTTGCAGATTAGGAATACCACCCAGATAGAGCACGCGCTCAACCAACATATCGGCATGCTTCATCTCATCGATTGACTCTTTATATTCATGATCGGCAAGCTTCATAAATCCCATATGCTTGAGCATACGCGCATGCAGGAAATATTGGTTAATCGCGGTCAGTTCGTTTTTGAGGATAATATTGAGGTGTTTGATTACCTCTTTGTCTTTGACGGCCATGGTTTTCTCTATGGGTTAATAATTCGCTCAGACCATGAATTACGGTCACACAAAAGTCAAGCATAATAGAGAAAAAACAAGGTGTTGCGAGTGACTCGCAATTACTGATTTACACAGAGAGAACGGTCACGAATCGAATCACAAATTTCTGGCACGCATTTACCGCAGACCGGTTTGCATCCCAACTTGCGGAATACATCGCAAGGCGAGTCTGCCCCTTGGGAAACCAGGGAGTCGATGTGCTTATCTTTAATCGCATTACAAATACAAACGTACATACGCCTATTTGTAATGATATTCATTCGCATTTGCAAGTGGAATTAGCGAGCAAATATGCTGGATTCTTCCTTAAACGACTTAAATTCGAGCGCATTGCCGCTGGGATCGAGCAAAAACATGGTTGCCTGCTCCCCCACCTGGCCTTTAAAGCGCACATGCGGCTCAATAATGAAGGATAATTGGGCAGCTTTCAGTCGTTCGGCAAGCTGATGCCATTCGTCCCAAGGTAAAATAACGCCGAAATGGCGAACCGGCACCTGATCACCATCCACTTCATTGCGCAACGCTACTTGCGCATCGGATACTAAATGCGCCGAAATCTGGTGACCAAAAAAATCAAAATCCACCCAACGCTCAGCACTGCGCCCTTCTGTGCATCCCATAATATCGAAGTAGAAATGGCGCGTTTTAGCAAAGCTAGCGTCAGTTACCGGAAAGGCTAAATGAAAACGTGGATAGGTCATGCGCGATAATTTTGATTGCAATCGTTTGATAGTCAGCTAGCAATATAACATGAAAAAAATTGAAGCGATAATCAAGCCATTCAAGCTCGACGAAGTTAAAGAAGCGCTACAAGAAGTAGGCCTAAAAGGCATCACCGTGACGGAAGCCAGAGGCTTTGGCCGTCAAAAAGGCCACACCGAGCTCTATCGCGGCGCCGAATATGTAGTCGATTTCCTGCCTAAAATTAAAATTGAAGTGGTGGTGGAAGACAAGATGGTGGATCGCACGGTTGACGCCATTATCAATGCCGCTAAAACCGGCCGCATCGGCGACGGTAAAATCTTCATTCTTCCCATCGAAGAAGTCATCCGGATCAGAACCGGCGAACGCGGTTCTGACGCTATTTAATTTTATATTCCCGCGGCCATCCCGCCTGGTGCGTTCGGTGCAATCCGCGAGGTGACGGATGATGATACCGCAGGGATAACGCTCGCTAGCTGCTGCAAAAGCTCATCGCCGTATACCTGCTTGAGTACGCCGCTATTTTTCATTCGCTCTATATTTTGCGCATGATAACTAGGGCCTATTTCTAGATAACGCCCATGATTATAAAATGACGGATAGGTGCCTTTACTGGTGATAAGGCTAAGCTGCTTCAAGGCAAAATCGATTTGCGGCTCTTTGATATACTCATGCTTAATCCATTGCAGATAGGGCTTCACATCTGTTGTATTGAGCGTGCCGTCTTCGTTTACATGCACCAGCGAAAATATTTCTCTCAATATGTCTGCGGTAATCGGATTGGATTTTTGCTTATCGAGATCAGAATAGCCATAGTCAAACAGCTCCATCGCTATCAGATCCCTGCGTGTGCTTAAGTAGCCTGGCTCAACTATCAAATAGCCACTACCATCTTCATAAGCAGATTGTAGAATTCGTTTAATGTAAAACGCTTCGCCATACGGATCTTCTTCCGTACCAGGAGGATTCACAAATTTATGTGCAATAATAGGGCGAAGCCGCGGCACATTAAGCGCATGCAGCTCAGCATCACTATGGCTTAAGCCATATTCCGCCCCTTTTACGATACGCAACAAATGGCTTTCTATATGCGATGAGGCCAAAAGCCCGCGAAACTCCACTCGGTTTTTGCAAAAACGAAATGCACCTTCCCGTGAAACACCTGCACCAATTCGAAACCATTTTTTCTCATTTACATCCGGCTTATCTAAAGTTACGGCATCCTCGTAGGCCTGCATAATGCCCGACATGCTATGCCGCATGAATTCCTGCATGCTACGTGTTTGCATACCTGCTAAGTTTACCAGCTTTTGCTCTGCCAAAGCGCGTTGAGTAATTTCATCCGCATTCGCGCCAGATTGTTTCAAAGCATTTTCGTATTTTCGGTCTACAATTACATTAGGACTAAAATTAAGATGCACGCCTGTATGTTTTAGCTCTAAACAATAATGATGGCCACACTCCTCCACCAGCCTTTTTCTATATTCTTCTACGACATCGTGAATCACTTCTAATGAACGATAATAGGCATCAATGGTTCCCGCAGCGGATGATACTTTGGTTTGCAGCTCAGATACCCTCTCTGAATCATAGTAGCCAATACTATGAGGCTTTTTAGAATATTTCTTCTGTACTATCCCTTCTAAACGTTCATGAATTTCAAACATGATAATATCACGCAATGTGTAGCCAGGCAGTTCTTTAAGCTGCGCTTCTAACAGCGGATTGGCCGTTGCGGTTGTCTCCATCTTTTTCTGTATGAGTTGCGCAATACGTGAACGCTCCTGTTCTAAGAATTGCGTTGGGCCTGGAATACAGTCTATCTCAAACTCGATCTCACAACCAAATAGCCAATAAATCGGATTCGCACCAAAATGCTTTAACCTCGAATAATCAATTGCCCCATTTAAACCCGCCGCACGTTCAAGTGCTGTATCAAGCCGCTGGGTTATTGGCTGATTCAACGGCCAACTTACGGGAACAGGCTGTCTAAAAGCCGTTAAAATATCAGGATAATCCATGGTGTAATTGTCGCAGATAATGACTAATTTTCAACAAATGAAACACACCAATAAATACAAATTATCTTTATAATTCAGATAGGTTAATTTTATCCATTCCCTGCTTTACAATCCTAAGCTCACTGCTATAACAGGCACATCAAAAAATTATAAAAAAATCCTGCAAGGACGCGTTTTCAAGTTTCGCAAAGTACTGTGAGACCAACACGACATTTTTTAAACCTAAAAAGGAAACCGCAATGTCTGCTAACGATGTATTCAAGCTAATTAAAGACAACGATATCCAGTTCGTGGATTTTCGTTTCACCGATCCGAAAGGCAAATGGCAGCATACCTGCTATATCGCCAGCCAAGTCAACGAATCAAGCTTTGAAGACGGCATCATGTTCGATGGTTCGTCTATTGCTGGTTGGAAATCCATCAACGAATCAGACATGATTTTGATGCCAGATGCTAAAAGCGTATTCATCGATCCATTTGCAGCAGCACCTACCGCTGTTATTTTCTGCGACGTGATCGAGCCTTCTACCGGCCAACCATACAGCCGCGATCCTCGCTCGCTTGCTCGCCGCGCTGAAGCCTATTTGGCATACACCGGCATTGGCGATACCGCTTATTTCGGTCCTGAATTGGAATATTTCGTATTTGACGATGTGCGTTTCAAAACCGCTGGCAACTACAGCTTCCATCAATTAGACAGCGAAGAACTGCCAGGCAACTCGGATCGCACCTATCAAGCTGGCAACATGGGTCACCGCCCACCTACCAAAGGTGGTTATTTCCCCGTTCAGCCAGTTGATTCACTGGCCGATCTGCGTGGCGAAATGTTGTCTACGCTGAAGCTGGTTGGTGTTGAACCCATCCTGCATCACCATGAAGTAGCACCGGCACAATGCGAATTGGGCGTGATGTTCTCGACCCTTCTGGGCACTGCTGATAACGTACAAAAATACAAGTACGTGGTGCATAACGTAGCACATAGCTACGGTAAATCCGTAACCTTCATGCCAAAACCTATCTCGGGTGATAACGGCTCAGGTATGCATACCCACCAATCACTGTGGAAAGGCGGCAAACCGCTTTTCGCTGGCAACGGCTATGCTGATCTGTCGGAAATGTGCCTCTATTACATCGGCGGTATCATTAAACATGCTAAAGCAATCAACGCCTTCACCAACGCGTCGACCAACAGCTACAAACGCCTGATCCCAGGCTTTGAAGCGCCAGTACTCTTGGCTTACTCGGCACGTAACCGTTCGGCATCGATCCGCATTCCATACGTTGCGTCACCAAAAGGCAAACGTATCGAAGTTCGCTTCCCTGACCCAACTGCTAACCCATATCTTGCTTTCAGCGCGATGTTGATGGCGGGTCTGGATGGCATCGAAAACAAAATCCATCCTGGCGATGCTATGGACAAAAACCTGTATGACCTGCCACCGGAAGAACTGAAAAACGTTCCAACCGTGTGCGGTTCATTGCGTGAAGCGCTGGAGAATTTGGATAAAGATCGCGCCTTCCTCAAAAAAGGTGAAGTATTTACCGATGACTTCATCGATTCATACATCGACCTCAAAATGCAAGAAGTCTATAAGTGGGAACATACCCCGACTCCAGGCGAGTTCGAACTGTACTATTCGGTATAAGACTGTCTCCAGGGCGGTCTTCTGACCGCCCCATGAGATAGGCTCAGGGCTGACTCACGCTACTGCGTTCATAGTGAAAATTACAAAAAAAGGGAGCCTTCGGGCTCCCTTTTTTATGGCCGCTAGCTCCAGCGACCAGCTGTTTTTTGTACGCAACCTTTAAACTCGCTCTGTTCCAACACACGTTGCACCATGCCTTCAGCCAATCGCGCCGAGGCGATGCCAGGACCGCATACGGCTTTAAAGCGCTCTTCGGCTTGACGCGCCACGTTTTGAGCCGATGAATCAGCGCCTGCAATCAAAGCATCGAGGCGGCAATGCGCAGCAAATTCCAATGCATCCAGCTGATCAGCATTCAGCATGAAGCTTTTATCATGCCCATCCCATACCGCATCGGAAATAGCATCCTTGATGCGAGCAAGCGTTGCAGGTGACAGATCGGATTTAAGTGTTAGAAACAAGCGAGCAGTGATTACTGCTGCTGAGCCAGAGCGTGCTGGTGCATCATGAGTGCCACGCGCGAATCACGTACCTTCAGTGCTTCGAGCTCGGCTTTGCCCATCAGGCTCTGCAGCGAGATATGGACAAATTCTAAAAAGATCACCACGATCTCTTCGACCTGGCGTTGGATTTTTTGCACAATTGCATCAGCAATATTCATGAAAGCGCCATGCGCTTTTTTGGTCACGTCTTTTACGCGGCCTTCATATTCATGAATCGCGGCATAGAGTTTACGCAGCGCCGCTTCGATACGGGCTTTATTTGCACGGTTTTTCGATTTACGTTTGATGCCTTCTGCAATGAACACGAATTCTTCTGACAAAATATCGGTCGCATCGCCAATTTCATTAATCAGCGGCTCAATAATAGCCAATTGCTGTTCCGGGTTGGTCACCAATTCGCTTTCCACCGTACCAGTTAATTGCTCAGAATAGTCGAACAATACGGTGATCTCACCGTACTTCGATTCGAGATCTTCTACACTATAATCTTTTGGGTTTGGAGCCATACGCACCTGCCGTAATTAATCTTATACAACGATTCTAGAGCGTTTTTTTAGTGCTGTGTATGACATTTTTATGACAAATAGGTTAGCAATCAGAGGTTAATATCGACGCCAAAGATAGAATAAAATTATTTATTGTCAGCGACTTAACTTGCGGCGCGTCGAATATTGATTAGACCGCAAGACCGCAGCATGGCTTATAGCCCTCTCCTCTACCAGCCCCTGCTCTAATACAGCCATCTCAGTTTCCATCATGCTCATCCCATGCTTGAAGAAATCAGGACGGTTAATATCTACCCCAGCTTCTTTGAGCAGTTCGACTGTACCTTCGGTGGTGCCCTTCTTCATCATTTCCACAAATGCTTTGCCAGGCTCTTTGATTTGCCCACGATCAGCGCGCTCAAGAAATGTAAGTGCGACTATTTTGGTTAGCGGATATTCCGAGTAATAAAACGGTGCATTAAAGAGCAAAGAGCGTCGCGCCCAATCATATTTATGCATAGCAGGATCCACGCGCACATTCGGACCGTAATATTCCTTACGGTTTTCCAGCCAGGATTGTGAAATTTCTTCTGCCGTCAGAAAGCCTTCTTCTTTAAACCTTTTATACATGTCGACTGCAAAACCATAGGATGCGCCGCGATCAATTGAGTCGATCAGATTGTTTACTTTGGCCGCCTGAATCGCTACTCGCTCATGTGGCATATGGGCACGCTTCATCAATTCCCGCAGCGCCAATTCTTCGCATAATGCGGCAGAGGTTTCGGTGATGGGCATGGATTGCCCGTTATAGATTTGCCCCTGCTCTTCATCGGCTAGCATAAAGCCGACCGCATGGCCCAGCTCATGCGCCAGGGTAATAATATCATTATATTTGCCGCGATAATTCACCACCACCCAAGGATGCCCTTTGGTGCCGCAATCCTGTGCAAAGGCGATGGTTGCTACTTTGCCGTCACGCGGCTTGGCATCGATCCACCCGCTCTCAATTATCATTTTTGCGCGTTCATAATAGGCGGGATCAAAATCACGAAACGCAGTCAATACGACATCTACCGCCTGCTCCCATGGAATATATTCGGGCTGTTTGATTTTGCCTTTGAGTGTCAGATCGGTAGAATTAATCTTCTGACGCCCTTCCATCCGCGCACGCATTTTTGCATAGCGGTGCACAAAATTTGCCCCCGACATGGCACGCAGCAAGCGCTTGGCCATCGTATCACTGATGTCACCTTCATTGTGCCATTGTTGCGCCGGGTCGCGGTAACTTGCTTGATCTGCACTGATTTGTCCGCGCTGCATCATGTTATTAAACAGCTCGGCAAAAAGAGCGCGCTTATCACCTAATCCATTATTAAGTTCCACCTGTGCTTTTCTTCGTGCGTCAGGATCAGTGGCAGCTAAATAATCATGCAATCGAGGAAGGCTCAATTTTTTGCCCTCATAGTCAAAGCGTATATGTTGCATGGTCATATCATAGAGCCGGTTCCAACTATCGTTGGCAAGCCCTCCCATTTGCGAGGCGGTGTATTCGGCTTCACGGGTTAAATAGCGGCTACGGCTGTTAATGCTGCCTTCGATCCACTGAATATGTTTGGAGTTCAGACGTGAAGTAACTTTAGGATCAGCCGATGATTCGGCTTTTAATTCCTGGAGCCGACGCTTGCTGATATCGGTCAACTCGTTATTAAAAAACCCAAGGTCTTTATGAATCTGGGTTAAGCGCTGACTTATATTATAATGCATTTTCTCGGAAACAGGATCCTCACCATTGAGGTTTTCATGCACATTGGCTGCACCAGCAACCACAGATATCTGTTCACATATATCGCTATAATGATTGAGCGCATACGCCATCTGTCTGGCGTTGAGTTTTTTTACACGATCGTAATAGGCCGATCTAAAACGCGAAACGCGATGTTCAATTTTGCTGAGCTGTTCACTAAAAAAACTTTCGTAAGATTTGGAGCCCGCCCGTAGCGCTTTGTCTTGAATGACAGGAAGATTATCTTTGTGATATCCGGCCACGCGCTCTCTTTCCTATAATTGGACAGCTTGCAAATTAGGTTAATATTCGTTTATCTTTTTACCCGATGCAATAACTATTATATGACAAAAAAAGGGCAGTGCCTAAGCACTGCCCAATATCATGATTAATATAGAGATAGCTTATTTATGATCAGGAGTTGGGGTTTTCACCTCAACTTTGACCTCTTCTGGTTTTTTAACGGGCTCGGTTACAGTGGTTTTGACTTCCAGTTTGACCACTTCTAACTTACCGTCTTTAATCACTAACTGCTCATCACCTTTGGCCATAACTGGCTTTTCTTTACCCAAGGTAATGCTTACGTCTTTGCCTTTGCTGTCAAAGCTTTCACCGGCTTTAATGGTGGTGTTTTCGGTTTTACCACCCTGCTCGATTGCAACCGTTACATCGGTTTTGTCGGTGTTCTTAAGGGTTACAGCACCCGCAGCACCGGCAGAGGCAATAAGAGCTACCATAGAGGATACAAACACTAGCTTTTTCATAATTCAATCTCCTGTGAGGTTATATCGATTGCGATCTGCTCTCGATAGGAAGGAGTATGACCGCTTCTGGCTCACAGCAGGATGGCAGTGGAGTTACGTTTCTGTAACTTTATGAATTTCTTGTCATTCTGGGTTTAGGTTAATTTTATAAGTTACTGAAAAGGCGCATATTGTGAATTAATATTGAGAATGATTATCATTTGCTATATGATAGTAATAACATGGAGGCGCGTATGACACGACTAATCTTCACTCATGAAACCACGGCGAAAACCATCACCTATTGCATGATGCACTTCACCGTAGCCATTGCTGTTGCGTATATTATCAGTAGAGATTGGGGCATTGCCCTTTCAATTGGCATTATTGAACCGCTGGTACAAACCGGCTTTTTCAATATGCATGAGCGCTTCTGGAATAAGGCTAGAACTAAATATCAGCTTAGTTTAGCGAACCAAGTATTGAAGCTCTAAGCGTCGTTTTGGGTATCTTCAGATAAATCGATAAAGATTGTTTTGAAGACTTCTATTAAATTCCACATGGGAACCTCCTGTTTACATTTGCTTGTAAACCCAATGTAACACCAGAAGGTTGAAGAAATATTAAGTATTCCCAGTATTTGACCTAAATTGGATTAGGCTCGTCTTAGGCCTGCAGCTGGCGGCTCCAGCGGCTTTCCGTCCATAGGAACAAAGCTTGGCACATGACGATCCAAATCTTTATCTAAAGGCTCGACCTTACCTTCGGCCATGTTTTTAGCGTGTTGGGCGATCGCCTTAACCGATTCCTGCGGCATTTCCGACAGGCGATGGGTGGCGGTATCTACAATCCAGCCATGCACCTGTAAGCTGCCATCGAGCACGCGATCGCGTACAAACGGATAGCTCATTAAGTTTATCACGCTTTCCTCTACCGCGATTTTCTCCATCACACGGCCGCGCATTTCGATTTTTGCATTCTGCTCGTCTTCTGAATCAGACGGGTTGATGCGATAAGTCGTATCAGAAAACACAGCCTCACCGACAACTTCCAGCGGCTTTAGGTATTCTTTCACAAAGGCAGGCACTTCATGCTCATGCATCGGATCACAGCAATGCAGGCAACCTTGCATACCGCCACAATGGGTATGTCCCATTACCGCGATATGTTTCACATGCAGCTTTTCGACTGCAAACTGTACCGAAGCGGCCTCACTGATAATTTTAGGTTTGCCCTTTTCATCGAGACCACCTACCAGCGCACCGATCGAGCGGTGAATAATGGCCTTGCCTTGCGGGATACCCAAATCCTTCGCCGGATTGAGGCGCGCATCCACGCAGCCAATCAGCAGCATCTCGGGCTTATGTTCGGGAACCTCATAGGACGCCGGATCCAGCAAGCGCTGGAAGCGACGAATAACATCAATAATACCTTCTTTAATGCTCATACGTTACGCCACTACCTTTTGATAAATTTCACCACCTGCATCATTGAACTTATCGGCCATTTCTTTAAGCCCTTCTTCTTTCGCTTTCTGCGCATCGGCATAGTCACGCACATCTTGCGAGATTTTCATCGAGCAGAATTTTGGACCGCACATCGAGCAGAAATGCGCCACTTTAGCGCCGTCCGCCGGTAAGGTTTCATCATGGAAATCTTTTGCCGTTTCGGGGTCGAGTGCCAAATTAAACTGATCCTGCCAACGGAAATCGAAGCGTGCCTTGGAAAGCGCATCGTCGCGGTGATAGGCCGATGGATGGCCTTTGGCCAGATCGGCCGCGTGAGCTGCAATCTTATAGGTCACCACACCAACTTTCACGTCATCGCGGTTAGGCAAGCCCAGATGTTCCTTTGGCGTTACATAGCAAAGCATAGCCGTGCCAAACCAGCCAATCATCGCCGCACCAATGCCGCTAGTGATATGGTCATAGCCAGGCGCGATGTCGGTGGTAAGTGGCCCAAGCGTATAAAACGGCGCTTCGTGGCAGAGCTCCAACTGCTTTTCCATATTCTCTTTAATCAGATGCATCGGCACGTGACCAGGGCCTTCGATCATCACCTGGCAATCATGTTTCCATGCCACCTTGGTGAGCTCACCCAGTGTTTTAAGCTCGCTAAATTGCGCTTCGTCATTGGCATCATGGATCGAGCCAGGACGTAGACCATCACCCAGTGAGAACGACACGTCATAGGCGCGCATGATGGCGCAGATTTCTTCAAAATTCTCGTAGAGGAAACTTTCTTTGTGATGCGACAGGCACCATTTGGCCATGATCGAACCGCCACGCGACACAATGCCGGTTTTGCGGTTAGCGGTCATCGGCACATACGGCAAGCGCACGCCAGCATGGATGGTGAAATAATCCACCCCCTGCTCGCATTGCTCGATCAACGTGTCGCGGTAGACTTCCCAGGTTAGCTCTTCGGCAATGCCACCGACTTTTTCCAGCGCCTGATAGATCGGCACGGTGCCGATGGGTACTGGCGAATTGCGGATGATCCACTCGCGGATGTTATGAATATTGCGGCCGGTGGATAGATCCATCACGTTATCCGCACCCCAGCGCGTAGCCCATACCATCTTATCGATTTCTTCGGCGACCGAACTGGTCACGGCGGAATTACCGATATTGGCATTGATCTTCACTTTGAAATTACGGCCGATAATCATCGGCTCCGATTCAGGGTGGTTGATGTTAGAAGGAATAATCGCGCGTCCGGCCGCGATTTCAGCGCGCACGAATTCTGGCGTGATCAGATCTGGCATCTTGGCGCCAAAGCCTTCGCCTTGCTGATACGGCTTATTGCGCACGGCAGCCAATTTGCGGCCTTCATTTTCGCGAATGGCGATATATTCCATCTCTTTGGTGATGATGCCAGCGCGAGCATAGGTCAGTTGGGTCACCGACTTGCCGGCTTTTGCGCGCAAGGGACGCTTATTCACATTGGGAAATTCTTCCACCGCCGCGCCTTTATGCGCACCCGTTAAGCCATTATCTTCCGGCTTTACTTCGCGGCCTTCATATTCTTCCACATCGCCGCGAGAGCGAATCCACTCATCACGCAATTTAGGCAGGCCTTTATAGATATCGATTTGCGCTTTCGGATCGGTATAGGGGCCTGAGGTGTCATACACCAGAAGCGACGGCTCACCATTGGACAGCTGAATTTCGCGCATAGCCACACCATCGATATAGACTTTGCGAGAAGCCGGTAGCGAACCGGTGGTAATATCAAAGGCGGGAGGGGTTTTCGCTGCAACAGGTGATTGAGGCATGTGAGCAACCTAATATAGTTAAAATTCGGGTTAACAACCTATACGCCAAGTCGGGTATTTACAACCCTAAACTGCATCACTCGGCAGGAGGCGGGACGTTCTCTGGAACCGGTGCGCTGCCGCTGGGTGCAATAATCACCCCGGGCTGGGCAAAGCCAGGTGGCAGATTGCCATCGATTTGCTTTTGATATTGCTCAATTTGCTTGGTGTGCCATTTGGTGCGCAAGCCAGCGTCCACCAAGCGGTACGTGCCTTCTACGATCACGTCCATGCCTTTGCTATTGGGATGATAGCCATCAGCCAGCGTCAAAGCCGGATTATTGACGATGCCATTTAAAACATAGGGATAGACACTGACTCCCGCGACCTTATCAAAGCTGGTGAAAATCTCTTCGACTTGTTTGGCATATGCGGTTTGCCCGCCGGTGGTCGCATGCGTACCCAGCACCACCACATAAATATCTTTCTCGCGTAATGCACTTACCACCGCGCTTATATTCTTTTTAATATAGTCCGCGCTGACACCACGCCATACGTCGTTATTACCCAACTGCACCACCACGACATCGGGATATCTATCGATAATAGCGCCAATGCCCTCAGCGCCACTGGCCGAGGTCTGAGTAGCGCTGCCCATATTGATGACTTCGATGCTGTCATAGCCCACCTCTTTGAGCTTGCGCATCAGTTTAGCCGAATAGGATTCTTCGACCCCCAGCTGATAGCCCGCTGTTAAGCTATCGCCATACACCACGACACGCATAGTGACCGCTGAGGCCTGCGAAGCACATAAGACCAGGAATAAAAAAGGAAGAAAACGCTCGAAAAACTTTTTCATAGTCGCTACAAAAATTGAAATTATATTATATAGCAATGACTTCAAAAAGCAAACCATCCATCACGGCCTTCCACCGCAAGCTGCATGCCTGGTATGGAGCCCATGGGCGCAAGGACCTGCCCTGGCGGCATACGCAGGATGCGTATCACATCTATGTCAGCGAAGTCATGCTGCAGCAAACCCAGGTGAAAACCGTGCTGGAGCGCTATTATGGGCCGTTTTTGAAGCGCTTTCCAAGTTTAGAGGCTCTCAAACGCGCCTCTCGGCAGGAGGTGCTCACCGCCTGGCAAGGGCTGGGTTATTACAGCCGCGCGGCCAATTTGCATAAAGCTGCCGAGCTATGTGGCCGTTCCTTGCCGCAGCAGGTTGAGCAGCTAATGGAGCTGCCAGGCATTGGTCGCAACACCGCCCATGCGATTGCTGCTTTTGCCTACTATCAGCCAGTGCCAGTGATGGAAGCGAATGTGAAACGCATCATCGCCCGTGTTTTTGCACTGGAATATCCCACTAGCGAAGAGCTCTGGGAAAAAGCCTTTATCCTGCTCGATCGCAAGCAACCGTTCGATTATAACCAGGCGATGATGGATATCGGCTCGCTGGTATGCACCAAACGCAATCCCAACTGCCCTGTATGTCCTGCTAATGTGATCTGCGAAGGCCAACGCTCGCCCGAATCATACCCAGCTCCTAAAACCAAAAAAGCGACGCCCATTCGCCGTAAGCACATCATTGTGCAGCAAAACGCTCAAGGGTTTTATTACAGCACCGTCCGCACCAGCCGCTTTTTGCAAGGGCTCTATCATTTCATTGAGCAGGAGGCAGCACCCACGAAAGCAACCTTGCTGGGCCACGTCACCCAGCAATATAGTCATTTCACGCTCGATGCCGATATATGGCTTATGAAAACCGCTAAAAGCGGCAAGGATTGGTATGGTTTTAAACAACTCTCCAAGCTGCCCATGTCGATGGCCGAGAAAAAGATTCTGCAATTGCTGGAAGCAGCAAATTCGGCTAGAAGCAGCGCATGACCTCATATGATGTAATTATCGCAGGCGGCGGATTTGCTGGCCTCTTATGCGCAAATACGCTGGCCGAACAAGGCATTAATGTCTTGCTGCTGGAGCGTAAAAAAGCAGCCGGTATCGGCATGCATACCACCGGTATTATCGTCAAAGAATGCGCTGATGAATTCGCCATTCCCGACACGGTAACGCGCAAGGTCACCGATGTGCGCCTCTATGCACCGAATCTCAAACACGTGCATTTGAAATCGCCGGATTATTTTTTCCTGACCACCGATACGCCGCGCATGATGGAATATTTTTCACATGAAGCCATTCGCGCCGGCGCCACGATTCTCTATGACACGGCCTATGAAAATGGTTGCGAAGAAAATGGCTTTATCTCGGTCAATAATGGTCAATTTCGTGCACGCTTTCTCATTGGCGCCGATGGTCCACGCTCCAAAGTAGCCGATGATTTTGGCCTTGGGAAAAATACGCAATTTTTACTGGGTGCCGAAGCTGAATTTTCCGGCCTGCCGCTTGATGATCCGAATGCCTTTTATTGCTTCTTGGATCAGAGGCTCGCACACGGTTATTTAGGATGGGTGATTCCCAGTGTCGGCGTCACTCAGGTGGGGCTGGCGCAACGCATGCCCGCACGCCCCGATATTGACGCTTTTGTAACGCAAATGAAGCCGTTATTTGATTTCTCGCAGGCGCAGATCGTAGCCAGGCGAGGCGGTTTAATTCCTGTGGGTGGATTGGTGCAGCCTTTTTGCAAGGGCAATGTGATGCTTGTTGGCGATGCTGCGGGCATGGTCTCGCCACTGACCGCCGGCGGTATTCATACGGCCCTGCGTTATGGCACATTATTGGGCATGCATTTAGCCGCTCATATTCGCCATCAAGCCCCTCACCCCTCAACCCGTATATCGAGCATATACCCACGCTTTCAAGCCAAACAACTCTTGCGCTTTGGCTATGAGCGTTTTGCCCCGAATTGGCTGCTCAATGCCGTTATCACCAACCCTGCTTTTACCTATATGGCGCGTTTGGTGTTTTTCTCACCAAAACATCTGAAATAACACACAAAAATTTATTACAAATTTTTGTGGCGCCGCAGCATTAAATCCTATAGTTTATTTCTGACAGTTTGGTCAGCATTACCCAAAATCGTAGGAGAACCCCATGTTTCGTCGCAAAGAAGACAGCCTTTTTGACACCACCAGCGATACCCTAGTGGATGACAATATTGAATCCGCTAACGTAATTACCCCTGCGCAATCTGCGCCAGCAAGCAGCGCAACTGCTTCTAGCCCTTCTAGCGCCTCTAGCTATACCCCAGCAGCTCCTGCTGCATCAGCACCACAAGCAGCGCCTAGCCGTCCTGCCGCACCGGTTGCTCCTGCTAGCTCGTTCCGTCCTAGCACCTCAGCTCCAATCAACAGCAGCGAAATCACTCGCAACCGCCTGCCAGAAAACAAAGCGCCATTGGCTGCTCCTTCTGCTGCATCCTCTGCATCAAACAGCGGTAGCAAATCGCCAGGTCGCCGCGTATTGACTGTTGGCAGCGATATCCTACTCAAAGGTGAAATCGCGACCTGCGATCGCCTGGTGATTGAAGGTAAAGTAGATGCGACCTTAAACGATGTGCACACCGTAGAAATCGCGGAATCTGGCTCGTTCAAAGGCTCAGCTCGTATTGAAGATGCTGAGATCAGCGGCCTGTTCGAAGGCGATCTGGTTGTAAGCGGTCGTCTGGTTATTTATGCAACCGGTCGCGTACGTGGCAAAATCACGTATGGTGAAATCGAAATCGAGCGCGGCGGTGAGCTGACGGGCGAAATCAAAACCACCTCGTCTGCTGCCTCTACATCAGCAACAGCGTCACGTCCTGCTGCACGTCAGAATGCAAAGCAAGATGACAAAGTAGCTGCGTAAGCATCTACCTATCAATTTAAAAAGCCCATACTTCGGTATGGGCTTTTTTTATTCACCTTACATGTTTATTGGGTAATCGTTTTTAGAAAGCGCTCAATTTCATCTTGTAGGGATGAAGACTGTTGATTAAAGACTTCAAGCGAAGTTAATACACCTTTGGCATTGTTATTAGTAGCTACTGCCATTTCACCAACTTCCGTCACATTGTTGGAAACCTCGTACACACGATCAGAAGTTCTTTGAATATTCATAGCAATTTCTTTCGTAGCCGCCCCTTGCTCCTCAACCGCTGCTGCAATAGTCGATGCTATTTCATCCACCTGGCCAATAGCTCCCGCAATGGAGCTTAAGGCGGACACAACATTTGCCACTACGGATTGCATCTGGTTAATCTGCAATGCAATATTTTCCGTTGCCTTCGTGGTTTGGCTTGCAAGACTTTTGACTTCAGTTGCTACCACAGCAAAGCCTTTCCCCGCCTCACCTGCACGCGCCGATTCAATAGTCGCATTAAGTGCCAATAAGTTGATTTGCTCAGCGATATCGCTAATCAACGTAATGACATCACCAATCCCATTGGCTGCTTTTGACAATTGTTGAATAGTAGCGTCTGCATCTTTGGCCTTGATTACAGCATCTTTTGTTACAGACGTAGAACGCAGCACCTGAGAAGAAATTTCATTAATTGATGCAGATAGTTCCTCTGCAGCTGCGGCAATAGCCGATACATTGTTAGAAGTTTCTTTAGTCACCGACATAGTTGCATTCGATTTATCAGAGGTTTTATGAGAGTTGTCCTCCATATTATGGGCAACATCTTTCATCTGCTCGGTTGCGCTTGACACTTCAAACAAGAGCTTAGAGACCTTGGTTTCAAAATCTTTGATAAGCAGTTCCATCTGCTTCTGGCGTTCCACTTTTTGAGCCTGTTCCTTACTTTTCTCATCCTGTATTTTCTTCGCTTCAACAGAATTTTTCTTAAATGTCTCTAATGTGGCGGCCATATCGCCAATCTCATCCTTTTGTTCCAAACACGGCACAGGATAATCCAAATTACCCCCCGCAATCTCGATCATGGCCGTTTGCAATTTGCGTAAGGAATTCTTAATACCAGAAGAAATAAACCCATTCAGAGCAAAACCCAATAATAGGAATACGGAAAAAATCCCGAGCCTTTTAAAGCGCTCGCTTTCATAATACTCAATACGCTTATCTAACAGCACATCTAGTTCTTCTATTCCCACGGTAAAGAGATTATAAGCCGTTTCGCTAGCACGATCTGCATACGCAAACAATGTTTCCGCGTTGATTGACTGTCCTCTTGCAATGCTATGCAGCAATGTCGCATAGGCTTGGTTGGCTTCAACATATGCGGCAAGCTGTTTCTCGGTATTGGGTTTTAATGTATCACTAACGCCATAATTTTTAGCATCTTCTGCATAGGCTAATTTAATATCACCATCTACACGCGCTATATCGGCTTGTTCAATCATGGTTGCAATACCGCCAATAGCTTGCAAATCCTCTGTCTTGAGCGGCTTTCCTAACATAACATGCTCTCTGGAAAGACTTGCTGCAATATTAATGCGACTGATAGTAACAGGCAACGGAATAACCAATGCGTCCATCAGTGAATAGCTATCCAGATCCGGATCTAAAATCAGATTAGAATATTGGCCTGCATACGCGACCAAGCCCTGTAAATCTGTAATTAAACCCTCATATAGGCTACTATTATAAGGTTGGCCCGATGACATAATTTCTTGCCATTTGGCATATACTTTTTCGTAACTTAATTCTTCGCGATTATTTTTCTTGAGTCCTTCTTCATTCAGCTGCAGGTCGATAGCAACTTGCTGGGTAACCTGTTTTAGTTCAGAAAAGTCTTTTGTGATCTGTTCGCCGAGCTTTACTATCTGGGCAGAGGCATTTGTATCTTCTGATTTAGCCTGTAACTGAAAAGAATAATGCCGCTCAACTCCATCGATAACCTTGAGCAAGCTGCGCAGATAAAGATTGCCTGTCTTCTCAGAAACAGCAAACTGTATCTGAGAAGATACATTGCCGTAGAAGAGGTAAACCGAATACGCTAAGGGCAAAAAGAAGACTGCCACCAATAGCAAGAGGCGAACAGAAATTTTCAAATTATTCATAACAAAGATCCTACATGAGATACACGGACTACACTAATTTACATTTACGCCTTCAAGGTTAATATAATCTTAAAAATCAAGTGCTGTACTGGGTTATTCTTATGCTTTTGGAATGGCGCCACGTGCTAATTCATCCGCACGTTCATTAAAATCATGGCCATTATGGCCTTTAACCCAATGCCAGCTAATATCATGTTTCGCGACTTCTTGTTCCAGCATTTGCCATAAATCGACATTCTTGACCGGCTTTCTATCGGCCGTTTTCCAATTATTCTTGCGCCAACCGACACACCACTCCGTAATACCTTTCATAACATAGGTGCTATCTGTATATAAATCGACCTGACAGGATGATTTCAGTGCCTTCAATGCCTGAATAGCGGCCATGAGCTCCATACGGTTATTGGTGGTGTCAGACTCGCCACCCGATAGCTCTTTCTCAACTTTTCCATAAATCAAGACCGCGCCCCACCCGCCAGGCCCAGGATTACCCGAGCATGCGCCGTCCGTATAAATATCTACGTGCTTTTTCATGCGCCAAATAAAGAATCAAAGCCGTCAAACTGCTGAAAAAAGCGAAGCTTCTGAACATATTCTTTGGGATCCTTAGGCACTACCAGTGCATCACTATTATGATGCACCCAATCATAGCTACGGGTAGAAAGGAAACGCAATGCCGCACCGCGCGCAAGCACAGAAGCAGCCGATTTTTCGGTATCGGTGAAAGGCCTAATCGACTGATACCCTTTGCACAGCGCACGCGCATGTTCCGGCACAAATTGATGATTGCTGTCAAAACACCAGGCATTCATGGCAATCAGCACGTCATAGATCCAGTAATCATAGCAGGCAAAATAAAAATCAATGACACCCGATAGGATGAGTTCACTCGCATTATTCTGCTTAAAGAACACGTTATCGGGAAAAACATCGCCGTGAATAATACCGGCCGGTAGGCTGCTGGGCCAATGGCGTTCCACATAGGCCAACTCTTTTTGTATAAGTTGTTCAAGCCCTGAATCGATCATATTCGCTTGGCTGCGCGTGGCATGAAATAAGCGATGCCATTCCGACAACATCATGCTATTGCGGCGTAACATTGAAAACCCTTCGGCAGCCAAATGCATGCGCCCCATCCACCGCCCCACCAGCTCACAATGTGGCGCGGTAATATCGGGATTATTGCGCCCCTCGATGAAGCGCACGATGACCGCTCGCTTGCCTTTGATGTCATAAATCGTGCCGCCATTCCAACCGGAAACCGGCCGTGGGCAGCTCACGCCACGATCGGCTAACCAACTGGTCAACCCCATAAAAAATGGCAACTGCGCAATATCCACCCGTTTTTCAAATACAGTCAGAATATAGCGGGTGCGCGCACCGGCCTCATCGAGCAGCAATAGATAGTTGGTGTTTTCGATACCTTCAGTAATACCATGCGCCGAGACAAGCTCGCCAATCCGGTAACGAGTTAGGAAGCTGCGAATATCATCATCGCTGAGTGTGGTATAAACGGCCATAAATATGTACTAGCCGCAGGGCGCGCTTAGCACAAGTATTCTATGCACAGACACTTAAATAGCGCGCTTGACGATCAGCTTCTTGATTTCAGCGATAGCCTTAGCGGGATTCAAGCCCTTAGGGCAGGTTTTCGCGCAGTTCATGATGGTATGGCAGCGATAGAGCTTGAATGGATCTTCCAAATCGTCCAGGCGCTCACCGGCATGCTCATCACGGCTGTCGATAATCCAACGATACGCATGCAGCAAAATAGCAGGGCCTAAATAGCGATCCGAATTCCACCAATAGCTTGGGCAGCTGGTCGAGCAGCAGGCGCATAAAATGCATTCATAGAGACCATCAAGTTTCGCGCGATCTTCCGGCGATTGCAGGCGTTCACGATTCACCGCTGGCGTCGATGACGCTTGCAGCCAGGGCTGGATCGACTCATATTGCGCATAGAAATGCGTCATATCCGGCACCAGATCCTTGACCACTTTCATGTGCGGCAGCGGATAAATATTTACCTCACCGCTTACATCATCGATTGGCTTAATACAGGCTAGCGTATTGGTGCAATCAATATTCATAGCACAGCTACCGCAAATACCTTCGCGGCACGAGCGACGGAAGGTTAAGGTGGAATCCACCTCGTCTTTGATTTTAATCAGCGCATCGAGCACCATCGGCGCGCAGCTATCCATATCCACTTCATAGCTATCGAGGCGCGGATTTTTGGGGGTGCCTTTTTCATCTTTATCATCGGGGTCCCAACGATAAATATTGAATTTCCGAATGCGTTTAGTGCCCGTCGGCGCTTTAAACGCTTTGCCTTTGGTCACTTTGGAGTTTTTGGGAAGTGCAAATTCAGCCATAACAGATCCTAATTAATATACCCTGGCTTTAAGCGGCACAGGTTGGACTTCGTTTGATAGCGTATTGAGATGTACCGGACGGTAATCAAACATGACATTGCCCTTCTCATCCAGCCAGGCCAGCGTATGTTTCAGCCAGTTCACGTCGTCCCGGTCTTTATAGTCTTCACGCGCATGCGCGCCGCGGCTTTCTTGGCGGTTGAGCGCGCTGGAAATTGTAATCAGCGCTTGCGAACGCAAATTATCCAGCTCCAACGCTTCCACCAAATCGCTGTTCCACACTAGGCTGCGATCACTGATGGAAAGCTGGCTATAGCTTTTCCAGATCTCGGCCATTTGCGAAGCGCCTTCAGCGAGCACTTGCTCTTCGCGGAAGACCGCCGCATGGTTTTGCATGCAGCGCTGCATATTGCGGCGAATTTCCGAGGTACGCAAACCACCGCTTGCATGGCGAATCGCATCAAAGCGCGCCAAGGTTTCATTGAGCGCCTGGCTGCTAGCCGGCTTATGGCGCATGCCAGGTTTAATCAATTCAGCAGCACGATGTGCCGCCGCACGGCCAAACACTACCAGATCCAGCAGCGAGTTCGAACCCAGGCGATTCGCACCATGCACCGACACGCAGGCCGCCTCACCGATCGCCATAAGGCCTGGCACGACGGTTTCCGCATTGCCATGACGCGTGGTCACCACTTCGCCGTGATAGTTGGTGGGAATACCGCCCATATTGTAATGCACCGTAGGCAGCACTGGAATCGGCTGCTTGGTCACATCCACACCGGCAAAAATCTTCGCCGTTTCCGAAATGCCAGGCAGGCGTTCATGCAAAATTGCCGGATCAAGATGGTCCAGATGCAAGAATATATGATCCTTATTCGGGCCTACACCACGGCCTTCGCGAATTTCCATCGTCATCGCACGCGATACCACGTCGCGCGATGCCAAATCTTTTGCGTTTGGCGCATAACGCTCCATGAAGCGCTCGCCTTGTGAATTCACCAGGTAACCACCCTCACCACGCGCACCTTCGGTAATCAAACAACCCGCACCATAAATACCAGTGGGGTGGAACTGCACGAATTCCATATCTTGCAAAGGAAGGCCGGCACGAACCGCCATACCGCCGCCATCGCCAGTCGACGTATGGGCCGATGTCGCCGAGAAATAGGCGCGTCCATAACCGCCGGTCGCCAGCACCGTCGTATGCGCATTGAAGCGATGCATGGTGCCATCGGCAAGGTTGAGCGCGATAATACCGCGGCAACTGCCGTCATCATCCATCAGCAAATCGGTAGCGAAATATTCGATAAAAAATTCAGCCTTGTGACGCAACGCTTGCGTATAGAGCGTATGTAAGATTGCATGTCCCGTCCGGTCGGCCGCAGCACAAGTACGTTGCGCCGTGCCTTTACCATAATGGGTGGTCATGCCGCCAAAGGGACGCTGGTAGATTTTGCCTTCCGGCGTGCGCGAAAATGGAACGCCGTAATGCTCCAGCTCGATCACCGCTTCCATCGCGTTTTTGCACATATATTCGATGGCATCCTGATCGCCCAGCCAGTCAGAGCCTTTGACCGTGTCATACATATGCCAGCGCCAGTCATCCTCGCCCATATTGGCCAGTGCAGCGGAAATACCGCCTTGCGCCGCCACCGTGTGCGAGCGGGTGGGAAATACCTTGCTGACGCAAGCGGTGCTTAAACCGGCTGCAGCCATGCCAAACGTTGCGCGTAGGCCGGCACCGCCAGCACCCACCACCACAACGTCATGATAATGATCAATAATAGGATAAGCTTGGGTCATAATTACATCGTTACTGAAACGTAGAGAAAATGGAGCTTAAGCACCGCCAGAATACTGACGGATGCAAACACCACACAAATAAATAAATTCAACAGCAATAAAGCATATTTATTGAAGGGTGATTTTACATAATCCTCAATCACCACCTGCAGGCCAAGCTTAGCGTGAATAAAGGTGGCAAGCAGCATCAGCACCATCACGATGCTGTTAATAGGAGAAGCGAACCATTGCGCGGTCGTGGTCACACTTGGCGACAAGACGACGGTTACCAGCGAATACACAAACCATACGCTCAGCGGTATCAGCGCCAAGGCCGTCACACGCTGCCACCACCAGTGGCTCACGCCGTGATGCGCAGAACCTAACCCGCGCGCCTTCGACATGTCGCTGCGTAAATCAGAAGCACTCATTGCTCACCTCCTGCGGCATAAGAGAGAATGAAACCCCAGGTCATGGCAGTCATTATCAAGGTAAAGAGAATAACCAGCCAACCGGAACGATTCATCGAGGGAATATCAAAGCCTTTGCCGATATCCCAAAACAAATGGCGGATGCCGTTGGCCAAATGGAAATAAAACGCCACGGTCCAGCCAACAAGCAGTACACGGCCGCACCAGGATGTAAGGCACCCATGAATCGTTTCATAGTAATCTGGCAGATAGGCCGATGACCATAACCATGCCACCAGCAAAGCAGTGCCCATATATAAGGCAACGCCTGTCATACGATGGGTGATCGACAAAATAGTAGTTATTTGAGGGCGATAAACCGTTAAGTGAGGAGAAAGCGGACGATTATCCATAAGGCATATGAAATGGGTAAGTGAATGATGGGCGCATTCTACTCAACCAAACTTCGCCGTCTAGTAAAAAACACTGATATTATTTTAGGATAGCACTATTAACACATCGCGCTCGATCGCGAATTAAATGAGAATAATTCTCATTTAATTCGGTAGCGCATGATTACCCTAGGGCCGCTTCGCGAGCACGAGCCATTGCGCGCTGCAATTCCGCTGCTAAATTTGCAGACGCCTCTTCCAGGGCCGCCATCGGATCGGGCAGGCGTGCCTGCTTGATGGAAAGCTTCTGGCGAGCGAGCGTATTGCCAAGCTCAGCACACACTTTAGGCGAACAACCGTTAATATAGCCCGACAAAATACCTGCAAACGAGGTATCGCCAGCACCAAGCGTGAAGATTTCGCCTTCTACTTTTTTAGTGGGCACATGCTCGATGCTATCGGCAGTAACAACACTCATACCGTTAGCTGCACGGGTAACGAAACCAATCTGGCGCGTGCTGCCCGTCCAGTTACCGATATCTTTATTTTTTTGCAAGGTTTGGAGTTTGAACACCTCTTGCAGACGGCGAATGCCTTCGTCAAAGTTCACGGAGTTATTAGCGAATTCATATTTTTGTGCTTCATCTGCGGTGATGCGACCTTCTTCCACCAGCTGCGCTTGGGACTTGGTACGCAGCTCTTTAGGAGTGATATTATTTTCAGCAATAATCTTCTCAATGTGATGGCGCTCTTCTGGAGTGGTCAGCACGCGCGATACTTCTTCCTCATTACCTAACACCAGGTTGGCCGATTCCATTAGCCATTTATAGCGCTGCGCGTTCTCTTCACCGTATTTCGCATGGGTCGGCATAGCAAGCCACAGTTCTTTGCCACTTTTCCAACGCATATCAAGCAGCTTGTCGGCAAAGCCAATTTTGTTATCCGGTGCAGGCAAGCCACGAAATTCCGTTTCACCAAATTTTTGCCACAACGAGCCCTGCACTAAAATAGCGTCGGTATTGTTCACCATATCGTCTGCCAGAACGTTGGGTTTCAAAATGTCTTTGGCATTGCCCTGATAGGTTGCAATAGCGCGATCAGCCTTCTTGCCAGGCTCAGCTGGAAATTGAATGACGATAGAGGTAGCTGACTGCGGCGAAAACTCTTTCACCGCCTCTGGATCAGGCAATAATTTAATACCGGCATCCTTCAAATCACTGGCAATAATCTTACTATACATACCGTGACCCGTTACACCAATAAACGAACCATCTATTTGCGATACGCCGTCTTTGCGCAACAGCTTAGACAGGGTCGTCAGCGTGTTGGCTGATGAGCCCCCAGGTGAAATCGTGGTTGATATGCCCGACAGCGCCACCGAGAATTCTTCGAACTCTTCCAATGTGAGTGCCATTTTGCTGCCAGGCAGTAATTTGCCTTGTTCCTGAAAGCGATCGACCAAATTGCCAAGCTTAGTGCCTTTAAATTTTTTTGGATCATATTCAACGGTGACGTCAGCGATCAAAATATCGCTGGTAAGTATTTTATATTTTTTCGAATTGGCTGGGTTGGCGGCAGGTTCAGCTTGAGTTGCGGCAGCAGCAAAAGAAGACATGGGAATACTTTCTGGAGGTATTAACGTTATGCTTAATCTAGCACCAAATTAGTTAATATTTTTACTAAATAAAAATGAAGCTTTTATGACAGGGGCTTATCCTGTGAATTATTTTTCTAACCTACCGTTTTTAAGGCGCAAAACCGGATAATCGAACATGGAAATCAATTGCTCGTCATGAGTCGCCATCAGTACCGTGGTGCCCGCCTGGTTAAGCGCCTCAAATAAATACATAAATTTAAGTGATAACTCGCCATCTAGATTACCTGTCGGCTCGTCGGCCAAGAGCAGGTCGGGTTTGCTAATAACGGCGCGCGCAATGGCCACACGCTGTTTTTGCCCGCCCGACAAAATGTTGGGTTTGGCATCATGATACTCGCTGAGCTCCACCCATTCGAGTAATTCGCTTATCTTTTGCTCGATCTCCTGGGGATGCTCACCGGCAATCTTAAGCGGCAGCGCGATATTTTGCGCGACGGTTAGATGCTCAAGCAAGCGATAATCCTGTAGCACTACCCCAATGCGGCGGCGAAAAGGTGGTAGCCCATCACGCTGCATATGCGTCACATCATGCCCAAACAGACTCACTCTGCCTCGGGTAGCGCGACGTTGCAGCCACAACAATGACAACAATGTGCTCTTACCGGCGCCACTCGGGCCAGCGAGGAAGTGAAAGGAGCCAGGCTCCAGCTGCAAGGATACGTCCTTGAGGATTTCCTCCCCTGCGATATATTCCATGGCAACGTTTTCAAGTGCGATCATGTTTTTGCATTATAGAAAAGGTTATGTTACATCCTGTATATCGTTACAAACGCGCTATGGCAATCTTACATGATATTACAATGTCCTGAATGTTCGGCACGCTACGCAGTTCCCGATAACGCCATCGGGCCGAAAGGCCGCACTGTGCGTTGCGCGAAGTGTGCGCATAGCTGGTTTACACCTCCGCCTATTAGCGCGGATGTGCCCGATGCTGTCACCACGCCTAAACCCAATATAGAGTCGGCAAAGGCAAACTCGCCTCGGAACACTGAGAATCTGGATCAGATGCTGGGTGAGATTAATGCGAAAATCAAAGCAGACAACAAGCCCCTTACAGCAGATACGTCCAGCCCCACTAAGATTGCACCGCCTGCCATTCGCCGCACACCTGCGCCGGCCGGCCTTCGTGTCGCCGCACTCGCCTTTATCCCCATCACGCTGATATTAGTGAGCCTTGCCTTATTCCCATCGCTCTATGGTTTTCATGCCAGCAAAGGATTGGTTCTGTCGGATGTTGAGATGACCAAACGTCCTGAGCGCAAACATTTTGCCTATACAGTCACTGGCAATGTGGTGAATAAAAGCGACAAGCCCCTAAACTTATCGAGCGTGCGTTTTACCGTTATCGATGAAACCGGCAATGCGCTCGAAGCCTGGGACATCGAAAAGAATGAACAGATTGCAGCCGGTGAGAAATTGGCCTTTAACAGCGGCGAGCTCGAAGTACAACATACCAAGGCCAAACAATTCGTCGTCGAAATCGGCAATGGGTTGGAACTCACCCTGCGAGGCAAACCCTAATATGACTAAACCACCCGTCGATATTAAAAACATTCCTATCTTAATCAGCGCGCAAGATTTGGCAGCCCGCGTTAATGGCCTGGCCCGCGAGATTGCAGCAACTATTCCGCGCGATATGCTGATTGTGTCACTCTTGCGTGGCAGCTTTGTATTTACCTCCGACCTGATTCGCGCCTTGCATAATTCTGGCGCGCAACCGCAAGTCGATTTCCTCACGCTTTCGAGCTATGGCAGCGGCACCACCTCTAAAGGCGTGGTCAATATCGTGCGTGACCTGGCAGATCCGGTGGAAGGCCATGATGTGCTGATCGTCGATGATATTCTGGAATCCGGCCGCACCCTGACTTTTGCCCGCAATCTGATGATGGAGCGCAAAGCCAAATCCGTCAAAATTGCGGTGCTGCTCGAAAAACCAGGCAAACGTAAAGTAGATGTCACAGCGGATTTTGTTGGGTTTAAAATCGAAGATGAATTCGTGATTGGCTACGGGCTCGATTATGCGAATTTCTTCCGCGAGCTGCCGTATATCGGCTACATCCCCTCGACTACAGCCAGCTAGGCAGTTTATCCCTACCAATTAATTCTTCATAGGTTTGGCGTGGACGCACCAACTCATGCTGCTTGCCGCTGACCATCACTTCCGCCACTAGCGGACGTGCATTATAGGTGCTCGCCATTGATGCGCCATACGCGCCGGCCGAACGCAATACCAGCAGGTCTCCTGCTTGCGGTACTTTCAATAAGCGCTGCTCGGCGAAAATATCGCCCGTCTCACAAACGGGACCCACAATATCCACCAGTTCGGTTTTCGTATCGCCTGTTGGGGCCACCACAGGTTTAATCTCGTGGAACGCATCGTATAATGTCGGGCGAATCAAATCATTCATCGCCGCATCGACAATCACAAACACGCGCGATTGGCTTTGCTTCACATACATCACTCGCGTCACCAAGATGCCGGCATTACCAACCAGCACGCGGCCCGGCTCGAAAATCAACTGCACATCTAACCCGTTTATTTCGCGCTTCACGATTTCAGCGTAGGCATCCGGTAGTGGCGGCTCATCTTGGCCGTAAGGAATACCCAGCCCACCGCCTAAATCTAGCGTGCGAATGGCAATGCCTTCGGCGCGCAATTCTTTTACAAACTCACGCACACGCGCAAAAGCCTGCGCAAACGGCTCAAGCTTGGTCAGCTGCGAGCCGATATGTACCGACACGCCTTGTATCTCAATATGCGACAACGCTTTGGCAGCGCGATACACATCCAGCGCCTGCACCATCGCCACACCGAATTTGCTTTCTTTTTGCCCGGTGGAAATTTTCGCATGCGTCTTTGGATCCACATCGGGATTCACCCGCACCGCAATCCGCGCTTTTTTATTTTTAGCGGCGGCCACGTCATTGAGTTGATGCAGCTCAGGCAGCGATTCTACATTGAACTGAAAAATATCCTGCCCCAGCGCATAGCTCATTTCGCTTTTGGCTTTACCCACACCAGAAAACACAATGTCGCTGGGCTTCACGCCAGCGGTCAGTGCCAGACGAATTTCACCTTCCGATACCACATCCGCACCCGCACCCAAACGCGCAAGGGTTGCAATGACAGCCAGATTGCCATTAGCCTTCACCGCATAGCATACTTTAGCGCCAGGAAAATGGTTGGAGAACACACTGTAATGACGCGCGAGTGTTGCTGATGAATAGCAGTAAAATGGTGTACCCACCTGTTCGGCCAGCGCCACCAGCGATACGTCTTCCGCGTGATAGACGCCGTCTTTATACTGGAAATAATCCACTTACTTCGCCTCCTCAGGCGCAACTGCATCTATGGCGGGCGGCTGTACTTCTTCTGCTTCTTTCTTGGCTTTTTCGGCGGCTTCCTGTGCTTGCTTTTCTCTGCGTTTTTTATCTTTTTCTTCTTTCTTAGCTTTTCTATCGGCTTCGCGCTGCAGCTGCATAGGGGATTTCAGATCGCGCTTAATACCGCAGCCGGCAACCATGCTTGCTGCAACCATTAGAAGAATCAATTGAACGATGCGTTTTACAACCATTTCTTTTTCGCCTCAGCGATAGCTTTTTTTACATTCACCGGCGCCGTGCCGCCAAAGCTGATACGGCTGGCCGCTGATTTTTTTGGGCTCAATACCGTAAACAAAGCAGGGGTGATTTTCTTTTCCACGCTTTGCATCTCAGCCAGCGAAAGCTCTTCGAGCTTTTTACCTTTTTTGCTGGCCAGCCCCACCAACCGCGCAGTCACGTGATGCGCATCGCGAAACGGCATCTTGAGTTGTTTGACTAACCAGTCGGCAATATCGGTCGCATTGGCGTAGCCTTCGGAGGCGGCTTGTTCCATCTTGCCGGTATCGGCTTTGAAATCCTGCACCATGCCCGCCATCGCCTGCACACAAAGCAAGATGTTGTCCACCGCATCAAACACAGCTTCTTTATCTTCCTGCATGTCTTTGTTATAGGCCAACGGCAACGCCTTCATGGTGGTAAGCAATCCCATCAGATGGCCAAAGATACGTCCCGATTTACCACGTACCAATTCCGCCGCATCGGGATTACGCTTTTGCGGCATGATCGAGCTGCCGGTCGAATAGGCATCGGAAAAACGGATGAAACCAAATTGCGTGCTCGACCATAAAATCATTTCTTCTGCCAAGCGCGACAAATGCACGGCGCAGATCGAGGCGAGCGATAAAAATTCGAGCGCGAAATCACGGTCTGAGACCGCATCGAGCGAATTGGTCATCGCAGCCGTAAAGCCTAATTCTTTGGCCACAAAGGCGCGATCAATCGGAAAAGATGTGCCTGCCAAGGCGGCTGAGCCGAGCGGCATATAGTTAAGCCGTGCGCGCGCATCGGCCACGCGGCTGCGATCGCGGCCAATCATGTCGACATACGCTAACAGATGATGCCCGAGCACAATAGGTTGTGCTACTTGCAGATGGGTAAAGCCAGGCATGAGGGTTTCGCTATGTTCGTCCGCACGTTTAATCAATGCCTTTTGCAAAGCGGCCAATGAGCCATCAAACGCATCGAGCGCATCACGCACATAGAGCTTAAAATCGGTTGCCACCTGGTCGTTGCGTGAACGCGCGGTATGCACACGCCCTGCCGCCTCGCCAATACGTTCTTTGAGCGCTGCTTCAATATTCATATGAATATCTTCCAGGCTGTCTTTGAATTCAAAACGCCCTGCTTCAATATCGCGCAATATATCGCCTAGGCCTTTGATGATCGCCTTCGCATCAGCGTCGCTGATGATACGTTGCTTAGCCAGCATCTTGGCATGCGCGATGGAGCCTGCGATATCCTGACGGTAAAGCCGCTTGTCAAAGCTGATAGATGCATTAATCTTAGATAGCAGCTCAGAAGGCGCGAGCGTAAACTGCCCTCCCCACATTTGATTGGCGGGAGATGATTTGGATGTCGCTTTTGCTTTTTTAGAACCGGCCATATGAAACAGTTATAGGTTTTCTTACGATGTTTCCAATACATACAAGGATTACGGGGTGCTTGGCAAGTATCATTGCCGCCTTTTTATGGCTAGGCGCGCCGGCTCATGCCGAGCAAAGCTTTCATACGATAGAATATAGCGATATTTCCGGTAATAAGCAGACTTTGGATGCCAGCTCAGCCAAGCTCACCGCTATCCATTTCTGGGCAACCTGGTGTGTGCCTTGCATTGGGGAAATGCCCGAACTCAATAAAGCGGCAGGCGAATATGGCCCGAAAGGCTTTCGCGTGTTGCCGCTGTCGCTAGATAATAATCCCGAAAAAGTGAAGATGTTTTTTGCCCTGCATGACCTAGGCAATCTCACCCCCTATTTCGATATGAACTATACGCTTTTTTATTCGCTGCGTTTAAAAGGGCTGCCGACTACTATCTTTATCGATAGCAAAGGTAATGCCCTATCGATCAGTTCAGGCCCTATTCGCTGGCAAGGCGAGCAGGCCAAACAATTCCTGGAAGAACATTTGAAATAGCTACCAGCGGAATGCCGGCGCCACATAATGCGGCACAGTGCCTTGTTTTCGGCACAGCGCTTCAATATCATCGGCAGACTTGCCAACCAGCAACCCACCACTAATGAGTGCAGCATCAATGGTTGTATTGAGCGCACCGGCAATATCCGTATGCAGCCCATCACCCACGGCGAGGATACGTTTTTTATCCATGCCTTCTAATGTGCGGAAACAATATTCATACACTTCAGGATAGGGTTTTCCAAACCACACCACATACCCGCCTCGCTTGACGTAAGCTTCAGCAACCACACCAGCGCAACCAAAACGTGCGCCATTTTGCTTCACCACTTCCAGATCGGGATTCAGGCATAGCATCGGCAGATGCTTAGCACTCGCCGCCTCTAGCACTGGCGACCAATCTTCGTTGGAATCATTTTCGCTGCCAAACCCAACATTGAGAATGAAATTGGACTGGGCAATATCGGGTTCCATGACGTAATCCAGTCCATCCAGCACATCGAGATCTTTGTCCGGTCCGATATAGAAATAGCGCTTTTCCCAACTGGCTTTACCGGCGGCCAACCATTGAAACCCCGCCTCGCCCGACGTCATCACCATATCATACAGCGTTTTTTCAATGCCGAGCTTATTGAGCACTGCTTCGACCTTATGCGCTCGTCTGGGCGCGTTTGAAATAAAAATGATTTTTTTGCCGCGCGCGCGTAGTTGCGTGAGCGTCTCATGCACGCCAGGATAGAGGTGTGAACCATCATGAATCACGCCCCACACATCGAGTAAAAATGCATCATAGCGATCGGCAAGGGTCGAGAAGTTGGAGATAGCGTGAATCATCCGCGCGTCGCACTGGCTGATTGCGATGAGATCGAGGTCATGAAAGGTTGAACCTCGGCCGCCGTTGCTACTAATTTGCGCAAGGCTGCAATGGCTCTTTCCATCTCGGCTTTGTGCGGGTGGCCATCAAGCGATTGCGCTAAATCATCCAGCGGCATACCAGGGCGCGTCGCTAATTCTATTACTGAGCTCTGTACAATATCCATCGCACCCAAGGTCATGATTTTAGCTTCGGGTTGGGTCTCTAGTTTTTTTAATAGGGCTGGAATTATAGACACAGCAATCAACGAATTACCCACATGGTGACGTACTTCCTGTGCTTTATTATAAGACTTCATGCCAGGCGTGCTGCCCTCTATATCGAGTGACGCCAAATCATGAAGCGCTGTTCTCACATCCTCGTGATCCAGCACCGCCTGCAAAGCAGAGAGCTTGCTTTTAAGCGATGCATTATCATCGCTTAGCACTTGCTTAAGCGCATTGCTTGCTTCATCAAATGAGAGGGACCCTGTCATATTACGCCGCTAATTCCTTTGCCAGCACCTTGCGAATCAGCGCAACGGTTTCAGCCTTGCCATAGAGCGCGGCAAATGAGCCCATACGCGGCCCTTGTGGTTGACCAAGCAGTGTTTCATATTGCGCTGAAAACCAGGCTTTCAAATTCTCACCGAAATGTTTTTTGCCGATTTCATAAATCTCGGTTTGCATTTCTTCAGCTGTGGCACCCGCCGGCGCATTTTCTAAATAGGTTGCTAAATCCTGCAATGCCTTTTCTTCCACGTCGGTAGGCAGGCGGTATTTTTTCGTAGGCTTCACAAAATCCTGATAATAATTCACCGCGCCCTGCACCAGCTTATCGAGGAACGGATGGGTAGCAGGTGTCGCGCCTGGCAGGTAATTACCGATAAAGCCCCATAGCACTTTCGGATCTTCCGCATTGGCCACACCGGCCAAATTCAGCAGCAGGTTGAAGCTTGGCAACTTCTCAGCCACAGGCGGTTTGCCGCCATGAATATGAAAAACCGGATTATTCAGCTTATCCACCTCGCTTTGAGCAGCGAACTTATCCAAGAAGGTCTGATACTCATCCACCGCTTTGGGAATCACATCGAAATAAAGCTTCTTCGCCTTGCGCGGCGATTGGAACATATAGAGGCTCAACGATTCCTGCGGCGCGTAACGCAGCCATTCATCGATGGTGATGCCGTTGCCTTTTGATTTGGAAATCTTCTGGCCTTTATCATCCAAGAACAGCTCATACATCATCTGCTGCGGCGGCATGCCGCCAGCGATGGTGCAAATGGCGCTATAAAGCTCGGCCGATACCAGATGGTCTTTGCCGTACATTTCGTAATCCACGCCGAGCGCCGCCCAACGCATGCCCATATCGGGCTTCCATTGCAATTTGCAATGCCCACCGGTTACCGGCACTTCTTCTTTGCTGCCGTCTTCTTCTTCATAGACGATGGTGCCTTTGGCAACATTACGCTCGAATACTTTGGCAAGCAGCACTTTGCCCGAACGCGGCGATACCGGCAAAAACGGACTATAGGTTTGTTGGCGCTCTTCGCCCAGCGTCGGCAGCATCACTTCCATCACCTGATCATAGCGATTCAAAATGCTCAGCAGCGCCTTATCAAATTCACCGGCTTTATAGGTGGTAGTGGAGCTTTTAAATTCATAGTCAAAACCGAAATGATCTAGAAATGCGCGCAGGCGTGCATTCATATGCGCGCCGAAGCTTTCGTGCGTGCCAAACGGATCGGGCACCGAGGTGAGCGGCTTTCCAAGATTGGCTGCAATCATATCGGCATTCGGCAAATTATCCGGCACTTTTCGCAACCCGTCCATATCGTCAGAAAAACAAATCAGCTTGGTGGGAATATCGGAGATCTGTTCAAAGGCGCGGCGCACCATGGTGGTACGAGCCACTTCGCCGAACGTGCCGATATGCGGCAAGCCAGACGGGCCGTAACCTGTTTCAAACAGTACATAACCTTTGGCGGGCGGCGCACTCTTATAGCGCTCAACCAGCGCCAGCGCTTCCTGAAATGGCCATGCGTTCGACTGGGTTGCAAGATCTTTGATACTCATCGTTATGACTTCCTATTATAAAATCCCGCCAATGACATCCGCACCTCATCACCGGCAGATTCATTGACTCTCGTTACCATGTGATACGCACTATTTGCGATAAAGACAATGCGGTTTTTCTTAGGCGTGATGCACCGCGCAATGCCCTCTTCCATCGCTAAATCGTCGGTATCGTTGGCATTGAGCCATTTGCGCTGGTAAAATTCCTGCTCATCCTGCTGCAGGCGATGCTGAAATATCTTACGGTTTCCGCCCTCATCCAGCAACAAAAGCAACCCGCCCCAATGCATCCGCCAGCTCTGATTGAGATAATACACATAGGCGCCGGTATATACGCCCGAGCCATCATTATGCATCGACAGGCTGGTACCAGGCGGATAGAGCCAGGAGGTCACCGTCACGTGATCCCAGTCTTTGCTTTCCTGTCCCACGAAATGACCGACATGCGGCTGCACGGCCAGCAGCTGGCGCACAAACGCATCGAGCGGCGTATTGGATGGGTAGGATTGGTTGGGGTGTTTGTTCGGCAGGCCTTGGGCGGTATAGAACATATTATAGCTGCTGCGTAGCGGTGAACGGTCCTGCAAATGCCAGGCGCGATTCACTTTGCCTTCCATATTCACATATTCATAATCGGTGCGCACCGCATAATCATGCAGCTTCTGATATTCATCCTCCGGCAAGAAATTATCGATGATGATCGCCTGGCTCGACTCATAGGTTTTATTGGCGATATGTTTGCCTAAGGTAATAGCGCTGGTTGCGGGTGCCTGCTGCATAGAAGAGCCTGTTGAAATGGGTGGTTTCGATTGGTAATAAAACTGGCGGCTTTGCGGTAATTCTGGCACGTCACCGAGTTGCAGCGCAAACATTTCGGGATGCGGTTCTTCGCCTTTTTCGATCTGGTATTGCTGGCGGTAGCGCTCATCTTCCTCGCCGTGGAAAAAGCCCACCATAATAAAGCGCCCGCCTTTTATCACCGGCAATGCCTCATGCAGCATATTGCAGGAAAAAGCAATGGCGCTGCCTTTGGCCGGACGATACACATCATCACCATATTCTGGAAAGCGCAACCCGCCACCCTCATACTCGTCGTTGAGCTGGATGGTAACCGCCACGCGGCGATAACCGAGCGCTGGCATAAAATTATCGCGGTGCGGTTTAAATACGCCCTGCTTCTCGCCTTCATAAAGGCCGATCTTATAAGGCTCACGATGGGTCACCTTAAAGCCGAATATTTTTTCTATCTCAGGGAACAGGCGGCGTTTTAAGATGCGGTCAATTTCGCCTAAAAACTCGCCGTGGATAATATGGTCGCTGCGCACTTTGGCCTGCGGCACGTAGGAGAGCTTGTCTTCGGCACCCACCGTGCCATCAAACACATAGCCCGTTTTGAATACCTCGATGCAACGCGCACAAAATTCCGGCGTGAACACATCCGGCACAATCAAAGCCGGTGTGCTAAGCGCGTAGGTTTTTGGCGTATCCTGCACCGCTAATGGCTGACGATTAGCTTTTTGTGCCTCGGTGACGATAGTCTTTACGCTAGCGGAAACACTGTCGCCACTGGCTTGGCAGAGAATGCGCATATTGCGATCCAGCGCATAACCGGTAAGATCCACATTTTCACTCAGACCTAACATGCGCGGCAACCGGCGCTCGGGATCGCTCAGTAAGATCGGTTTATTCGGCAGCTTTTCACGCAGCAGCATCAGTTGGTTTACCGTGCCATCCACTACAATAGTAATCGGTATGGACTCGGCTTCTTCTGCTAATGATTGCAGCGCTTGTAGCGCTTCTTTCAATGCATTGGGTTTAGCAAATGACGCCACCAGTAAGAGCGAGGATTTGCCGCCCCTGGTTTCGATGCCATTGAGCTTGCCGTTAGTGCCGGGCATTTCAAAGAAGGGAATAAAATCGCCGACCGTATAGTTAGTTGCTGCCGCGGCAGATGATGAGCTGCTTACCGCTTCGCCAATCGGGCGGGTGAGATAGCGATGCAAATTACGAATGAAGAAACAGCGCAGTGCTTTTTCCGATGCGACCTTGCGCTTGAAATCAATCCCACAATATTCCTCATACTGCGCCAAGCTCCTGGCCTTGCCAAATCCGTAACGCTCAATCTCCTGCAGCACATCGGGGTCTTGAGAGAGCGTATGGCCTGTGAGGTGATTGAAGCGCTTGAGCCCGCGTTCGCGCAGATGGCGAATTTTGGGAATGTCCGTTTGCTTCAAATCATTCCAATGCAACGGGCGGACGCTTTTGTTATCGTCGTTATAATAATGATAAATGAATTGTTGCCGCGCGCTGAAAATATCCCACCCATGCGTATAGATACGCGCCGCATAGGTAATTTCTTCCTGATCGAAATACAGATACGGATCGTATGGTACTTCTTTGATGATGTCGCTGCGCGAAAACACATAGCCTGCAGCAATAAACGCGCCATTGAGCGGCATTTCCGGAATGCGCTCCAGCATCTCGCCGCGCCCGCGAATATTGCCATCCGGCTGAAACGGCAGCACACGGCGAATCGATGGCAGCGGATTAGGGAACAAATTATTCGGCGGAATATAGGGGGCTGGACTGGAAGAAATCACCGGCTTTTCCGACGGGCAGGCTTTGAGTTCTTCAATCATCAACCGGTCCCAGCCAGGCACAAAGCGCATATGGCTGTCGATTTGCAGCGTGTATTCCTCACCGTCCCATAGTTGCTGCGTTTGGTGACGCGCCCAACACACGCCATTTGCCTCCCGCCAATCGACGGGAATAATGCGCACCTGCTCAGGGCGGGTGGTTACCTGGAAACAATCAGCGTCTTCTTTTTCGTCAAACTGCCAGCAAATGCCAACCGAAATACGCTCGGGATGTTCGGCTTTCTCAAACAAGTCTTTCACCGTCCATTGGCATTCCAAATCGCGATAACTGGCGATCTGTACAAAAATGCGCTCCCCCGTAGGTACGCCGGATGACGATTTGCTTGCTGCCACGGTCTGAAAATCTCCTTGGTAAGCTTTATCACTAATTTGCTGTTTCGCAAAATCAATACCTGCGTAAGCTTGATAGTCAGCCAGGCTACGCGCCGTGCCCAAACCATAGGCAGAAAGCTCGGCAAGCGCTGCTTTGTCGGTTGTTTTCTGCGTGCCGAGCAAATGTTTAACGCGGAGATAGGCGCGCGCATTGAGCGCCTCCCAATCGGCATGATCGTCAAAATGCGTCACGCGCTGACTGCGTTTCCAATAGTGATAAGCAAGCGGCATGTTGGGATGATAAAGGTCATAGCCCTGTGTCCACAAACGTACCGCCATGGAGATTTCTTCGCCAAAGAAATACAGATACGGATCATAGGGCACATCGGCAATGATGCTTGCCGGCCCAAACAGCAAGTTGGCAGAAATAAAAGCACCGCGCATGGGCTTGGACGGCAAAGCATCCAACGGATAAACAGGGTTTCCTTGCATTAGAAATATACCGCCCGTATCAAATTCTTTGGCGCTAATGCCGTAAATGCGACCAGGCTCGCGATCATCCGGCGGTGTGTAACCTGGCGGATAGGAAGTGATCACCGCCTTTGGATTTTGACATTCATGCCACATGCTAATCAGCCTATCGTCCCAACCTTCTTCAAAGCGCATATGGCTATCAATTTGCAGCGTGAACTCTTCTCCATGCCAGAGGCTTTGCGTAATGCTTCGCGCCCAGCACACGCCATTGCTGTCTTTGGCGTCATATTCCGCTACCCGCACCTGATCGGGATAGGCATAGGGCTCCAAGAAACAATGCTGATCTTCGCTGCGAATAAATTGCCAGCAAATGCCGATGGTGATGCGCTCGGGATGAGAAGCTTTTTCAAACAAGTCTTTCACCGTCCATTGGCATTCGGGATCACGGTAGCTAGCGATCTGCACAAAAATGCGTGGCAGCGAAGAGCGCAGATGTTGTAGGTTCCAACGTCCCTGCTTGGAGGTTTCTTGGATCTGTTTGCGCGTCCAATCTACGCCAGCAAACTCCCACCAATCCTTCAATGCGCGCACATCCCCCAGTCCATATTTTTTAATCTCTTTGAGCGCATCGCGGTTGCTGGTGGTTTCAAATCCTAGCAGGTGACGAATGCGCTGGTAGGAGCGATTATTCTCTTTGTTATGCGCATCGCGATATTCATGCAGATGCAGCTGATCGCCACGAATCCAGTAGTGATAAAGCACCGGATGATCGGGCTGGAACACATCATAGCCATGCGTCCAGAGCCGCGCGCCGTGGCTAATTTCATCGCCGTAAAAGGCAAAATGCGGATCGATCGGCACCTCATCAAAAAAGCTGCCACGCGCGAACAGGAAGTTCTGAATGCAGAAAGGCGACGGATAAAGGCCGCCTGCTTGCGGGTCTTGCTCGGCGATGAAATCACCGGTCATATGCAGCAGTTGCGGATGTTTTTCTTCGGCAAATCCGCGCACGCAAATGCGCAGCACCTGCCCTGGATGAGTATAGCGCTCATTCGGCGGTTCATAGTTAGAGGCATAGCCGGAGATCACCGCCTTAGGCGATGGCGCGCGCTCTAACATATCAATCAGCATCGCATCCCAGCCTGCTTCAAAGCGCATATGGCTGTCAATTTGCAGTACAAAGGCCTCACCTTGTCGCAGCGCATGCGCTTGCGAGCGCGCCCATCCGGCACCTTTGCTTTTGGCATAGTCCACCTGCTGGATACGCACACGCCCATCCCAATCCTGCGGCAGCATGCAGGCTTCATCGCTCTCTCCCACCTGCAGACACACCCCGACCCGCAGGCGATGCGGCGATTGGGCTTTGTCGAAGAGATCGGCAATGGTGTGGCGCAATTCCGGATCGCGGTAACTGGCAATAGCTACGAAAATAGACGGCTGATCACTTTGTATATAGCCCCACCATCCCGGAAAATCGATGGCAGCAAAGGCCCAATAATCTTGCAGCGTGCGCGCAGAACCCAAGCCGTAGCGTTCGATTTCGTCTAGGGCTTCTTTGCGTGTGGCTTGCTTGAGGCCCAGCAGTTGCAAATTGCGCTCCAGCGCTAAGCGATTTTTCTGATGCTGCTGATCGCGGTATAGCGCCGCATCGCGCGCATCTTTGCGAATCCAGCAATGATAGGCCACGAGTTGGTTTAGATGAAACAGATCCCAGCCATGCGTATAAAGCCGCACCGAATAATTGATCTCCTCACCCCAGAAATAAATATGCGGGTCGAATGCAATCTCGGAAAATAACTCCGAGCGCGCAAACAGGAAATTACCGACCCATAGCGGCGTGGGGATAATTTTGCCTTTAGCTTCACTGGCAGGCACAAGCCTACGCGCCATATGAATCATTTGCGCATCCTCGCCCCCCCCTAAGCGTGCGACGGCTGCAATCGGTAATTTGTCTTCCAGCGGCTCTAAGCGGTCAGGCGGCACATAGGAGGGAAGCCATGCCGTGAGCGCTGGTTTTTTCGAAGGTAGTTTTTCCAGCTCATCAATGAACAGCGTATCCCAACCGGATTCAAAGCGCATATGCGCCTGGATCTGCAACGTGTATTCCTCGCCAGCCCATAATTTTTGGGCTTGGTTGCGCGCCCAGCCGGCACCTTGACTTTCCTGCACATCATAGGCGGTCACACGCACATTCGGATGCGGCACCAATTGGCAATCCGCATCATACTTGGGATCGGTTTGCAAACACACCCCGACGAACACGCGCGCCGGATGCTCCGCCTTCGCAAATAGATCATCAATTGTCGGCTGGCATTCGGGATCGCGGTAACTTGCGATCTGCACAAAAATGCGTTTGCGTGGTTGGGCCATAACAGTTTAGTTTTTGGGTTATCATGCTATAGTAATGAATAAACGAACAAAAACCAACGCCAATGATAACCCAACCCATTCTGGTAGTCGGCATGCACCGAAGCGGCACTTCAGCTCTCACCGGGCTTTTGCAGCTAATGGGCGCCCATGTGGGCGAAGCGGCTGCCCTGCTTCCGGCCAGCCCCGATAACCCCAAGGGCTTTTTCGAGCGCAATGACGTGCTAGCCACCAACCAGGCCATTATGCGCCAGATGGGATGCAATTGGCACTCAACCGAGGCCTGGGATGAGCGCAATTTTGTCCAGCTAGATGCATCGGTTAATGCCTCGATGCGCACCATCGTTCACACGCTTAGTAAACATCCGGTTTGGGTGATGAAAGACCCGCGCTTTTGTTTCACCTTGCCCTGCTGGCTCAACTATATCCAAAATCCGATTATCCTCACCACCGAGCGCGATCC
The DNA here is from genome assembly GCA_033762715.1 of Rickettsiales bacterium. Lineage (GTDB taxonomy): Bacteria > Pseudomonadota > Alphaproteobacteria > Rickettsiales > SXRF01 > JANRLL01. Next base: position 75,504 of record JANRLL010000016.1, on the reverse strand, counting down.
GTATGAGATCGCCGATTCGCTGACACGTCGCAATGGGTTCACCCAAGAAGCAGGCTTGGCACTAGCCGCGCGTTATGAAACGCAATTGCAAAACAACACACAAAATCTGCAAACCATTCTCTGCCGCTTCGAGCATTTGATGCATGATCCGCTGGGCATGGTGGATTATCTACTGGAAAGCATTCCGTTGCTTACACGCCCCAATGACGGCACGGTGCTGTCGTTTATTCAGTACCCGCCGCGGCCTTAAACGGCACAATAGATCCGCGAAATAGATTTATTTTCCATAGTAAGAATGATAGTGGTTATGCATGACAACACAAGATGCCATCCGAGTTTTACAACGAATTGCCCAAGCACTGGAAAATCTTGCGCCTAAATCCGATCCCGTGATTGAAATCAAAAGCGCCGAGGCTTACGTATGGCATGCGGAAAAAAAAGAGCTGCTGCCGGTTTCAGAGCCGCATACAATTGAGCTGGCTTTGTTGCAGGGCATCGATGATGTAAAAGAAAAATTGCTGGCCAATACGCTACAATTTGCCAAGGGCCATTCGGCCAATAACGCGCTATTGTGGGGCGCGCGCGGCACGGGTAAAAGCTCGTTGGTCAAAGCCATACACCAGCATATCAACCGCCAGAATCCGAAATCGCTGGTGCTGATTGAAATCCACCGCGAGGATTTACCCAGCCTGCCTCATCTGATTCATCTGCTGCGCGGGTGGGTTATTCGCCGTTTCATTATTTTTTGCGATGATTTGTCGTTCGATGGCGGCGATAATTCCTACAAATCACTCAAAACGGTCCTCGAAGGCGGTATTGAAGCCAAACCCGATCACATCTTGTTTTACGCGACTTCCAACCGCCGCCATTTGATGCCGCGCGAAATGGTAGAAAACGAGCGCAGTACAGCCATTCACCCGAGTGAAGCCTCGGAGGAAAAAATCTCGCTCTCGGATCGCTTTGGCCTGTGGCTGGGTTTTCATCCCTGCGATCAGGAGACCTATCTAGCGATTGTGGAAGCCTATGCCAAAAAATATAAGCTCAATACCCCAACCGATGAATTGCGCCGCCAATCGCTCGAATGGTCGATCACACGCGGTGCGCGCTCAGGCCGTGTCGCCTGGCAATTTATTCAGGATCTTGCGGGTCGCTTAGGAAAAAATATCAGCTAATCACGCTGCTAATTGCCGTTCTTGCAAGCGTCGCATATTCGCAAGCAGCTTGCGGTGCATTTCATTGTTACTATCCAGATAAGCCGTTACACCCGAACGGCCATCTTCGGTTTTCGTCTGCGGCAAGCGTGCTTCATGCTGGCCGATCACTTGTCCGGCCGCCGTAAATCCCAAATCGGCTTTCTGGCGCTGCGGCAGCCCTAGCGCCTGCCCTAACAGATAGCCGCCCGCAAACGCATCGCCACCACCTACCGTATTAACCACCCCTTTCGGCGGCTTAGGCGGGACGTAAAAATCAGAGATGCCATTATTATCTAACACGCGTACGCCTTTTTTACCGTTGGTCGCCACAAAGGAAACCGGCAAATCGCCATCGCAATATTGTTGGAATGCGGCGCGAAACGCATCGTCATTAGCCAAATATTTATCAATCTGATATGCCTTATCGCCTTGCTTGGCCTGCTCTAACGCCGCGCCTTCTTTTTTAGTGCCGTCTGCTTGCCATTTGGGTTCATGCTCCGCACGCCACTGGCTGTCGCGCCCAAGCAACCGGCGAAACTCGCCAGTGTTCGCCATCACCACCACCGGCGCTACTTGAGTGACTTTTGCCACCGCATCTTTCAAGGTCTGCGAGTCGGCAATATCTTGTGAAGCGGCAGTAAGCACAATGGTCGGACGCTGCGCTGGATCTTGCGATACAGCCTCGACCTTCTCAATCAGCTTATCTAAAAACGCATCATATTTACCGGTATATTTCATATAGCCACCCAGCATCACCATCTTGGTGCGGCTAAAATCAATCGCATCCAATTGCTCAGGCGACATATGATTTTGGCAGGGCTTTTCCAAATCGGGATTGGAAATTAAAATACGGTCGCCATCGATGGGAATGGAATGCACCACCATGGTGCGGTCTTGAGGCGCAGGGTGATTGATAAAGCCTTGCATCGAATCGGCAAATACTTTCCCTGCCGGATCATCCCCCACAGCGGTTACAAATACGCCCGAGGGAATGGCTGATTTTTTATCAATCTTCGCATTCATCATTAAATGAAAACTATTAGCAAGCGCGCCACCGGCTTCAATCGCCGTGGGCTTGCCTATAATCTGATCGCGCGCCGATTCGGCTTGTTCTTGCTGGCTATCGCCGCTGAGTGTCAATTGATGCGCCGTCGCAAAGGCAATTAGCTTTTGCTCAAATTCCTGCAACGGCACCATGAGGTTTTCGCCTTTGCGCGGCGGGTTTTCGGGACGCAGCGAAGCTAAAAACTGATCGCGCAGCGCAACGTTTGCTTTGCTTTCATCGTAATGGTAATCGGTGACGGCTGTTTCAATGGCAACAACGGTAGGTGACGCGCTCATGCGGGATGCTCCTGGATAGGAGCCCAGAATACTAATTCTTATTAACGATTACAAGAGGGAGCTTAAAGTCCAGCCACCGCGCGGCTTACCACTTTCATAGGGTCTACCGGCTGCTTGCCATCACGCACTTCAAAGTAAAGCTGCGCGTTTTTAACATGACCGCTTGAGCCAACATAACCAATGATATCGCCTTGTTTCACGCGGTCATATTTATCGACCGTGTTTTTGCTCAAATGCGCATAGGAGGTGGTTTTTCCGCCGGGATGTTTGATAATGATCATGTTGCCGTGGCTTTCCAAACTATTGTCGGCATAAACCACTTCGCCGTCAGCGGCTGCCCAAACTGGCTCGCCGTTGGCTGCAACAATATTCACTCCATCATTGACTTTGCCTGCACCTTGCGCGCCATAGCCCGATGCCAGTTTTTTACTTTCCACCGGCCAGATGTAGGCTACTTTTTGTGTTGAGGTAGTAAGCGGATTCACGGCATTGCGCGACGCCACTACAGCAGGCGATGCGGCTTTTTGCGCTTGTGGTTTTTCGGAGCTTAGGTCGCGTGGTTTCTTGGTCCAGGGATTGATGCTTTGCACCGGTGCTGCGCTACTGGCTTGCTTATCAACCGGCCAATCAACCGCAGAAGGCTCTGCCGCTTGGCTGCTAGGTTTTTCAATCACTACGGTTTTGGCGGGTTCCGCTGCTTTTTGCGGCGGCGATAAATCACTGACACCTACTGCACTGACTGCTGCATCCTGACTGGTTTCGTCAGATGCGTAGCTAGAGCCCGATGAGTTGGAGCGTTGCTCAGCTGGATAAGAAACTTTAGAATAGCTCGCCACGATGGTTTCCGGATTATATGGTGTTTGAACCGGACCATTTCCCGTCTTTGCATAACGTGAAGAACCTGGGCCAAAAGTTTCTTGGCCACGCAATTCAACATGCGCTGCCGGTTGTGTGCAGGCAGCGGTGAAAAGAAGAGAAGCAACCAGCGAAACGCTACTTATCAAGCGTGACATAAAACCTCGGCGTGCTGTGAATACACCCTGAGAATTACATTATTTGCGTTAATAAAGCGTGAACGGCCTTCTAAACTGCGGCCTCTTGCGGGGTTTTTCCTTCCACTAACGGAACAAAACGTACGCCCATTAGCCGCTCTTTGCTGAGCGTTCCATCACTAGCCTTTTGTATTTTCATAAGAAATTGATCGCTGCTGGCATCGCCAATAGGAATCACCATAATACCGTCTGGCGCCAGTTGATCGAGCAAGGCTTGCGGGATTTCAGGGGCAGCCGCAGTCACTAAAATGCGTTCAAAGGGTGCCGCTTCGCGCCAGCCTTTGCTGCCATCGCCTATTTTGGTGACGACATTGGTGAGTTTCAAATAGACAAAACGCTCTTCGGCTAAGCGCATAAGTTCGCGGTGACGCTCGATGGTATATACGCGGCGCGAAAGTCTTGCCAATACCGCTGTCTGGTAGCCCGATCCGGTGCCAATCTCGAGCACGCGCAAACCAGGCTTTACATTCAGCGCGCAGGTCATAGCAGCCACAATGGTTGGCTGGCTGATGGTTTGTCCGGCTGCAATCGGCAACGCCACATCGTCATAAGCATGTTCGCGGAAAGCCTCTTCGATAAAAATTTCACGCGGTGTATGTTCAATAGCCGATAGCACCGCCGTATCTTGGATACCGCGCAAGCGCAGGCTCATCAATAGGCGCAGGCGATTGGACAGCTCCTCATCCGACAGGGGCGGATAAGGCGTAAAATGAAACTGGGTACGCTGTGTCATATGCTGTGTCACTTGCCGGACGCTACGCATTATTTCTTAAAGAAACTTTAAGACGCACGGGTTTTTCGTCCCGTCACTGCTTGGCGAATGACTTCCATCGATTCATAATCGGTCAAATCCATGCGAAGTGGTGTCACTGTCACATAGCCTTTGCCCAACAATTCAACATCGACGCCAGCACGGTCCGAGCGATCATCACGCGCACCACCCAGCCAGAAATACGGACGTCCTTTCGGGTCCACACGCTCTGACAACGCCACATTCACCAGGCGCTTGCCTTGCGGGCAGACGCGTATGCCTTTGACTTTCGTGCGTGGGCATTTAGGAAAGTTGATATTGATGAGCGTTTGCTCAGCCCAATTCGCAGCCACTAATTGTTTAATAAGCGCAGGCGAAAAATGCTCCGCCGTGGTATAGGGGACTTCTTCGCGATCCTCATAGAGCTGGCTAAGCGCAATAGCAGGCACGCCAAGTAACGTCGCTTCCATAGCAGCAGCAATCGTTCCAGAATAGGTCACATCATCGCCCACATTCGAGCCGCGGTTAATGCCCGACAGCACTAAGTCCGGCGCCTTGCCCATGATTTGCTTGAGCGCCAGCAACACGCAATCGGTCGGCGTACCGCTTACGGCAAAACGTTTGGCAGCAATTTTGCGCACACGCACCGGCACATGCAAGGTCAGCGAATGCCCTGCTCCGCTTTGCTCCTGTTCGGGCGCTACCACCCACACATCTTTGGATAATTTTTTAGCGATGCGCTCCAGCGCTTCTAGCCCATCGGCATTAATACCATCATCATTAGTGACCAGGATGCGCATGCTTAAGCCTTGATCACGTCAAGACCGCCCATATAAGGGCGCAGCGCTTCCGGCACGACGATGCTGCCATCGGCTTGCTGATAATTTTCCAATATCGCAACCATGGTACGGCCAATTGGCAAGCCCGAACCGTTGAGCGTATGCACAAATTGGGTTTCTTTGGCACCTTTGGCTTTGAAACGCGCTTTCATGCGGCGTGCCTGGAATGCCCCGCAATTCGAGCAGCTGGAAATTTCGCGATAGCTATTCTGGCCAGGCAACCAAACTTCGATGTCATAGGTTTTTTGGTTGGAAAATCCGGCTTCGGTCGAAAGCAGAACCACTTGGTAATGCAAGCCCAACTTTTGCAAAATCGATTCTGACGTGGCGACCATGCGCTCATGCTCTTCCACCGATTTATCGGGGTGCGTAATGCTCACCAGCTCGACTTTGCTGAACTGATGCTGGCGGATCATACCGCGCGTGTCTTTACCGGCTGAGCCTGCCTCTGAGCGGAAGCACGGCGTGTAGGCCGTATAGCGGCGGGGCAGCGACTCTTCATCCAAAATCGAATCGGCCACGATATTGGTGAGTGATACTTCTGCAGTGGGAATCAACCAAAAGCCGTTGGTGGTTTTAAACAAATCTTCGCCGAATTTAGGCAATTGTCCGGTGCCAAACACAGCATTATCGCGCACCAAAAAAGGCGGCATAATTTCGGTATAGCCGGCTGCGATATTATTATCCAAAAAGAAACTTGCCAAGGCGCGCTCTAAACGTGCCAATGCGCCCGAGAGCAATACAAAACGTGCGCCGGAAAGTTTGGCCGCTGTTTCAAAATCCATCAGCCCTAATTGTTCGCCAAGCTCAAAATGCTCTTTAGGCTTGAAAGTCAGTTCCGGCTTTTTGCCATGAGTACGCACGATTTTATTAGCGGTTTCTTCTGGCCCCACCGGCACATCATCGGCTGGAATATTCGGCAATGATGCTAGCAGCGTTTCCAGTTCGCCGCCTTCATTCAAATTGGCTTCAAGTGTTGCAATCGCATCGTTATTGCGCTTTGACTCTTCCATGATGGCATCGGCATTCTCGCCCTTGCGCTTGGCTTCACCGATGGCTTTGGCAAATTGGTTGCGCTTAGAGAGCAGCTCTTGCAACTCGGTCTGACGTTTGCGCTTTTCTTCATCGAGCTTCAAAATCTCAGCCGATTTGGGTGGCAGGCCACGACGTTTCATGCCTTCATCAAAGGCTTCGGGATTGCTGCGAATCAATTTAATATCATGCATGGTCAAGCTCTGCGGGTTTTACGTTACGACATAAGAGAATAGACACTTCATAAAGCAGATAAAGCGGGACGGAAAGCGCTATTTGGCTAAACACATCCGGAGGCGTGATGAAAGCTGCAACCGTTACGATAATCACGATCGCATAACGCCTGCCGCGCTTTAAAGTGGAAAGCTGCATAAAGCCGGAGCGCACCAAAAGCACCAACACCACCGGCAGTTGAAACGACAGGCCAAAGGCCATGATCAAATGCATCACCAGGCTTAGATAATCCGATACTTTTGCTTCTAGCTGAATGGCAAGCCCGCCCGCCCCATCGGTGGTTTCAAAGCCTAAGAAGAAATGCCAGGCCGCCGGAAAAATAAAATAATACACAAAGGCCGCGCCCGCGATAAACATAATGGGTGCTGCCACCAAATACGGGATGAGCGCGCGCCTTTCCTTGCGATACAATCCTGGTGCCAAGAAGCCATAAAACTGATGGGCAATCACCGGAAATGACAAAAAGAAGCCAGCAAAGATGGAGAGCTTCAAATAGGTCATGAAGGCTTCAATCAAGCTGGTATAAATCAGGCGACGATGCTCGGGATTGGGAAAGGCAGCAGCAAGCGGTTCCACCAAGAACCCATAAATCTCCTGCGCGAAACTATAGCACAGCGCCGTCGTCAGCAAAAAAGCAACCAAGCAAATCGCCAGCCGGCGCCTGAGCTCCAGTAAATGCTCAATGATGGGTTGTTTAGGCAGCTCTGCGCTAGCGTCGGTCATCACCAGGCTCGCTTACGGGAATGGGATAGGATTCATACATCGAGCCGTCATCGCCTTGGATGAGGCGCACTTCCTGATCGATTTCTTTTTTAATATCATCAATGCCGGATTCTTTGGCTACCTCGTCAAAGGCTTGGCGAATCTCGCTGGCCATGGCTTTTAGGCTGCGCATGCATTTGACAAAAGAGCGAATGACAGCCGGCAGCTCTTTGGGACCGATGAAAATAACGGCAACCGCTACCACCAGGATGATTTCTGAAAGTGATAAATCAAACATCCGTCAGATTATTTTTTGTCTTCAGGCTTTTCGTCGTCGGCTTTTAAACCATCACGCATGCTGCGCACGCCTTTGCCGATATCGCCCATGACTTTAGGCAGTTTGCCGGCGCCAAACACCAACAGCACAATCAGCAAAATAAGTAGTAGATGTGAAAGACTTAGTCCCATAGCATTTCTCCTTACAATAAGTTGGCGCCAGCCTAGCACATGCGCCTTCAAGCGCAAGACGGGTTTTAGCCGATACTGCCATTGCCGCTTAATTGTAAGACAAGGGTATATAAGAAGAATATAGGCTTTCCGAGCCATTGCTGCGAAAGCTCTGACCCCAGCAGCGGTGGCAGCAGCACCACGGCAAAGACAATGATCACGCCGTAGCGCTCTAATTTACGGTATAGGCGGCGCGGCGTGCCCGATAGCAACGCATCCACTGCCCGCCCGCCATCGAGTGGCAGAATCGGGATCATATTAAAGACGATCAAGGCACAGTTAATCAGGATGGATTTATAGAGATTTTGAAACACCCAGGGCGTCCATTCCGGCGTCAGCAGCACATCGATATGCAATAAAAACGCGCTGATTAAGGCCAAAATAAAATTCACCAGCACACCGGCAATCGCAACCATAAACATGCCAACTCGTGCAGGGCGCAATTGCGAAAAATTGACCGGCACCGGCTTGGCATAACCAAAAAGCGCTGGCGATTGCATCAAAAGCAGCAAGCCAGGCAGTACAATGGTGCCGAAGCGGTCGATATGCTTAAAGGGATTAAAGGTAACGCGGCCTAAAATACGCGCGGTGTTGTCATGAAAGCGCTCAGCCATCCAGCCATGCGCCGCCTCATGCAACGTGACCGCTAAGATGACAGGAATAATCCAACTGGAGGCATCAAACACCCATTCCGGCATGGCCTACATTCCTAGTAAATGCTCAAGCTCTTTGCGTGCGGCTTTAATATCGATCGGCAGCGGATCGCCTACCGATTTCATCGCGAGATTAGCACGGGTCAGCGGCACACCAGCCAGTGGCGAAAGACCTTCGGCCACGGCTTGCATCTCATCAAAATTACCATTGCAATGCAGCACCACATCACAACCCGCATTCAGCGTATCGCGCGTGCGCTGCGTAAAATCACCCTGCATCGCCTTCATCGACAAATCATCCGACATCAGCAAACCATTAAACCCGATTTCACGGCGGATCAGATCGATCATCGTCCTTGATACCGTAGCCAGGCATTTATCATCGAAGGCGCTATAGAGCACATGCGCGGTCATCGCCATTGGCAAATTTGCCAGTGCTTTAAAGGGCACAAAATCGGTGTTGCGCAACAGCTCGGTTTTCGCATCGACGCAAGGCAACTCCAAATGGCTATCGGCCGTTGCACGGCCATGGCCTGGGATATGTTTGAGCACCGGCACGATGCCACCTTCCATCAAGCCTTTGGCGGTAGCGCCCGCGAGTGCCGCCACCTGATTTGCATCTTTACCGTACGCGCGATCACCAATTACATCATGCGCGCCATCCACATTCAAATCGGCAACCGGTGCACAATCGACCGTAATACCCAGCGTATAGAGATCATGCGCAATAAGACGCGCCGTCAGAAACGCACCGCGCAAAGCACGTTGCTTATAATGCGCATACATATCAGCAAATTTTTTCGCTGGCGGATAAACCGGCCAGTGCGGCGGCTTAAGACGCGCAACGCGCCCGCCTTCTTGGTCGATTAAAATCGGCAAACGCTCACGGCCAGTAACATCGCGCAAGCCATCAATCAGGCTTTGAATTTGTTTAGGGGATTCGCAATTGCGCTGAAATAAAATGAACCCATACGGATTGACGTCCGCAAAAAAGTCCATCTCATCACCAGAAAGCTCGGTACCGCTGATACCAAAGATAGCCGCCGCTAGATTCGGTTGCACGAAATACCTTTAGACGTCAGCGTCGCGCAGTAAGCTTTGGCATCCTGCGCGTTGGCAAAGCCGCCGATACGCAGACGGTAATAGATACCTTTATCACCCAGATCAGCTTTAACAATCACCGGCGTTTTCTGACCCAGCGCTTTGTATTTTTTCTGCAGGCTGGCAAACGCATCACGGCATTCTTTTTCGCTGCGCCATGCACCGAGCTGAAGCATCGTACCCGCTGCACCTGAAGCAGTAGCCTTAGGGGCCGCAGCAGGTTTTTCTTCTTTTTCCGCCACGACTACATCATCGCTTGGTTCTTCAGCAGCCACTTCCTTCGCTGGTTTTGCTTCCGGCTTGGTTGCCACTTTGGTTTTCGCCGCAGGTGCTTCTTTGGCTTTTTCCGCAACTTTTTCCACTGGTTTTTCTACCGGCTTGTCAGCTGGTTTTTCAACTGGCTTCTCTGCAGCTTTCTCAGCTATTTTCTCCGGCGTTTTCTCAGCGGTGTAGGTTTTAATCGAACTATCCATATCTTTGCGGATAGTGCCGGTGCTGTTTTCAGCAGGCGTTTTAGCAGCCGCTTTGGCTTTTGGATCAGAAGCTGCTTGTTTGGCTTCACCCTCTTCTGCTTTCGCAGCATCTTCAAAGGCACGCACGGCATCTTCTGCTACTTTTTTCGCACGCTCTTCATCGATCGCTACTTTTTCTTTTTGTTGCAGCTTGTCGTTCACCCAGGTTTTGGTGTCCGCATCCTCATCACCTTTAGGCATCGGATCTTCCGGCGGCGGCAATACACGCTCAACCTTCGGAGGCTGATTATTCGACGAGAAGGTCTCAAATACGGTTTTATCCTGGTTAGGGAATTTCATGCCACCTGGATCGAGGGGCTTTTCTTTGATCGGCACGCTATCGGCTTCGATCACAATAAGGTTATCTTCGTTCAACGATTGGGCGCCGCTATGGTAGGCATACCATGCGAGCCAAGCGAAGCCAGCGATCGCGCCAAACACGACTGCCACCGGCACGAAACGGGGAAGCTCGGGACCCGAGCCATCTTGTTTATATTTATCTACCATGCGTTCAAACTCATCAGCCATCAGCGCATTTCTTCCAGAGGTTCAACACCCAACACTTGTAGTCCTGAAGCAATAACTGTTGCTACAGCGCGAGCCAGGCATAACCGAGCTGCCGTAATCTCTATATCATGTTTTTGGATAAAGCGAAGCCCTAAGTCATCATTACCTAAATTCCATAATCCATGAAAGGCAGCCGCCACTTCTTGCAGGTAAAACGCAATGCGATGCGGCTCAAAAGCAGCAGCCGCAGACTCAATCATACGCGGCCAACCGCACAGTAAACGGATCAATTCCAGCTCGGCCGGATGGGAAAGCTTAGCCACCGCCTGCCCGGCTTTCACATCGAAAGCAGCCGGCACATCAAGCTTCGCATTGCGCAGGATCGAATGTGCGCGCGCATGGGCGTATTGCACATAAAATACGGGATTGTCTTTCGACTGTTCCATTACTTTTTCAAAATCGAAATCCAGCGGCACATCGTTTTTGCGTGTGAGCATAATAAAGCGGAATACATCCTTACCCACTTCGTCGACCACTTCGCGCACCGTTACAAAGGTGCCGGCACGTTTGGACATTTTAAGCGGCTCGCCGCGGCGCATGAATTTAACCAGCTGGCACAACTTAATATCCAGCGGCACTTTGCCGCCAGACAGCGCGCTTACTGCTGCTTTCAAGCGCTTCACATAACCTGCATGGTCAGCGCCAAACACGTCGATCAGCGTATCGAACCCGCGTTGGCATTTATCGAAATGATAAGCAATATCCGGTGTGATATAGGCCCAGCTGCCATCGGATTTTTTGATGGCGCGATCAATATCATCGCCAAACTGCGTCGAGCGGAACAAGGTCTGCGGTTTCGGCTCCCAATCTTCCGGCGCCGGCTTGCCTTTAGGAGGCTCCAACACACCGGTATAAATCAGGCCTTTTTGTTCCAGCAACGCTACCGCCTCTTCCACTTTTCCGGCATCGCGCACGGCTTGCTCGGAGCTGAAGACATTATGGTGAATGCCGATAATCGCCAGATCCGATTTAATCAGCTCCATCATCATATCAAGCGCCAGGCGGCGCACCAGCGGCAGATAATCTTCACGTGCTTTAGTCAGCAATTCTTTGCCGTATTTTTCTTTGAGCGCCACACCAACCGGCACCAAGTAATCGCCAGGATACAGGCCTTCTGGAATATCACCGATGGTTTCGCCACAAGCCTCGCGGTAACGCAAAAATGCTGAGTCAGCGAGCTTATCCACCTGCCCGCCCGCATCATTGATATAATATTCGCGGGTGACGTCATATCCGGCTTTGACCATGATGTTTGCCAGCGCATCGCCAAACACCGCGCCGCGCCCATGTCCCACATGCATAGGACCGGTGGGGTTGGCCGATACATATTCAACATTAACCTTGCGGTTTTGTCCGGCCGATGAAGTGCCGTAGCCCGTGCCTTGTGCGATAATCGTTGCAACCGCGTTTTGCCATACGGTAGGCTTCAAGCGTATATTGATAAAGCCAGGGCCGGCAATCTCAGCCGCATCCACGTTGGGCAACGCTGCGATCAGCGGCAATAAAATATCAGCGACTTCTTTGGGTTTTTTGCCCACTTGGGCGGCAATCACTAGCGCTGCGTTGGTAGCAATATCACCATGCGCGGTGTCTTTGGGTGGAGTGGCTTCAATTTTGTCACACGTAATCGGGCCAGGCAGTTTCTTTTCAGTAACTAACTGCTCAATGACTCCATGCAACGTGCGCTCAATGCCTTTAAACACATGCATGTGGCAAAACTATTTATCAATCCAGCTTCGTGCGCGCACATCGAAAATGCGCTGATGCTCATCAAGCGCAAAGCGATCGGTCATGCCGGCAATAAAATCAGCCACCACCATGCCCGTTTTTGCGGTTTTCACACCACCTGCTAACTCACGCCAGCCGTTTGGCAAGCAGTTAGGTTCAGAAATATAGAAATTGAACAAGTCTTTCACCACACGGCGCGCTTTGCTAGCCATGCGGTTGACCTTATAATGACGATACATATTGATCATCAAAAATTCTTTGAGCTGTAGATTCACTTCCTGCATTTCGGGCGAGAACTCAATCAATGGCTTATTCAGCTTGCGGATATCTTCCGGCTTTTCGATGTTGAAATTTTTGATGTTCTTGGTGCTTTGCTCGATCAAATCGGTGACCATGCGGTTGATGATGCGACGGGTCATTTCATGAATCAGGCGCTGCTGATCAATATGCGGATACGCACGACGCACATCATTTAGAATGCGCGACACCGCATCGATTTGCTCCAGCTGTTCCAAGGTGAATAAGCCGGCACGCAGACCATCATCGATATCGTGGTTGTTATAGGCAATATCATCGCATAGTGATGCCACTTGCGCCTCGCCGCTCGCATAGGTGTCGAGCTCTAAATCGTGCTTAGCATTATATTCAGCAATCGCACGTGGCAAACCCGGGCTTGCTGCACTTGCGACACGGGCTTGCGATGCGGTTTTACGCGCAACACCAATGCGCACTTCACCGCGCGCGGATGGTGGGCCGCCATGGATATCTTCTGCCGTGGCGTTTTTACCGGCTGATTTCAAATTGCCGGTGAAATTTTTCCACATTTTTAGAATCGGGCTCGCATTCGGACGAATCAGCGGACCGTTATGCTTTGCCACGCCTTCCAGCGTTTCCCAGGTCAGGTTCAAGCCGTCAAATTCGGCGTAGCGATGTTCGAGGCTGGTTAGAATACGCAGCGTATGAGCATTATGGTCAAAGCCACCAAATGCTTCCATCACTTCGCTCAGCGCATCTTCACCGGCATGACCAAAAGGCGTATGGCCCAGATCATGCGCGAGCGCCAAGGCTTCGGCCAAATCTTCATTGAGGCCCAAAGCGCGGCAGGTGGAGCGTGCCAATTGCGACACTTCCAAGCTGTGAGTCAGGCGGTTTCGGTAATGATCGCCCTCGTGATTGACGAAGACTTGCGTCTTATATTCCAGGCGGCGAAAGGCCGTTGAATGGATAATACGATCGCGATCGCGTTGGTAGGCAGAACGCGTGTTGCTTTCTGCTTCCGGATATAGGCGGCCCCTGCTTGTCTCGGGTTTGCAAGCATAGGAAGCCAGCGTTATATTTTTTACATTTGCTGTGGTCATGGGTGGACATGAATAACGCTAAGTGTTTCAAAACACAACCACATTCAGCATATTTCCCCAACCTCTTGCAAAAACTAAGAAAATACCCCATATTTTACCTATGGAAAATATTAGCACGCAGCCCCCTACTTCAGCCCCGCCCCAGACGCCGTTTTCACTGACGGATGCCGCAGCCGCACGCATTGTGCAAATCCGTCAATCGGAGAGTAAGCCTGACCTACGCTTTCGCGTCACGGTCAAAGGCGGCGGTTGCTCAGGTTTTCAGTATGAATTTAACATGGATGACGGCATCGTTGGCAATAACGATACGATTGTAAGCCATGCCGGCGCTGAAGTGGTGATTGATGATGTGTCGATCGACCTGCTCAAAGGATCGGTGTTAGACTATACGGAAGATTTAGCGCAAGCCGGTTTTTCTATCAAAAACCCCAACGCCACCGCCAAATGTGGCTGCGGCAACTCATTCTCCGTCTCACTGTGAAGCGTAAGAGCGTATACCGGAGATTGCCTCTATAATGATCTCCATTGCCACCTGGAATGTAAACTCGATCAAAGTGCGTGTGCCGCATCTGTTGCAATGGTTGCGCGCGGAATCACCCGATATTGTGCTGCTGCAAGAACTCAAATGTATCGATGATGCGTTTCCCTGCACCGAGATTGAGGAGCTGGGCTATAATATCGCAACCCATGGCCAGAAAACCTATAACGGCGTGGCCATTCTCTCTAAATTCCGCTTATCGGATATTCACCGTGGCCTTGCAGGCGATGATGCTGATCTGCAGGCACGTTATATTGAGGCGGTAGCAGAAATTCCTTCCGGGGTAATCAGAGTGGCATCGGTTTATGTGCCCAATGGTCAGACCGCAGACTCTGATAAATTTCAATATAAGCTCGCTTTTCTTGAGCGGTTAAAAACACATCTTAAAAATCTGCTGACCTATGATGAAGCGATGGTGATTGGTGGCGATTATAATATCGCCCCTGAAGATATCGATGTGCACGACCCCATCCAGTGGCATGGCAGCGTACTCACCCATGATCTGGTGCGCACCAGTTGGCGGCGCATGATTCATCTCGGGCTGCATGATGCGTATCGCGCCATTCAACCAAAAGACGGGGGCTATAGCTGGTGGGATTATCGCGCCGGCGCTTATCACCGCGATGACGGACTGCGCATCGATCATCTGTTGCTATCGACCAAAGCGCTGGAAAAATTGCGTGATTGCCGCGTGCATAAAGAATTGCGCGCGCTGGAAAAACCGTCCGATCATACGCCGGTCATTGGCGTTTTTGATCTATAGGAGACACAATGAATAAAGAAAATAATACTCTTTCGAATGATAGCATATCCACCCCCACATCAAAGAAAATCAGCGGCTATCGCATCAATGGGAAACCGGTTGATGAATACACTTTCAAAGCAAAAATTCGTCAGATCTGGCGCGGGCTGCGCTACGTATATATTATTCCGGCGGCGCTTTTTATGGTCGGTTTTTTTGTACCGCAGGTGCGTGAACCGATATGGGTATTTGCCATAGGATTTACTATATTGCTTTCTATCCTCTTATATGTGGGAAAAAGAAAACTCAGCCAATTTTTTCCGGATCTATTTCGCAATCCGAATGATACGGTCTAACTACCAGCCGCTGGGCACTAACTTGGCAGACGTCTTCACCTGATTGCGGCCGCTTTTCTTCGCGGAATACAGCGCTTCGTCGGCGCGTTTGAGCAAGGCTTCGGCACTGTCGCCTTCAGAGTGAATATTCGACACCCCAATCGAGATGGTTTTTTTCAACTCATGCGGTTCAGAGCTAATTTTAAACGGCGTGGATTCAACCATTTCGCGCATGCGGTTTGCCGCATTAAGCGCTGATTGCGGATCGGCTTCCGGCATGAGGATCACAAACTCCTCACCGCCAAAACGCGCGGCTAAATCGGTTGAGCGCGACATCTTGATAATAATTTCAGCCAACTGTTTGAGCACCTGGTCACCCACATCGTGACCATAGGTATCGTTGACGCTTTTGAAATGATCCATATCCATGATCATCAAGCCTAAATTTTTGCCGTTCTTTACCGCTTGTTTCACCATGTTCTCTAAGTGGGTATTGAGGTAATGGCGATTGTAAAGGCCGGTTAAACCATCAGTGACCGCCATCGAGATGCTTTGCTGGTATTGCGATTTCAACGCTTCTTGATAACGCTTGCGGCGAATTTGCGTGCGCAGCCGCGCGGTCATTTCGTTTTTATCGACCGGCACCGTGAGGTAATCATTGATACCCATCTCGAGCGCTTTGAGCATCGTGCGCTGATCGTCTTCATCGACAAACACCAACAATGGCACGTTGCGCACTTCTTCGTGGCTTTTAATTTGCGACGATAACCGCAGCCCATCCGTATCGGTCAGCAACGTGCTGATCATAATCGCATCGAGCGATTCACAAGCAAGCACCGTGTTGACCGCCTGCTCGGGATCTTGCACCCACTCCACCTTATAAGTCTCGCTCAGCTTGGCGACAATCTGTTTACCCTGCACCGTATCGTCATCAACTAATATTACATGTGCACCGGCCACATCGGAGATGAACTGGTTGCTCTCTTCGGTTTGAATACCCATCTGCAAACTGGTTTTGTCACGCAGGCGTAATTCATCGAGCAGCGTTTTAATACGCACCAGCGAACGCACGCGCGCAAAAAGCGCCGTGTCGTTAATCGGCTTGGTGATAAAGTCATCGGCGCCGGATTCCAGACCCTTGAGGCGGTCCGATTTTTCGGACAAGGCAGTGACCATCACCACCGGAATATGCGATACGTCGACATTTTCCTTGAGTTTTCGGCATGTTTCAAACCCATCCATGCCGGGCATCATCACGTCGAGCAAAATCAGATCGGGTTTATTCTCTTTAGTTTTCTCAATAGCTTCAAAGCCATCTTTTGCTGTAATCACGTCATAATATTCGCTGGCGAGTTTCGCCTCCAGCAGCTTGATATTGGCTGGCACGTCATCCACCACTAAAATTTGTGCCGTCATTTACACCATCTCCTCTTCGCCTAAAAAGCGGCGGACTGTATTCAAAAAGGGAACGATCGAAATCGGCTTGGATAAATAGGCCTGACATCCAGCCGAGAGAATTTTTTCTTCATCGTCTTTCATTGCAAACGCCGTCACCGCAATGATGGGGATACTGCTGGTAGCCGCATCAGACTTGAGTTTGCGCGTTACATCGATACCGGATATTTCAGGCAACTGAATATCCATCAAAATTAAATCAGGTTTTTCTTTGCGCGTAATCGCAATCGCTTCAAAGCCCTCTTTGGTCTCCATGGTTTCATACCCATGCGCCGTGAGCAAATCACGAAACAGCTTTAAATTAAGCTCATTATCTTCGACGATTAAGATACGTTTTTTCATGGATGAATTTGTGCTAAATAACCTGTAGAAGAATAATTCTAGTCCCCTAATGATTAAAATTATGTTTATACGATATAAATTAACGTTTTAACCATGGATATCGCAATTAATACTCAAAACCTTCATCCCTCCACCGAAGCGTGTCTGGAGGCGATGCAATGGCTGCATGCACAGCAGGCTTTTAGCCAGATTCTCGATATGGGCTGTGGCAATGGTATTTTAAGCGTAACGGCGGCTGCCATTTGGGATGCGCAGGTGCTGGCTGTCGATATTGCACCCAAAGCCGTACAGGATACGCAAGCCACCATTGCCGAATATGCCCTGGAAGGCCGCGTGCAAGCGCTGCATAGCGATGGATTTTACAACCCAAATGTGGGTAAAGCAGCGCCATACGATTTAATTATGTGTAATTTGCTGGCTGATACCCTGCTAAGCATGGCTAAAACCATCCAAAAACACCTGAAAGCCGATGGGTTTTGCATTTTCTCTGGCATTCTCACCTGGCGCGCGGCGGAAATCGAACAAGCCTTTACCGCCTTAGGCTTTGAATTTATTCATCATATTACCCGAAATCCATGGGAATGCTTTGTGCTGCGCCATCGCCCTGCAACATTCGAAAAACCGCATGTCACAAAAGCTTAACTTGGACTGGTGCGGCATGTATACTAGTCTGTAAACAGTGATAAATCTATTTGTGACGGATTATGGCCTATCTGCATAGACCGGTGCGACACGTGAAATACGGGCCGGTTGACCCTGAAAACGAACGTCGCCTGTTTCAAAGCCGCCAGAACCAACTGCGCGACGCCGTAGAACGTGCAACCCAAAAACATCCTGAGCTTGCCGGAGAAATTCGGGCAATTGCGGCAGAAACCACCAAAGAAGATATCGCCTTTCATAATGATCCGCGTCATTTAGGCCCTGAAGCAGGCCCGATGATTCATGCGGCCAATGTGCGTATTTTTCAAAAATTCAAGGGCACGGAAAAAGGCAGAGACGCCTGGAAAGCCTTGCAGCAAGAGCTGCGTCCACCAGGCATTCTGGATAAAACCATCGGGCAATTTTACAACCCAGATGGCGGCGGAATTCAAATTGGCGGTATTATCGGCGCGCTGGTGGGCGGCTTCATGGCCTGGAAATTCGCCGGCGAATCGGCGATGGGCGGCAATTTACTGGGCATTATCGCCGTTGTGACCATGACACTTGCAAGCGCCTGGGCCGGTAATAAAATTTCTGGTGTTATCTCTGACGGTGTAAAAAAAGCCAGGTCCTCAGGGCCAGAAACAGGTAAAGCCGCGGGTGTATCGCTGGCTGGCGCGAGCGTGGCCCAAGCACAGGAAAAAAGCGAAGGCCCCACAACCAAGCGCTTTGAGAATGCCGAAGAGTTTGACCGTTGGCGCAATGGGCTGGATTCCACGCTACAAGCTCAAATTCCGCAGCAAGATGCCGCATTTTTTGCCAATAAAGGCACCATAACCGTTACCGATAATGCCCCCACGCTCGCTGATAATATTGAAATTAAGCCAGCTGCGGGTGACGCCACCAACATTAATCTTCCGGCCGGCCAAGCCATTCTACCACGTGGCACTACCCAAGCCCGATAGTCAATCGATTGATAAATAATAATTTATTTTGATTGCGGTGGCCTGCGAGGCCGCTGAGTGGCGGATAAGTCACGGACTTAGGCAAAAAGCAAAATTTTACATTTGTTAATGAACAGGTTACACTCCTTCAATACAATTGTAACAATTCTGTAGTACTAATAAACCATTGTTAAGCGACATGTAATAAAAGCTTCACTTAAAGATTTGCCTAGATGTGGAATAATGGGCTTAAGTGAAAAATTATCTTTTACGACGTCCTGGAAGGATTGAGTTATGGCTGAGACAAAAGAAATCAAAAACGCAACCGAACTGCACGCATGGTTGCGGTCAGCATCAGAAGATCAGAAGAAAGCATTTTATGCTGAGGTCGAGAAATCATCACCCGGCAATCAAAAAAATTTGGAAGAATGGATCAACGCTACAAGTCCAGCAGGGCTTGTAGCCGCTGCTTTGGATAGCGGTTTCTTTGGTAAAGGCGGCAAGATTAATATTGCCAAAGATGGCAACAAAGAAGATATCGCCATCACCATTCCGGGTAAAGATGGTGCTGCACCTACTTCAGTGGCCTATAAATTTGTGGATGGTAAAAATGAGCCCGCACAAACAGCCGGCCAAGGCACGGCTCCACAAAGATCTTTCTTTGATTCCGTTGCAGAAGGCCTAGTGGGTTATGGATTCGATAAAGCCGTTGTCGATGAATATGTCAACTATGCCAAAAATGTAAAACCAGGCGAAGCCGTACAAGATTTTGGCGCCTATGTGAGTGCGAAAAGTGGCGAATTATATACCGCTGCTAAAGAAAAATGGGGTGCGCTGGCAGAAAATGGCAAAAGCTGGGTTAGCGATACGGTAAATGCCGGTCGTAAAGCCATGGGCCTTGATGTGCCTCCTACGACAGCAACGCCAGCAACAGGTGGTAATGATGGAAAAATTTTTGGTATCGATGCCGATAAGGTAGCACTTGGTGTTGCCGCACTGGCTGGTTTAGCAGCTGCCTTCATGGGCGGTGGCGGCTTGGGTGCCATCATTGGCGCGATCTTTGTTGCATTGCTTGCCTTCGCAGCCGTGAGTGTGTTGGGTGGCGGCGATGCTCTCTCTAGCTTTTTTGGTGGCAAAAGCGATCAAGCTCCTGCACAAGGACAAGGTGTATCGCAATCGGTAGCCGGCCCTGGCCCAGCACCTGCCCTTAGCGTCGATACGGCTCCCGCACAAGCATCGCAAGCCGATGTGGTCGCTAAAAAAGGTATGTTAGATATGACGGGTAAAGATAAAAATGGTCAAGCGCTGACCACCGATCATCGCACACTGACTATTGACGTCACCGACGATCATGGCAAAATTACCAAACGTTTGACCGGCCATATCGAGCATAATGAGTTGGTGATCGACTCAGTGGCACTTCCTATCACCGAAGATGGTAAAAGCTTTGCACCTGCCTATAAACCTACGACAGGCCCTATCGCTAGATTAGGTATTGAAACAGGCGGTCGCCGCGAATGGAACTTCAATACGCCAGAGATTAATAATGCAACCACCGAAGCGCAAAAACTGCAAACGGAATATACGAGAGAAGTTAAGTTGAGCGTTACGGAATTAGGTGATGGCAAGGTAGCCGTTAATCTTGGAAGACAAGCGGTAGAAGTCGGTGGGCGTAGAACTGAATATGACGTAATTGCTTATGGTACGCGAGGTGCCGATGGTACCATTACCTTAAAGGAAGCTGGCCTCACAGATATGAGTGGCCATAAAGTAGGCTCGGCGCTGACTGGCGATGCAATTCCTTCACGATTCGAGCCCTTTATAATTGGCAACCCCAATGCTGCTGGCGAAATTACGCTGCCAGCTGGACAAATCAAAGAGGTGAAAGA
Source organism: Rickettsiales bacterium (assembly GCA_033762715.1). Lineage (GTDB taxonomy): Bacteria > Pseudomonadota > Alphaproteobacteria > Rickettsiales > SXRF01 > JANRLL01. Next base: position 55,050 of record JANRLL010000016.1, on the reverse strand, counting down.
ACAAACAGCTAGAAACGTGATTACGGCTTCGAGGGAGAGCTCCACGACTAGAGAAAATCAGATAAGAAATGCACAAGCTGAAACACACCGCGCATATGAAGCAGTCATTGGCTCTGCTACAGACGGAAAAACGCGTTCAGAAGTCAAAACTAATACGGAAAACTTCCTAGCTGTAGAGGTCAGAAAATTGATTGCACAAGATGAGCCTGAAAGAGCGGCCACATACAATCAAGAAGGCAAAGCTCGCGATGTGGCTAGGATTGTTTCGGATTACTATTATGCTGACGGAGCAAAACCTGCCGCTAGCCAAGTACAAAGAATGCGAGATATTCGCGCGAGACTTGATGAACGTGGCTTTGATACCGAAGATAAAGATAGAACCATGCGCTTGGTAGAGTTGGTTGATCCAACCGCAACATTACGCTCAGATCTATTAACCCGTCAGGAAGCTCGTGCGGCCGCTGGCCACACTGCCCCTGGTGATGCTGCTCCTGCAACCGTTCCTATTGCTACTGTGGAAGAACGCACTGGCGCTCCTCGTGACGCATCAGCACCTGGTGCTACGACCCCTATCAATCCGGTGGAAGAATTACGCCGTGCTCGTGAAGATGGTGTCATTACTAGTGCTGAATTAGCTAGCATTCGTAATGCCGTTACAGCTGCAGGTGTAACAATTAGCGACCCAACTGTAAATAACGCTCCTCAATTAGGTGACGCTAGTACAAAAGATGGCCAGGTGCTTTATACCCATCAAAATAGCGGTGGAGCGGTACCGGAAGGTCAGTTTATTCTTGCTACCGTAAAAGGCGGAATCATTGAATCCGCACAGGTCGCAACGCTCAATCCGGATGGCTCTGTAAAAGATACCTATAACGTGAAATTGCCCACACCTAATGATCAGGGCAAGGATATTGCAACCCTTGCGCAATATATTAATGATGAGAATACAAAAACGACTCGTCGCACCACGGTAGATCGCAATAGTGATGAATTCACCGTAGACAATATTGCATTATTCCTCAGCAATGATGTGAAAAAAGCAGTTGAAGCTGGCAAAGCCGCGGCTCCGGCTAAATAAAAACGAGACGATCCATGACAAGAAAAAAGCCGTCCTTCGGGGCGGCTTTTTTTTATTTAAGACTTACGGCCCTGCTTGAGCTCTTCAACAATTTCTGGATTGGTCAGCGTGCTAATGTCGCCTAAATTGCTGGTATCGCCTTCAGCGATTTTGCGCAAAATGCGGCGCATGATTTTGCCACTGCGCGTTTTGGGTAACGCCGGTGTAAAATGCAGTATATCAGGTGTTGCAATCGGCCCAATTTCTTTACGCACCCACTGCTTCAAATCTTTTTCAATCTCAGCAGATGCAGCAACGCCAACGGCTAGCGTGACATAACAATAAATACCCTGCCCTTTAATATCGTGCGGATAGCCAACGACCGCCGCTTCCGTCACATGATCATGGCCCACCAGCGCATTTTCCACCTCCGCCGTGCCGATGCGATGGCCGGAGACATTGAGCACATCATCGACGCGTCCCGTAATCCAGTAATAACCATCGGCATCACGCTTGGCGCCGTCACCCGTAAAATATAAACCTTTATATTGCGAGAAATAGGTTTGCTCGAACCGCGCATGATCGCCGTAAACGGTGCGCGCCTGGCCAGGCCATGAGTCTTTGATGCACAGCACCCCCTCGCAGGCGCCCTCTAATGTTTTTCCACTAGTGGGATCGAGGATCAAGGGCTGCACGCCAAAAAACGGCCAGCTCGCCGAGCCTGGTTTCAAATCGGTCGCACCTGGAAAAGGCGTGATCATATTGCCACCGGTTTCCGTCTGCCACCAGGTGTCGACAATCGGGCAACGCCCCTCGCCCACCACGCGCCAGTACCACAGCCAGGCTTCGGGATTAATCGGCTCACCGACACTACCAATCAGGCGTAAGCTTTTGCGCGAGGCTTTTTGCACAAAAGCATCACCATCACGCATCAACGCGCGAATCGCCGTCGGCGCGGTGTGGAATATCGTCACTTGATGCTTATCCACCACCTGCCAGAAGCGGCTGCTATCGGGATAGTTCGGCACGCCTTCAAACATCAGCGTAGTGGCGCCATTGAGCAGCGGGCCATACACCACATAGCTATGGCCGGTGATCCAGCCCACATCTGCCGTGCACCAGAAAATATCAGCCGGTTTATAATCAAACACCATACGGTGCGTGAACGATGTCCACACCATATAGCCCGCCGTGGTATGCAGCACGCCTTTAGGTTTACCGGTAGAGCCCGACGTATAGAGAATGAATAGTGGGTCTTCTGCATCCACCTGTTCCGGTGTGCAGTCTGCCGATGCTGTAGCCATCACTTCATGATACCAGCTATTATTAGCGGCCCATGCCACCTTAGCGCCCGTGCGCCGCACCACAATCATTTGCTGCACATACGAAAGCCCTTCAACCGCCTTATCGGCATTAGCCTTAAGCGGCACCGCTTTGCCGCCACGCAGACTTTCATCAGCAGTAATCACCAGTTTGCTTTGGCAATCTTCGATGCGGCCTCTGAGCGCTTCCGCTGAAAATCCGCCAAACACCACCGAATGAATCGCGCCAATACGCGCGCAGGCAAGCATGGAAACGGCGGCCTCGGGAATCATCGGCAGATAAATAGTAACACGGTCGCCCTTTTTGATACCCTGCGCTTTGAGCACATTGGCAAAGCGGCAGACATCAGCATGCAGTTCACCGTAGGTGATGTGTTTGGATTCGGAAGGATTGTCGCCTTCCCAGATAATCGCCGTACGACCCGCATGCTGGGGCAAATGGCGATCAAGGCAGTTGGCCGACATATTGGTCTTGGCGCCTTCAAACCAGCGAATGGAAACGGGCGATTCAAACTGCGACTGTTTTAAACGCTTCCACGGCGCATACCAGGTGAAGTCTTTTGCTCGCTCCGCCCAGAAAGCGTCGGGATTATTGATGGATTGCTGGTACCAGTCTTTATAGCGCTCGGCCGTAACGTGAGCCTGCTCTTTCCATGCAGTGGGAACTGGGAATAGGTTTTGCTGCTCCATACACTCTCCTGTTATTCCTGAGGCGCGTAATGCTCTTTTTCAAATTGTGCGATAATATTTTCAATCCAGCCACTTCTTTTATCATAGGTCAACTGACTGAGGCAGACTTGCCTGCCCTTTTGTTGCATATAATAGCTGAATATATGCTCCTTCTCATAACGGCTAAGTTGGCCAAAAGGTACAAATACCTGGTAATAATTGAGCATTTTATTCACCAGATATATCATTCTGATACGAAACCGTGGGTCTAGCATATCACTTTGTAGCGCAGGGTAATACGTCATGGGCGATGGCAACATCATCACCAATGCCACGCTTTCTCCATATGTCAGGCGCGAAACGGGTTTATTGAAATACATATGCGCTGCGTCTTTGAATCCATATAGTTCGGGCCCCAGCTGCACGATATTCACATAGAGCGTGAAAATTTCTTCTTTGGTAAAGGTCTGTTCCAGCTTTATGGCATAAATAAATTCCACATATTTGCGATATAGGCTGCGCTGGCTACCGGTGAATATGTTTTTTGCCAATTGCTGCGTAATGGTACTGCCGCCTTTTAAAATGGGATAGGTGCCATCAAAATAACCGATAATATTGTCATAGATACGCCGTGGCCGGATGCCGTCATGGCGCCAGAACTCATTATCTTCCGACGCAATTACCGCCCAGATCAGCTCCATCGGCATATCGGCCAGTGTCAGATTATCAGCTTTAGCAAGCCCGACCTCACGCGTGGAACTTTTACCTGGCGGCGTATAGGCAATAACTTGGCGCAGATTTTCCACCGGTGCCGTCTGATAAATCACGATGCTGGCAATGAAAAGGCCGCTGCTAATAGCTATGAGAAAATAAATACAGTTTCGAATCATTCCGCTTCGCCGAAGCGATCACCTATAAGGGTTCTAAGCGCCTCCAGCACCTCGGCAGCTTGCATGCCTTCTGCAATGAGTGTCAGCTTAGTGCCTGCTTCCGCGCCGAGCATCATAAGCCCCAGGATCGACCCCCCTGGCACCGTGTCGCCTCCTATTTTGGTCACACGCACCTGCGCATCACAGCCGGCAACGACTTTCACGAACTTTGCCGCCGCCCGTGCATGCAGCCCTTTTTTATTGATGATCTCAACCGTAATTTCGGCCATTAGGATGCCTTGGTATTGAGAAATGCACTGGCCACATTGATATATTTACGCCCAGCATCTTGCGCCTGCACGACCGCTTCAGCCAATGGCGTTTTTTGACGCGCGGTGGCAAGCTTAATCATCATCGGCAGATTCACACCGGCAATCACTTCGGCGCCTTCTTGCTTCATCACCGAAATCGCCAGATTGGATGGCGTACCGCCGAACATATCGGTCAGCACCACCACACCGCCTTCACCGCGCACGTCTTTAATCGCCGCGATAATGCGGTCGCGCGCTTGCTCGGCGTCATCATCCGGTTCAATGCCGATTGCTTTCATATGCGTTTGCTTGCCCACCACATGCTCGGTAACAGCAACCAGTGACTCAGCCAATTTTCCGTGCGTTACGACGACGATACCAATCATGTCAAATCCCTATGTCTAATAGTTACGTTATAGCCATGCATTTGCAGCATATGCCCCAATTTTTGCGTTACATAGACTGAGCGATGCTTACCACCGGTGCAGCCAATAGCAATGGTGAGATAGTTTTTTCCTTCTTCCACATAGCGCGGAAGCAGCGGTTTGATCAACCCAATCAAACGATCAAAAAACGCTGCAAAATTCGGATCGGTTTCAATACGCTTGCCCACCGCCTCGTCGAGACCGGTGAGTGGTTGCAACTCGGGGTCATAATGCGGATTGGTCAAAAACCGCACATCGAATACCATATCAGCATCGCGCGGCAACCCGTGCTTGAAAGAAAAAGACGACAGCGCCACCGACATTTTACGGTCTTCGCGTGCAATATGCGCTGCTACCACCTGGCGCAGCTCTCCGCTTTTATAATCGGTCGTATCAATTACCAGATCAGCCAAACGCCTGAGCCCACCCACCAACTCGCGCTCCATGGCAATGCCGTCAATCACCGCGCGGTCTTCAGCAAGCGGATGACGGCGGCGTGTTTCGGTAAAACGCCGGCGCAACACCTCATCGTCGCAATCTAAAAACAGCATCTTGATTTCCAGATCTTTATTTTGTTTGAGCATCTCCATCACCTCGACAAAATGCTCGATGGAAAAATCACGGCTTCTAATATCAGAGCCCACCGCCAGATTACGCAGGCGCGCCTGTGAGGCCGCTACATCGGGAATAAATGAAAGGGGAATATTATCGATAGCTTCAAAGCCGCAATCTTCGAGCGTCTTAAGCGCTACTGTTTTGCCGGCACCGGACATTCCTGTCACTAAAATAAATTTCATAGGCTACGCCGTTTTGAGGAACAACCGAATTTTAGCATCTGTGGCATGATCAAACGAATGCAGCAATAATAATGGCACTCGCACTTCAAGGCAATCAAAGAACATCGGATCCGGCATACGCTCGATATGAGTCCTAGGCACCAGCTTTACCACAAGCGAAAGCGGTACATGGTCGACAAAGGCCATCTGGAAGATGCCCACACCGCGTACCTCAAACAATCCCTCGATTTGCGGCGGAACGGATGCCACCAGCTCTTTACGCACGGCCAATAGTTCAACCTGATCGTCGGCTACCAATACAGCGCCGCGATCTATGAGCCTAAGCGCCAGTTCGGATTTACCACTGCCTGCATCGCCTAAAATCAGCACCCCTTTGCCATCAATGCATACGCAGGTGCCATGCATCAACATCAGGCGGGCTCTTCCTCGGTCTTGGTCAAAAGCAAGCTACGTATTTCCGTAGCATCGCTCGATTGCCTGATGGCTTCACATAATATTTTATTGCGCAGCAGGCGTGACATAGTAGCAAGCGCCTTAATATGCTCATTATTCGCTTCCATGGGTGTCAGTAGTAAAAACACCAGATCCACCGGCTTGCCGTCGGCTGCGCCGAATTCAATGCGCTCATCGAGCTTGGCAAAAATCGCATGCAGCCCTTTGAGGCCCTCAAAGCGCCCGTGCGGAATGCACACGCCGCCGCCCATACCGGTGCAGCCCGCATATTCGCGCTCCAAGAGCGTGCTATAAATATCTTTTTCGCTGATGTTGCAAAACTGCGCAGCATAGGCCGAGAGCATCTTGAGCGCTTGTTTTTTGTCACGAGCGGGCAATCCCGCCAATACAGCGTCAGGCGGCAATATGGTGGCTAGCTTCATGAGAGCACCAGGTGGATATTAGGCCGCTTTTGTATCGGGATCGACCCAAGAAATATTACCGTCGACACGGCGATAAACCACATTCAGTCCGCCATGCGCCGAGTTGAAGAACATCAATGCCGGCAGATCTTCCAGATCCATACGCATCACCGCTTGGCTTACCGTCATCGTTTCGATCTCGGTAGGTTTTTCGGCAATCACCAAACCGGAATGCTTATCTTCATCCTGCTCACCCGCTTCCGGTGAGAGTACTTTTTTCGTGCCTTTCACCTGACGGGTGACGGGTAATGGCTCATCGCCATATTTATGGTGATTGGTAATTTTGCGTTTATAACGGCGCAATTGCTTGCTGGTCTTTTCCAGGGATTCGTCAAAAGCCGCATAGACATCATCATTTTGGCCACGGCTGCGCACCACTAATCCCGAATGCGTGCCTAAATTGCCGGTAATATCAACCCTGAAAAGATGCGCCTCGCGCGAGATCACCACTTGAATGCTGGTAACGCGGTCGATGTACTTATTCACGTGTTCTTTCACTTGGGTTTCTATATGTGCGCGAAGTGCGTCACCCACATCAACACCTTTGCCTGAAACACTGATTTTCATATCATACTCATTTGGTTGTTAAGAAAAGAAATAAGGCCGAAATTTAATGATAATCCTTTGCGCGGGGAGCGTCAACTAGGAGCGTCGTTTAGGTTAGTTTAGGAATCTTAATTCCTAAGGCTTTAGCCATGTTATCCAACTCGCCGTAATAGGCCACACGGCGGATGCAGCGCGGCATGATGCCGCTCCATTGGAATTGGCCCGTTAATTTTCCATCAATGCCGTCACCTTCGGTCACATAGGTAAATAAGTCATTCATCGTCACCACATCACCTTCCATGCCCATAATTTCAGACACATAGGTCACGCGGCGCACCCCATCGCGCATGCGGCTGATCTGTACAATCAAATGCACGGCTGAGGCGATCTGCGAACGGATAGAACGTACGGGAATATTCAAATTCGCCATGCTGATCATATTTTCCAACCGTGCGATGGCGTCACGCGGATGGTTGGCATGGATCGTAGTCAGCGATCCTTCGTGGCCGGTATTCATAGCCTGCATCATATCAAAGGCTTCCATACCGCGCACCTCACCCACGATGATGCGATCAGGGCGCATCCGCAGCGCATTACGCACCAAATCGCGAATGCTCACTTCTTCGGTCGGATGTTGGCCCAGCACCAGCGGCTTGGTTTCCAAGCGCACCACGTGTGGCTGTTGCAGCTGTAACTCGGCGGCGTCTTCGATGGTAACAATCCGCTCCCAATTTTCAATATAGCGCGACATAGCATTCAGCAGTGTCGTTTTACCCGAACCAGTACCGCCGGAAATTACGATATTCATTTTGGCGCGGCCTATTACCTTCAGGAATTCGCCCAGCGCCGGTGACACATTGCCCTGCGTGACCATGTCATCGATAGTGATCTTATGACGTGAGAATTTACGAATCGAAATGCTGGTGCCATCGACAGACAGCGGCGGCGCGATAATATTCACACGACTGCCATCGGCCAGGCGCGCATCAACCAGCGGCCTTTTTTCATCCAAACTGCGTCCAACCGCTTTGACAATACGCACGGCCAATTCATGCACGGCCTCTTCATTGGCAAAGGTAATGGAGGTTTTTTCCAAGCGACCGTTACGCTCAACAAACACCTGGTCGGGCCCATTAATCAGAATGTCATTGACGGAATCGTCGGCAAGCAAAGGCATGATAGGGCCCATATCGCCAACGTTTTTCCAATCCACTGAGGGAAGTGTCGAGAGTGCTTGAGTCATAGCTCAAGTCTACGCCCCTTTATTTAAAAATTGGTTAGAAAACCTGGGGATAAGTATAGTAACCGCATAAGGACCAAAAACATTTATCTATCAAAAACAATTGGTTAGCTAAAAATCCCTACAAACCTTGTTGTTTGAGGCGCTTGCGTTTGGGCGAAGAGGTAATGCCCAACGCCTCACGGTATTTAGCGACCGTTCGACGAGCTACCGTAATATTACGCTCTTTGAGTTTATCGACAATATCATCATCCGAAAGCACGGTGCTTGCCGTTTCAGCTTCGACCAATTCGGCAATATAATGTTTTACCGTTTCACTCGAGACATCTTCGCCTACCCCTTCCGAACGCGACAGGCCGGAGGTGAAGAAATATTTGAGCTCAAACGTGCCACGCGGACAGAGTAGGTATTTGCCATTGGTCACGCGGCTGATGGTGCTTTCGTGATAATGGGTCTCAGAGGCGATGTGTTTGAGCGTCATCGGTTTCATATAGCGCACGCCTAAGCGGAAAAACGCATCCTGCTGTTTCACCAGCTCACCGGCCACTTTCAGTAGCGTCTCGGCGCGTTGCTCCAGCGCACGTACCAGCCAGTTGGCTGAGCCGAATTGCTCGGAGAGGTATTTTTTATCCTGCATGTTGCGGGTCTCAGCCGAGATTTTTTTGTAATAGCGCTTATTGACCATCACGCGCGGAAAATTATTCATATTGAGTTCGACATGCCAATTGCCATCCGGCAAGCGGCGCACAAACACATCCGGCTCAACCGCCTGCGTCACCTCATGCAGGAAATGGTTGCCAGGCTTTGGGTTGAGCTCGCGGATCTCAGTGATCATTTGTTTCAGATCATCCTTATCGACACCGCATAATTTACGCAGCTCATCGAATTTGCTATCGGCAATCAGATGCAGATTATCGAGCAAAATTTGCATGGCCGGATCCAGGCGATTCTTATCGCGCAGCTGCACGCTCAGACATTCTTTTAAATTGCGCGCGCAAATGCCAGGAGGATCAAAGCGCTGCAATAGCGCCAGCACCTCCTGCACTTCTTCCACCTCAATGTCAAAAGCAGTCGCCACCGCACCCAGATCGTCCTTGATATAGCCGGCATCATCGACCATATCGATCAGCTGCGCGCCAATCAGCCGCTTGGCCGGATCGTGAATATCGAGCTGCAATTGCTCTAACAAATGCTCGCGCAGGGTTTTTCCTTGCGCGGCATTATCGTCAATGCCGCGTGTGTCATCATCGTCGAAATCACCACCACGACTGCTGGAGGTGGATGATGATTGTAAGTAATCGCGCTCTACCTCGCTGCTTTCATCCCAGCTATCGCCTTGCGACATGGCATGCGACAAGCTGTTGCTGTCTTCATCAAAATCGGTAGCTGCTGGTTCGTTTTCTTCAGCGCGTGCGGGCTTGTCATCGTCTGTGGGCCCGTTGGCATCAGGATTTTCCGGTTCTTCTACATTTAGGAATGGATTCTTTTCGAGCTCTTGCTCGACATATTCGCGCAGCTCCAATGCATTGCATTGCAGCAGCTTAATCGATTGCTGCAATTGCTGCGTCATGACCAGGGATTGTCCCTGACGAAGTTCTAATTTAGGGCCAATGCTCATATGGGTACGATAGCAAGCAACGTTAGTGATGCCAACTTCTATCTGCGACTATAGGCTAAAACGATCACCCAGATAGACGCGTCGTACATCGACGTTATTAACGATCTCAGAAGGCGAGCCTTCCATCAGCACCGTGCCGTCATGCATGATGTAAGCGCGATCAATAATATCCAATGTCTCGCGTACATTGTGATCGGTAATGAGTACGCCGAGGCCACGATTTTTAAGATGCTTAACCAGATTACGCACTTCTTCCACCGCAATCGGATCGATACCCGCCAGCGGTTCGTCCAGGAGGATGAAGGATGGGCGCGATGCCAATGCGCGTGCAATTTCCACGCGGCGACGTTCACCGCCTGAGAGGGTAATGCCGGTCGCCAAGCGTAAATGGCTGATCGAAAATTCAGCGAGCAGATCGTCCAAAATCATTTGGCGCGTGGTCGCGTCTTTTTCAACAATCTCTAGCACCGATAAAATATTTTGCTCCACCGTGAGGCCACGGAAAATAGATGCCTCTTGCGGCAAGTAACCAATACCCAAACGGGCACGGCGATACATCGGCAGGCGTGTAATATCATCGCCATCGATCACGATCTGGCCGACATCAGGCTGAATCAAGCCGGTGATCATATAAAAACAGGTGGTCTTACCCGCGCCGTTAGGACCCAATAATCCAACCGCTTCCCCGCGCTGCAGGCGCAAACTCACATCGCGTACCACCGGACGGCCGCCATAACGTTTGCCAATATGATGAACTTCCAGCCCATTGGTAGTTGCAACCAGGGTTGGTTTTGTCGCATTTATATCTAGGGTCGTCTTATCGGTCATGGTTTCGTCGGTTCTTTCGGTTGGGTAACTGACCCAGCATCTTTTTTCTCAGCGTCTTTTTTCTCAGGTACCAGTAGCGCACGTACGCGCTGCGGCTTGCTACCATCTTGCGGAGGGGCGCCAGCACTGGTTATCACGCTTTTGCCACTTATTAGATTATAGACAAGTTTATCGCCTTTCAATGTATTATTGGCGCGTGTCAAGGTGACCTGGTCATTGAGGCGTATTTCTTTTTTATCAACATCATAGACCCCTGTTTGACCCTTAGCCGTCTCATCAGGCGTTGATAAGAACACACTGCCTTCTACCTCGATTTTGTCGATTTTATCTTGCTGAGGGGCACCAGCAGGCTTGGTTTGACCCTCCTCAGGTTTACGATAAAACACGATCATTTTATCCGATTTGATGCGCACTTTGCCCTGCACGGCCACCACATGTCCGGTAAATACCGCTCGATTATCGGCTTGAAACACATCAAGCACATCGGAGGTAATTTCAATCGGCGCATCCGATTCGCCGTAACGGCTAGCTGGCACAGTGTCGGCGGCATAGCTTGGCGCAGCGAAAGCGCTAAACAGCAGGGATAAAAGCAGGTGTTTGGAGTATTTCATCATCTAAGGGTACAATATCATTCTTACTGATCCGTTAAAACGGATTATGTGTTGTTTGTTATCCATGGTGAAGCGATCGGCGGTGATAATGCCAGGCGCACCCTGCCCTTCGATATGCGAGTTGCCTTCGGTGATACCGGTCTTCATATGCATGATCGCTTCTTTGGTACGAAACTCAAACCCACCATCGGCAAATAAGCTAATGCCACCAGACAGCACTAAACTGCGCTCATCGGTGTTATATTCACCGACCTTGGATTTGAGGGCGATCCATTTGCCATCATTTTGCAACATATCGGCCGTCACATCATCCATCACCACCGTATTGGCCGTTTTCTGAACCGCCTGCGTTGCTGTTATCGTATAGGGCTGATTATTTTCATCGATGCCTTGGTAATGCGGCTTATCCATACGCGGCTGCGTTTCATCGGCGCTGGTAAGGCCGGTGGAAAATACAATACGGCCACCTTTGGACGAGCCATCATCCGATGCCACCCAAATCACCGCCACAATCATCAGCACAAGCAACGCCCATAAGAAGCGTTTCAGTGCCCATACGATTCGGGTGTAATGTGAAACCGTTCCTGATTTGCGCGATTCCGTTTTACTGCGCCGAGCAACCCGCACTACGCGGGTCGTGGAGTTGTTGGCCGCATTCATACGATACCGGCGCGTAAACAATCATGTACGTGAATAATGCCCACTGGCTTATCGTCTTGCACCACAAAGAGGCTAGTGATCGAGCGGTCATTCATCACCTTAGTCGCTTCCACCGCCAAAGCTTGCGCACGAATCGTCACCGGATTTTTAGTCATGATTTCGGTGGCACTTCTCTTCAGCAGATCCGGATGCATGTGACGGCGCAAATCACCATCGGTAATCACGCCGATTAATTTGCCTTGTTTATTGATCACACCCGCGCAGCCAAAACTTTTCGCGGTGATCGTCAGCAACACATCTTGCATCTGCGTGGCATCCGTTACCAACGGCAGCTGATCGCCCGAATGCATAAGCTCAGTCACGCGAATAAAGGCTTGGCCCAATTTGCCGCCCGGGTGGAAAACGGAAAAATGTTCGGGCGTAAAACCGCGACGTTCCAACAGCGCCACGGCCAGCGCATCGCCGAGCGCAATCATCATAGTGGTCGAAGTGGTAGGCGCATTGGTAGGCGATGCCTCGGGCGTGTCAGGCAGCACCAAGGCAATATCGGCGGCTTCCACCAACATCGAACCTTGACGGCGCGCAATGCCAATCAGCGGAATCGAAAAACGTTTGCAATAAGCGATGATGTCAGCAAGCTCGGCCGTCTCACCTGAATTAGATAACGCCACCACCGCATCAGCCGGTGTAATCATCCCCAAATCGCCGTGGCTTGCTTCACCAGGATGTACGAAATGCGCCGGTGTGCCGGTTGATGCCATAGTCGCTGCAATTTTGCGTGCCACATGACCCGACTTGCCCATGCCGGTGACAATCACACGGCCCGAAATCGAAGCCAAGCAATCCACCGCGCGCGAAAAATCGCCGTTAAGCGCTTCGGAAAGTGCCGACAGGCCTTTGATCGCCTGCTGCAAAACTGCCTTACCATGCTCAATATCGGTGGGGCTCATAGGAACTCGTTTATGAATGGGCGAAGATATCGTCATCTTCAAAGCCTGCTAAATCCAACTCGGCACGGTAAGGCAAAAAATGATGACACGCATCCAGCAGCTCTTTGCGGCCTTCACGTTCGATCATCTCGTCGAGTTTTTTCTTCAGTTTATGCAAATACAATACATCGGCCGCGGCATAATCCAGCTGCTCGGTGGTTAAGGTAGTTGCGCCCCAATCGGATGATTGCTGTTGCTTCGACACATCGATGCCCAGCAGCTCCCGGCAAATATCTTTATAACCATGTTTGTCGGTATAGGTACGCACCAAACGCGATGCCGTGCGCGTGCAATAAACCGGCGCGATACGTATGCCCAGATAATGGCGCATGATCGACAAATCAAAGCGTGCGAAGTGAAACAGTTTGGTACGCTTAGGATCGGTCAGCAGCGCAATCAAATTAGGCGCCTTATAGTTACCCTGCTCGAATTGCACCAGATGCACATCGCCCTGCCCATCCGAGAGCTGCACCAGGCACAAGCGGTCGCGTTTATTATTCAAGCCCATTGCTTCGGTATCGACGGCAATGTCACCCGAAAATGTCAGACCTGCGGGCAAATCATTTTTATGTAAATAGCTGCTAATATGCCTTCTCCTCAGCTTATCGGTTCACGCGGCATTAAACTGGTGGGTTGACGGCGCTTTGTCAAATTAAACTTGAGTAAGTTAAACAGCGGTTAAAGCCTTTTTATGTAATTATTTCAAATGGCATTGCGCCTCAATATACAAGCTGTATAAGTATGTGCATGAATAATTGGCACCGCATTTCATTACACTGCGCCCTGTTTCCACTCATCACAGGACTGGTGATTTTTATTGCCTGGATTGCAAGCAAAGCCTTTTGGCTACTGTTGCTGGGTGTCATCGCCATGCTGATGGGCAGCCTATTATATATGGTGGGTATGCTCGCCTTAATACCGGCTACGATCAAGGCGCGCAAAACCGGCATGCCCTATCTTCGCAAAACCATCGGTTTGTTTGTGCTGTTATCGCTTAATATTCCCATGGCCATCGGCATGACAACCTATGCGAGCTATCTTGATGTTGAGTCCTATACGCGCCACAGCGTCACCGTGGTCAATAATACCGACCGCGCCATCAATAAAATCATCATCACCGATCCCGAGGGCAACCCCTATACGATCGATAATATCTCGCCTCTGTCGCAAAGCCGTTATAGTTTTGGTTTTCAGGGCGAAGGCGAAGTGCGCTACGCCATTGAGTCTACCGGCATGAATAAAACCGGTGTGCTGATTGATTATATTCGTGATCATGTCGGCGATAAGGTCGATATCGTGATCCAACCTACTGGTGACATCACCATTATCGCACCGCCTAAACTATACTAATAAGAAGAGCCCATCACGACGTTGTTGATTCGCTGCAATGGGACGACATCGGTTTAAAGCGGCTTAATGTATTGGGCTAGTCGTGAGTGGAAGCTGGATTAGCCAGGACGAAAATGGCTATTAAAGCCTTCAATATTAGGAATTTTTGTCTCTACTGCATCCACCCAGCTTTTCGCTTTTGAAGGTGCCGCAGGCATATCGGCAGATGCATTCGAGTCACCTGCAGGCGCTGTATTCACCTGTTCTCTTTCAGCACCGTTTACTTTTCTTTGCAATTTACCAGCGCCCAGCTGCCACTCCGTCACTACTTTTTTGCTTTCCAACCAATTGGAGATAGCCATACACACGCCGCCAAACGCAGTCATTGCCAACGCGATACGATTAAATTTCTTGTTACCGAATACGGGAATAACAGCAGGATCATTGGATTTAAAAATCGGTTTACCCTGCTCCGCCGCTGACAATACTTTCGACGAAAGCACACCCAGCACACCAATATTGGTCGCACCAGCAATGGCAAATAGCCAAGACGATATAGCAGAATATAAGGAGTGATCCCACATAAACTGCTTCTCAGACATGGTTTGCTTTTCAGATGCCTCTGTCTGTTTTGGATCAACAGGTGACTGCTGGAGTTGCTGTTCTACTAGAACGGTTCTATCGGGCTGACAAAGCGCCACCTCTTCTCGGCGGCAGGCAGGCATGTTTTCACTCATATGCTTACTCCAAAGCGTTGACATTACTTCAGTGCCAAGGCACCGAGCGTGTCACCGCATATTCGTAAGAGCAGTCAGAATCGATAGATTCTAAAACCTGATACTCCAGAGAAACCACCCGTCTCCTTTGTATGCGTGACACGATGATAGCAGGTCTCCTGACTTGCGGGTCGTAGCCTTTGGTTGTCTTCCCAAGAAAGCCCTATAGTGAATAAGAGCTACTCAGTGACATAGCATAACATTGGCTCGCCGCTTACAGTTGCGGGGGCAGCTCCGGATTTGCTCAAGCCGCATCACCGGATTCCCTATTAATCCTATACAGGAACTATCCAGATCATAAGTAATGGAAAACTGGCCAAGGTCAAGCAACCTTTGACACGGATGCAGACGATTTAGCCGACTTGCGGATAGGTTTGTGTGGTTTTCTCAATACTTGAAGAAAATGGTGCCCAGGAAGAGACTCGAACTCCCATGCTCTTGCGAGCGCTAGCACCTGAAGCTAGTGCGTCTACCAATTCCGCCACCTGGGCCCATAAAAAGCGTAGCGTTTTATAACCGCTTTACCGGCCCTGTCAATCGCAACCCGCAGATGGGTGCTCAAAACTATTGAGTTTTTGATGAATTATGTCTTAATCGTCGGCTGGGATTGAATATAGCCGCCATCAGGAGTAGTGCATGCGAGAACCAAGAATTGTAACGGTAATAGGCGGAACCGGCTTTGTCGGCCGCTGTGTCGTGCGCCATTTAGGCGCGCAAGGCTACCGAATCCGAGTGGTTGCGCGCCGTCCTGAGCTGGCTAAAGAGTTAAAAACCGCCGGTGATGTGGGCCAGATTTCGCTCACCAGCGGCAATATCAACCAACCGGAATCCTATGCAGCTAGCCTCCAGGGCGCATTTGCAGTGGTAAATCTGGTGGGCATTTTATATGAATCCGGCAACCAGACCTTCCCTAAAATCCATGCTCAAGGCAGCGAAAAACTGGCGCAAGCCGCCAAAGCTGCCGGTGTGTCACGCTTTATCCAAATATCAGCACTCGGTGTCGACAAAGCAACCGGCCGCTATGCGCATACCAAAGCCATCGCCGAAAAAGCAGTGCTCGCTGCCTTTCCCGAAGTCACTATTTTGCGTCCGAGCATTATTTTTGGTCCAGACGATCATTTCTTCAATCATTTCGCCGCAATGGCTAGCCTGTCACCGGCCCTGCCACTAATTGGCGGTGGCAAAACGCGTTTTCAGCCGGTTTATGTGGGCGATGTGGCCAAAGCCATCGAGCTGTGTTTGCAGCGCGCAGATACGGCCGGCCAGACTTATGAGCTCGGCGGCCCGCATGTTTATAGCTTCAAAGAAATCCTGCAATATATTCTAACCACCATTGGCCGTTCGCGCTCGCTGATGAACATTCCTTTTCCTATCGCCACGATGATTGGCACGATGGGTGAATTGTTGCCGAAGCCACCGCTGACGCGCGATCAAGTGACCATGCTCAAGCATGATAATGTGGTGACCGTCGGCGCGCAGACCTTCGCCCATTTAAACCTTCACCCAACGGCATTGGATATTGTAGTGCCGGATTATTTAGCCCGCTTTAACAAAAAGGCCAAAGCCGCATGAAGATGCTTGGGTTCACGCATATTGGCCAAGACTATCCTGAAGTAGCAGCACCCGAGGAGCGGCGGCAGGATTTTGAAGAAATCTATAGCCAATTCGATCTGGATAAAGCGAGTGAACAAGCGTCACGCTGCTCGCAATGCGGCATCCCGTTTTGCCAGATTCATTGCCCGCTTTCCAATAACATTCCCGATTGGCTAAAGCTCACCGCCGAAGGCCGCCTCGAAGAAGCGTACGCTATTTCATCGGCTACCAATACCTTCCCTGAAATTTGCGGACGCATTTGCCCGCAGGACCGTCTGTGCGAAGGCAATTGTGTAATCGAAAAGGGCTTCGGTTCGGTTACCATCGGCTCGGTGGAAAAATACATCACCGAAACCGCGTTTATGAATGGCTGGGTCAAGCCCATTAGCGTTGCGCAAGAAACCGGTTTTTCCATCGGCATTATTGGCGCCGGCCCTGCGGGCTTGGCCGCCGCCGACATGCTGCGCCGACATGGCCACAGCGTGCATATATATGACCGTTATGATCGCTCCGGCGGCCTGATGATTTATGGCATTCCGAATTTCAAATTGGAAAAACATGTGGTCACGCGCCGGCACCAATTGCTCAGCGATGGCGGCATTCAGTTTCATCTCAATTGCGACATCGGTAAAGACATCACCTTCGATGAGCTGCGCCAAAAACATCAGGCGATTTTGATTGCAACCGGCGTGTATAAAGCGCGTGAGATCGATGCGCCCGATTGGAGTTTGGAGAATATCATCCCCGCCCTTCCTTACCTTACCGCCAGCAACCGCAAAGGTCTGGGCGATGCGCCATCTGCATTTGAAAACGGCTTGCTTGATGTCGAAGGCAAAGACGTGGTGGTGATTGGTGGTGGTGACACCGCGATGGATTGCGTACGCACCGCCATTCGCCAAGGCGCTAGCAAAGTCACCTGCTTGTACCGCCGCGATCGCACCAATATGCCAGGCAGCAAACGTGAGGTAAAAAACGCTGAAGAAGAAGGCGTGGAGTTTATGTGGCTAGCTGCCCCTAAAGCCTTTATCGGCGATAAAAAAGTAAAACAAATCCTGGTGCAGCGCATGCGCCTGCTTACACATGATGTAAGCGGCCGCCAATCTGCCGTGCCGGTAGAGGGCGAAACCTTCACCATGAAAGCAGACATCGTGATTAAAGCACTTGGCTTTGATCCTGAAGATGTTGCTAGCATGTTCGGCCAAAAAGATTTGGCTGTCACCCAACATGGCACCTTGGATGTGCATCGCAAAACGCTGATGACGTCACTGCCTGGTGTTTTCGCAGCCGGTGACATTGTGCGCGGCGCATCGCTGGTCGTATGGGCGATTCGCGATGGGCGCGACGCGGCCGAAGCTATGCATCAATACATCATGTCTCAAGCAAGGAGCCAGGCCGCATGAAAACCACCGCATTGCTTGTGATCATTTCTTTATCCTATGCCGCAGCCGCCGAGGCGCGTATGCGCGATATGTCTATGTCCGAACAAGAAAGCTTGCGCCAACCCAGCGCCACTATCAACGGCTCCACACCGAATTACCTGGGGGGCAAAATGCCGGAAGGCTATACCGATGGCTTGCCAGGCGCAGTCGGTGTTGCAACCAACCTACCCGTGAGTGTTGCGGGCCGTTTTATGGATAGCTATTGCAGCACGGATTATGCCCCTGTTGCGGTGACGGCGGCGGCTAAAACCTGCCTGTTGCAGCAACGTAAAGCCGCTTGCGATTTATACACACGCTTGCCTAAAGATGCGAAGCAAGTGCTGAGTTATAAAATTGATTGCGTCTATAGCGAGATGGATGCAGGCAACAGTCAAACCGATGCCTGCCTGGATGCTGATCGTAGCCGCATCACCATGCTTAAGAAATATTGGAAAGACCAGAATACGGCCTATGCGCTGGTCTTCCTGCCAGATATTGCGCTCAACGCTTCGGCTAACTGCGTCACCCATAACGGAGGATATTAAGCGATGGTCTATTCATGGGATGCAGAATGGAACCAGCGTGCTGCTAAATTAGCCGCAGACGGATTATACGATCCTGCAACCGAGCATGATGCGTGCGGTGTGGGTTTGGTGGCTGCCATTGATGGCAAACCGCGCCGCGACATCGTAGAAGCAGGCATTGCTGCACTCAAAGCCGTATATCACCGTGGTGCGGTTGATGCCGATGGCAAGACGGGTGATGGTGCGGGCATCAATATCCAAATCCCGTTTGATTTTTTTAAAGAGCATATCGAACGTTCCGGCCGCACGCTGACTAGCGAACGCTTAGCGGTGGGCATGATGTTTTTGCCCAAGAAAAATTTCGCCGCGCAAGAAACCTGCCGCGCTATCATCGAGCGTGAAATCCTCAATTTTGGCTACCGTATTTATGGCTGGCGCCAGGTACCGGTGAAAGCCGATGTCATCGGTGAAATCGCAAGTGACTCGCGTCCTGAGATCGAGCAAATCTTGATTGGTGCCAAACCCGATATGGACGAAGCGCGCTTCGAACTCGAACTCTATGTCATCCGCAAGCGCATCGAAAAAGCGGTACGCGCCCGCGCTATCAATGATTTTTATGTCTGCTCGCTTTCTTGCCGAAGCATCATCTATAAGGGCTTGTTTAAAGCAGAGCAGCTGACGGCTTTTTATCCGGATCTGCTTGATGAGCGTTTCATTTCCGCCTATGCGATTTTCCATCAGCGCTTCTCCACCAACACCGCGCCCGCCTGGCATTTAGCACAACCCTTCCGCATGATCGCGCACAATGGCGAGATCAATACGCTCAAAGGCAATATGAATTTCATGCGCAGCCATGAGGCCACCTTCCATTGCGACGCCTTCAAGGGTTATGAAGAAGACATCGTGCCGGTGATCCCTGACAATACCTCCGATACCGGCGCGCTTGATTCGGTCGTTGAAATCCTAACGCGCGCAGGCCGTCCGCTGCCGCTTACCAAATTGATTCTGGTGCCGCCGGCTTGGAGCCAAACCTCCGACATGCCGCAAGCGCATAAAGATATGTTCAGCTGTCTCAACTCGGTCTCCGAACAATGGGACGGACCTGCTGCCATTGCCGCAACGGACGGTGAGTGGATTATCGCCGGCATGGATCGCAACGGTTTGCGCCCGATGCGCTACAGCATCACCAAAGACGGCATGATCGTCGCTTGCTCGGAATCAGGGATGGTGAATATATCCGATTCGCAAATTATCGAGCGCGGGCGTTTGGGGCCGGGCGAGATATTGGGTATTCATCTCAAAACGGGCAAGCTCTACAAAGACCGCGAGCTGAAAGACTATCTCGCTGGGCAACAGCCGTATGAAAAATGGGTGAACAATATTGTACCGCTCAGCAAAATCATGCCCGATGTTGCGCCTCAACAACCTGCACTAAGCAATGATGCGCTGCGCCGCCTGCAGCTGGCCGCGGGCCTTACCCATGAAGATATTGAAAGCATTCTCCATCCTATGGCTGAAGAAGGCAAGGAAGCCATCGGCTCGATGGGTGACGATACACCGATGGCGGTGCTTTCCGATATGCAACGTGGCTTTCATCATTTCTTCCGCCAGAATTTTAGCCAAGTCACCAATCCGCCAATTGATTCACTGCGCGAACGTCGTGTGATGAGCTTGCTCACGCGCTTTGGCAATGATGGTAATTACCTCGCCCTCGATCATACCCATAGCCACATCCTGCTTGCCGAAACACCGGTGCTGCTCAGCCAGGAAATGGATGTGATCAAGCGCCATTACAGCGAACGCATCGGCGAGATCGATACGTTGTTTGATGTGGGTAGCGATGATTTGCGCGGCGCCATTGAGCGCATCGTCCAGCAAGCGGAAGCTTATCTAAAGGCGGGTAAAAACTATCTGGTGCTCACCGATGAAAAAATGGATGAGCAGCATGCCGCCATTCCAATGATCTTAGCGGCTTCGGCTGTGCATAGTCATTTGGTGAAAAACAAGCTGCGCAAAAAAGCCTCTATTTTAGTGCGCACCGCGCAATGCATCGAGGTGCATAGCTGCGCCGTGTTGATCGGCGTGGGTGCGACGGTGGTCAACCCTTACCTGGCTGAGCAAACGCTGAGCGATCGGCATAAGCGCGGCTTGTTTGGCCCTAAGAAATTGCCGGAGGTGCTCGCTAATTACCGTGAGGCGATGGGACAAGGCCTGCTTAAGATCATGTCGAAAATGGGCATCTCCATTATCAGCGCCTATCGCGGCGGACTCAATTTTGAAGCCATTGGTTTGTCGCGCGCCTTAGTGGCAGAATTTTTCCCAGGTTTACCTTCGCGCATTTCGGGCATTGGTCTCTCTGGCATTGAAAAGCGCGCTCGCGCCGTGCATGAAAAAGCTTTTGCTGGCGGCAGCGTGGAAACCTTGCCGGTGGGCGGGTTTTACCGCGCACGCGTTGGCGGTGAGCAACATGCTTGGGAAGGCACGCTGGTGCATCTGCTGCAAAGCGCCGTGAATAAAGGCTCGTATCAGCTGTTCAAACAATATAGCGACGGCGTGCGTGCGCTGCCTCCAATTCATATCCGCGACTTACTCGATTTCCGCTCGCCCCATCAACCGGTACCGATCGAGCAGGTGGAGTCGATTACCGAAATTCGCAAACGTTTTGTGGCACCCGCCATGTCGCTAGGTGCGCTCTCACCAGAAGCGCATGAAACCTTGGCCATTGCCATGAACCGCATTGGCGCCACCTCAAACTCCGGCGAAGGTGGTGAAGGGCCCGAGCGTTATAAACCAAAAGCCAACGGCGATAATGCCAACTCGACCATCAAACAAATCGCCTCAGCGCGTTTTGGTGTAACAGCGGAGTATTTAAACAGCGCCAGCGAATTGCAAATTAAAGTGGCGCAAGGCGCTAAGCCTGGCGAAGGCGGCCAATTACCTGGCTTTAAAGTCACCTTAGAGATTGCGCGCTTGCGCCATGCTACACCTGGCGTGATGCTCATTTCGCCACCGCCGCATCATGATATTTATTCGATCGAGGATCTCGCCCAGCTCATTTATGATTTAAAGCAAATCAATCCTTTTGCCATGGTATCGGTGAAGCTGGTTGCGCAATCGGGTATTGGCACTATTGCATCCGGCGTTGCCAAAGCCATGGCCGACAAAATTGTCATTGCCGGTCACTCCGGCGGCACCGGTGCTTCGCCTTGGTCAAGCGTGAAACATGCTGGTATTCCGTGGGAGATGGGGCTAGCTGAAGCCAATCAAGTCCTCACCTTGAATCGTATGCGCCACCGCGTGAAACTGCAAACCGATGGCGGCTTAAAAATCGGTCGCGATATTGTGATTGCTGCAATGCTAGGCGCCGAAGAATATGCGCTGGGCACCGCCGCACTCGTTGCCATGGGTTGCATTTTAGTTCGCCAATGCCACAGCAACACCTGTCCCGTAGGCCTCACCACGCAAGATCCAGAACTACGCGCAAAATTTGAAGGCAGTGTCGATAAGGTCGTAAATCTACTGAGCTTTGTGGCAGAAGAAGTGCGCGAAATTTTAGCTTCGCTCGGCTTTAAAACGCTCAATGAAGTAATCGGCCGTTCCGATCTGCTTGCGCAAGTGAGCCGCGGCAGTGAAGACTTGGTGGATCTCGATCTTAACAGCTTGCTCGCGCAAGCCGATGCCGGATCGCAAGCGCGTTATTTCACCTTAAGTGGTCGCAATGAAGTGCCCGATACGCTTGATGCGCAAATGCTCAAAGATGCGCGTGGCGCATTGGAGCGCGGCGAAAAAATTCAGCTCGCCTACACGGTCAAAAATACATTACGTGCGGTAGGTACGCGCTTATCTTCCATGATGACGCGCCGCTTCGATACTGCCACCTTGCAGCCCGATCATATTTTGCTGCGCCTGCGTGGCTCGGCCGGTCAGTCGCTGGGCGCATTTGCCGTGCGCGGTTTGAAAATCGAACTGTTTGGCGATGCCAATGATTATGTTGGCAAGGGCCTCTCAGGTGGCACCATTATCGTACGCCCTCGCCCATCGAGCCAGCTTATCCCGCATGACAACACCATCATCGGCAACACCGTGCTGTACGGTGCAACGGCTGGTAAGCTATTTGCCAGCGGTCAAGCCGGCGAACGTTTTGCCGTGCGCAACTCCGGCGCAACTGCCGTGGTCGAAGGTTGCGGCAGCAATGGCTGCGAATATATGACCGGCGGATTTGCCGTGATCTTAGGTGAAGTCGGCCATAATTTTGCGGCGGGCATGACCGGCGGCATGGCGTTTATCTATGATGTGAACAATAATTTCGAAGCGCGCGTTAATGCCGACACCGTGGTGTATCAGCGCATTGAAAGCGAGCATTGGCAGAATGTGCTGAAAAACTTGCTAGCTGAGCATTACGCTGAAACCGGCAGCATGCGCGCAGAAAATATCTTGGCTGGGTTTGAATGGGAGCTGCCTAAATTCTGGCAAATCTGTCCGAAAGAAATGGTAAGCCGCCTCGAGCAACCTTTATCGCAAAGCCAGAAATCCTCTAGCGGTGCGGTGGCTTAGAACCGCTATTGCGGTTTGGTCCGAAAGGATTTTGTCCTTTATCCATCATCTCTTTGGCTTGCCGAGCAAGATCAGCCGGCGATGGACGTTTTGATATTTGGCTTGGCGGCGGCGGACCTTCGGGTTTTCTAGCTATGGTCGTAGCGGAGGGTGCTACCGGTTTTGGCGCGGTTGGTTGTGGTTGCGCAGGTTGTGCGACAGGCAGTTTTTCTGCAGGTTTTACCAATGCGGTTTGCTGCGCTTGTTGTTCGGTGGCAAGCTGTTGCTCCCTTGCTTTAGCGTCTTGACGGGCTTTATTTTCTTCAGGCGCTTTTTCCAACGCTTCAGCTGCGCGATTAAGGCGTGAAATGGCCGAGCTTGATTCCCAGGCAATATTAATATCGTCTAACGCGCTGGTCAGCAAAATCTGCTGTACATGGTCACGCTCAATTGCCGATTGATTCGCATCGGTCAAATGACCTTGACCCTCAATACGTTTTTGCACATCCTTCATAGCATTAAGAGTGCGCTGCTCATCCAATACAGCGCCTGCAATCGTACCTTCGGTCACCCCATAATCAATCAGAACTTTCATCAGCTTTTTGCCGGCGTATTCACTAGTATAATCTGATTTTTTGATACTGATGGTCGGCACCATCTTTACATCAAACTTATGCGCTTCTTTGCTGGGCACAGCATGCAGTGGAGTAGTAATCACAGGATTTTCGATACCCAATTCCGCCATCGCATTAGTCAGGCGATCCAATACCCGCTTGCCACTACTATACATCTCATAAAATTCTTCCGGCCCTGTTTCAGTAATATGCAGCTCAGTGCCTTTAAATCGGTCTTCGATATTTTTAGGCGCAATGCCCATTTGCTCAGGTGGCATACCTGACATCAACATAATGAAGCGCGCAACAGTTGTACTATACTCGTCTTCAAATTTGACGGTAATGGACTGATCGGTTGCTGATTGAATAATCTCCATTCACTTCATCTCCTGCTTGCCGTTAGGGCGCGAGTACAATATAACTGGATACAAGTTAACACAGAGTTAGAACTTCGTTAATATTTATTTACATGCGTTTGCTCTATCATACACCTATGTCTCCTTTCTGCCGAAAAATCCGCATGTTACTCGGCGAGAAGGGATTGGAATTTCAGCTGGTTCAAGAGAACCCGTGGGACCGAAATTTAGACTTTTTTGCCCTGAATCCCGCCGGTGAAGTGCCAGTGTTAGTCGAAGAAGATGGCACAGTGGTCTCGGGTGCTTATGCGATCGGCGAGTATTTAGAAGATACCTATATCAATACGAACCTGCTGGGCGAGACACCGAATGAACGCGCAGAGACGCGCCGCTTGGTCGATTGGTTTGATCATAAATTTGATTATGAAGTGACACGCAATATTCTGTTCGAAAAAGCCTTCAAACATTATTTCAACGGTGGCCAACCTTGCTCGACTGCTATTCGCGCCGGCAAAACCAATATTCTGTATCATCTGGATTATGTGGGGCATCTGGCTAGCGAGCGTTATTTCTTGGCGGGTGACAAATTGACACTGGCCGATCTGGCCGCTGCTGCGCATTTGTCAGCGTTGGATTATATTGGCGATGTGCCCTGGGAATATAACCGTGCTGCGCGTGATTGGTATGCGCTGATGAAATCGCGCCCGTCGCTTCGCTGCATTTTGAGTGAACGTGTACGTGGTGTGCGCCCCCCTGTTTATTATGAAAACCCTGACTTCTGATATTAAGCGCTACGCGCAGTCACTCGGTTTCGATGTCGTAAAAATTACTCACCCTTCTCTTCCCGAACGCGACAAAGCGCAGCTCGATCATTACCTCGCTCAATCGCATCACGGCGATATGAGCTGGATGGCAACTAAAGCTGAACTGCGTAAAGACCCGCTAGCTCTATGGCCTGAAGCCAAATCCATTATCATGGTCGGCCATAATTACGGACCAGATGAGAACCCGCTTGATAAATTACATCAGACCACCATCGGCAATATTTCCTGCTATGCGCTGGGTGATGACTATCACGATATCATCAAAAAGAAGCTGCGACTGTTTGCGCAATGGTTGGTGAGCGAACATGCGTGTGATGTTAAGTTGTTTGTCGATACCGCGCCGGTGATGGAAAAAGCGCTCGCCGCACAAGCAGGTATCGGTTGGCAGGGAAAACATAGCTGCCTCGTCTCGCGCGAGTTTGGCAGCTGGTTGTTTTTAGGTAGTGTGTTTACGACCTTATCACTCGAATTCGATGCAGCAGAAAAAGATCATTGCGGACGCTGCACATCCTGCATTGACATCTGCCCCACCCAGGCCATCACCGCACCTGGCAAGTTGGAAGCTACGCGCTGTATTGCCTATCTTACCAATGAGCATAAAGGACAAATTCCACTCGAGTTTCGCAAAGCCATCGGTAACCGTATTTATGGTTGCGATGATTGCCTGGCCGTTTGCCCATGGAATAAATTCGCGCAAACCTCCCAAGAGACGGCCTATCATGCACGTGATGCCTATAAGAACGTGCCGCTCAAACAATTAGTATCGCTGGATGATTCCGCTTTTCGCGAACTGTTTCGCAAATCACCGATCAAACGCATTGGCCGCGATCGCTTCGTGCGTAACGTGCTGGTTGCTGTGGGTAATAGTAATGATCCAAGCCTTATTGCGCGCGTTGAACCCTTGCTTAGCGATAATTGCGAACTGGTTTCTGAAATGGCCGCTTGGGCACTTGGCGAACTAAAAAATGCGACTATATAAATAGAGATCAAGGAGCATATATGACCAATATTGTGATCTATTCAAAAGACTATTGCCCTTATTGCGTACGCGCAAAACAGCTGCTAGAGCGCAAAGGCCAGACCTATACCGAAATCGACGTTACCCATAGCGAAGCGTTGCAACGTGAGTTCATGGAAAAATCAGGTGGCCGCAAAACCGTGCCGCAGATTTTTATCAACGATCAGCATATCGGTGGATTTGATGATTTGCAGGCCCTGGATCGTGCTGGAAAACTCGATCCACTGCTGGCCTCATAAGAATGCCTGCAACCGCTATTTGAACTATTTATTATTTATTCCTTAGCCGGAACAAATTTGCCATTTGTTGCATTAAGGCAACATCACTAGGTTTTCTTATCTAATTTCTGGGAGATACTAGATATAGTTGCTGCGGCAAATATGAATTTTCTGTAAATAATAGATAAAATTTTAAATAAATTTTATCTGGTTCGAGCATGGATCGAATAAATACAGGAAGTTCAGGGTGTTGTTTATAGATTTCTGGAATAACTACCTAAAACACCTCTCCGATACGCAAACGGAGCTCCCCTCGTCGCCTTCCGAGCCCATTTTGACCCCAACAGCTCCGATTTTTGAAGAAAAAACCGACGAAAAAGCCCAAATCGATCAGCTGATTTCCATTCTGGAGGCGGCTGAGCGCTACCAAACCACGCTTTCATCCAAAGAAAAATACGATTATCTCAGCCAATATGGCACACAGATTTTATGCCTGCTCAGCGCTGAAAAAGGCTGCAGCTATGTGTCGAAAAATTTTGAAACCATCACCGGACACGACATGGCGATGGCAGCTGGCGATTCGGTTTATAGCATCATCCACAGTGATTATCATCAGCGCCTGCGCGAGCTCTTAGCCAGCAAAACCATCGGTGACAAGCCACAAAGCCTGCGCTGCAAATTGCAGCATGGCGATGGCAATTGGCAGTGGTATCTGTTCCTCGTGCATAATAATCACAATGATAGCGACGAAAAAGTTTGCATCATCGAGAATATCAACGAGAGCATGGTGACGCAAAACACCCTGCAAAAAGCTAAGCTGGAAGCCGAATTGGCACTGCGCGCGCGCTCGGAATTCTTAGCCAATATGAGCCATGACCTGCGCACGCCGCTTAATGCCGTGATTGGATTTTCGCAGATTATAGACAGCCAAATGTTTGGCAAAATCGGCAACCCGCAATATCTGGAATATATCAAACATATCCAAGAAAGCGGCTATGACTTGCTGTCGAAGATCGAAGATTTGCTGGAGATTGCCAATATCGATGCTGGCCGTGTCGGGCTTGATAAAAGCGAAGCCTATCTAGGCGACATCATCCAACACGCCACCCACTCGCAGGCGCATCACGCGGCCTCCGCTGGCATCAGCATTCAATACCAAATTCCGCAAGACGATCCGTTGCTGTATGTCGATCGCCTGAAATTGCAACATATCATCGGCCATCTGATCGCCAACGCCATCCGCCATAGCAGCAAAGGCGACATGATCAGCATCGAAGCGGCCATCTCGCAGGATGAAGAACTGATCGTGCGTATTCGTGATAATGGCAGCGGTATCCCCCGCGGAAAACTCAACCTCATCCTTGGCGCCCTGAAAGAAGAAAGCTGCTGGTCAGCCGCCACCAATAACCAAGGTATTGGCTTGGGCTTGGCTTTAACTAAGGAATTCATTGCGTTGCATGGTGGCAATGTAAAGATTATCAGTAAGGTCGATGTCGGCACCACCGTGTATTTCACGCTGCCTAAGCATTGCCTGCGCATCGAGACGCCAGAACATCCACGATTTGCGCATTTAGTCGCAAGCTAGTATTATCCAGCCTATGGATAAACAACTCGCCGCCAAACAGATTATCGAACAGGCCTTGCCGCTCGTTCCTTTTGAGGGATGGACGCAAGCGACCCTGTCTAAAGCTGCACATGCAGCAGGTTATCGAAAGACCGACGCGATTCGCGTATTTCCCAATGGCGCGATCGAAGCGGTTGATTGTTTTATGCAGCAAGGCGATGAGGAGCTGGTTGCTCGCCTGCAAAGCTACAGCTTGGACACCATGAAAATCCGCGCGCGCATTGCAACGGCCGTTCGGCTGCGCATTGAGCTGCACGCAGAGCATCGCGAAGCCTTGCGCAAAGCCGTTACCATGCAATCACTGCCCTTTTATGCGATGCACGGTATGAAAAATCTATACCGCACGGTCGACACCATCTGGCACGGCATCGGCGATAATTCGACTGATTTTAATTTCTACACCAAGCGCCTGACGCTTGCAGCGGTGTATACGGCAACGGTGCTATTCTGGCTTGATGATACAAGCCCAAGCCAGGAAGCAAGCTGGGCTTTCTTAGATCGTCGCATTGAAGATGTGATGAAAATCGAGAAAGCGAAACAAAAAATTCGCAGCTGGGTGGCCTAGGGATTCAAGCTAAGCCTATTCGTTGAGCGAACGCACTTGCCCGCGGCTGGCATAGACGACGATGTCGTCAAAATCATTGGTGCGATTGGCCGTGGCAGGATCAAGTGTAAAAATCTTCTGATGAAAATATTGATCGAATGTTCCAGAAACACCTGAGCTGTTGCATTCGCAATTTTCCAGTTCATAGGTGTTGGCAGATGCGGTATTGATGCGAGTGCTGCCGCCTGCGCGCGGATAAGCGCCATGTCCATTCGCCCCCATGCTGACTAGCACATAGACCGCAGCACTGATTTTAGTGTTACCTGCGGCTGTGCCATACCCATCATACACAGTAGCCCCCGCAGCAGGCGAAGTAATGGAATAGGTAGAGAATGCATCGGTTGCTGTATAGGCGGAGGAGATGACATAGAGGATGCGCCGTCCCCAACCATCAAATGCATAGTCATCGGGAAGATTGAGCGTGCGCACCGGCACCATGCCACCTGCAAGCAGTGGTGATGCAAGCGTAAAGTTACTGGCAGGCGAACCACCCGAACATTGTCCGCCGTTGATGGCGGCTGTCACGCCAAAGCTCGCTGAGGTAAGCCCAAGCGTAATATCGGCGGGACAAGGTAAACGATTATTGGCGCGGCGAAAATCAAGCAGTGCGGCTTGAATGGCCACCATCTTGGCATTGGTTTCATCCAGCTGGCGCTTTTGCAGGGAGGTTGCAAATATGGTAGCACCTCCCGCCAACAATACCGAAATAATGACGAGCACGACGCTAAGCTCGAGCAGCGTAAAACCGTGGCGATGGGAATGGATATTTTTCATGCAACTATTATACGCCCCCATCCATTAAAAGCGCGTTAATGCCGAACCCCATGGATTAAGCCAGAAAATCGTTAGGTGGAGGTAAATGCGCAGCCTTTGAGAGAACCAGCGCGCAGCGTACCCTTTAGTACGTGAGCACTGGAAGTCGACAAAGGCAAGCAAGTTACCCCGGCCTAGTAGATTTTACATGTGGATGACGCGGCCGTAGGCGTCAAGCACCGATTCATGCATCATCTCCGACAAGGTTGGGTGTGGGAAGATGGTGTGCATTAATTCGCCTTCGGTGAGCTCGCCGGTTTTGGCGATGACGTAGCCTTGGATCATTTCGGTTACTTCTGCGCCAATCATATGGGCGCCGAGCAGCTCGCCGGTTTTGGCATCGAAAATGGTTTTCACCAAACCATCTGGCTCACCAAGCGCGATGGCTTTGCCGTTGCCCATGAACTGGAAGCGACCAACTTTGATGTTGAGGCCTTTTTCTTTGGCGGCTTTTTCGGTGAGGCCGACGCTGGCTACTTGCGGATGGCAATAGGTACAGCCTGGGATATTTTGTTTTTTCATCGGATGCACATCTTTGAGGCCTGCAATCTTTTCAATGCAGATCACGCCTTCGTGGCTGGCTTTATGCGCAAGCCATGGCGCACCGGTCACGTCGCCAATCGCGTAAACGCCCGGCTCATCGGTCGCACACCATTGGTTGGTGACGATATGGCCGCGATCCAATTTGATTTTCGTGCCTTCCAAGCCCAGGTTTTCTGTATTGGCAACAATACCCACCGCGAGGATCACGCGCTCAACAGTAAGCTCAGTAGTTTTGCCGCCGCTTTCCAGCGTAGCAGTCACACTGTCTTTGCCTTTTTTCAGTGCT
This sequence comes from Rickettsiales bacterium, assembly GCA_033762715.1. Taxonomy (GTDB): domain Bacteria; phylum Pseudomonadota; class Alphaproteobacteria; order Rickettsiales; family SXRF01; genus JANRLL01. The sequence continues at coordinate 25,121 of JANRLL010000016.1, read as the reverse complement.
TTCACCGTGGTTGCCGTTTGGATTTTCATGCCGTGTTTTTCAAACGCCTTATGCGCTAATTTTGAAATCTCTTCATCTTCCACCGGCAGGATACGATCCATCACTTCCACTACCGTCACTTCCGCACCCAACGTGCGGTAGAAACTGGCGAACTCAATACCGATGGCACCTGAGCCAACCACTAGCAGCGATTTAGGCATCGTCTCCGGCACCATCGCTTCTTTGTAGGTTACGATTTGTTTGCCGTCTGGCTCCAAGCCTGGCAGCACGCGAGCACGTGCGCCGGTTGCGATGATGATGTGTTTAGCAGCAACATCGGCTATTTTTTTGCCATCTTTTTCCACTGCGACTTTGCCTTTGCCTGCGAGTTTGGCATGGCCATCAATCACCGTGACTTTGTTTTTTTTCATCAAGCCCGCAACACCCTTAGAGAGCTGCGCTGCCACGCCGCGCGAACGCTCAACGATTTTTTTGATGTCAAATTTGATGTCTTTGGCCGACAAGCCAAACGCATCGGCATGTTGCATCAGGTTATAAATTTCTGATGTGCGCAGCAGCGCTTTGGTTGGGATACAGCCCCAGTTCAAACAGATACCGCCCATATGCTCACGCTCGATAACTGCCGTTTTGAGACCTAATTGCGCAGCGCGGATTGCTGCCACATAGCCACCTGGGCCACCACCAATTACTACTACGTCAAAACTTTGTTCCGTCATGTTCCGTTTCCTTATTTATATTGCTGCTCGGTAGGCACGCCCGATGAATGATGATCAACAATCACCCATTTGCCACCTTTGAGTTGATACACGAATGAAAAACGCGCGGGGATTTCCATATCCTCGCCTTCCTGGGTATAGCTTAGCGTATATTGACCACTGTTAATGGCGATATCGCCGAAGCGACGCGGATGTTGCTCGGTGATGTCAATCTTGATATCAGGATTTTGCACCACTTGTTTATAGTAAGCTTTAAGTGCGGCGCGCGATGCCAGCGGCGCCTGCGCAAAGGTAGAAATCATGATAGCCTTGGAATCATAGAGCGCCACAATCGCATCACTGTCGCGTGATTCCACCGCCTCTTTCCATTGCACAATGGCCTGACCAATATCGGGTGCAGACTCGGCCGCAACAGCAGCACTGCTTAGCATCATCGCGGCTAACAAGGCAAGGCATGTACGCATGGGATTTCCTTCCAGGATCAGATCAGAAGCAAGCTAGGACGTTCGATATAGTTTTTGAAGGCTTGCAGGAATTCAGCCCCTACCGCGCCATCGACCACTCGATGATCCACCGAGAGCGTCACATTCATCACGTTGCGAATCACCATTTGGCCCTCGCGCACCACGGCTTTATCTTCACCGGCACCAACTGCCAAGATACAACCTTGTGGTGGGTTGACGATGGCCGCAAAATGCGACACGCCAAACATGCCGAGGTTGGAAATCGAGAAGCCGCCACCTTGGAATTCTTCCGGTGCGAGCTTGCCGGTACGCGCACGCGCCGCCAAATCTTTCATCTCATTGGAGATAGTGATAACCGATTTTTGATCCGCGTTTTTCACGATCGGCGTAATCAGGCCACCATCGATGGCAACGGCCACTGAAATATCGACGTTGTTATATTGCACAATCGCATCGTCATACCAGGAAGCATTCGATGCCGGCACTTTCTTCATGGCAAGCGCCACTGCTTTAATCACCAGGTCATTGACCGAGAGCTTGTAAGCGGGTTTTTTCTCTTTACCGGCAGCAAGTTCTGCCTCGGTGTTGATTTCCTTGCGCACATCGAGCAGACGGTTTAGCTCGCATTCCACCGTTAGGTAGAAATGCGGCACTTGCTGCTTCGATTCGGTCAGGCGGCGCGCGATCACTTTGCGCATATTGTTGTTCGGAATTTTGGTAAATTCCACCGGATTGCGCATAACGCGGCCGGAGCGACCGAGATTGCCCGACGCTTTGGCTTTGAGCACGTCATCTTTGACCACACGGCCATGCGGACCGGTGCCAGCAACGCCACCGATATCGACGCCTTCGCTCGCTGCAACGCGCTTAGCCAACGGAGAAGCAAACACGCGCTCGCCCGCACCGCGCATCGGTATAGCAGCGGCGGCAGGAGCTGCGTTTGGAGAGAGGCTAGGAGCAATGCTCGGTGCAGCCGTAGGCGCAGGAGCGGCAGCAGGTGCTGCGGTAGGCGCAGATGCTGCAGGTTTTTCTTCCGCTTTCGGTGCGGCGGCCGCTTTCGGTTTATAGGTTTCGAGAACTTTTTTATCCTCGCCTTCTTCGAGCAGCAGAGCGATCAGCTGATTCACTTTCACACCTTCGGTGCCGGCAGCAACCACGATTTTGCCAATCGTGCCTTCATCCACCGCTTCCACTTCCATGGTGGCTTTGTCGGTTTCAATCTCAGCGATGACCTGACCGGATTTGATCTTGTCGCCTTCTTTCACCGTCCATTTGGCAAGGTTGCCTTCCGTCATGGTCGGCGATAGCGCGGGCATCAAAATTTCAATAGGCATAATTTACGATCCAATACGAGCTAGAAGAAAAAGACACATGGCATAGCCACCGAGCATAAGCGTGGTAGCAAATAACATAGCCATAACAAAGCTTAAATTCTGTTCAACCAAAAAAGAAAATGCATAAAAGAAAATGATCGATGGCAGCAAAACAGGTGGAATCGATCGTGCGAAACCAGCCACTTTTCCTGCATCCTGCGAATCATAATATAGGATACACATTGCTATCATCGAGGTCAGCGGCAGCGTGATAATTGCAGCACCCATTGCGGGAAAACGTTTAGCCGTTTCCGTGGAAGCGATCACAAGAAACACTGTCAAAATGATTTTAACAGCATAAGACATTAAGCTGCCTCTGCACGATAGCAGGCTTGTTTCACCGCTTCTACGATATGCGATGCTTGTGGCAACGCCAGTTTTTCCAGATTCGCGGCATAAGGCAGCGGCACGTCAGCGCCCGCCACACGCACGACCGGCGCATCGAGATAATCAAACGCTTGTTCCATAATGACGGCAGCGATTTCCGAACCAATGCCAGCCGCAGGCCAGCCTTCTTCTACCGATACGATACGGTTGGTTTTCTTCACCGACTCCACGATGGTTTCTACATCGAGCGGGCGAATGGTGCGCAGATCAATCACCTCGGCGCTAATGCCTTCAGCTGCCAATTCTTCAGCTGCTTGTAGCGCTTTACCCACCATGATGGAAAAAGCCACGATGGTCACATCGGTGCCTTCGCGCACGACAGCCGCTTTGCCGATTTCCATCGGTTCCATATCGTCCGGCACATCGAAGCCTTGGCCGTAGAGCATTTCGTTTTCTAAAAAGATGACCGGATTCGGATCGCGAATGGCGGCTTTGAGCAGCCCTTTCGCCGACGCCGCATCGTATGGTGCAATCACTTTCAGGCCTGGCACATGCGCATACCAGCTGGCATAGCATTGCGAGTGCTGCGCGCCCACGCGAGATGCTGCACCGTTAGGGCCACGAAACACGATCGGACAGCGAATCTGGCCGCCAGACATATAGTTGGTTTTAGCCGCCGAGTTGATCAGATGATCCATTGCCTGCATCGCAAAGTTAAAGGTCATGAACTCAACGACGGGCTTCAAGCCCATCATAGCAGCACCCACACCTAGACCAGCAAAACCATGTTCGGTGATAGGGGTATCGACCACGCGACGGTCGCCAAATTCAGCCAGCAAACCCTCGGTTACTTTATAGGCGCCTTGATATTCGGCCACCTCTTCACCCATCACGAACACATCGGGATCGCGGCGCATTTCTTCTGCCATCGCATCACGTAGCGCCACACGTACTGTTACTTTAGCCATATTACTTCCTTACCATTTACTTTTTAATCGCCTTCAAACATCCACTCATATAGTTGGATAAATCGTTGGCTTCTTCCTTGCTCATCGCGCAACCGCAACCACTAAGCAGTAGCAACGCCAGAACCGCTATACCAATACGTCGGTCCATAACTCAGACTCTGGCGGTTCAGGGCTTTGTTGCGAGAACTCGGCCGCTTCATTCACGATTGCTTTGATTTCTTTTTCGATCTCTTTGAACATCTCTTCGTTAGCGAAGCCGTCACGCACCATGCGGGCTTTCAGGCCCTCGATCGGATCGCGCTGCTCTTTATATTGCTCGACCTCTTCTTTGCTGCGGTATTTCGCTGGGTCTGACATGGAGTGACCGCGGTAACGGTAGGTTTTCATCTCCAGCAGGAAGGGCCCGTTGCCTTCGCGCACATATTGCACGGCTTCCAAGCCTGCTTCACGCACGGCCACCACATCCATACCATTGACCTGTTTGCCAGGAATGCCGAACGCTTCGCCGCGGCGGAACAGTTCGGTGGTGGAGTGCGAGCGCTTCACTGAAGTGCCCATCGCATATTCGTTATTTTCGATGATATAGATCACCGGCAGCTTCCAGAGGCTTGCCATATTAAACGACTCATAAACCTGGCCTTGGTTCACCGAACCGTCGCCAAAATAGGTCAGGCTTAAATTGCCATTGCCGCGATATTTATGGGCAAAGGCAATACCGGTACCCAGCGGCACCTGCGCGCCTACGATCCCGTGGCCGCCGTAGAAATGCTTCTCGGTGGAAAACATATGCATCGAGCCACCCTTACCTTTGGAAAATCCGCCGATGCGACCGGTCAATTCCGCCATGATACCTTTAGGGTCCATGTCGCAAGCAAGCATATGGGCGTGGTCACGGTAGCTGGTGATCACCGCGTCATCAGGCGTAATGCAGCTTTGCATGCCCACGACGACTGCTTCCTGGCCGATATATAAGTGGCAAAAACCGCCGATTAAGCCCATGCCGTACAGCTGGCCGGCTTTTTCCTCAAAACGGCGGATCAAAAGCATCTCGCGGTATAGTTTGGCGAGCAGTTCTTTAGTGATCGGTTGAGGGGTCGATTTCGAGCTATTTTCTGGAGAGATTTTTTTGGTGGTTGCTTTCGACATGTATGGCTCAATCTATATATGAAATGACTGAGGAATTAACACCAAAATAGCGCTGTTTGGCAAGCGTTTAATTCAGTTGAAATTGCTGCGTTGCAACATCATTTTGCGTCGTCTAGAAACACCACGACTTCATCTTTGCCAACCAGTCCTAATACGAGTCGCGCCTGCTCATCGAGCAAGTCCAGATCGAGCGAGTCATTGCTTAGCAATTTAGTTTTACTTTCAAAAGCCTGGCGTTTGGTGGTCACGTCAACCAATTCTGCTTTGAGTGCCGTCAGCCGTCTATTTTCTTCAAAAAGCGCCAGCAAGCCACGCTCACCGCTGATCGCATGGAATCCTAGGTAAAATAAAACCAGCACGCAAAACAGGGGGCCGATTGCCCGTTTTGAGACAACGCGATGCATATCATAGAAGGTGGCAGCTCTACTCATAACAGCCGAATGTACAGAAATTTCAACCTTTTGGAAAGCGTTTTTCGCACCAACACTTAGCTCAAGACAGACTTGCCAGCATAGCGAGCAGCCGAACCTAATTCTTCTTCGATACGAATCAGCTCATTATATTTCGCCAACCGGTCCGAGCGCGACAGCGATCCGGTTTTGATCTGGCCGCAATTGGTTGCAACTGCTAAATGCGCGATGGTGGTATCTTCCGTCTCACCCGAGCGGTGCGAAAGGATGGCTTTATAGCCGGCGCGATGCGCCATATCCACCGCTTGCAGCGTTTCGGTCAGCGTGCCGATCTGGTTGACCTTCACAAGCAGCGCATTGGCCAGGCCTTTTTCGATACCTTCCGCCAGAATGCTCGGGTTGGTCACGAATAAATCATCGCCCACCAGCTGTACTTTATCGCCCAGCAAATCGGTGATTTCTTTCCAGCCCAGATGATCGTCTTCTGCCATTGGGTCTTCAATCGACACGATCGGATATTTGGCAACAAGGCCTTCGTAATATTTAAGCATCTTACCATGATCGAGGGTCTTTTCTTCACCTTCGAGCACGTATTTGCCATCATGGTAAAATTCGGTTGCCGCCACATCCAGCGCCAGCACCACGTCTTTACCAGGCTTGTACCCAGCACCTTCGATCGATTGCATAATGTAAGATAATGCTTCCTCAGCTTTACCGATTTTAGGTGCGAAACCGCCCTCATCGCCAACGCTGGTATTAAGCCCATCTTCGCTTAAGCGATGCTTGAGCTGGTGGAAAATCTCAGCGCCCATACGAATAGCATCGGCTATGTTTTCTGCCGCAACCGGCATGATCATGAATTCTTGGATATCGAGCTTGTTGTCGGCATGCTGGCCACCATTGATGATGTTCATCAGCGGCACGGGCAAGCGGTGTGCCGATACCCCGCCAATATAGCGGTAAAGCGGCAAACCAGCGGAATCCGCAGCGGCTTTAGCCACTGCCATCGACACGCCCAAGATCGCATTAGCGCCGAGCTTGGCTTTGTTATGGCTGCCATCGAGGGCGAGCATCATCTGGTCGATTTTCACCTGGTCGGTCGCATCCATGCCCAAAAGTGCATCGGCAATATCGTTATTCACATGCGAAACGGCTTTGGTCACGCCTTTGCCCAGATAGCGCTTTTTATTGCCATCGCGCAGTTCCAGCGCTTCTAGTGAGCCAGTCGAGGCGCCAGAGGGCACCGCCGCGCGGCCAAAGGCCCCGTCATCCAATCCAACATCCACCTCAACCGTGGGGTTGCCACGGCTATCAAGAATTTCACGGGCACGGATATAGGTAATAGCGGTCATACGATCCTCACGACGGTTAATGCGTGTGACTTTCGATAAGACATAATTGCCCAATGGTCAAAGGCTGTTTTTGCTATTGGCATGATTTTTGAGTGTATTAGAGGCATTAATCTATAGGGTGGGGTCTTGCATGAACATATTATCCATTAATTTCGGCCATGATGCGTCATTTTCCTGGTTTCAAGACGGGCATTTGCGCGGTTTTTTGGAATTAGAGCGCCTAACCCGCTACAAACACGTCATTGGCGTAACGGCAGAAGATCTTGAATCCTTTCTGACCACCTGCGGAATTAGCATGTCCGATGTGGATGTGGTGGCGGTTTCTTCCACCCAGCTTTGGGGCATCCGCCATGACGAACATATGTCGGTGCAGTTTGGATACAGCCCTGCCCATAGCTCCTATGTAACCGATAGCGTCGTGTGGGCGCAACCAGGCACCCCCTTCTTGCAAGAGCCTGGCGGCTATTATAATGAACAACTAAAGACCCGCCAAATCACCCATGCTTCAAAGATTTTAGAGCGCCTAGAATTTTCCTACCCGTTTGTGCATGGCGCCTTATATCCATCCTCAACACTCGATTCGGTCTGCCAGACGCATAAAGACCTCGCACAGAAGCTGCATGAGAATCATGATCTATATCGCCTGGTCGTTGATAATTTTATAACGCCTTGCAGCTTCACCTTCCGCGGCAAAACCTGGCCGGCATTCCACGTCAACCATCACTATGCGCATGCAGCTTATGGCCATTTTTATTCCGCCTCACCCGCTTCTTTTATCGCATCCCATGACGGTGGCCTGCCTGGCATGCCTTTTAATTCCGGCGGCATCTATTATGGCGTAGAGGATAAAATTATTCCCCTGCTCAGCCATGGCTTGGCGCTGGGTTATATCTATGACCAGCTCAGTTTGATAGCCGGTTTTTCCGAAGGTGACGGGCCTGGCAAGCTGATGGGCTTGGCACCATATGGCTTTGCCTCACCGGCGGTGATGAACCTAGTGGTAGAGTCCATCAACATATCGGCCGTAGGCCATAGCTTTAATCGTAAAGCCATTGATGAGGTAATCCAGAAAATCGCCTTCATTGCCAAGCACGACCAAAATATTCGCCACGAAGCAGTGAAGCCATTTAACTTTAATTTTGCTGACACCGCTTTGTCCATCGCCATTGCCGCCAATGCGCAAAAACTGGTGGAAGAGACCTATGCGCAGGCGCTAGCTCCTTATTTATGCAAAATGCTAGACGCCATGCCAAACGTTACCTCGGTCAGCAGTGTCGGTGGCTTCACGCTCAATTGCCCGGCTAATACACGCCTGCAAATGATGTTAGGTAAAACCTACCTCAACCCACTGCCTGGCGCGATTGACACCGGTATTTCCATCGGTGCCGGTGTTGCCATCATGAGCCTGGCGCAACAAGCCTATCACCGCCCGCAACATACCAATGACAGCAGCCCCGCCTTTCCGTGCAGCGCTATCGAAGTCAACGAAGAGCATCAAGCCGATGAGCGTTTTATCGCTGTCGATTACCCAGATGATTTGCCTAGCTTCCTCGGCCATGCGCTGGCGGACGGAAAAATCATTTGCCTGCTGCGCGGCCGTTCTGAAATCGGCCCGCGTGCGCTGGGTCACCGTTCTATTCTAGCCAAAACATCGGATGCGCGTATACGCGATGATATTAATGCGAAAAAAGGCCGTGAAAATTGGCGGCCCTTAGCACCGATGATTCGCAAACAGGATTTCGCGCATTTCTTCTCTGGCAATGCTGAGACCTGCCGCTTTATGCTTTTCACCTATCCGGTCACGAACGACCGCATCCCAGCCGTGACCCATGTGGACGGTACCGCACGCGTGCAAGTAATTGATGAGCAGGATGCACTCTTAAACGGCATTCTTGCCACGCTCGAAGAGCGCGGTGAGCCACCGGTTATTATCAACACCTCATTTAACGTTGCCGGTGAGCCGATTGTGGAAACACCCGCCCATGCGTTTAATAGCTTCCATAAGCTCGGGTTTGATTATCTGGTGATAGAGGACCGTATCTACCAAAATGCTAAAAGCGCTTCCCGCCCTTATAGCGCCGCTGTGGGCTGATAGTCGCATCATCCCATATCGCATATTCTTCATCATGTTCAATACGCAACTCGCGCTCGGCGAAACGTAGTCGCAACGCACCCATGGCATGATAGGTTTCACCGGCTGCAAGCGTTACGGAAACGGCTTTATTTCCATCTAAAATAGCAAGCGTTTTTGCGCCCTCGGTGAGATTCGTCACGCTGGCCGCATCCGCAGCACCATTATCTGCTAAGCAAAAACAACAGGATAGGAAAAGAGTGCGGTAAAATTGCTTAATCATCTGGTCATTTTGCACCAAGAGGCGTATACATAAAATTATATGCTTTGTTTGCGATTGGGCCATGTGCCAGGAGGTATTCTATGTCTTCTACTGCGAATAAAAAAGCCTTAAAGAATATTGCCAGTATTCATCAAGCCATGGACGAGATTCCCTCGTCGCTGGAGCCCGCCATCACCGAGCTGGAACGCGCGGTGCTACGCATTATGGAATCGAATTTTTCGGCCGTGCCCGATGAAGAAGAGCGCCTCTATTGGCGTCAGCTTTTCAAAAATATCGCAACCCCTATTTCGCTGGCACTGGGCGAATGCCGGGGCCCGCGCCATTTCCATTACCATTATCGCCATCGCGAGGACGATGATTCGGTTCTGTTTCCAGTGTTGGAACGCAAGGCTGATATGCTTGCGCATACCTGCGAAAAAGCATTGGAAGCCTGCCACAGCAAATTGGTCGGCATTCGTGATACGGTGCTGATCAAAAAGCAGCATATGCTAGAGACGGCGCTGAAGCGCTATGTGTTAGAGTATAAACGCACTAAGCAAGCCGAGCCGGCCTAAGGCTTTACATTCATATGCAGCGCCAAGCCCGACACGCGCGAAACCACTGCATCTAATTCGTCCTGGCTAATCACACCGGCATGTTCGTAGACCGCGCTGCCAAACGCATCATAAAATCCCAGATACGGAATACCGAGCACGGTTTTTCCTCCCAGCGGTTTGAGCGAATCGCCCATGGGCTCTTTCATGATATAGGGTGTAAATTGACGCGCGTAATCCTTGCTCACCAAATAATGCGACAAGTCATACACCTCTTTTTCCATCGCCACGAAAATCAACTGCATATTGCTCAGCTGACCGGATTTGATTTTCTCCATCAACAGCGGCGTCACATACGCGCAGGTCGTGCACCATGATGCGTAAATATAGACGACACTTGGTTTGCCGTATGATTTTTTGACCAGGTCTACCACCTGATCGGGCGTGACATACACCACATTGCCATGCACCCATTCCACATCATCTTTATTGATAATGTAGGGCGCATAAGCCTGCCAAAGGGCAATACCTAATAAGCCGATCACCAGTATTTTTATCAGTCGCCCCATATTGCGCCGATCCTCTCGATTAGAGGTTTTTTGCCAGCTGGTCGAATTGCTTCAAGGTCGAAAGCAACCGCTCCATATCTTCTAACTTTACCATATTTGGACCGTCAGAGGGAGCATGATCTGGATCTTGGTGCGTTTCCATGAACACGCCGGCCACGCCTACTGCAACCGCGGCTTTGGCGAGCGTTGGCACATAGCGGCGGTCACCGCCTGAGGCCGTGCCCTGCCCGCCAGGCTGTTGCACGCTGTGGGTCGCATCGAATACAACCGGACATCCGGTTTCTGCCATGATCGGCAACGCGCGCATATCGTTGACCAAAGTGTTATAGCCAAAGCTTACGCCGCGTTCGGTCAGGATTACATTGCGATTGCCCGCATGATCCATTTTTGCCACCACGTTTTTCATATCCCAGGGTGCTAGGAATTGACCTTTTTTGATGTTGATCACTTTGCCGGTCGCAGCCGCTGCCATCAGCAAATCGGTCTGGCGGCAAAGGAAGGCAGGAATCTGCAAAATATCGACATGCGGCGCCACAATTCCGCATTGTTCTTCATTATGAATATCAGTGAGCACCGGACAGCCTAATTCTTTGCGCACCTCATCGAAAATTGGCAGCGCTTTTTCCAACCCAATGCCGCGCTTGCCGGAAATGCTGGTGCGGTTGGCTTTGTCGTAGGACGATTTATAGACAAACGGAATCGAAAGCTTGCGCGCTATAGCTGCCAGCGAATCGGCCATGAACATGCTGTGTTCGCGCGATTCGATTTGGCAGGGGCCTGCAATCAACACCAGCGGCAGATCATTGCCCATATGTATGTTGGAGCCAATGGATATATGGCGCGTGGTCATGCGGCTTTTTTCTTAGCAGATGATTGACCGTCGAGCGCTGCTTTGATGAAAGACGCAAACAGCGGATGCGGCGAGAATGGACGCGATTTCAATTCAGGATGGAACTGTACGCCCACAAACCATGGATGATCTTTGAGCTCAGCGATTTCAGGCAGCGTGCCGGTGGGCGATGTGCCCGAGAATACCAAGCCTGCTTTTTCCAGCTCGTCGCGATATTCCATATTCACTTCATAGCGATGACGATGACGCTCGCTGATATGCGGCACACCATAGACTTTCTCAGCCAAGCTACCTTTAGCAATTTCGCAATCATAGGCACCCAGGCGCATGGTGCCGCCCAAATCGCTGTCGGATTTGCGGGTTTCCAGCACGTTGCCGCGAAGCCATTCTGTCATCAGCCCCACCAGTGGACCGCGGCTATTATTTTTATCATGCGTGCCAAATTCGGTAGAAGTGGCTTCTTTCATGCCCAGCACCGAGCGTGCGAATTCAATCACCGCCAGCTGCATACCGAAACAAATACCTAAGTAAGGTTTTTTGTGGGTGCGCGCATATTGAATAGCCGCCAACTTACCGTTGACGCCTCGCTCACCGAAGCCACCCGGCACCAAGATCGCATCGACATCACCCAGCACTTCATCCACCTGCTGCGCTTCAAAACCAGATGCATCGATCCAGCGCACATTAACGCGCGCGCGATTGGCAATGCCAGCATGAGCAAGCGCTTCGCCCAATGATTTATAGGCATCGCCAATACCGGTATATTTACCGACAATAGCAACCGTCACTTCCGCGGTTGGTTTTTGTACACGCTCTAAAATCTCATCCCATTGTGTCAGGTCGGGCGCTTTGGTTTCATCCATGCCGAAGGTCTTCAGCACCTGGCGGTCAAAGCCCTGTTCGCTATAGCTGCGCGGTACGGCATAAATCGAGCCTACATCGAGCGCCTGAATCACCGCATCTTCGCGGATGTTACAGAACAGCGCGATCTTGCGGCGTTCGCCAATCGGTATTTCGCGGTCCGCACGGCACAACAGCACATCCGGCTGAATACCAATCATGCGCAATTCTTTTACCGAATGTTGCGTTGGTTTGGTTTTGAGTTCTTTGGCAGCAGCAATATAAGGCACCAAGGTCAGATGCACATACATCACGCGCGAACGGCCCAGCTCATAGCCCAACTGGCGAATCGCTTCCAAGAAAGGCAGGCCTTCAATATCACCCACCGTGCCACCGATTTCGCACAATACGAAATCTTCCTGGTCGGTATCTTTCAAAATGAATTCTTTAATTAGATCGGTTACATGCGGAATCACCTGCACGGTGCCGCCCAAATAATCGCCGCGACGTTCTTTCGCAAGCAAGGTCGAATAAATCTGGCCGGTGGTCACCGAATCGCTGCGACGCGCGCCCACGCCGGTGAAGCGCTCATAATGACCAAGGTCCAGATCAGTTTCCGCGCCGTCATCGGTTACGAATACTTCGCCGTGCTGATTGGGGTTCATCGTGCCTGGATCGACGTTCAAATACGGATCGAGTTTGCGCAGACGTACCTTATAACCGCGCGCTTGCAATAATGCGCCAAGACTTGCTGATGCAAGCCCCTTCCCTAAGGAAGAAACCACACCGCCGGTAATGAAAATGAAACGTGGCGCAGCCATAGGTTACTCCGGCTTCGGCACCGAAGGAGCCGCTTTAGCAGGTGTTTCTTTTTTCTCGGCAGGCTTAGCCGCTTTTTTATCAGCTTTTGGCTCAGACGCCGTTTTCTCAAGGGTCGACGCCGTTGCAGCGGTTGCATCGGCTGGAATGTCATCAACAATGGATTTGCTTTGCAGCTTGCCGCCCATTACCACCAGCACCAGGCTCGTGATCATGAACGCTCCGGCCAAGATCGCGGTGGTGCGCGTCATCAAATTGGCAGAGCCGCGGCCTGTCAGAAACTGGTTGCCACCGCCACCCGATAAGCCCGACAAGCCATCGCTATCGGTGCGCTGCAGCAGTACGATTCCGATCAGGAACAATACGATAATCGTGTGGATAACAAGCAAAATAGTATACATGACAGGTCCTTATATAGGCTTACGCACTGGCTATTATCGTCGAAAATTCATCCGCTTTCAAACTCGCGCCCCCCACTAATACACCATTCACGCCGGCTAAGGCTAGAATCTCTTTCGCATTAGCGGCTTTGACCGAGCCACCATAGAGAATAGCGGCTTCTTTCAACCGATCGGGCAATGCTTGGCGAATAGCCGCATGCATCTGCTCAATATCGTGCGAGGTTGGAGTTTTGCCAGAACCAATAGCCCAAACCGGCTCATATGCAAGCACAAAATGGTTGAGTGCGGCGGTTTCGGGCAGAGAGGCTTGCAGTTGCGTTTGCACGACTGCTTCCGCACGGCCAGCCTCGCGGTCAGCCAGCGATTCGCCGATACAAATAATGGGGATAAGTCCGGCGGCAATGGCAGCAACGGCCTTCGAGCGCACCTGAGCATCGGTTTCCTGATGATAGTGCCGGCGCTCGGAATGCCCCACAATCACATAGCTACAGCCGGCTGCCTTCAGCATATCGGCACTCACATCGCCGGTAAAAGCGCCTTCTTTTTGCGCATGGCAGTCTTGGGCGCCGAGGCCCATGCCACTGCCGCTTAGCTGCCAAGCCACCGAGGTAAGCAAGGTGGCAGGCGGACAAATCACAACCTGAACCGCCGGAGTGTCTAAAGCGACCAGATGCTGGATCAAAGCCGCCGCCGTGGCTGGCTGGCCATACATCTTCCAATTTCCGACAATGAGTTTTTGCGCCTTCTGCATGGAGTTTTTGTAGAGGATTAAAAAACCTTTTACAATGGCAATTTGTCGTGTACACCTGCTACTATAAAAATCACGTAATCAATAGCTTATCTATGCTCACCACCATCCGAACCCATGCTAAAGGCTTTGCTGCAAAGCTCCTACTCACCCTACTGGTTGTAAGCTTTGCCATCTGGGGCATTGGCGATATGGTCCGCACCGACCACAGCAATGCCACCGTGGCCGATGTAGGCAATAAATCCATTTCCGCGCACGCTTATGCAGGCGCCCTGCACCGCGAGATGGAAAATGTGCGCCGCGCCTTAGGCGAACGCTTCTCGCCCGAGCTGGTTAAAAGCCTGCGCATCGGCGATCAGGTATTGCAGCGCCTCATTCAACAAAAACTCTGGGAGATGGAAAGCAAAGCATTAGGCATCCTACCAAGCGATGCCGATGTAGTGCGCAAAATCCGCAGCAACCCTTCTTTCCACGATTCAAAGGGTATGTTTGATAAAAGCCAATTTGAAAATGCGCTGCGCAATGCACGCATGTTAGAAAAAGATTATGTCGAGCAGGTGCGCACCGAGCTTGCCACTAAATTGTTCAACGACATGCTAAGCACGCCGATTCCGATGACCGATAATGTCATTGAAAATCTCTATAAAGCGCGCGAACAAAAACGCACAGCCACACTCTATATTATGGATACCAGTGCGGTCGATAGCAGCAAGATCACCATCGATGACGCGCAGATCGAAGCTTACTATCGTCAGAATCAATCGCTCTTTAGCGTGCCGGAATATCGCACGATAAGCTATATCAGCTTCAAGCATGATGACATTCCCGCCAAGGTGAATGTATCGCAGGAAGAAATTGAATCCGCCTATCGCGAGCGCATCGAAGAATTCAAGCATCCCGAGCAGCGCGTGGTGGAACAATTATTATTCAAAGAAAAACCTCAGGCCGATAAAGCCATGGCTGCACTGAAAGCTGGCAAGCGCTTTGAAGAGGTAGCCAGCAGCGTGGATGTCATCAATAAAAACGCCATCTCACTCGGCAGTGTAGAAAAAAATCGTATTATGGATGCCGCAGCCGACCAGGTATTCGCACTCAGCCAAGGTGACTTCACCCAGCCAGTGCAAAGCGATTTCGGCTGGCATATTTTCCATGTGAGCAAAATCATCCCACCTGCCGCCACACCACTTAGCCAGGTGCGCGACAAAATCGAAAAAGAGTTAGCGCAGCACGACCAAGATGATGCAGCCGCTGAATATACCAACCGTATGGAAGATGCCATTGCTGGTGGCGCTACCCTTGCCGATGTCGCTAAAGAATTCAAATTCAAGCTGCAACAAGTGGGTCCGGTGTCTAAGGCGGGCTTAGGCCTCGATGGCAAAGCGCTTGCCGCATTGCCGAACTTGGATAAATTTTTGGATGTCGCCTTCAAGACCGAAGAAAAAACCGAATCCAGCCTGACCGTAAGCAAAGGCAGCACCTATTATATTCTGCGCGTTGAGTCGATTGTACCCGAACATGCCAAGGCACTTAAAGAGGTCAAAGCGCAAGTCGTTACTAATCTGCAAAAAGACCTGCGTTTGAAAAAATTGGGCGAGCTGGCCGATGACTTGGCCGCTAAACTCAAGACCGGTAAAGCGCAAGAGTTGCTTTCGCAATATAAGGTAAAAACGGTGCAATCCGATCCGTTCAAGCGCAACAGCTTGATTGCCGGCTCGCAGCCACTGCCTGCTGGTTTGAGCGAAGAAGTATTCGCGCATAAGGTGGGAGAGACCACCGGTGCTTACCTAGATAAAGACGGCAATTATGTGATCGCATCGGTGAAATCCATTGTACCTACCAAGCTGCAAGCAACCAGCGATGAGCAGAAAAGCGATCTGGCGGAAATTCGTCGTGAGCTAGGCACCAATTTGGAAAATGAAGTGGTGTCGCAATATCTGCGTTATCTCGCCAATAAATACGAGGTGAAGATCCACGAGCCCGTGCTACAAGCCGTTGAAAACAATGCACTCTAAGCCCGCATATACCGTCTATCCCAGCCAAGAGCAATTTGGCCACAGCTTCACGCGCGGCATCTCGCAACTGGTGTGGACCACCTGCACCGCCGATTTAGACACGCCCGTGTCGGCCATGCTGCGTCTGATGGATAAAGATGCGCCGTGCTTCCTGCTTGAGTCGGTAGAAAAAGGTGAAATTCGTGGTCGCTATTCGGTGATTGGTCTGATGCCCGATTTAATGTGGCGCTGCCGCGGCAACAAAGCCGAAATCTGCCGCAGCGACAGCCTGGCTGAAAAAGATTTCGTGCCCTGCAAAGAAGGGGCGCTGGAATCGTTTCGTGCGCTTTACGAAGAATCAAAAATTGATATTCCGGCAGGTCTGCCGCCGATGGCCGCAGGCTTAGTGGGCACGATGGGCTATGATATGGTCAAGCTCATGGAAGAGCTCCCCGATACCAGGCCCGATCCGATCGATATTCCCGATAGCTGTTTCATTCGCCCGAAAGTGATGGTGATTTTCGATGCAGTAAATGACACCATGTATGTGGTCACCTCTATTTGGGCTGACACCGATCGCAATAATGCCGCCGCTGCCTATGATGCCGCCAAGAAGCGTATTCAGCACGTGCTAGACCGCTTAGCAGCACCCGTGCCCAAGCAAGATTGTCCTGATGCGAAAGCTATCACCATCAGCGATTTCGTCTCCAACACCCCGCGCGATCGTTATGACGGCATGATCGATCAAGCCAAAGAGTATATCCGCGCCGGCGATATTTTCCAAGTCGTGCTATCGCAGCGTTTTTCGGCACCGTTTACGCTGCCCGCCTTCTCGCTGTACCGCGCATTGCGCCAGCTCAATCCATCGCCATTCTTATTCTATCTGCATCTAGGCAGCTATACGTTGATAGGTTCCAGCCCTGAGATTTTGGTGCGACTGCGCGACGGTGAAGTGACCATCCGCCCCATTGCCGGTACGCGCAAACGCGGCCGCGATCGTGCAGAAGATGAAGCGCTGGCCAAAGATTTGCTGTCCGATCCGAAAGAGATTTCCGAGCATCTGATGTTGCTTGATTTAGGCCGCAACGATGTGGGCCGCGTGGCTAAAGTGGGCAGCGTGAAAACCACCCATAAAATGATCATCGAAAACTATTCGCACGTGATGCATATCGTCTCGAACGTAGTGGGAGAGATTGATCCCAAATATGACGCGCTCTCGGCTTTGATCGCAGGCTTCCCCGCCGGCACCGTGAGCGGCGCGCCAAAAATCCGCGCTATGGAGATCATTGATGAGCTCGAAGTCGAGCGCCGCAGTTTTTATGCAGGATGTATTGGCTATTTCTCCGGTAATGGTAATATGGATACCTGTATTGCGCTACGCACCGGCCTGATTAAAGACGGCACCTTATATGTGCAGGCAGGCGGCGGTATTGTGGCCGAAAGCAAAAGCGAAGATGAATATCAGGAATCGTTGAATAAAGCCCGTGCCTTGATGCGGGCGGCAGAAGACGCTATAAAATTTGTGTGACGTATGAAAATTTTACTGCTCGATAACTACGATAGCTTCACCTACAACCTGCTGCATTATATTGGCGAGCTGGGTGCGGAAGTGGCTGTATTTCGCAATGATCAGATCAGCGTGGATGATATTATCGCTCGCAAGCCTGACGGCATTGTCATCTCCCCTGGCCCAGGCAACCCCCAGCAATCCGGTATTTGCTTAGACCTCATCAAACAAGCCTCCGGCACGATTCCTATTTTTGGCGTGTGCTTGGGCCTGCAAGCCATTGGCGAAGCCTTTGGCGGCAAAGTAATCCGTGCGCCGATGCCGATGCATGGTAAAATCAGCGCCATCTACCACGAAGGCCGCACCATGTTCAAAGGCCTGCCGATTCCTTTTAACGCCACGCGCTACCATTCATTGATTGTCGAGCGCTCCAGCCTGCCTGACTGTTTGGAAGTAACCGCAATCACGGCAGAAGATGGCCTCATCATGGGCCTGTCGCATAAGCAGCATAATACGCATGGCGTACAGTTCCATCCCGAGAGCATTGCCTCCGAGCATGGGCACCAGATCATTAAAAACTTTTTGGATCAGATTTAATGTCCGACGTGATGCAGGATATCATCCGCTTGTTGGCTGACAAAAAATCACTGACACGCGAACAAGCTACCCGTGCGTTTCAAATTATTATGAACGGCGGCGCTACGCCTGCGCATATGGCAGCCTTTCTGATGGGACTTCGCCTCAAAGGCGAGACGGTGGATGAGCTCACGGCCGGCGCCATTGCCATGCGCGCCAAAGCTCAAAAAATTAAATCGCCCACCGGCGTGATTGATAGTTGCGGCACGGGTGGCGATGCTAAAAACACCTATAACATTTCAACCTCGGTGAGTTTTGTGCTGGCCGCGTGCGATATTCCGGTAGCCAAGCATGGCAATCGCTCCGTCTCATCGCGCTCCGGCTCTGCTGACGTGCTATCGGCGTTGGGCGTAAAAATCGATATGCCGCTTTCGGTGGTGGAACGCTGCTTGAATGAAATCGGCATCGCCTTCTTGATGGCCCCGCTCTTTCATCCAGCCATGCGCCATGTCGCACCGATTCGCCAAGAACTCGGCATCCGCACCATCTTCAACTTGCTGGGTCCGCTTTCCAATCCGGTAGCGCCACCCTATCAGCTGATTGGCGTCTATGCCAAGGAATGGCTAAGTCCCATGGCGCATGCGCTCAAAGAACTGGGCACGCAAAGCGCCTGGATCGTGCATGGAAGTGATGGGCTGGATGAATTAAGCTTGGTCGATAGTTCATACGTGGCAGAATTAAAAGATGGCCAGGTTCGTGAATTTCAAATCACGCCGGAAGAAGCCGGCTTGCAACGTTGCAGTCTGCAAGAACTCAAAGGCGGCGATGCGCAATATAATGCCGATGCGCTACTGCACTCGCTATCAGGTGCTGACAGCGCCTATAAGCGCGCCGTAGTTTATAATGCCGCCGCTGGATTGCTGGTAGCAGGCGTTGCTGCCGATCTTAAAGCCGGTGTCGCACTGGCAATGGATGCGATCGATTCGGGCCGCGCCCATCACAAGCTGATGAAACTAATTGAGCTGAGCCATTCGCATCTATGAGTGACACGCTAGCCAAAATCTGTGCCGACAAGCGTGAGCATATTGCCCGCAGCAAAGAATCGGTTTCGCTTGCGGAACTGGAAGCACGCATAGCCAGCGGCCAAAAGCCGCGCGGGTTTCGCCGTGCTCTGGCGCAGGCGATTGAACAAGGTCATATCGCGCTCATTGCCGAAATCAAAAAAGCATCGCCCAGCGTGGGCGTGATCCGTGCGGACTTCGATCCGGCTACGCTCGCACGCGCCTACCAAAAAGGCGGCGCGCATTGCCTGTCGGTGCTCACCGACCAGCCCTATTTTCAAGGCGAGGATGCCTATTTGCAAGCCGCCAGACAGGCCGTATCACTTCCGGTGCTGCGCAAAGATTTCATGCTCGATCCCTACCAAATTATTGAATCACGTGCCTTAGGTGCCGATTGTATTTTATTGATTATGGCAGCACTGAGCGATTCGCAAGCAGCGGAGTTAGAAAATACTGCCATTGAGCTTGGTATGGATGTACTGGTTGAAGTGCACGACCAAGACGAGCTAGATCGCGCACTTTTGCACCTGAGGCCGCAATTGCTGGGCGTCAATAACCGTAATTTAAAAACACTGAAAGTGGATTTGGCCACATCTGAAACACTTGCAAAACAGATTCCATCACCTATCCTTCGCGTATGCGAAAGCGGTATCCGTACCCATGATGATATTGTGCGCATGCAGCATGCGAACATTCATTGTTTCCTGGTCGGCGAATCGCTGATGCGCGAGGAAGATGTAACGCTTGCAACCAAAGAATTATTGACGGGGCATATATGATGGAAGAACATTGGCAGGAATGGTTAGCACTCACCTTCTTTATCGTCTGCTGGTTTGGCTATGCCTATTACAGCGGTCACGAAGCGCGCACTACTCCTCATCTTATGGGCGCAACCAATTCACTGCGCCTGCGCTGGATGCGTGAAATGCTGGGGCGGGAAAACCGCTCGCTCGATGCCATTATGGTGGGCAATCTTGCACGCAGCTTTACCTTTTTTGCTAGCACCTCGATGTTTATTCTGGCCGCGCTGGTGAGCACCTTAGGCTACCGTGATCGCGTGAATGACATCATCCACGAAATTCCCTATACCAAACTTAATGATCCGTTTATTTGGCAAATCAAAATTTTTACGCTGATCATTATTTTCATCTACGCCTTTTTCAAACATACCTGGTCGATGCGCCAATATAACTATGTCTGTATGTTCATCGCCGCCGCGCCCGATTATCGCGAGCGCAAAGACGAGCATGAGGCGATTGCGCAAAAAGGCGCATTGTTGACCAGCAACGCGGCACGCCACTTCGGCAACGGCTTGCGGGCCTATTACTATGGACTCGCTACTCTGGCATGGTTTCTACATCCTTATGCCTTCATGACAGCAACGGCACTCGTTGTGTATGTGACTTACCGACGTGAATTTCGCTCCGCTACGCTCAAACATCTAAGCTAAGAGTGTTGGTTATGAAACGCCCGTGGAGTGATTTTGCCCAGGCGCGTTCAACCAGCTTCGTGCGTGATCAACTGGCCGATGCGCAAGCAGCCCAGCCTCATCTCGTCGCGCTGGGTGAATACCGCAAAGCTGAGCGTATTCAAGCCTGCGGCGGCATTGACCCGCTGCGCACAATGGTTGCCTACGCGCAGGATGAATGGATCTATGATGAGCAGGATCGGTTTACGCGCTGCGATGACGCGAGCTACTACCAAACCCTGCCGCGCGAAAAACGCCTGAATAAATTCGGCTTAGCCTACCGGCGTGATGCGCGCTTGTGGCAACATCGCATCTTGGCTGACATCATGGTTGGCGCTGCGATTCACCTCTACCAGACACAGGGTTGGCGCACAGTGGTATATGACGGGCTGCGCACCATGGAAGGCGCCTACAAACTCTATCAGTTCGCACCCGACAGCGACATACAAGCTGGCCTGCTAGCCTTGCCTGGCCAGAGTGCGCATAATAAAGGCCTCGCCGTTGATAGTATGATGGAAGATGCGCAAGGCCGTGAGATTGATATGGGCGGGCATTTCGATCATCTCGATATGGAAACCAATAGCCGGACCTATGCAGGTCAGGCCATCTCTCCCATGGCAAAATACAACCGGCTGATTCGCGAAGCTGCGTTCTTGCGCTCGGCTTTTAGCCAAGGTTTGCTGGTAGCGCCACTGCGCAGCGAGTTCTGGGATGATCGCCTGCCGGAAAATCGCGAGGATTTATGGCGCGTGCTCGATTCCGCCGCGCGTGTAGTGGGCATTGATTTGCTGAGTGCAGACGATCTGGCTTTGCGTAAAACCAACCGCGACGCCTTTGCCAATAAATATGAGCGCTGGAGTTATGCCGATTTTATCAATCGCTGGAAAGCGACCTTTGCTGGCCGTGAAGCGGAACTCATCCAACAGCTTGGCACCGCCTTACCGCCCTTGAATGAGAAACCGGATTTCTATCACGGCAATTACCATCCCATCTTCGATCATGAGTTGGTGGCTACCAACCAGCATTTAACGGCACTATAACTTCATTACGCGTTTAATATCAGCGGCTAGCTTATCCATCTCGTTATTGGTGCGGTATTGCCAGAATTCGAGTTGGTTTTCAAAGATGCGCGCAATGCCATCATCCAAGAGTTTTTGTGCAAAGCGCGAGGGCTTGGTATTGTGATGATCGGGCAGGTTCAGCAGATAGAGCGGCTTTCCGGTCGCATGCGCATCGGTCATCATATTGACCGAATCATTAGTCACCATCACCCCGTCAGCTAATGCCAGCATGCCCATATAGGGATTTTCGCCATCGAAATCGTAAATATAGACACGCGGCTCGGGATCAAACATCTGATGCAGCAGCGCGATATTATCGGCCCCCGTGCGGCGCGACGGCGTAATCAGCAGCGAGCACGGCGTTTTATAGACAATGCGTTGCAGCTCATCGATCACTACGCGCATACGCTCTTGGGTCAGGGTATATTTATTGGTCGACCCACCAATCAATACTGCAA
Source organism: Rickettsiales bacterium (assembly GCA_033762715.1). Lineage (GTDB taxonomy): Bacteria > Pseudomonadota > Alphaproteobacteria > Rickettsiales > SXRF01 > JANRLL01. The sequence goes on along the minus strand of JANRLL010000016.1, from coordinate 3,129 downwards.
GCTGTGGCCGCGGGTAATCGGAAAACCAGGTCGAAAAGCGCACTTCGGCCGCGGCCAACGAATGGGCGGTAATACGATGCAGCGCAAAGCGGGTTTTAAGCACATTCGGTCCGGTAATTTTGTCATGCTCCATTGCCACCACCAGATCGAAATAGCGCGGATCGATATGCGGATCTTGGATATGGATAAAGCGTGTTTGTTTCCACCCTTTGTGCCTGAGATGCGCTTTAAGCCCCAGCGCTGCAATAGCGCCGCGACGGCCACAACTAATTACTAAATCGGGCCAAGGCGCATCCAGCGATTCGCTACCGCGCTCAATCGCATAAGGCATGACCAACCGGTCCAAGCCTTTCGTATAGCAATAGTTAGGCAGCCACACCCAGGGTTTGCGTATTTGAATATTTTTCATCTGCATGGAAAGGCCCAACATATCGGCCATCGCCAATGCTTGCGCAGCCATGCCAGCGCTGCCTCCGGTGATGCCCCAACATTGCACCATCAGATGAGCCCTTTCGTCTTAAACGAAAAATGTTTCTTCGCACCGATGATCACATGATCATGCACCTCAATGCCAAGCGGGCGCGCCGCATCGATAATCTGTTTGGTGACATCAATATCAGCGCGGCTGGGATTGACGTCCCCACTGGGATGATTATGCGCCAGGATCATGCTCGATGCGCCGATTTCCAGCGCGCGCTTCACCACTTCGCGCGGATAAACCGGCGTGTGGTTGACGGTGCCTTTTTGCTGACGTTCATCAGCGAGCAATTCCAGCTTGTGATTCAAAAACAGGATATGAAATTCTTCGTTCTGATTATGGCCGATATGAATGCGGCAATAATCCAGCAGCTGCGTCCAGCTTTTGATAATCGGCCGGTCTGCCACCTCTTCTTTGAGCAGGCGCTCAGCTGCAGCCTTGGCGGATTTAATAGCAACCACCGCGGCTTCATTCACACCTTCGACCTTCATCAACCTGCCAGGTTCGGCCAGCAACACTTGCCCAAAGCTGCCAAATGTTTTGAGCAATTCTTTGGCCATCGGCTTCACGTCACCGAGCGGCTTGGCCGAAAATAAAATCACTTCCAATAGTTCATAATCCGCAAGCACCTCTGCCCCATGCTTTAAAAACCGCTCACGCAAGCGTTTGCGATGTCCGGCATGAAGAGGTTTGACTGCGGTATCAGGCATAGGGTGGGAAATGCCATCCTTTCGGAGATTGCGTAAAAATCTCGTAGCCAGTAGCGGTCACGGCGATTGAATGCTCGAATTGCGCCGAGAGCGATTTGTCGCGCGTGGTCACGGTCCAGCCATCATGGCGGCTCAGATGGGTCTCAAAAGCGCCGGCATTGATCATCGGCTCTACAGTGAAGAACATGCCTTCTTTGAGCACCGGCCCTTCGCCTGGGCTGCCATAATGCAAAATATTGGGCGCCGTATGAAACACACGCCCGAGCCCATGGCCGCAATAATCACGCACTACCGAATAGCCGTGTTTCTCGGCATAGGTTTGAATGGCATGTCCGATATGCCCGACCGTATTGCCTGGCTTGACTTGTTCGATGCCCAGCATCATCGCTTCATAGGTGATCTGAGTGAGGCGCTTGGCTTTAATGCTCGGCTCACCAACATAATACATGCGGCTGGTATCGCCGTACCAACCATCCAAAATTACCGTCACATCAATATTGACGATATCGCCACCTTTTAATTTCACATCTCCTGGAATACCATGACACACCACATGGTTGATCGAGGTGCAGATGGATTTAGGGAAACCGCGATAACCTAAGGGCGCCGGTATGGCTCCATGCGCCAGGATCATCTCATGACACAGATCATTGAGTGCGCCGGTGGTAACCCCTGGCTTCACCTGCTCTACCATCATATCCAGCACTTCAGCCGCTAATTTTCCGGCGGCACGCATGCCGTTATGGTCATCAGCTGTATGAATGATAATAGCTCTACTATCTTCTAGCACGTCGTACTCCTTTGACTTTTCCTATTTAGATATATAATACCGTTTTAAAAGAGGCCAGCCTTATGAATTCCCCCACTGCCTGCTTAATTATTATTGGCAATGAAATATTGTCGGGACGCACCCAGGATAAAAACATCGCCTGGCTCGCGCATGAGCTGAATGAGGCCGGCGTAAAGCTAGTAGAAGTGCGGGTCATTGCCGATAGTGAGGCAGCGATTATTGCAACCGTTAACGAATGCCGCAAGCAATTTACCTATCTGTTTACCACCGGCGGGATTGGCCCCACCCATGACGATATTACTAGTGATGCGATCGCCAAAGCATTTGGCTTGCCGCTGGCGCTCGATCCCAAGGCGGAAGCGATTTTAGAGAAGCATTATGGCCGCGAAAATCTCAATAACGCCCGCCTGAAAATGGCACATGTACCCAAGGGCGCTGCGCTTATTCCTAATCCAGTCTCAGCCGCGCCTGGCTTTCAGGTAGATAATGTCTATGTGATGGCCGGTGTGCCCAGCATTATGCAAGCGATGTTCGACCATATCCGCCCTAGCCTGAAAGGCGGTGCTAAAACGCTGTCACGCAGCCTTTCTGCCTATGTCACCGAAGGAGCGATCGCCGACAGCCTTACCGCATTGCAGCAACGCCATCCCGAGGTTGAAATCGGCAGCTATCCGTTTGTGCGCCAAAAACTCGGCACCAGCCTGGTGGTGCGCAGCACCGATAAAGCCGCTCTCGATGCCACCTACGCCGAGCTTAAGGCCCTGGTGCTGGGCTTTGTCGATGAAATTATTGAAGAAGCCTAAATTTTTTGCTTTTCCTGCCCGCCAGCTTCCGTTATCTGTCTTGAACCATTTTTTCTAAATTGCGCTAGAGCGCTGCAAATAGTTCTGGTTTTTAGAACCGGAGCGGAATGTACAAATAGTACATGAGCACCGGAAGCGCAAAAACCAGAGATAGTTGCAAGCTGTAGTAGCAATTGAGCTCGCGTGGCGGAATAGGTAGACGCAAGGGACTTAAAATCCCTCGTTCGCAAGAATGTGCCGGTTCGAGTCCGGCCGCGAGCACCACTAAAAAAGCCACCTTTGGGTGGTTTTTTTAGTGGCATTGGGCATTCGGACAAGAACCAAAGGTTCGGCATTTTTTCAGTAGAA
>JANRLL010000015.1:0-14584 GCA_033762715.1 Rickettsiales bacterium | reverse complement strand
TCGCAGCGTTTCGCAACCGTGAGCAAACCACCAGCCGCAGTAAAGTACACGGAAAATACCCCAAACCTCTACACAGGCTGGACACTTCACAACCACCTATAATCGATTGAGAAATACCACCTGTAAAGGTCTGGCGGAGGAAGTGAGATTCGAACTCACGGTACAGTTGCCCGTACGGCAGTTTTCAAGACTGCTGCCTTAAACCACTCGGCCATTCCTCCGCATAGCAACCCATGCGCTGCAAAGCTCATGTAACATAACTATTTAGGTGCTGCAACTGGCCTTTTGTCTAGAATGCCGATGGCCAGTAACACCCCAAATGAAGCCAGGCCAATGCCCAGCCATTCTAAAAGGCCAGGGATTTCTTGCAAAAAAGGGATAGCCAACAAGGTCGACAGCACCGGAACCAGGGGGATAAAGGCGCTACTGGTTGATGCTCCAAGCAAGCGAATGCCTTGGTTGTAGCACAACATCGCCAGGATACTATTGACGATGCCCTGATATATCGCGTGAAAGGCCGCCTCATGCCAATTATGCCAGCCGATTTGTGAGGGGATAAAGGCAAAATAAATGGGTAAATATAAGAGTGCCGACCAGACAGATACGATGGCGGTGGCATGTAGTGCATCAACTTTCCAAGCGCGCACGCTAATGGTGTAAAGCGGCCAGATCGTGCCCACGAATAAAAATAATAAACTGCCTATCCATTCATAGCTGCCTTCGCTTCTGTCGGCGCTAAACAGAATACAGCCGATACCACCAACGCTCAGTGTGATACCAAGCAGGCGCAGTGCGTTCGTTTTTTCCTTGAGTAGAAGAATGCCTAATAAGGTGGAGACAATCAGCATGCAGGTATAGATGATGGCGGCGGCATGCGATGCGGGCGCATATTGCATACCGCTTAATGCAATCACGTTATAAGGTGCTCCCATTAAGCAGGCGAGCCAGATGCTGCTTTTATATCCCCATGGCCCTACTTTCATGCCTTTGCGTAATAAAACAGGCAGCAGAAATACACCCGCCACACTGAAGCGCAGTGCCGTAATATCGTAGGCGCTTAGCGATGCACGCACGCTATAGCGGCCAAATAGCACCCAACCACTCCATACGGTGACAGCGATCAATAAGCAGATCGTGCCTTGCGTGCGCGGCGAGAGTTTTTGAAAGAAGTTAGGCATGCTACCACTCATTAAAAATGACATAGACGGCAGCGATCATTAATCCAAATCCCAGGTAATGATTCCATTTGAGTGGCTCACCCAGATACCAAAATGAAAATCCTACAAAGACAAAAAGCGTCAATGCTTCTTGAATGGTTTTGAGTTCAACGGCTGAGAAATGTCCATAGCCGATGCGATTGGCTGGCACTTGCAGGCAATATTCAAAGAAGGCAATCGCCCAACTGATAGCAATGACGATCCATATGGGTTTATCGGTGAATTTAAGATGCCCGTACCAGGCAAACGTCATGAAAATATTCGAAACAAACAGCAAGCCAACGGTCTGGATGGTGATGGGCAAGGTCATAAAATGCTCATACGGAAGGAATAACGCGAATGGGAGGACAAGAATTTATCGTATTAAAGATAGCAAGTAGTTTTTGTGCAATGAGCGCATAATTTTCCATTGACTGCCAAAGGGCAATACATACTATATATGGTGTTTGCTAGCTGGAACCAGCACAATATATGATAATTTCATGATTTGTTTGGTTTAACAAAAAGCGGTGCTATGAGTTAATAAAAGTAGGTGAGGGGGATTATGCTTACAAATGCTTATGACTTTGATCGTAACGGCAACTTAATTACATATGATCCCACCAAAACCATTATTCAGTTTCCTGAAACCAAAGAGCAAAAACAGCTCTATCAAAAAGCAGCTGAAAAACCGGCAAAGCCAAAAATCGATCCAGCAGTAATCAAGCTTGATCACTCACGTGATGAGTTATTGTCCGACTTTGGTCGTGCTACGCTCGATGATCGCTATTTGCTGGAAAATGAAAACTATCAACAAATGTTTGCACGCGTAGCGTGTGCTTATGCCGATGATGTGCAACATGCGCAGCGCATCTATGATTATACGTCGCGCCTGTGGTTTATGCCCTCGACACCGATTCTCTCTAACGGTGGAGCTGGTCGTGGCCTGCCGATTTCCTGCTTCTTAAATACAGTAGGTGATTCGCTTGATGGCATTGTCTCGACCTGGAATGAAAACGTGCTGCTAGCATCAAACGGCGGCGGTATCGGAACCTATTGGGGCTTTGTGCGCGGCGTGGGCGAGCCGGTAGGCCGTGCTGGTAAAACCTCGGGTATTATTCCGTTCGTACGTGTGATGGATTCGCTGACATTGGCGATCAGTCAGGGTTCTTTGCGTCGCGGGTCGGCTGCGGTGTATATCGATGTGCATCATCCTGAGATCGAAGAATTCTTAGAGATCCGCAAGCCATCGGGTGATTTCAACCGCAAGAGCTTGAACCTGCATCACGGCATCAACATTACCGATGAGTTCATGGAAGCGGTACGCGATGATAAAGAGTTCGGTCTACGCAGCCCTAAAACCGATAAGGTGCTTAAGCATGTGAATGCGCGCAAGCTGTTCCAAAAAATTGTGGAGATGCGCATTCAAACAGGTGAGCCATACCTCATCTATATTGATACCGCTAATAAATCGATGCCAAAACACCAGCGTGAGCTGGGCTTGAAAGTGCGCATGAGCAATTTGTGCAGCGAGATTTTGCTGCCTACCGGTCCCGACCATTTAGGTAAAGATCGCACTGCGGTGTGTTGCTTGTCGTCGCTTAATGCAGAAACCTGGGATGAGTGGAATCAAGATCCGCTGATCGTAGAAGATATTCTGCGCTTCTTGGATAATGTGTTGCAAGAATTTATCGACACCGCGCCCGACGGTATGGCGCGTGCTAAATATTCGGCGATGCGGGAACGCTCAGTGGGCCTGGGTTTGATGGGATTCCATTCGTTCTTGCAATCTAAAGGCGTACCATTTGAAAGCGCGATGGCGAAAAGCTGGAACATGAAAATGTTTCGCCATATTCGTCGTCAATCTGACGCTGCATCGGTTGCGCTTGCTGAAGAGCGCGGTGCATGCCCAGATGCACAAGAACGCGGTATCAAAGCGCGTTTTTCGCATAAGCTTGCCATTGCACCGACGGCATCGATCAGCATTATCTGCGGCGGTACCTCGGCTTGTATCGAGCCTATTCCGGCCAACATTTATACCCATAAGACTTTGTCAGGGAACTTTGCAGTAAAGAATCGCCATCTGGTGAAATTGCTTGAGGAAAAAGGCAAAAATGATGATGCCACTTGGCAGTCGATTGTAGAGCATGAAGGCTCGGTGCTGCATTTAGATTTCTTGACGCCGGATGAAAAGGATACTTTTAAAACTGCCTTTGAAATCGATCAGCGTTGGGTGGTGGAACTCGCGGGTGACCGCGCGCCGTATATTTGCCAAGGCCAATCGATCAACCTGTTCTTGCCAGCCGATATCGACAAATGGGATCTGCTCATGTTGCATTGGAGTGCGTGGGAAAAAGGTGTGAAAAGCCTTTATTATTGCCGTTCAAAATCGATTCAGCGCGCTGAGAAAGTCGGCACTGATCGAGCAAAAGAAGAGCAAGTAGAAATGAAACGCACCGACTATGAGGAATGCCTAGCATGTCAGTAAACTATACCAATCACAATCCATTCGAACTGCAAGGCAAAGGTGTTGTTGGCCTGCTGGAAACCACCGGTAGCTATAACGTTGAGCGTTATCCTTGGGCGTACAATGCTTGGAAGCGCCAGCAGCAAATTCACTGGATGGGTGAAGAGGTGCCGCTTGGTGAAGACATTAAAGATTGGGGTGGCACAAAGCTCTCACAAGGTGAGCGTAATTTGCTCACGCAGATTTTCCGTTTCTTTACCCAGTCCGATATTGAGGTAAGCGACAACTATTTTAAGCGCTATATCCCGATTTTCCAGCCGCTGGAAATTCAGATGATGATGGCGGCCTTCACCAATATGGAGACAGTGCATATTGATGCTTATGCGTTGCTGTTGAAAACACTGGGTATGCCTAACAGTGAATTTCAAGCATTCCAGGATTATGCCTGCCTGCGCGCTAAGGCTGATTATATGCATAGCTTCGGTACGGCTACCTGCGGTGACGTTGCGCGCACACTCGCCATGTTCGGCGCCTTTACCGAAGGCATGGCATTGTTTGCGAGCTTTGCGATGCTGATGAATTTCCCGCGCTTCAATAAAATGAAAGGGATGGGGCAGATCGTCTCCTGGTCGGTGCGTGATGAATCGCTGCACTGCGAATCAGTCATTCGCTTGTATCACGAATGGGCGACAGAGACCGGTGCGGTGACCAAAGCGGTGGCCGATGATATCACCGAAGTCGGCAGAACCATGGTGGGCCTGGAAGATAAATTTATCGAGCTCGCCTTTGAGGTCGATGATGTGCAGGGTATGAAAGCTGACGATATTAAAAGCTATATCCGTTATATCTGCGATTGGCGCCTAACCCAATTGAAGCTTACCCCCTGCTATGGCTTCTTTACCGGCAGCAACGGCGAATATACGCAAACCAAAGAACACCCGCTGCCATGGCTATCTTCGATGCTAAACGGTGTAGAACATGCCAATTTCTTTGAAGCGCGTTCGACCGAATATTCTAAAGCCGCCACCAAAGGTGACTGGCATGGTGAGGGCGGCGTATGGGCTGCGTTCGATCATATTAAGAAAAAAGAAGTGGCATAATGTCCACTGAAAAAGAGCTTGTTATTAAGGTAGTCGCTATGCCTGGTGACACCAATCCAGATGGCGATATGTTCGGTGGGTGGATTCTAAGCCAGATGGATTTAGCGGCCTATTTGCATGCGCGTAAGCTTGCTAAAAGCAAAGTAGTGACGGTTGCTATCGATAATATCGTGTTTCATTCACCCGTTTTAGTCGGTGACTGTTTGATCTGTTATGCCACCACCGAAAAAGTGGGCCGAACCAGCATCACCGTGAAGATCGATGCGGTGGTGGAACGCAAAGAAGGTCATCAAACTGAGCAGGTGACTGAAGGACGTTTTGTGTTTGTAGCCATTGACAAAAACCGTAAGCCAACTGCGATTGGCGTCTAAATTAACCAATATAATAGTTTGAAATATAACGAATTGGCCGCATAAAGGGTTAATTTGTTGGACAGTTTATTAATCATTCGTCATAGTGGGTCATATTTGATTTTATGGTTCCCTTATGTCTACCCCTGAAAAGAAAATAACCGTCTTTTATCATCATCCCTGCTTGGATGGTTCTTGTGCTATTTGGGCACTTAATGATGCCTGGAAAGATAAAGGCTACGAGATCAATTGGGTCGGATTAGGTCATAATGATGATAATGTATTAGTCGAAAAAAAAGTACGCGAAAATGTGAACGCAGAAACCGACGTATATTTCGTCGACTTTGTTCCTAAAGATATAGGACTAGTGGAATCGCTCGTAACGGGTGAAAACAAAGCAAAGTCACTGACGATTTATGATCATCATATCACTGCATTGAGAGCAACTAAGGACTTTCAGAAGCGTCATGCAAAGAACCTTAACGTTAAGGTGGTATTTGATATGGACCGCTCAGGTGCTGCTATTGCCTGGGATGAAGAGCATCCAACCATGCGTGGTAAGCGTCCACAGATTGTCGAGCTAGCGCAAAAATCTGATCTCTTACGCTTGAAAGGAGAGGATGAAGAAGCGATTGCTGCCTATGTTGATGCATATACGTCTAACGATCCAGAGGACATACTGTACCGGCTCACTCAATTAAATGAGATGTCCCTAAAAGACCTTAGGGATAGGGGGCTTGCGGTTAGTGCGCAGCTGCGTGCTGCCACCAAACGTGCGATTGAACATATGACGTGGGCTATGGTGGATATTTTACCTAATACCGATCCAGTGCCCGTGCCATATATTTTGGTTGAGCCCAGTAATATTGGTCGCTTGGGTATGAGGCAGGTCATTGAGCTGGCGGAAAAGAGCTTCCCCTTTGTGGCATTTGTTGTGCGGCAAGAAGGCGATACCATGGTTACGAGTATCCGTTGCGCAAAAGACCTGCATATTGCTGAGGAAGTAGCGGTTCATCTGGGCACAAAATATGGCAGAAAAGGCGGTGGTCATGCGGATCAAGGCTCTTTCCAAATGACCATCCCACAGCACGATAAGCTGTTTGGCATGCGTGGCACACAAGCCAAGGTGTTTGAGCAGTGGAGAGCAAGTCAACGTAATCAGGTTGAAGCAGCGATCGCTGAGTCGCAAGAGCCTGTTCTAGAAGTGGCTAAAGCCTAATGCAGTTTGCACAACAGATTAGTAAAGGCAGAGAGCGATGGTTTTTAGTACGCTCAACGCAGCAGGGCCAAGCGCGCTGGCATTATATTATCGTTCCCGACATTAAAGTAGCTGCCTTTCAGCGCGCTTTGCAAAAAGGTTCGGTTGATTTGGATGACTATGGTGAAGTGACGTTTTCTGGAGCAGGCGATGAGCCACCGGAGGCTATTCAACAAGCGGTTGCTAAACACTGCAATGCTTAGTCTAGTGATGGCTGCGCTGTAGCATGCTGGGATTGCACATGTTGCACCCAGGCTCCCATAGGTTTTTCAGCTACAGCTATGTGTTTTTCAGCCAGTGTTTGGTGCAGCATGGTGTTGATTTCAGCCGACGTTAATTTGGTTTCAGGTTGGGCTGAAAGAAAGCTGGCAATGTCCTGCATTAAGGCTTCCTGGATTTCTTTAGGCTGTGCCGCAATCACATTAGCTGCCATATCCGATAGTTTTTTGAGTGCCGCTACGTCGCGCTTGCCTTCCATCGTATTATCTTTAGACGATTGCGCAAGCATTGCATTGGCGAAGATATAGCTAGCCGATACCAGAAATTTAAACAGATAGCTTTTCTGGCTGGGATTCGTGCGCATTTCATTAAAGGCGCTCATGGCCATGGTCACGTTATTGACCGCAAATAGTCCTGCTGAAATGCGCAGAGGCTTTTCTTGCAGCCAGGCCACGGCTTTATTGATCGTGCCTTTGGGCGGGTTTTCGGGATCGCTTTTTTTCTCTGGTATTAGCAAACCTGCTAAAGCACCCGCCGTAATTAAGGCGCCGGAGGCCGCATCCCAATGCTTTTGATTTTGTAGGCCGGAACGAACCAGCTGCACACCACCGATAGTAAAGACGCTATTGAGCATCTGTGATGGGTATTGATACAGGAATGTTTCGATCGAATCGATAACACCGCCTTCTTTAGTGAGGGCTGCGGTGGTCGGATCTTTAGGAATAGCAACGCCTTGCTTTTGTAAATATTTGCCGAGGCGCTTGCCAAGTAACTCCATTTGTTTGTCAGCATCGGGATTGCCATAGCGTGCACAGGCCAATCCGCCCAAGCCCCATAATAATCCAGCCGAGGCTTCCTTGTGGCGGCCGGTTATCATGCCCGATGCAAACAGTGCCGCATCACCTACTAAATACGCATAGCCCGCCGTTTTGAGCTTTTTGTCTGCCAAAGCTTCAAAAGGAGTGTCGTCAGTAGGGTCATTACGCCCAGAAGGTGGGTTTAATTCAACCATATAACCATGTTACGAGTTTTTCGCCGCGGTTGGTAGCCTTAGTTTGTAGTATACAGGGGTTTTATTACAGTTTAATGTCACATTCACTTGAGCAAAAACAATATCTTAGCGGGAGCATACATGCAGCAGGGATTTGAAACGTTAGTCGGTTGGTTGGCAGCTATACTGTTTTTCAATATAGGCGGCTTTCCCTTTATCGTCTTATGGCTGATCGTTGCGGCTTTCTTTTTCACCATCTATTTGCGTGGTGTAAACTTTCGTTTATTTAAACATGCGCTGCAGATTGTAAGCGGCAAATATGATCATAAAGATGATGCCGGTGAGGTCAGTCATCTACAAGCATTGCTGTCAGCCTTATCTGCAACGGTAGGTTTAGGATCGATTACCGGCGTGTCGGTTGCGGTTGCTGTCGGTGGTCCTGGCACAATCTTTTGGATTGTGGTGGCCGGCTTGCTTGGCATGGCCACTAAATTTGCCGAAGTAACACTTAGCATGTGCTATCGCCGCATCGATGCAGATGGCAAAGTCTATGGAGGACCGTTCCAATATATCGAAAGTGGCATGCGCGATGTGAATTTGCCAAGACTCGGTCGCGTACTGGCATTGATATTTGCGGTATTTTGTTTGGGTGGCGCTATTGGCGGCGGTAATATGTTCCAATCTAACCAAGCCGTCAAAATGATGACCTGGGCTTTCGAGCCGCTGAAGCAATGGGACTGGGCTGTATCACTGGTATTTGCGCTGTTCGTATTTGTGGTGTTGATCGGCAGCATTAAGCGCATTGCCAAAGTGGCAGAAGCGGTGGTGCCGCTGAAAGGTATTTTATATTTAGTCTGTGCAATCGTGGTCGTAGTCGCCAATAGCGATCAATTGGCAAACGCACTGCATTTGATCATCAGCGAAGCCTTTACCGGTGCGGCCGCAACAGGCGGATTCATCGGCATGATTGCAATGGCATTTAAGCGCGCAAGCTTTGCCAACGAGGCAGGTCTTGGTTCGGCGCCGATTGCCCACGCAGCCGCAAGGACCAATGTGCCGGTGCGTGAAGCAGCCGTGGCGTTGCTAGAACCCTTCTTTGCCGCCATTATCGCCTTCTTAACCGGCATCATGGTGATTATTACCGGTGCGTATGCGGGTGCATCGGTGGAAGATGGGGTGTTGATTGCCAGCAAGGCCTTTGAAACAGTTGCGCCGTGGTTTTCGATCATGCTTGCGATTAACGTGCTCGTCTTTGCTTATTCGACCACAATTGGCTGGAGCTATTACGGCGAAATTGCCTGGTGCTTCTTATTCGGTCGTAAGCAAATCAAACTCTATTATGTAATTTTTGCCACAACTACCTTCTTAGGCGGTATTTTGCATTTTGGTATTATTCTCGATTTCTCCGATTTGCTAATTCTAGGCATGTCGCTGCCCAATATCGTGGTGCTCTATTGTTTGAGAAAACGTATTAAAGCAGAAATGCTGGCTTATATTGGCAGTATCAAGCGCTAAATATTCAATTACGAGTTGTAAGAATATGCTGATCGTTTTAGGATCAGCACGCTTGTCTTTTTGACCTCTCGAAAGTAGTGAGGATTTATGTTTCAGGCGCTCGGCGAGTTTTTTTAACCCCGAAGATTTCATGCCGCATGGCCACTGTTTTTTATGGCAACCTGAAATTTTATGGCTGCATATTCTCTCAGACGCAGGAATTGTAACAGCCTATTTCTCTATACCAATTGCGTTGCTATGGTTTGTGAGGAAACGTAAAGAACTTACCATTTCCTGCAATCTTTCTATTATTTGGTGCCTTCATATTGCTGTGCGGTACAACCCATTTGATGGGTATTTGGACGCTATGGTATCCTGATTATGCGCTTGATGGCGTGATTAAAGCGCTGACAGCGATTGTCTCAATTGGCACGCTCATCGCTACGATAAAACTCATGCCCCAAGCCTTGATGCTGTCTAGTCCGGCGCGACTGGAAGCACTGAATAAAGAATTGCAAGAGGCCAATCGCAAGCTGGAAACGATGTATGAGCAGGCTAGGGAAAGCGGTCAATTACGCGTTCACTCAATGGTTGATAATGCTTTGGATGCCGTAATCGCTATGGATCAAGACGGCCGAATTACGGAATGGAATAAGCAAGCAGAAATAACTTTTGGCTGGTCCTATGACGAGGCAGTAAAGCAGGGTTTGGCAGAGCTCATTATCCCTGAGCAGTATCGCCCGCGGCACCGTGCGTTCTGCACAAGCCTAAGCCCAAGGCTATGATCAGTTGCTAAAGCTGCGCAATCACCTTTTCTAATTCCGCCTCGGCTGCTTCCAGTTGTTTTTGCACTTTGGCAAAGGTAATGTTTAAATCTTTGAGCTGATGGGTGTCGCCACTGGCGCAGCAATTGGCTATATCATTTTCCAAGGTATCTTTGCGCAAGGTGATTTCAGCAATTTTTTGCTCAAGTTTGGCTGCTTCTTTTTCAGCTTGTGTTAGTTTGGGCGCAGTTTTTTCTGTGCTGGGTTTTTGGCCCTTGGCTTCTTTTTTAACATTTTCACGCTCTTTGCGTCGTTGCTGCACCACGAGTTGGCGATACGCATCCAGATCGTCATCATACGGTTTGCACGTGCCATCGGCCACAATCCATAAGCGGTCGGCCACGCACTCAACCAAATGCGGATCATGGCTTACGATAATGACGGCGCCGGTATAGTTATTAAGCGCCTGCGTTAGTGCTTCACGCGCATCAATATCCAAATGGTTGGTGGGCTCATCCAGCAGCATGATATGCGGCGCGTCAAAACTCATCAGACAAAAGAGAAGGCGTGCTTTTTCACCACCTGACAGATCGCCCACCTTGGTGTCGGCCTTGTGTTTATCGAAACCAAATTTAGCGAGTGCTGCGCGAATCTTGGCTTCGGCCGTACCTTTCATGGCAAGGCGTAATACTTCAAATGGTGTTTGGTCGACATCGAGCTCGTCCGTTTGGAATTGTGCGAAATAGCCGACGCGCAATTTGCCCGATTTATGAATCTGGCCAGCAAGCGGAGGCAGGCGGCCAGAGATGAGTTTCATCAAGGTCGATTTACCGTTGCCGTTTGCTCCCAGCAGCGCAATGCGATCATCGGCGTCAATACGTAGCTCCAGATTTTTAAGCACCGGCTTTGATTTGTTATAGCCAGCATCCACATTCTCCAGCACAATCATCGGTGACTTTTCTGCGTCAGGCTCGGGAAAGGTAAATGAGGTCACACGATCAGCCATCACCGCATCGACAATGTCCATCTTCTCAATCATTTTGAGGCGTGATTGCGCTTGCCGTGCCTTGCTGGCCTTGGCTTTGAAGCGCTCGACAAATTTCATCATATGCGCTTTTTGTGCCAGCTGCTTTTCGCGCAATGCCTGCTGCCCCATCATTTGTTCGGCGCGTTTGCGCTCGAAACTATCATAATTGCCTGTATAAAGATTGAGTGTCTGGTTTTCCAGATGCACAATGTGGCTTACGGTTTTATTCAAGATATCGCGATCATGGCTGATGATCACCAGCGTATGCGGATAGCGGATCAAGAAAGTCTCCAGCCAGATCATCGCTTCGAAATCCAAATGGTTGGTAGGTTCGTCGAGCAATAAAAGATTCGGTTCACGAAATAACGCGGCTGCAAGTGCCACGCGTGCGCGCCAACCACCGGAGAAAGACGAGATGGGGCTATTTTGTGCCTGATCGGTAAAACCAAGGCCTGCCAAGATGGTAGCGGCGCGGGCAGGGGCATCGTAAGCACGTATTTCTTCTAGGCGGGTATAGATATAGCCTATGCGGTCTGGATCATCAGCGGTTTCAGCTTCTTTAAACAAACTTTCGCGTTCGGTGTCGGCAGCAAGCACAATGTCGATCAGCGTGGTGTCGTCATCGGGCAAGTCCTGACGCACCATACCCATGCTGGCACCTTTTAGCATAGAAATCTCACCGCCATCAGCCTGCAGCTCGCCACAAATTAGCTTGAATAAGGTAGATTTACCGGTGCCATTTGGTCCGACCAAGCCGATGCGATGGCCCGCTGGAATGGAAAGCGATGCCTTTTCCAGTAGGGTGCGTCCGGCGATGCGGTAGGTTAGATCCTGGATAAACAACATGGATGGCGCAATTTCTCTATATAGCGTTACGAATAGCGGCGCAACCTAGAGGTTTATATGCCTTGCGTCAATTTTACTTAGAATAAAATATAGGGGTTGAGACTATATCCGATTTGCCCAGCCTATTATCGGATAGCGCTGTCTTCTACTGCAGCCCTGTCAATGGCCGTAGCTGGCATTACGGTTACTTCCCGATTAGTAGGGAGAATGCTGGGTTCTATCGCCTGATGGAGGCTAGTCTGCATCCCCGCGATAAAATTCATGGCACGAATCATAGTATTCAAGCTCAGTTGCGTTGATTGTTGTGCAATGTTTAGCTGGGTTTGGAGTTGCTCTAAAAGAGCCGGAGTGAGCGGTTCATTTGCAACGGGCTGGAGTATTGTTGCGATGCGCGATAGCTGTGCTTCGCTTATAGGTGCTGTTTCATCAATTGGAGCAGCCGTTTCACTCACAATATCCTGTGCCTGCTGACTTAAATCCACCGTACTTGCACCATTGCCTAAAGGGATGGGTGTATTTTCATTAGCTGCCTCTTCCAGCAGTTCTGCATCTCTTTGTAAGATGCTAAGATCATGCAGCTGTTGTGAATTAAGGGTGCCATTGGTTGCAACCGTTGGCGTATCAGAACCCATTTCTGTGAGGAATGCCAGGGGGTCTTCGGGTACGTCTATGGATGGATCGATGAATGGACCTGTGAGGGGATCAGCAACGGGCTCTGCATCTGGATCGACGCCCAATAAAGCGTTATCGAAACCATTATTTGCTGGCGGGGGAGAACTGTTAGTGCTGTCTAACGCATGCGCGTTGGTTTCCTCGTTTGATTTTGCAATCTCCCGTAAAAACGTTTCTTCAGTGCCATTACCCGCCGCGGCATGCGCCTTTGCTAGCGCAATTTGCATGGCTGCAGTATCAAATGGACCGGCAGCATTTATGATGGAATCAGCCATACCTGTCTCCTGTGGAAACGAACTATAAGAGACAGTATAAACCTATATAAATAAGGGCGGCATGGGGAATACCGGATGCCTTATAAGTTTCCGATAATTGCTAATAATGGTGGGGGCTGGTAGATACATTCAGAACCAACCGTAACCGACGTATAGAGATTTTGACGCTACCTTACAACCACTTAATGAAACAAGCCGCCTAAGTGGTTTGCACGTTTCTTGCAGAGGCATCGCTTACTGAATGATTGCCATCAAAGCACATGGGAGTATATTACGCGCATGACTAAACGACACACAAACACGATTATTTTGCATTTATCGAATCTCACCCCAGCGGATGCGACGCTGGAGGTAATGGCGGAATATTTGAAAATACTCAATGCGCTTATGGGCGACATTAAGGGTATTACATTCGATAAAGTAAAAAAAGGAAGCGCACAGTTGCAAATGAAGGCTTCTTCTGAGGCTCAGTTTGAAACCAATCACCGAATCAATCTGGTTAGCAACGGTGGCGGCACTGCCGAACAGCAAAAATATTTTGAGGCATTACAGCGACAAAACGCTAAACAGCACACTCGCGCCTCTTTGCGCATTGCAAACAAAGTTGTTCCTATTCCGACGCTTGAGGCACAAGAGGAAGCGCACACACTTACTGATTACACAGAAGTGGAAGCTAGAATTATGCAACTTGGTGGATTGGACGCAACCATTCCCATGATGTGTACGGATCGAAATGGACAGCGCATTCGGTGTAATGCAGATATAGCGTTGGCTAGGCAGTTAAAAGAGTATCTACTTGAACCTACCTACCTGACTTTGATGGGGGATGGCTCATGGAAAAAGGAAAATAATCGCTGGGCACTTACAAGCCTGAATGTGAAAACCTATAAAATTGATGATTCGGAAGAAATATCAGATTTCAGCCAACTTTCTGATGCAGCTGGCAGCACTTGGGGGCAAGAAAAACATCCCTTTCATAAGCTCCAGATTATACAGGGAAAGCGAGCTGACCAATGATTGCTGTGGATACAAACTTTCTGATCGCGTTGTTTGATGGAGATAAATTTCCTAACGGGACAATTGAAAACACTCTGCATGTTAGAGCAAAATCCGTATGCTTGGCAGCTAAAGAACAGCGAGTCAGAATAATCATCCCTTACGTTGCGCTCACTGAATATCTTGAGGGCGTTCAAAAACCTGAAGTTATTCTCGAATCTCTCAAAAAAGACCGTCGTTTTACAGTTGCCTCGTATGACGCGAAAGCAACCCTAGAATACACGCATCTTGTTAAGAGCAATAAGGACTTCAAGAAGTTTGGAAAGATTCGGAATCGCCAAGGATTGAAGTTTGATGCTCAGATTCTGGCCATATCGTTAGCAAACAATGCAACACATTTTTGCTCACGCGATGAAGACTTATTGAGCATATCCAAATCTTGCGGCTTAACACCCTGTCATTTAGACAATTTTGAAATCGATGAAGCATTCAGGCAGCTTAGTATGTCATTCCCTGAGCCAACGACTCAATCGTTAAACGAAGTGTACGCTTCAGCCTAACCTCAATACTCACTCGCGAGCATGATGGTTAGCACACGGGTGGTGAGCTTTGGGTCGGCAGGGTTTTCTGATCCGAAACTCAGGGTGTGGTCGTAGTAGTCAATCTTCCAAAAGAAGTCCTGACCTTCGACCACTACTTTGCCGAAGTCATGCTCGCCGTATGGGTCGTTGTCTTCGGTGAAGTTGTCGTAGTGCATCACGGCGGCGAACACGGCGGCGCGGGTATCATCGCTTAATTCGTTCACGCCGCTGGTCGTCATGACCTTGCCTCCCCAGTATGTCTGGCGGAAGCGGTCATTCAAAGCGGCAATGATCGGACTTTGGTTGTCATGTTGTGGTGTTTCAGTGGTGTTTTGGTCGGTTTGCATA
>JANRLL010000014.1:0-141148 GCA_033762715.1 Rickettsiales bacterium | reverse complement strand
AGAAAGCGTTGCGAGCGACTTGATAAAAAATTCCTGTAAGTGGTGCCCAGAGCCGGAATCGAACCAGCGACACAGGGATTTTCAGTCCCTTGCTCTACCGACTGAGCTATCTGGGCATTAAGGCGGACGCCAAAAGAGCCTCGGGTTATAAAAGAAGTGAGGCCACTTGTCTAGACTAAGTTATTGGTAAGCAGATCAAGGAGATAAAGCCCAGTAAACCTAGCGATTGCTGCTGTCATAGGGCAGGGCAATAAATAGTTTAGGCGCCAGCTACCCAGCCTGTGCGTGGTGCGAGTTCAGAACCAGCCGCGGCGTTCTGCGCTTTTTGCTGCCATTGTTCGGCATCGCGTTTTAGCAGCTTGGCTGTATTTTCCGAACCATTGGCAAGCAGCTGCAAGCCTTCTTTATGTTTGGGAGCTTTCGCATGGGCAATGGCTTCACCAAACAGCTTGGCATCGCTGGTATCTGATTGTGAAACCATGGTCACCAGTCCCATATCAGCAAAACGTTCCGTTCTGAAAACCTGCTCGTCATTGCCTTTCATGAAGTCCAGTTTGATCGGGACTAAAATGCGTGGCGTGCCATCGCGAAGGGCCGAACTTACGCTTTCGATCGAACTATTATATCCGGCTTGGCAAATGCTCAAATCGGCATTGACCATGAGCTTCAGGAAATCGGGACGGTTTTTCTCAACAATAATCTTTGTTCCAGTTTCACGGCTGATTTCTTCTGCGCGTGCTTTAAATTTTTTCATGAATTCAATTTCCTCGGCCGCATTGGCATCATTTTCGGGTACGAGGAAATGCCATGTGCGATCTTTATAGCCTTCAGTATATGGAATGGATTCCAGCGTATTGGTAAGCAGGCTGGTAGAGTGCTGGTGGAAGCCGCCACCGCCTGAGACAACCACTTCGCCAGATGGCTCATTACGTGGTGGGAGATCATCCACCAGGTAACCCGTATAGCGCACTTTGTCGGCGACCTCAGCAATGGCTGGATAGCTTGCTTCCAAAGGAATAAATTTATCATCACCGCAGACGACAACCCCGCCATTGAAATATTGTTTGAACACATCGATGGTGGATTCAAGCGTGCCACCTGATCCGGCAGAAGGCATGAATAATACGTCGCGAAGCATGCAATATACTTTCGGCGGAATACGTTCGTGTTTTGCTTCTTCCAGTAAAGGAAGCAATTCATGATCGAATAAATTGCCGCGCGAAACGGGCCAAGTTTCAACCATGATGGCATCGGGCTTTATATCTTCGTAGGCTTTGGCGATAGCAACACGGCGCGCTTCTAATAATTCGCGTGGCACGCCGCTATCGGAATAGGCGAACTCTTTGGTGATCTCGGGAATCTCTACAATATTAGCCCCACCAAAATCAAATAGGCTGCCGCGTTTTATGCTGCCGGTGACAATATTCACCTCAAAGCCTTGCTTGATGAGGTCTTTGGCTACGAGCGAAACCATTTTAAAATGGCCACCACCCAGCAGCGATTCAGCAAAAATCATTACTTTCTTCTTAGTGTGGTCGCCTGATTGATGATCGGTACTCATAGCAAAAACCCTCAAAACACTAGTGTTTCCAATGATTATCCCCTGATCTTACCGAACAAGTAATAAATTAGTATTAACCAAAAACCTGCATTTCTTAATAGAAAGGTAAATATTAATTTACGTTCGTTTAATGTTACTTATTCATAATGAAATCGAATGCTCCGTTAACAGTATCGATTATGATATATGGAAGAGAAACCTAAAAATAATGTTTATAATCAGGATGTTATAATCATGGGCGGGGGCATCGCTGGTACCCTCACCGCATTAGAGCTCGCCAATAAAGGTTTTAAAGTAAAAATTATTGAACGCCGCTCCGACGTAATGCTTGCCACATCGGCAAGTAACGCAGCTCGGGAAAATACCGGCCTACATTATCCAAAAGATTTTGAAACTGGCATGAAGGTGATGGAGCGTTCTGCGTATTTCCATCTATTGCTGCCTGGCTTTAGGCGTACCCAAGATACAGATCCGGTCAGCGGAAGAATCACTCCTATTGCGGGCACACAATATTTTGTTACGTCCAATCCAGATGAGCAACACGTCAATGAAGAACAGGTACGCAATGCGACAGAAGCCCTGAAGCAAGGCTATGCCGATTTAACCAAGCGCTTTCCAAAGTTATTGGAAATATATGGTAAGCCAGAAGAATTATTTACGGAACTAACTGCCCACAAATGTAACTTTCCACACAATACCTGCTATGGCGTTCAATCGCAGGATAAGTTTTTTGATATTAATAACTTGGCAGCCAGCATTACCGAAGCAGTCGAAAACCACCCCAATATCGAAGTCTATACCAACCATAGTATTACCGATATTGCGCATGAACAGGATGGGAAATTTAACGTCACCTGTAAAGATTCGGATGGTAAAGAAGTTCATTTCATAGGCGACCAGGTAGTGAATAATACTTGGACTAATGCGTCGTTACTCGATAGCAAGCTCACGATGCGCCAGATAAGTTATCCGCCCATGACGGCTTACCACCCGCCAGATAATACCACCAGTTTCACTAATGCACCCGCTAATGATTTAGGGGAATATGCGAGCAGTAGCACTGTTTCTAGCTACAGTTCAGCAAATGAGCAAATATTAGCTCCTAATAGTTCGACTCTTGTTAAAGACCAATATATACGCCTGAAGGGGATGTTAATCCTGAAGGTACCCGATGATTTCGTGATTGATGGCCCTAAATTTGTGATTTCTAAAAATGGTGCAGCACTTATTCCGCTGCCTACACCAGGCTTGATAGCGCTTATTGGCGGTGAAAGCAGTATTTTGGATAAGGTAGCAGGGAAGGGCGAGCCCGAGCGTTGGGGGGCTGTACTAAATAAAAACATAACACCTGCCAATATTGCACAAGTGGAAGATGAAACAGGTTTAAAGCTGCAAGACTTTGCAGATGAAGTACTGCAAAAAGGCAAAGATTTATTTCATCTGCCGCCAGAGACAGAAATATGCCGTATTGTAACCGGCACCATCGCGACTGAAGATAAAGATATCACCACCCGCAAATCAGACATATTCAGACCTATTTCTTTTGAGGTGCCGGGATATGTGTCTGTGGTGACGGATAAATTCTATAACGGTCCTACCGTGGCAGTTGCTACCGCGCAAATGGTCGAGCAGAATGCTTATAAACTTGCTAATCTGCCGGTACCGGCATCACTGAGAAAAGATTTAAATGAATTAGTTAGCGATACTATTGCCGAAAGGGAAAGAACCGGTGAATATCCGGTGCAGCCTATAGAAAGTCCAGGCAGAGTACGTGACTTTTGTGTTAGACATAAACGACTCAATTCGGGGTCACTTAGCGAGGCAATCTTCAATGCAAAATCATAAGCAGAGCAAAAGCATCCATCATTTTGCGATGGAGTGTGAAGAATGGGCAAGGCTATTTGCTAATAAAGATGAATTGGCAAACCAAGGCTGCAACACTGAGGAGATCAAGATATTATCTCATCTATCCAAAGTGCTGGGCAATTTGGCATTTGCATGTGGCGATCTCGACCGGAGCGAATTAGCGGGAATGGTGGAGAGTCTCAATCAGCAGGTTGATACCATACCCGAGCATGCGAGCAGTTTGTATGTCAAAAGAGCGTGCCGTACACTGAAAGAATTCCTCTCGGAATTTCCGCGCTAATAGCGCGCAAGGCAGCTAGCTGTTTTCTACGTTGAAATCTTCTCGCAGCTTGCGCTGAATATCCTCAGGTGGGTGGCTGCCCCAGCCGGAATAAAGAACGGTGCCGTAATCTTTTATATTAAGCTTTTCTTTGCCGACCCTCTTTTCAAAGAGGGCTTTTTTCAGCGTATCCACCAGCACATAATACCAAGCATAATTACCCCCAATCTTGCTGGTCACCAGCACGACATGTTCTTTCTTTTTGATAGGTGCTGGGGCCATTATGATCGTACGGCAATGCGGGAAATTCGGTCAGGGAAGGCGGCGGCAATCTTGGTTTCTGCCTCAATATCTGTTGGAGGATGGGGTTCGTGCTTGCGAGCATTGCCACGCATTCTGTTAGCATGTTCTTCCAACACATTATCCGCAAATTGCTCGAGTGTAATGGCCTTGTCACCGATTAAAGAATTCATATCGACAGCCAGCATAACGCCTGCGAACTCACCGGTGGTCAGGCGGGGAATTTCAAACACCATGCGCGAAACTTCTCTGGCGCTGACACCAGGAACATAGGCTTTGGCGCCTTCTGTTTGCGATTGATGGTGCCCAAGCAGGCGTGCTTGCATATCCATCTCTTTCTTGCTTAGCGTAATCTTCTTGAGCCATGGGTTTCCTACCCAACTAACTTCGCCCCAGACTTCTGAGCCCCGTAATTCTTTGATATTGGCTTGTGCTTCTGGCGGCAGCATTTTCAGAGCGCCCAGCGTGGCGTTAAGCACGCCTAAATGTGCGGGGTGTCTATCAAAAGGATTATGCGTGATGACGCTTTCCAGTTTTGGGCATTTACTTACAATCGCATAGATGTCACGGGTGGATTGCTCACTATCAATAGGATGTTCGACCAGGTCGGGCTGTCCCAACATAGCCAGAAACTCAAACTTTCCATCAATGGCGGCGCTCACCTGTTCTTGGACGCGTTCATCAGCCAATTGTTTGTTGGTAAAATCTGCGTATTTGCCTTTGCGGGCGGCGCCTTGTCCGTCCGTTACAATAATGACGCCCAATTTGCGGGTAGGGTCTTTCTGACATTGCGCGATTTTATCAGCAGCTACGATTTCCGCATCGTCGGCGTGAGCCAGAATAACCAGATCAGTGATATCTTTTAGGGACTCATCGAATGGTTTGGTAGGGTCAATTGTATAAAACTGCGGTTTATACTGCCCTTGGAAACCTGTCATATATCCCCCCAACGCTGCGTCTTTATGTGTAATAGTTAAAACTAGCAAAAACTCCTTAATATAGTGCTAATTTACAGGATTTAATTGGCTTTTTTCCTTATTTTTCTAAGAATTAAATTAACGAGGGTATGTATGCTTAGGAAGCCATATGAGAGGGCTTTAGGCATGGTTGTAGTCTTCAAATTGCCCTAATTATAACATTTCAATATAAATCCTTATGGAAAATTGATGCATAAACCACACTGTTAGGATGTAGAAACGTTGGTCAGGAGTAGGGGATGGTAAGGAAAGGAGGATTAGCCTTAATGCTGGTCGCATTGGGGGGTATCCCGTGCGAGCAAGTGTGGGCCAAACCATTGCCTCCGGTAGATGCCGAATTTGATGAGTTGCTTTCCCTAGAAATCGAAGATTTGGTTGTAACCTTGGTTGCCAAACGTACCCAAAAATTAAACGATGTGGCTTCGGCCGTATATGTCATCACCAATGAAGATTTGCACCGTGCGGGTATCACCAGTATTCCCGATGCATTGCGCATGGTGCTAGGTTTGGATGTAGCGCAAGCTTCGTACCAGTTCATTTTGTGAACATGGCGCCAAGGCAGCACGCATGGGTTAGAGATTGCGTCTAATTGGAATGTCACACCGGATTGGCAGTTAAGCGCGAGCTATAGCTATCTGCGTATGGATATAACCCTTGATCCAACGACATTGGCTGCGGCCTATACCGAAAACGAGTCGCCACGAAATCAGTTTTCCGTGCGCTCGTACTTGCAGCTAACCAAGCAGGTGCAATGGGATAATATGCTCTATTATGTGAGTGAAGTAACCCAGCCGATTGAGCCGTATCTGCGCTATGATTCAAGGCTCGGGTGGAAGGTTACACCAGGTGTTGAGGTAAGTCTGATTGGTCGCAAACTGCTTGATAGCAGACATCGGGAATTTACCTATTTCCCACAAGCGGAAATCGAGCGCAGCGTGCTGGGCATTCTCGCCGTCAGGTTTTAAGTAGCAAATAATCTTTACTAACCGATAAAAGCGCGGACTATTTAGGTTTTAGGCGTGGCTTGCGCGCTGCGCATTATACACATAAAAATTCGCACGTTCAGTCTACCACTGAACCGGCTTAGGGTTGATATTGTCGAAGCTCATCTGATGCCAATACGGATAGGCAGGAGTGCGACGGCTTGCCGCATCGAGTGTTGCGATTTGCTCTACGCTAAGTTTCCAGCCGACGGCTCCTAGATTTTGTTTCAGCTGTTCTTCATTACGCGCACCGATCACCAGGTTGCATACGGTAGGGCGTTGCAATAGCCAGTTGAGCGCCACTTGGCTGACCGTCTTGCCTATATCTTTAGCTATTTTTTCTAACGCATCGACAACGGTGTAGAGATACTCATCATCTACTTCCGGTCCGCCTTCGGCACCGCCGGATTTGATACGTCCTTCTGGCAGCGGTTGTCCGCGTTTGATTTTGCCGGTGAGCCGGCCCCAACCCAGCGGGCTCCACACCATAAGCCCCAGGCCTTGATCCAATCCCAGCGGCATTAATTCCCACTCATAGTCACGGCCGATGAGTGAATAATAACCCTGATAGGCCACGTAGCGTGCCAGGTGATGTTTTTCGGATGCAGCGAGTGATTTCATCGCATGCCAGCCAGAGAAATTCGAGCAGCCGATATAGCGCACCTTGCCGCTTTGGATCAGGTTATCCAGCGCGCTCAGCGTTTCTTCTACCGGTGTCAGCGCATCAAACCCATGCATAAAATACACATCGATATGATCCGTTCCCAAGCGCTCGAGGCTTGCTTCACAGGCGCGAATAATATGATAGCGCGATGAGCCGAGCTCATTGGGGCCATCACCCATAGGAAAAGTCGCTTTCGTGGAAATCAGCGCACGATCACGCTTGCCTTTAAGAGCTGCGCCTAGCACTTCTTCCGATGCACCTGCCGAATAAATATCGGCGGTATCAAAAAAATTCACGCCGGCATCGAGGCATATATCGACCAATCTTGTGGCTTCTTTTGTATCGGTCGTTCCCCATTTTTGGAAAAAATCACCCTTGCCGCCAAAGGTGCCGGTACCAAAGCTGAGCACGGGAACGCTGAGTCCTGAGTGACCTAATTTACGATATTCCATATGATCTTCCCCTTGGTTGATTAGGTGCCGAGATAATCTTTTTTGCCAATGTTAAGCCCGTTATGGCGCAAGATAGCATAGCTGGTCGTGACATGAAAATAGACGTTGGGAAGTACAAAATTGAGCAGGTAGTCTTGGCCTTTAAACGCAAGTGACTTGCCTCCAACCGTAAGTGTAATATCACGCGTTTCGCTGCCATCGATTTGGTTGGCGTTGATGCTTTGCAAGAAAGCAACGGTTTTGGCGATGCGGGCCTGCAGATCGGATAATGTCTTCTCATTATCTTCATAGCTGGGCACCTCAATGCCGGCTAGTCGTGCCGCGCCGCCCTTGGCGATATCGCTTGCGATTTGCACTTGGCGCGACAGCGGAAACATATCAGGTGCCAAGCGCGCATTGACCAGCACAGTCGGATCAATTTTTTTCTCTTCGGCGTAAGCAGCGGCTTTTCCTAAAATAGCTGAGAGGTTATTAAGCGTGTGAATACATGAGGCAACCGAGGCTTGATACATAGAAAGAGACATGGAAAGCTCCAATGGTTGGGGGTTATGCTTTGTCAGATAAGGCGAGTACGAGCTTGAGCAGGCCAGGAAATTTTTGATTGATATCGTCTTTGCGCAAGCGGCTGATATGTTCGAGTCCACATTTTTCCGTGCGGATCAGGCCCGATTCACGCAGAACGCGGAAATGATTGGATAAGGTTGATTTGGGTAGCGTATGACAGGGTGCGGCATCGCTACAGCACAGCCCGTCTTTGGCTTTATGTAGCTTGCGCACAATATCGAGGCGCACGGGATCGGCCAAGGCCGAAAGCACGTTCGGCAGCATGATGTCGTTAGTAGAAGGATGCACAAAACGGGTCATGGCATTTCCTATAAACCAAAATAATCTTTATTTCAATAGTTCCGAATAACCGAAATAGTGGATTCCTCGATCACGAGGGTAGGGAAGCGTACTATGTTGCCTTTGCGGCAAAGAGAAATGGTAAGGTTGGCTGGGGCGCCAGGGATCGAACCTGGGAATGGCGGAATCAAAATCCGCTGCCTTACCGCTTGGCTACGCCCCAATAAAATAAGAGGAATCAGTGCCTAACATGATTATTTCCTTTCGGCAAGCAACAAGATTAAGCATACTACGCAATTGATGGAAAATTGATAAAGGATAAGCGGATGGAGCGATTATGGCGGGCGTTATGCAACTCAATAAGTGGTCTTCGGGCAGCTTTTCGTGAGGAAATGGCCTTTCGGCAAGAAGTAGTGTTAGGCTTAGTTTTAGCGCCTATTGCCTATGGGGTGGCGGCCAATGCGTTAGAGCTGGCGTTGCTGTGGGGTTCGCTGTTGCTGGTGATGGTGGTCGAATTGCTCAACAGCGCGGTTGAAGCCGCTGTGGACCGTATCAGCAAAGAGATTCATCCTTTGGCAAAGAAAGCTAAAGATACGGCCAGCGCCGCTGTCTTGCTGGCGCTTATCAACGCGGTCGTCATTTGGGGTGCAATTTTACTCGACTAGCGCTGCTTTTCCGATTGCAGCGTATTGGCAAAGACGGTTTCAAACGCCTGTTTGGGGCGGGCGACCAAGCCAATTTGGAACGAAAACAGTCCTCTACCTAGGCGGAGCGCCAATTGATTGGCTTTGAGCAGGATAGTAGCCAGTGTTTGGTTACGTAGCGCCAGCGGGAAGGGCGCAGGGATGCCTTTGGTCTGCTCAACTATAAAGCCCGATTGCTGCACCAGGCGGCGCAGTGAGGGGAAGGTGAAAATCCGCTTATGCGATTTATCCAGGATACCGCGTTTGCCATATTCAAACCGTCCCAACAGCAACATAGCGCGCGTAATCCAAAAGGCGATATTGGGACTGGTCACGATGATGCGCGTGGAGGGGGTATCTTTTAGCCGTTCATAGAGCCCTTCGAGGAAATCTTCAGGTGAATTAGTATTGCCCACAATATCCAAAATCACCACCGCATCCAGCTGTAGCTGCGGATAATGATGGATGTCGAGTTCGTCACCCGCCAAGCGCTCTACCTTGCAGCCTTTTGCTTGCAGGGCCTTTTCCACATGGTCAGCGCCACAGCCAACCACAAGCACGGTTTCGCCTGCCATCACCTGTGACACGGCAAAGGAATGGCTGCTGGCAAAATGGGTTTTATCCCGATAGACGGTTTCCGGCTCATAATCGAATTTGCGATGGTAGAAAATACCGTAGCGCTGCAAGCGCGACTGAGTGCAGGCTTTAAGAATCGCCGTGCCATAGCGCATATTATCGACATGGCAGATTTCATCACCGTAATGGGTGGGAATGGCAATTTCAGTGACGGCAATGCGCTGGTCGGCGAGTTGGATAATAATGTCGGTATCGAAATCGAACCAATCCGAATTGTAGCGAAACGGGATGCGCTTGAGTGCCGAGGTGGCGTAGGCGCGGTAGCCCGTGTGAAACTCACTGAGCCTGGTGCCAATCATGGCATTTTGCACGGTGGTCAGCGCGATATTGGCTGCGAATTTATATTTAGGCATGCCGCCTTTGAGCGCATCGCGGCGCTTGAGCATACGTGAGCCAAACACCACTTCGCTTTGGCCGCTGGCCATAGGCGCTATCATATCCGGCAGCATTTCCGGCGCATATTGCCCGTCGCCATGCAGCATCACCACTGCGTCATAGCCTTTTTGAATCGCGTAGGTGTAGCCGAGTTTTTGGTTGCCGCCATAGCCTTGGTTGGTTGGCGTGCGCAGCACCGTTACTTTACGGCCGGTACGTTCGCAATACTCATTACACACGTCCCAGGTTGCGTCCTTGGAAAAATCATCTATGACCAAGATATCGCAATCGTATAGTTCTTTATTCCATATGGATGTCGGGATACGATCGAGTACCGACACGATATGGCGCTGGGCATTATAGGCCACAATAAAGATAAGCGCGCGAAATGAAGTAGAAGGTGTGGATTCCATGGCGTATTTAAAACAACTCCTCCGTCATCCGTCCAGCATTATTCTTGCGGGCAGTTTGTTTGCAGCTTTTTTGGTGCGCACCATGGGCTTATGGCCGTATGCGCTGGGTGGCGATGAGATGCAATTTTTGATCATTGCCAAAGGCGCCACGATGCAGGAGATATGGGGCAGGGGGCTTGCCGAGCTGCACCCGCCACTGGCGCATATCATTCGCCATTATCTGCTGTTCATCTCCGATGACGGTTATGTGCAGCGCCTATTTTCCGTCGTAGCCGGATTGATTGCGGTTTATGGCATCTACCGTTTTGCCCGCCTGGCGCAAGGCGAAACGCTGGGCATTATCGCTGTGGTAGCGATGGCGTTTTTCCCAGTGCCGGTCATGACCTCCACCACTATCCGCAATTACGCTTTCTTCATGGCCTTTCTCTCCTGGGCGCTCTATTTTTTCATACGCTATGAGCGCCAGCATAAAACGCGAGATTTAGCCTGTTTTGCAGCCTTGCTATGGTTGGCCTGTGCCTGTCATTTTAGCGGTTTTTTTGTCGCCGCTGCCTGCGGGTTGCATCAAGGATTGCTGCTCTTGCATCGCAGGCACTGGCGCGAGTTGACGCGCTTATGCATAGCCTATGTGCCGCTTACGGCATTGGCCGCACTTTTCTATCGTTATTACCTAGCTCCAGGCACGGCCGGTCCCATATGGGAACAATTGACGAAAGAGGTAGGATTCTTAGACGGCCGCGTCGATGCGCTCACGCAGATAATGGCGCTGCTCTACGCTCCGATCGTACCTATATTGTTGCCGTTCACCCATACTGCCACCGGCACGCTATTCGTATCCATCATCAGTATCGCCCTCTTGGTGTTGCTCTATTTCAGTATACGCATGTTGTGGCGGCATAACCGCTCTTTGTTGGGGCTATGCGCTCTGATGTGGGCAATTGGTGCGGTGATGTTGCTTGGCGGATTGTCACCTGGTGCGGCTGGACGTCATTTATATTATTTGTTCCCCTGCCTGATTATTCTCTATGGCGCCGCCATTCAGCCACGCATTCAAGCGTTGTTGGTAAACCCCCAAAGAGCAGGGGTAGCAGCATTAGCGCTAGTACTTGCGGCGTTTGGTTTGGGTCAATCGGGCTATTATTACAGGCTTGATCCTGAATTTGGTTTAAAGCAGCGTGATTTGATAGAGGGCCAATCCTTTTTGCAGGCGAATCTAAAACCATCGGACCGTATTTTTGCCGGCCGCCTGGCAGGGTATTTTTATCTGCTCTATGATAAGGATGCGGGCAAAACGCCGTATGATCCGTATGGGGATGTGGCCTATATGAATGGCAGCGTCATCGTGGGACCTTTCAATCCACCGTCTAAGCCGCACCGGACCAGTGAACCGTTTTACCAGATGCTGCGCAGCCAGATGCAAGACCGCGCGTTACTGCCTTCCAACCGCGCTTGGTTTGTCACCTATAGTTATCGCAATGTCGAAATGGAACAGCTACTGGCCTGCCCAGAATTTGCCAACCGGCTCGATCAATTTTTCAGCCGCGATGGGGCGTTGGTTTTTTCAATTACGGTGCCTAATCTCAAAGCCTTTCTTAATAATAAACGAATTTGGGATCGCTGCTTTGAGGATTATAAGCCTATGATCGTGGCGCAGTCTTTTAATGCCTATGCCGATCCGCGCGCAAACGATAAACGGGATGATCGATAAAATGGTCGACCCTCGTGGACGGGTTCAGAACCTGCAATGAGCGTAGGTTATTGATTTTGCAGATGTGGATTAAAAGAAGTATTTGCACATTCCACAGATAGTGGAGAAGGTAACCGATGATTTTATTCAATGCCAAGATCTTTACGCATAAATACGTTGAGGTCTCTCATTGCCCTAGGGCGATCTGGGTGATCTTTACCACCTAATGGATTTGTTTCTATGATTTTTGTGCAGCCATTTATAACTTCTTGAGAGCGGGCCAGTTCAATTCTATTCTTCCAGTAGCCAGTAGTAATTGGAGTGGCTTCTGAGTTCTCAATCTCATTGCGCGTATATGATTGAGCAAACCTAAATAGGACCTTTTTTCTCTTGGAAATTCCTATCTGCTATCCGTTATTTATTCGAAATCCATGTCTGTACAAGAGTGGTAAGCAAGCTACCAACAATATCACCAATCCCCGCAATGGAAATCAACTGTAATATATCCTTTTGACTATGCGCCCTCACAGGGCCCGAAAGGGCGGTGGACGGGATGAATCACTTTCTTGCTATTGATTACCGTGGGATGGTGCAAATTACTTCATTGCCACTGCCTCGATATTCCATCACAGGGAATGAGCGAATTTTTGCAATTGCAATGCCACGGCCATTGGGATCAGTAGCGCGGTCCGGTGAAAAATCGACATAATTCTGCCAGTTAAAGCCCGGCCCCTGATCGCGAATCGTCACTACCAGCTCTTTTTCCTTGGCTTCGTAATCTAAAATAGCGAATTTATCCTGATATTCTGGCAGTGCAAGGCGCCGCTCGACTTCTTCTCGCCATTTTCCCGCCTGCACGAGCTCGCTTTTTTCTTCATAGCTGATCAATAAATTACCATGCTCAACGGCATTCACCATCAGCTCATTTAGCCCATACACCACCTTACTTGGATCAGGAAAACAATTGGCAATGAAGTAACACAAATTACTACTTTCCTCTAAGGTGCGGAAGCGGAAGCGTCCGCGCTCCATGAGGCCTAAGGTGCGTCGCTGCTTTTGAACTTCCTGGCGGACTTCGGCAAAAATCAGGTAATCCCGGATGGCGGCACGGACAATCGATAATAGCAATGATTCATCATAAGGTTTCGCCAGATAATAATATACCCCTGCCTGAACGCCCTCCATGATTTGCTGGCTGCTGGCGGCGGCGGTTTGCATAATCACCGGAATATTTTTCCACTCTTCGTGGGCTTTAAGTTTGGAGAGCATTTCCATGCCATCCATCACCGGCATCATACGGTCTAGCACAATTACATCGATATCAGAATTTTTTATGAGCGCATCGAGCGCAAGTTTGCCATTGCTGGCGCTGACCACATCATAATCAGCGTCGGTGAGATAGTCGTTGAGGATATCGAGATTGAATTCCTCATCATCAACAATCAGAACTTTATAACGACTTTTCATTGCAGGCCTAATTAATGGTTAATTGGAAGTAAGATATGGAATGCTACACCATATTCGTTAATATTTTCTGCCCAAATAGTGCCATTATGCCCATGTATAATTTCCCTGCATATGGCAAGCCCCAATCCTGTACCACCTACTTCACGGCTGCCTTGACTTTGCTCAAAAACATTGAAAATACGTTCGAGATCTTGTTCGGGAATGGGGGGGCCTTGATTAATAACGCTAAGCTGCAATTGCTCCTCATGTATATTTTTATACGTGGCAAGCGATATAGTGATCTTACCGCCCTGGGGTGAATATTTTATAGCATTGGACAGTAGATTTACCAACACCTGCACCATACGTTCGTGGTCAATCAACGTAAGTGTATGATCCGTCTCTTTTTTGATATCTACTGTCAGGAGTTTTTTGTTAAACAGCGAATCAAGCTCCGTAATGGCATATTCTACCGCCGCTTCAAGCGGCATGCAGGCTAAAGCCAACTCCATTTTTCCCGCTTCGAGTTTGGATAAATCGAGCAAATTATTAAGCAGCCCCAGTAGCCTCTTACCGGCTGTGTGAATATTGATTAGATATTTTTCCAGCTTTTCTCGATCGCCTTTAGCCAGTTGCTTTTGTCCCATTTCCGAATAATTCAAAATAGCGTGCATAGGCGTGCGAAGCTCGTGCGACATGTTGGATAAAAATAAGCTTTTACTGCGGTTGGCTTTTTCCGCCTGTTCTTTGGCAAGGTTCAGCGATTTCTGAAAATGCCAACGCTCGATAGCAGCGCCGATCTGCTTTCCGACTGCCTCCATGAAATTAACAATCTGCGCATCTTGATTGGTACGTTCCAGCGTTCCAAACTCAATAACGCCATATACCTTGTCGCCTACCATAATAGGAAAGCCAAAAATAGAGCGGATGCCATGGTCGGTAAGTGTTTTCGAGCATGGTATGGTAGGATCTTCTAGTGGAAGCTTTTCAATCCAAAAGCTATGCCTAGTTTCCCACACCTTGCCCGGCATACCTTGGCCTTTAGCAAAGGTGAGTGTTTCAGATACATCGATAACGGCTTGATATTTTCCAAGCTGTTTACCTGCCCATATCCGCGAGGATTCCAAGGCGTTTTTTTCTGTGTTTAGCAAATAGCAATGCCCAAAGGCCCATCCCCAAAATCTGCAGCTGCGCTCCAGTGCGGTCGCAATCACAATTGCGAGCAAATGATCGCTGCTGCTTGTGGCTTCATTTGCCACGCTCACAATGTCGTATAGTAAATTATTTTTCTGGGCTTCGTTTTGTGCTTCTTCTATTTTTTCCTCCAGCGAACGCTGGGTGTTAATGAGATCTTCGATCATCTGGTTAAACTGCCGCCCTAATTGCCCTACCTCATTCGATGCAAGCAACTTGGGATCTGTAATTTTTTTGAGGCCCATTTTTAGCTCCCCCATTGCGCCTCCCAGCCTTGATAATGGCTTAAATATAAGCTGCAGGGCCGTCGCCATCACAGCCATTAGCGCAACTGCCATCATGAGTGTGGCAACGAAATGGGTCAGTCGCTGATATTCTATCTGCTGCTG
The DNA here is from genome assembly GCA_033762715.1 of Rickettsiales bacterium. Taxonomy (GTDB): domain Bacteria; phylum Pseudomonadota; class Alphaproteobacteria; order Rickettsiales; family SXRF01; genus JANRLL01. Next base: position 126,420 of record JANRLL010000014.1, on the reverse strand, counting down.
CATTATTGTATGATTGTCACACATCTGTAGCAGCCCGATCACTGATTTTTTATCGTGATCGCCGTTTGGATCGTTAAACAAAATCGGACTTTCTTCGATATGCTTACTGGTATCCACAGTTACGCTTCGATCATCGAATGCGCTGCTTATTAAAGCACCAGCAGCATCTTGCCACCCATATTCCGTAAACACGGCGCCGTTTTTGTCCAAAATCCGTGCGCCGCAAAAACCGCTTACCTCTTCCAGTGCTTTCAGTGAATCCAATGCAAGCGTTTCGTCAAAATTCCATACTGCTAACGCCAGCGAGCGGCTGGCCATGCTTAGAGTAGTGTCAATGGTCTTTTCTTTCTGTTGATAAAGCACATTGGCTTGATACCGAATGTAAAAAAAGCCCGCGGCACCTAGGACTACAAGCGAAACGAAAGCAACGGCGAAGATGCTTCTAACGAATAGTGATTTATGGAGGGTAGCTCGTAGGCCGTTTATCGCATACATAGCTATTTGCGCCAATCTTCCATATTATATTTGGCAAGAATAGTTTGCAGCTGTTTGGATTTTCGCATGGCAGCCAATTCTTTTGCTAGAATAGTGGCATATTCTTTTGATTTTTTATTATTTGGGGAAAAGGCAATATACAGATTATCTTGTGGTGTTGGTTCAATGAAGCCTGCTTCTTTAAGCTGACCGGCAAGGTTTTTTTGAGCCAATGTGTAATTCATAACTGCTTGCGCTTCAATTAGGGTATCTATCCGCCCAGCGAGTAGTTTTTTAATATTAAGTGTCAGCGCTTCATCACCTGATACAATCTGAACTTTCTTGATATTAGCCATGTTGGCTGCAATGTAGGGATCTAATTGATCACTATATGTATAATCGGCGATAACGCCCAAAGAAACAGACTGTAGCGCATCAATGCCCGTATATTTCCAGCTGCTGTCTTTTTTTACATAAAAGCCATTGCGCATCAGCCCTTGCTCTATGTCCGGAAATACAAATCCCGGTGCGTCATCTTTAGACGCTCCCACCAGGGCCGTGTATTTACCCTCACGAGTTTCATTAACCGCACGACTCCAGGGGAGTATTTTATAATCAACTGTAATGCCATGTTTGCTGAAAGCGTGCTGTGCTATTTCCACTAAAGCTCCCGGATTTTCACTTTCCAGATCGCAATTGTAAGGGCACCAGCTGTCACCTACGATAGTGATGGTTTCAGCATGTGAGGTTTCGGCAAAAAATAATGTAATAAATAGTAATGGGACGGCAAAGGCTTTCATCATAATACCTTAGTAATTTACGTGGTTATTTCAAACAGTTTACCCCTATGTCATTAATAAATTGTAAAGTGATCACACCTATGATAGCGCAGATTGTGACCTTAATTTTGGGGGGAAAGAATGGCTATTATAGATAGAATAAATGGTGAGCACGCAGAGTTTACCATTACCGATAAATTTACTTTTTCCGATAGCAGCGAATTCAGAAAAAAATTAACTGGCACTATCGAGCAAAAAGTTAAAAGTTTGGCTATTAACCTGAATGGCTTAAATTTCATGGATTCTTCCGGTCTAGGAATGTTTATGGTCGCGCTTAAGGAATGTCAGGTGCATCATATAGATCTTGCCATCTATCAGCCTAGGGGCGATGTGAAGCTATTATTGCAGATGACCAAAAGCTATGAACGCTTTAAAATCGTCGATTAAAGGCGGACGCCAGCTTTCTCGCTCTGCTAAATTATTGTTAGTGGACGATAGTAAAACGGCGCGCGCGCTGATCGAAGCGAATTTACAGGAAATAGGCGTCGGTCAGATTGTAACTGCTGAAAATGGTTTGGATGCATTAAAGAAATTAGAGGATTTCTCACCTGAACTTATTCTTTTGGATCTTGCCATGCCTGTCATGGACGGGCTGCAATTCTGCGAAATATTCAGAAATACCGAAAGCAATATTCGCAATATACCCATCATCGTGATGACGGGCATGGAAAAATCAGACGAGCGCATGCGGGCGCTGAGAGTCGGAGTATCCAGCATATTATACAAGCCTGTCGATATTAATGAACTCAAGAACCGCATCGAGATTCACCTTCAAGAAAAAGATCTGATGGAAAAAATGATGCGTGGCGAAACCATTGCCGGAGAGGATGTTGCCGACGCCGCGCATATGCTGTCGATCCTGCTGCCCAATCAAGAATCGCTTACTCAATGCCGCCAAGCATATCGTGTGGATATTGACAATGCCTATAAGCCCTGCGAATTGTTTGGTGGTGACTATTGGGCAGTGTATCCGCTAAATGAACATGTAATGGGTTTATTTATAGCTGATTTCTCGGGCCATGGTGCACTGGCTGCCGTTCATACCTTTAGGCTGCATAAATATTTACGTGAATATATTCGTTATTACAGTTCACCTTCGGTGGTACTTGAAGAGCTTAACCATGCATTCGTTAACATGTTTCCCCCGGGACAGTATTTGACATGTGCCCTTTTATTTATTGATACACACACACATACTATAACCTATTCGGCATCTGCACACCCGCCGTTTTTGTTGCTTCATAACGGCAGTGTCTTGCAATTAGATTGTAGTGGATTGCCGTTGGGGGTTTTTGCGGGGGCCGCGTATGAAACTCGCAGCGTAAACTACAGCAATGGCGATGTCATTATGCTCTACAGTGATGCGCTCATCGAGCCAAACTTGCAAGGTAAGCAGGTGTTTACGCCTCAATCTCTGGTTGCATTGGCAGAGCAGGCGGCAGTCAAAAGCCCATCTACAACCTTTTCGCGAATATTTTCTATCGTAAAAGAGAAAAAGCATCATTTCGATGATGACCTTACGTGTATACAACTCACCCTATAACCTTGTATCAGGCAGGGCTTTCATTAATATTTTGGTAATAATTTAGTTGTAACACCGTAGCTTCAAATATGTTATAAAAAAGCAATAAGTTTTTTAGTTTTTATCTATGACGCAGCTGATAACTCTTCCACCTAGGGTTGATATTTCTACCGTAAGTTCTTTACGGGAGGCGTGGTTGGCTTGCACGGCGACAGATCGCAACATCGTCATAAATGGCTCGGCAGTTGAGCAATTTTGCGCGGCAGGTGCGCAATTGATTGTTGCCCTGTCGTCCCAGCTTCAATCCGGCGGCGGGCAATTAAGATTAGAGCAATTATCTCCAGCCCTTCGCGCTGATCTAGCAACGCTGGGATTACATGAATATCTATCATAAGGAGTAACTACATAGCCAAAACCATTCTCGCTGTTGACGATTCCAAGACCATGCGGGACATGGTTACGTTCACGCTGAAAGATGCTGGATATAACACGTTGGAGGCCGAAGATGGCAAGGCTGCATTATCCGTGCTCTCGGGCAATAGTGTCGATGCGATTATCACCGATCTTAACATGCCCAATATGAACGGCTTTGATTTGATTCGCGCCGTGCGCGCTGACAGCAAGCATAAATTTGTGCCTATTCTGATGCTCACGACCGAGGGTGATGATACGAAAAAACAAGAAGGTAAAAGCGCCGGCGCAACAGGCTGGATCGTTAAGCCGTTTAACCCCCAGAAGCTGGTGGAAGTCGTTAAAAAAGTCTGTCCCTAACCGTCTTCATTGAAAGCAAGTAGCTTATGGTGTCATTAGATCAATTTAAGGCCGGATTCCTCACCGAGTGCGATGAGCTTCTCGTTGAAATGGAAGGCCTGTTGGTTGAGCTGACGCCAGAAACCGCGAACAAAGAAACGCTCAATGCTATTTTCCGCTGCGCTCATTCTATTAAAGGGGGCTCTGGCGCGTTTGGATTGGATTACATTACTCATTTTACGCATGTGCTTGAAGCGCTGCTTGATTCCATGCGTGAAGGCAAGGTGCCGGTATCGCGTGGGGCTGTCGATGCGCTGCTCAAATCGGTCGATGTTGTTATGCAAATGGTGGCTGCAGCAAAGGCGGGTGCTTTGCCCCCGGCTGATCTGGGCGCAGAATTAAAAATTACGCTGCAGGTATTGGCCAGTGATGAAGCGGGTTCAGTTGCCGCGCCGGTAAATAATGCACCTCAGCAGGCAGCTTCAGTAAATGCGCCTGCGGATTGGCAGATCAATTTTGCCGCGCATGAAACCATGTTTGCAAGTGGTAATGATCCTTTGTTGGTGCTGCGCGAACTGTGTTCCTTGGGGCAAGCAAAAGTCACAGCGTTTATACATCGTGTGCCGCCCCTTGAACAGTTAGATCCTGCGCAGTGCTTCATGGGCTGGTCCATCAGCCTTACGACTGATAAACCTGAATCGACCATCCGTGAAGTATTTGAGTTTGTTGAGGGCCAGTGCGATCTTACGATCTCACGGACAGAGGCGGCGTCGGAATCAGCATCTTCTGTAATCGAGCAACAGAAAAAGCCGTTAATTGTTGAAAAAGCGCGTGAAGCGGAAGTGCCGTTTAACCGCCGTTCTAGTGATGCGTCTGCTGCTACCACCATTCGCGTGGATATTGAAAAAGTTGATAAGTTGGTAAATATGGTCGGTGAATTGGTGATTACCGAAGCCATGATTAAGGCGCAGGTGCGCGATCTACCGCCAGAAAAATTCGAAGCATTACTACGCGGTGTGGATGAATTGTCACAACATACGCGTGAGCTGCAAGAAGCTGTGATGAGCGTGCGCATGCAACCGGTGAAATCAATTTTCTCGCGCATGCCGCGAATTGTGCGCGATCTGTCGGCTCAGTTGAGCAAGGACATTGTGTTGTTGACAGAGGGTGAGAATACCGAGGTCGATAAAACCGTGATTGAGCAGCTCGGCGATCCGCTGACGCATATGATTAGAAATTCTGTTGATCATGGCATCGAAAAACCAGAAAAGCGGCTCGCCGCTGGAAAAGCCGCTCAGGGAACGATTGTGCTCTCTGCCACCCACCAAGGCGGGCGTATCGTCATTGAAATTCGTGATGACGGCGCGGGCATTAACCGTGAGCGTGTGCTGGCAAAAGCGCGTGAAAAAGGTCTGGTGCCAGAGGATGTCACCCCTAGCAATGAAGAAATCGATAATATTATTTTCATGGCGGGATTTTCGACTGCTGAAATTGTGACCAATGTATCGGGCCGTGGTGTGGGCATGGATGTGGTGCGCAGAAATATCGAAGCCCTCGAAGGAACGGTCAGTGTGAAGACCAATCCTGGTAAGGGTTCGGTCTTTACCGTATCGCTGCCGCTGACACTTGCTATTTTGGATGGCATGATCGTGCGCGTCGGTGCTGAGAACTATATTATTCCTATCACCAGCATTATCGAAACCCTGCGTCCTAAAAAAGATGAAGTGCGCCATGTCGAAGGTACTAGCGACGTGATAAATGTGCGCGGCGAGTTTATCCCCATCGTCTATCTGCATCAAATATTCACGATTAAAAACGCCGAGCGCGATCCCAGCAAAGCGCTGGTTGTATTGGTGGAGGCGGGGCGCGATAAGCTGGGTGTGCTGGTCGATGAGCTGATCGGCCAGCAGCAGGTGGTGATTAAGAGTCTGGAAGCCAACTCTGATCCGATCAGAGGAATTTCTGGCGCAACGATTCTGGGCGACGGGCGTGTGTCGCTTATTTTGGAGATCAGCCAATTAAAAGAGCTTGGGCAAATGCTGTATTCGCCTCAGCGTAAAGCCAATGCCGCGTAACTAAAGGAGCAGGGGATATATGAGTGATGTATTTGATCAAAGTCGGGATGCAGCAAGAGCTGCTATTTCTGTTGGGGGCACCACTCAGCAATTTCTTACCTTCACGGTGGGTGAAGAAGAATATGGGGTTGATATTATGACGGTGCGTGAAATCAAAGGCTGGACCGATACCACGCGTCTGCCCAACACGCCCGATTATATGCGGGGGGTGATGAATCTGCGCGGGCTGATTATTCCTATTTTTGACCTTCGCGCCCGTTTTACGGGTGAACTTACCAATGCGACACCTAAACATGTGACCATTGTGCTTGCGGCTGGCGATCGTACGGTCAGCATATTGGCCGATACCGTGTCGGATATTCTGACCGTTGGCAGCAACGAAGTGAAACCCGCACCGGAAGTTGAAACTACTGTTGACCAGCGTTATGTCACCGGCCTTATCGCCGTGGAGCAGCGCATGGTTGTCATACTTGATATTGAAAAACTGCTAGGCAAATCGATGGATCACCTCGATGTGTCTGAAAGTGAAATCCATCATTGATTTACCCATGTAAGGAGCTGCACATGACCAACGAAACCTCATCTTCTTTTATGACCCGCATCACCCAGATGCGCCTTTCAGCTAAGCTACCGCTGATTATCTCTGGTTTTGCGCTGATCTGTGGCGGAGCAGTCACGTATACGGGCATTAACGCGCTTAGTAATCGCGCCGCCGCTGAAGCGCACGATCAAATGAAGAGCACCTTAAAACTCAAGGAAAAAGCGCTTGAAAGTTTCATGGAAGGAGTGGTTTCCGATACGCATTCCTTGGCCGATAATCCTTATATAATTGGCGCATTAAAAGATTTCGATGCAGCATGGAACAGCATGGGGGGCAACCAGACGACCGTACTTAAAAATGCGTATATAGGGAATAATCCCAACCCTACTGGCAAAAAGCATCTTCTGGATGCTGCTCCTGAAAACACCGCCTACAACCTAGCGCATGCGAAATATCATCCCTATTTGCGTGAGTTCGTCGAAGAGCATAGCTATTATGACATGTTCCTGGTCGATAAGGCGGGTAACGTGGTCTACACTATGTATAAGGAGCCGGATTTCGCTACCAATTTGATAAACGGCGAATGGAAAGACTCGGGCCTGGCGAAGCTCTTTGAGAACATTATGGCGCAAAAAGATGCCGAGCAAGTGTCGTATGTCGATTTCGCTCCCTATGCCCCTAGCAATAACGTACCTGCCGCTTTTATTGGCCGACCTGTAGAAGATGATGCGGGCAATCGCATCGGTGCGCTAATCTACCAAATGCCCATCGAAAAACTCAATGCGCTGTTTACGGATTCAGATAGTTTAGGCGAAACCGGCAAAGTCTATTTGGTCGGGGCCGATAATCTGGCGCGTAACGACGTGCGCTTTGCCAAAGAATCCACCATTTTAAAACTTAAAGTAGATTCAACAGAGGCCAAAGAGGCGTTGGCTGGCAAAGAAGGCATCAATCTTAATGCCACGAACGCGGAAGGTACTCAGGTCATTAGTGCATATGACCAGTATGTCTATAAAAACCCTAATGGGCAGGATATCACTTATGGCATGGTATTTGAGATTAATAAGGATGAGGTGATGGCATCTGTTTATGAAGCCCGTAATAACTTTTTATTAGTTACCGGCGGAATCGTTGCAGTTATCACCCTGTTTGGGCTAATGATCGTGCGCAGCATCACTCGTCCTGTCGGTCGCATTAACGGCCTCATGCGCCAGATTGCCGAAGGCGATAATGTTGAAATTCCATTTACGCAGAATCGTGATGAAATCGGCGACATGGCGCGCACGGTAGAGATGGTGCGTCAAAATGTGGTGGAAAACACCCGCTTGAGACTCGCGCTGCATAATGCCAGCGCCAATATGATGATCGTCGATGAAAATCTAAATATTGTGTATCTGAATCCGGCGGTGACTAGGTTCCTCAGTGATGCAGAAAAGGATATTCAAAAAGATCTGCCACAATTCAAAATAGAAGGTATCATTGGTAAAAATATTGATATTTTCCACAAAAACCCTGCTCATCAGCGCGGAATGCTCGCCAAGCTTTCGACCACCTTCAAAACTTCGATTGTGGTCGGTGGTCGTAACTTTAATCTGATTGCCAATCCTATTTTCGGCAAAGGCGGCGAGCGACTCGGATCGATGGTGGAATGGATCGACGGCATGGCTGAAGGCATTGTCGGCGCAGTAAACCAATCGCAGGCAATGATCGAGTTTGAGATCGATGGCAAAATCGTCAAGGCCAATGATAATTTTCTCAAAGCGCTTGGCTATATGCTGGATGAAATCAAAGGTAAACATCACCGCATATTCTGCGATTCAGCCTATACAGCCAGTCCTGAATATAAAGCGTTCTGGGAAGCGCTGGGACGTGGTGAAAACCAACAAGCAGATTTTCTCCGCATTCGTAAAGATGGCTCCCAAATCTGGATTAACGCCAACTATGCGCCTATCCGTGATTTAAACGGTAAGGTCGTAAAGGTGGTAAAAATCGCCTCTGACATAACCGCATCGAAGGTTGCTATTATTGAAAACGAGCGCGGCATCGCCGAATCGGTTGAGGTGTTGCGCGGATTGTCAGATGGTAATCTCACTCAGAAAATCAAGGGCGATTATAAAGGCACCTTCCGCGATATTAAAGCGGCACTGAACTCCACGATTGATCGTCTGCGCGATATGGTTAAAGACATTATCGAATCGGCACAATCGGTGAACTCGGCAGCAAGCGAAATCTCGGCGGGCAGCACCGATCTGTCGCAGCGCACGGAAGAACAAGCATCATCGCTTGAAGAAACCGCAGCGTCGATGGAGCAGATCACTGGCACGGTGAAGCAAAACTCGGCCAACGCCGCAACCGCCAATGATTTATCGTCGAAAGCCAGCAAGGTTGCAGGTGATGGTGGGAAGGTAGTGGAAGAAGCGGTGAGTGCTATGAGTAGTATCGAGAAATCCTCGAAGAAAATTTCCGATATTATTGGTGTTATCGATGAGATCGCTTTCCAGACCAACCTGCTCGCACTCAACGCCGCTGTGGAAGCGGCTCGCGCGGGTGATGCGGGTAAGGGCTTTGCGGTGGTAGCATCGGAAGTTCGCTCGCTCGCGGGTCGCTCGGCTTCGGCATCCAAAGAGATCAAGGCGCTTATCAATGAGAGCGCCACACAGGTGCAATCGGGCGCTGAGCTGGTCAATCAGGCGGGCGATACGCTGAAAAATATCGTCAGCTCCGTACAGCAAGTAGCGGGTATTGTCTCTGAAATCGCGGCCGCAAGCCAGGAACAGGCGACCGGTATCGATGAGGTAAACACCGCCATCACCCAGATGGACGAAGTCACCCAGCAAAACGCGGCGCTTGTAGAGCAGAATACCGCTGCGGCCACCTCGATGGTCGAACAGGCGCGCGCGCTGGAAAAACTCATGAGCTTCTTTACCATTGAAGAAGGAGAGCATGATGGGCAAGCGGCAGCGCAAGATAGCTCCAAAGCAGTAACGGCTAAGCCGATGGTGAAGCAAGCGGCAAAACCCAACATTAAGCCTGCGGCAAAACCTGCGGCACCAACAAAAAAAGCTGCAAGTGGCAGTAATGGTGCCGCTGGCTATGGTGATGGCTGGGAAGAGTTTTAAGCGATAGGGGCACCAGATATGGTGAAACCAGCGGTGCCAGAGGAAGAGAGGGAATTCGCATTCTCGGATCGCGAATTCCGCTTTCTTGCAGAACTGGCTAACAAAAAAACAGGCATTCAGCTGCCGCCGCAGAAGCGAGACATGGTATATTCTCGCCTGACACGTAGATTGCGTGCCCTAAAACTGACTAGTTTTGCGCAATATTGTGATCTGGTCAGCGGCCCGGCAGGTGAGGAAGAAATGGGGCATCTGGTGAACGCCATCACCACCAATCTCACGCATTTTTTCCGCGAAGGTCATCATTTTGAGCACTTACGCGATTATGTGCTGCAGCCTCTTATAAAAGGAGGCTCCCGCAAGCTGCGCATCTGGTCGGCAGGCTGCTCATCTGGCATGGAACCTTATTCGATTGCTATGACTGTCAAGCATACGCTTAAAGATGTCGCTGCGTGGGATGCCAAGATACTCGCGACTGACATTGATACTAACATGCTGGCGCGTGGCCAAAAAGGCGAATACACCGCCGATGAATATGGCTCGATTCCCGCCGAATACCGTGCTGATGTCAGTAAAAATGGCGACGTTATGCAGATGTCAGATGCGCTGCGTCGCTTAATCGCGTTTAATCATCTTAATTTGCTAGAGCACTGGCCGATGAAGGGCATGTTCGATGCTATTTTTTGCCGCAATGTGGTGATTTATTTCGATAAAGCCACGCAGGAAAAACTCTTTGCGCGCATGGCTAAGCATCTCAGCCCTCAGGGATTTCTTTATATTGGCCACTCGGAAAATATTACCAAAATCTGCCCACAATTTGAGCTGATTGGTCGCACTATTTACCGACATGCGAGGTAGCGTATGACGGATGAACGAAAGCTGAACTTACTAGATAGGCGTGGTACGCCAGATGATTTGCCGGTATCAGAATATTTCCACGGTAAAAAACGCTTTTATAACAGCGCCTATAACATCCATATCGTCAAGATATTCGCTGGAGAATGGGCAATATCAAACCGCGAAGATGAAATGCTGGCGACCATTCTCGGCTCTTGCGTATCGGCCTGCATCCGCGATCCTTTGGTGGGAGTGGGCGGGATGAATCACTTTTTATTGCCTGGCGATGAAAACTCCGACGCCACTGCCAGCGACGCTGCGCGTTATGGGGTTAACGCAATGGAAAGCCTGATAAACGCCTTGCTCAAGGCCGGCGCGCAAAAACACCGGCTGGAATTTAAAATATTTGGCGGTGGCAATGTGATTAACAATTCAGCTCGTATCGGCTCAAAAAATGCCCGCTTTGTTAGGTCTTTCTTAAAAGAAGAGGGGTATCGTATAGTATCGGAAGATCTCGAAGGCGAGCAACCGCGCTCGCTGCATTACTATCCGGTCACTGGAAAAGTGATGCTGCGAAAACTGAAGCGCAAGGAGGATTTTGTTGTCGTGGAAGAAGAAGCAAAATATCAACAACAAATCAGCAAAAAACCGCAGGAAGGCGAGATCGAGTTGTTTTAAATGGTTAAAAAAATTACGGTTCTCATTGTCGATGATTCTTCGCTTATTCGGGGTATGCTGCGTGAGTTGCTCTCGGCTGAACCTGATATTGAGGTGCTAGATACCGCCGAAGACCCATTTGATGCCCGCGAAAAAATTAAAAAACTCAACCCCGATGTGCTGACACTGGATGTTGAGATGCCTAAAATGGATGGGTTATCATTCCTGGAAAAAATTATGACACTGCGGCCAATGCCAGTGGTAATGGTATCGACCCTGACCGGCAAAGGCACAGATACCGCCATTGCCGCATTGCAAATTGGCGCGGTGGAATGTATCGCCAAGCCAAATGTGAATTCTGAAGCAGAACTACAAGTCTTTGCACGCGAACTAAGCGCAAAAATACGTATTGCCGCAGGCTCGCAGATGCAGGCGCGACGGCCTGTGCGCGTGCGGGATGCCAATGCCAAAATATATAAGCTGCGCAAAGATGCTCCTGATTTTATAGCTATTGGCGCCTCCACAGGTGGGGTTGAAGCTCTCAGTGAAGTTCTTACCCATCTACCCAAAGAAACACCGCCCATTGTTATTACCCAGCATATGCCAGCAGGCTTTACCGCCAGTTTTGCGCGCCGCCTATCTGGGTTATGTGCCGTTCGTATGATAGAAGGCGTGGATCGTATGAAACTTGAGCATGGCGTTACGATTATAGCGCCGGGTGGCCACCATATGGAGGTTGCGATCAGCGGTGGACAGTTTATCTGTCGGATCAACGACAATCCGCCAGTCAACAACCATAAGCCATCGGTTGATGTGTTATTTAACTCTGTGGCAGAAATCGCAGGTGAAAACGTATTAGGTATTATTCTTACTGGCATGGGAAAAGATGGTGCACAAGGACTGCTTAAAATGCGCCGTAGCGGTTCGCACACCATCGGCCAGGATGAAGCAAGCTGCGTGGTCTATGGCATGCCGCGTGCTGCCTATGAGCTGGGTGCCGTAGCGGAGGTAAAAACTCTCGTTACTATCGCGGATACGATTAAAGAAAGGTGCTTTATATGAGCTCACTAGAACTGGTAGCAAACACCGAAAAAGAACATCGCCATGATACGTTGATTAACCATGCAGCCATTGACGTGTGTTATGAAACGCTTACTAAAATGTTGGTGAATTCGGCAAGTGAAGTGGAGGCATCTGCCACCGAGCTTTCCAGTAGTTTCCGGACGCTCGCCCAATCGACCAATCAACAAGGGACTGTCCTCGATAAGCTCGTTCAGACACTTAGCAAGCTTGAGCATAAAGATGGCCATATCACGCTAGAAGAATTCATTAACATGATGGGATACAATATTGCCGAAACAGTCGATAAAATTGTTGATATTTCAGCTAATGCCATGAGCCTTGCTTTTGCTATGGAAGGCGTGATTGAGCAGTTGGAAGGCATTGAAAAGTTTATTCAGAAAGTCAACAAAATCAATAATGAAACACGGATGCTGGCGCTCAACGCTACGATCGAAGCCGCGCGTGCTGGCGAGGCGGGAAAAGGCTTTGCGGTGGTGGCGGGTGAAGTCAAAAATGTCTCTTCTCAGATTGACGGTATGGCGCGTGAAATGCAAAACAAAATTAGTGCGATTTCACAGACATTGCGCGGTGGTCAGGATACCCTCGGCAAAGTGGCGGGCATTGATATGTCTGCCAATATTTCAGCACGGCAAGATCTTGAAGCCCTCATGGCTTCGCTACTGAAGCAAAACGCTAATGTATCTGAAATCATGCAGCAATCGGCGCAGTCGGTGCGAGACATCTCGACACAAATCGGAAAGGTTACTATCAGCGTACAGTTTCAGGATCGCAACTCTCAGATTATTTCAAATATAGTTGCGCTTATTAAGGCTATGCGTGAACATGAAAAAGATCCGGCCGCTAATCCTCTGCCGGCAGATCCTGCCGCAGCGGTTGAGGTTCTGGCCTCGTCTATTACACTCTCTGCCCTGCGCCAGCAAATCTATGAAGCGGCGAGTGCTCGCGGTATTCCCGTTCAAAGCTTAGGCAATCAACAGAATATTTTTCTGCATAATAGTTCAGCTCCGGCCAACAGCGAAGATGATATAGAGCTGTTTTGACGTTAGGCTTACGAGTGTCGGAATTTAAGCAAAAGTTTTGTTACAGAAGCCACATGCAGCAACACAAAGAGTGGTGCAGCGAAGAATGCAGCAAGCATAATGTTGTGGTAGGGGCCTGTGTCATACATCAGGATAAACGCAAGCAAGGCCAGTGGCCACTGCTACGATGTCCAGTAATCCAAACAAATTGGCAAACCATAGTTCAAAACGCTGCTTGTCATTCTGACCAAGGAGCAAACCTGTTTTGAGGTAACGCTCAAAATCATAGTCTTTAGATTTATCTTGAAATGCGTGGTAGGTCACTAGTTCCCAAGGCATAAACTTAGCAGTATGGGTGGATTAACCGCCATTATGTTCAGCAATACGCTTTTTTTAAGTCCTCGGTAATGCCTACATAATTTTTGTTCACGATGTTTTAACATCGCTCACCCTACGGGCAGCTTTGCCGTCCCATTTTGTCTAAGCGCAAAATGGTCGAACCACGGTTCTAATGCCATGTTCCATCATTTAAAAAAGCAGCCCAAGGGCCGCTTTTTTAAATGGTCGGGGAGATAGGATTCGAACCTACGACCCTCTGGTCCCAAACCAGATGCGCTACCAGGCTGCGCTACTCCCCGACTGCTAATCCTGAAAGATTAGGCCGCTAGTCATTAGCTATTAGTCATAGGTTGTCAACCATCTATTTTACGATTATAAGCGTTTTTAACATGTCTAACCCTAAGCGTACGAACCAAACCCGATGACTCATTTTCAAGGCGTTTATACAGCATTGCTCACTCCGTTTTCGGCAGGAAAGCTTGATGAGAAGGCATTTCAGGCCTTCGTGGAATGGCAGATCACCGAGGGGGTACACGGGCTAGTGCCGTGCGGCACCACTGGGGAATCGCCCACCTTGTCACATGGGGAGCATAATCGCGTCGTCGATTTATGCCTTGAGGTGGCCAAAGGGCGGGTACCGGTTATGGCGGGTACGGGCTCGAATTCAACGGATGAGGCCATTCAGCTGACCTTGCACGCACAAAAAGCCGGCGCCCAAGGCGCGTTGGTGGTATCACCTTATTATAATAAGCCGACGCAAGAAGGGCTGTATCAGCATTTCAAGGCTATTCATGATGCGACCCATATTCCGATCGTCATTTACAATATTCCGGCTCGCAGCGTGGTGAATATCACGGATGATACCTTGGCCCGCCTGTCAGAGTTGCCGCGGATTGTGGGCGTGAAGGATGCAACCGGAGATTTGGCGCGGGTCTATACGCTGCGCCAGAAAATGAAAAAACCGCTGGAGCTGTTGTCGGGTGAAGATATGACGGCGATCGCCTTCAACGCCTCAGGCGGCCAGGGCTGTATTTCCGTATCATCGAATATTATGCCCAAAGCCTGTGCCGAGGTGCAAAATCTCTGCCTCAAAGGCGATTATGCCGCCGCGCTCCAACTGCATGATCAGTTGGTTGACTTACATAACGTGATGTTCTGCGAAACGTCACCATCACCGGTTAAATATGCGGCGTCGCTCATGGGCAAATGCAAGCCTGATGTGCGTCTACCCCTGGTGGAGACTAGCGAAAACAGCAAAAAGCACATCACCGAAGTGTTAAAAAAATTACGCTTGATATAAAAACTTTTTTCATCTTTATTAGCAGCCCCTATGTCGGCTAAAGAACCATCGTCGAGCAAAACGGTTTCCTTCAATCGCAAGGCACGTTTTGAATATAATTTTGACGAAGAATTTGAAGCGGGCATCGTATTGACGGGCACGGAAGTGAAGTCATTGCGAGCAGGCAAGGTCAATATTGCCGATGCCTATGCAGGGGTGAAGGATGATGCGATTTGGTTGTTCAATGCAACGATCGCGGAATATCCTGGAGGAAATCGGTTCAACCATGAGCCGCGCCGTGACCGAAAGCTGTTGTTGCATAGAAAGCAAGTCAACAAACTGATTGGTCGCTTAAAGACGAAGGGGGTCACATTAGTACCGCTTTCGCTCTACTTTAATAGCCGAGGTCTGGCCAAGTTAAAACTGGCAATAGGCGTAGGTAAGAAAGCGTATGAAAAACGCGATACAATAAAAAAACGTGACTGGGAACGCGACAAAGCCCGGATCATGCGAGAAAAGAATTAAGCTACGGGGGTATTATAGATGTTAGACGCGCTTTCAGATTTTTGGAAACCATCCAAAAAAGACCAGTCGCAAGTAAAACTTAATCCACAGCAACTACAGCTCGGCAGTTCGATCGGGTTCGGATTTGTGCCGCAAGCATCGCTCAGCGGTCGCCGCGTGTCGGTGGTGGATATCAATACTTATCAGTTTGGCCAAGAGTCACTAACCTCGTTTGTGCTGAGCAACGATAAAGATCCTGCCGTGTCGATGATTGTCGCGGAATCGGAAGGCGAACAATATCTCGCGATTTCGCGTAAGCTGTCTGCTGATGATCGCGCCAGCATGTTCGATGCGCAAGAGTTGGAAAACCTGCAAAGCCGCCCTGAAGTTACCCAACTAACTTGCCGTAATGTGAATGGTGAATTCAAAGGTTGGGTCGTAACCAACTATAAGCGTGAACTGCAAGGCATGACCGGCCGCGTGTTCAAAGGCGATTTCCGCAAAGCGCCGCTGCCAGCTGCAACTGACGCCAAAGAATTTAAATACATGCTGTTGGTAAGCGAAAGCAACGAGCATGCTATTGAGATTGAAAAATATGCCGATGGTAAGTTGGAAATCTACGCTACCGTTTATCGCCGTCTGACCGATATTGGGGAAGTAACGCACCCAACGGCAGCGCGTCCTGATATTAAACTGGCATCACCACAAGTGACTGTCGCGCCTGCCGCTCCACAAGCAGCTGCACCACAACCGCTCGTATTACCTGAGCTCAGCAAGCCTGAGCCAGTGGCGGCTGCGCCTGCACCTGTGGTAGAAGCACCCAAAGTGCAAGCTGCTGCACCTGCGACAGTGGCGCCTGCTATTCCCGCTGCTGCACCGCCTGTCGCCATTAAAGACGTGCCGCCTGTTGTTGCTGCGCCTGTGCAGCCGCAAGTTGCGGTTCAGCCTACCGTATCAGCGCCTGTGTCCGCACCGGCTGCATCTGTAACAACCGCAACCCCAGCACCTACCGTAAAACAAGAGGAGAAAAAACCCATGGAAATCGTACAACCACTTCAACAAGCTGCAGCGACCAACGGCGCTGCCGCACCAGCCGTGAAACCCGTATCGGTTGCATCGCAGCCAGCCGCACAAGAAACCTTTGTGAAGCAAGATGCGAAAGCGGTTACCAAATCAGCTAACCCGCTGGAAAACGAATCGATCGAATGCGATCTGCGCGTGGCTAACAAAATCATCGACGAAGCAATTCGCAATGAAATGCGCTTAAACGATGTGGTTCGCCGCATCATCGAATTGCCAGTGGCATACCCAGAAGCGGTACATATTCCAGTAACCTTGTCGGATGAAGATTATGCGTTGCTTGCTATTCGCTACGGCATTGCTTCGACCGATCGCAACACGATCAAAACCCGTATCCTGGAAGAGTTGAATAACTTCTCTGGCGCGAAAAAAGCTGCTGCATAAGAGTAGTAGCCTGCTTGTCAGCAGGCGAGCCAGCCCTGAGCGTGCTTCATGTGATTTTCAGGAGAAAATCGCGGAAGCGGCTTAAGATGTTTAAATAATCGCCGTTCCTGCTTAGTGGGAATGGCGATTATTTTATCTGCCGCTTAGCACATCTAGGATAGCCTTAGTAAGCTGGCTGAGCTCGCTGGGTTCAATTGTCAGAGCCGGCGTCACATAGACGATATTTTTAAATGGGCGAATCCACACATTTTTTTCAATAAACTTGGCACGAAGCGCTTGGCTGTCGATCGATTCTAATTCCACCACGCCAATCGCCCCTTTCACCCGCACATCGAGTACGCCGGGCAGCGACTCGCAGGCAGCGAGTTCCTGTTGCAGCTGTAGTTCAATGGCTTCCACCTGTTTCAGCCGTGGCTCGGTTGCAAATAAATCGAGTGAAGCATTAGCGGCGCTACAGGCTAGCGGATTGGCCATAAAGGTTGGGCCATGCATCAATGCGCGATCGGGATTGTCATCATAAAACGCCTGAAACACCTCGTCCTGCACCAGTGTGGTGCCTAAGGTCATCATGCCGCCGGTTAGGGCTTTGCCCAGGCAGAGTATGTCGGGGCTGATGCCTGCTTCATTACAGGCGAATAGATTGCCGGTGCGACCGAAGCCGGTTGCGATTTCATCGGCGATGAAAAGAATCTGGTGTTTCTTGGCCAGCCGGTACAGCTCGCCCAACGTGTCGGCCGAATGGAAGATCATACCGCCAGCCCCTTGCACCAACGGCTCAATCACCATACCGGCGACATTGCCGTGAATGCCAGCGAGCAGTGAATCAAGCTCAGCAAACCCATATTCGTCACTGGGAATATCGACCACAAATTGTTTGATAACGGCATTACGAAACGCTTTATGCAGCGATTTTTCTGGATCAGAAACCGACATCGCACCCAGCGTGTCGCCGTGATAGCCGTTGCGGAAACAGATAAAGCGGTCTTTCTGCGGTTTGCCGCTATTGCGCCAATATTGCAGCGCCATTTTGAGTGCAATCTCGACGGCAACCGAACCTGAATCACCAAAAAATACACGGCTGAGACCTTCCGGTGCGATATCGGTTAGGCGCTTTGCCAGCGTCAACGCTTGCTCATGCACCAACCCGCCAAACATCACATGGGGCAGGGTCGTAAGCTGGCTTTGCATGGCATCCACGATATGCGGATGATTATAGCCGTGACAGGCGCTCCACCAGGAGGCAATGCCATCGACCAGTTTACGTCCGTCATCGAGGAAAATATGGCTGCCTTGCGTGCCAACAACCGGCAGCGGCGGCAACGCCGTTTTCATTTGGCAGTAAGGAAGCCAAATATGCGAAAGACCTTCATCATACCAGTGTGCTGACATGATCTATGCTGCTGCGTGCTGTTCCTCTTTGCAAGCTGGCGGCTCAAGCGGTGCCAGCCCCAACTTTTTAAACAGCGCCATATCCTGATCGGCATCGGGATTAGGCGTGGTAAGCAGTTTTTCGCCGTAAAAGATCGAGTTTGCACCGGCAAAATAGCAGAGCGCTTGCGTTTGTTCGTTCATCTCTTCACGGCCGGCTGACAAGCGCACGTAAGACCCTGGCATTAAAATACGCGCAACTGCAATGGTGCGGATAAACTCAAAGCTATCAAGTGCTTCGCGTCCGGCGAGTTTGGTGCCTTCAACCTGTACCAGCAGGTTAATCGGCACGCTTTCGGGGTGCTTGGGCATGTTGGAAAGGGTACGCAGCATTTCGGCGCGGTCAGTGCGTGATTCACCCATGCCGACAATGCCGCCGCAGCAAACATTCATGCCGGCGTCGCGCACGTTAGCGAGTGTGTCCAGGCGGTCTTTATAGGTGCGAGTCGAGATGATATTGCCGTAGAAATTTTCCGACGTATCGAGATTGTGGTTATAATAATCGAGGCCGCACTCTTTGAGCTTTTGCGCCTGATCTTTTTCCAGCATGCCAAGCGTGGCGCAGGTTTCCATGCCGAGCGCTTTCACGCCTTCGATCATGGCGGCTACTTTTTCAATATCGCGGTCTTTGGGCGAGCGCCAGGCAGCGCCCATGCAAAAGCGAGAGGCACCGGCTGCTTTGGCTTTTTTTGCCTCGCTGATAACGGTATCGACATCCATCAGCTTTTCGGCCTTGACGCCGGTGGAAAAATGGGCACTCTGCGGGCAGTAAGCGCAGTCTTCTGGGCAGCCGCCGGTTTTAATCGAAAGCAGCGTGGAAATCTGGACCTGGTTGGGATTAAAATATTCGCGGTGCACGGATTGGGCACGAAACAGCAGGTCGTTGAATGGCAGCTCAAACAACGCGCTGACTTCTTGGGCTTGCCAGTCATGACGAATATTCGCTTGCATAGTGTAATCCTAATGACAGTTAATCGGAAATACAGGTGATAATCTACAAAACGACAAAATGCCAGCATTAGACGATATATTGCAGCAAAAATTGCAGCTACTGGAAAGCAAGCAGCGCCGACGTATCCTGCGCACCACCCATCGCCAGGCCGGCTCGCAGGTTGAGCGGGGCGGTAACAAGTTGATTTCTTTCAGTTGTAACGACTATTTAGGCCTGAGCCAACACCCGGATGTTGTCGCTGCTTCCCAAGCCGCCTTGGCGCAATACGGGGCGGGGGCTGCGGCCTCACGCTTAGTGACCGGCAATTACCCGCTTTATGACGAGCTGGAAGCCTCCCTGGCGGCCTATAAGGGCACGGCAGCGGCTTGCGTATTTGGCAGCGGTTTTTTAGCCAATATCGGGATTATTCCGGCCCTGGTGGGGCCAGGCGATTTGATTATCGCCGATAAGCTGGTGCATGCCTCGATGATTGACGCCATTCGCCTCTCAGGTGCTAATTTTCAGCGTTTTGCCCATAACAATATGGAGCATTGCGCCATGCTGCTGGAGGAAAACCGTGCGCAGTATCAGCAATGCCTGATTTTGACGGAAACCGTCTTCAGCATGGATGGTGACCGCGCGCCGCTTGTCGAACTGCAAGCACTGGCCGAGCGCTATGATGCATGGCTGATGGTCGATGATGCGCATGGGTTGGGCGTGGTGCCGCAATCGGATATGCAATGCGGCCCATCGGTGATTCAAATGGGCACCTTGTCTAAAGCGGTGGGCAGTTATGGCGGCTATGTGTGCGGCAGCCAGGTCTTAATTGATTATCTGCAAACGGCAGCGCGTAGTGTGATCTATTCGACCGGCCTGCCACCCAGTGCCGTTGCTGCCTCCATTACCGGATTACGCATCATAGAAAACGATCCCGCTTGTTGTCAAAAACCATTGCAGCATGCGCGTTATTTCACGCAGCTGCTGGGGCTGGCTGAAGCGCAAAGCGCCATTGTGCCGGTGATTATCGGCGAGTCGGAAAAAGCGGTTGCCGCATCGGCGCGGCTGGAAGCCGAAGGGTTTTTAGTGGCCGCCATTCGCCCGCCCACCGTGCCGGAAAATTCAGCGCGGTTACGCTTTGCATTTTCGGCGTTGCATACCCATGCGCAGATTGAAGCGGTAGCGCATTTGGTTCAGCAAGAGATACCAGCATGCGAATAATGTGTGTAAGTGGTTGGGGCCAGGCGCATGATGCGCTCGCAAACCTCTATCCGGATGCAACCCATGTGGATTATGCGCATCTTGATCCGCAGGAAGCATTGGCGTTGATTAGTGAGCAGGGACGTGCGCATGAGTGCTGGGTTGGCTGGTCGCTGGGTGCGCAGCTGCTTACGCGCGTCATTGCGGCTCATGAAGCAACACCGCAATCGCTGGTGATGCTCGCACCACCTTTTCAGTTTGTAGAAAATACGACGTTGCCACTGGGTATGAAGCGCGATCAATACCAAAAATTTCATGACAATTATAAAGCCAATCCCAAGCGCACCTTGAGCAAAGCCTGGGAGCTGGTGGTGAAAGCGGATGCGAAGGAGCAGCCGGTGCGCGCGCAGCTACCCCATGCACGCCAGGAGGAGGTGCTCGCCAAAGACTGGCTATCTTGGCTGGTTCAGCTGGAGCAGTTTAGTTGCGCGTCCTTGTCATTTGATCACTTCCCGCCAAGCTTATTGATTCATGGCAGCGACGATGCGGTGGTGAATGTAGCGCAATCGGCGCAGTTTGCACGTCACTTGCCCCGCGCTACAGTCAAGCATCTAAGTGGCTGCGGTCACGCACCGCATTGGCATGATCCGGCGCAGGTGAAGTCACTCATTGATGAGCATTGCCATGTTTGACCGCAAAGCCATTAGCAGCGCTTTTGGTGCGGCCGCGTCGCGTTATGACGAACATGCCGCTTTGCAGACCCAGGTGCGCCAACAGCTGTTGCGGCTCGTTGCCAACCAATGGCCAAAAGGCGCGCAGATCGCCGATATTGGCGGCGGCACCGGTGCATTAGCGGGAGAAAAACAAGCGCAAGGATGGCAGCTAACCTTGGTGGATATGGCGTACGGCATGTGTCAGGCAGCCAAGCGTACCTTGCCGCACGTGGTCAATGCCCAAGCAGCGCAACTGCCCTTTGCTGATGCGTCAATGGATGGATTGTTTTCATCGCTAATGTTGCAATGGGTGAGTGAACCGGAAGTCGTATTGCATGAATGTTTTCGCATCGCGAAACCGCAAGCCAGCATGGCCATCTCTACCTTTTCCTCGCAAACACTGCACGAGTTGCGCAGTGCCTTTGCCGCACTCGATGCTGCACCCCATGTAAGCCCATTTCTGTCCGCAGCGGCTCTGCAAGCGGCGGCGCAAGCAGCCGGTTGGCGCGTGACCCATAGTGAGCAAAAAACCGACATCCATTATTATCCGGATGTGCGAACCCTCATGCATGCGCTCAAAGCCATCGGTGCGAGCAACAAATTAACAGGGCGCAAACGAGGCCTTACCACACAGACCTATATGAAGCGCCTACAAGCCGCCTATGTTAGTGCGCATGCCACGCCTCAAGGCTTGCCTGCCAGCTGGGACGTGCTATATCTCGTGCTACATAAAGGGTAAGGTATGAACCCATTTTTTATTACAGCAAGCGGCACGGATATCGGCAAGACGCTGGTGACCACGAGCCTATGTTGGCAGCTGCGTCAGGCCGGCAAAAAAGTAACGGCGCTCAAGCCGATTATCTCCGGCTATAATGCGCATTCCCAAGAAACCGATACGGCGCTGATTTTAAAAAGCTGCGGTTTGTCGGTGAGTGAAGAAGTGGCGGCCACTATTTCGCCCTGGCGTTATAAAGCAGCCTTGGCGCCTAATATGGCTGCTGCGCTTGAAGGCCAATCCATTGACTTGAACACGCTGGTGACGCTATGCCGTGATTATGCTGCACTCAGTGCCGATGTGACATTGGTGGAAGGGGTGGGGGGTATCATGTCCCCGCTTAACAACAGCCATACTGTGCTTGATTGGATGAGCGCGTTAGGCTGGCCGGTGATACTGGTGGCGGGTACCTATGTCGGCTCTATCAGCCACACACTCACCGCGCTGGAAGTGTTGAATGCGCGTCACTTGCCCATTCGTGCGGTGGTGCTAAGTGAGTCCGATAAAAGCGCCGCCTCGCTGCAAGATACCGCTACGACTTTAGAAAAATTTATCGACCATAATGTGCCGATTGTGAAAATACCGCGCCTGCGTGTCACCCAGGAGTTGTGGAAAGCCATGCCACCTATCAGTTGGATTTGCGAACATGAGCAAGTTTAGGCGCTACCTTGCCATCATGGGCACCGGCAAACGGCCGGATGTTATACCTGAGATTTATGCAGGTATGAATCGCCGCATGTTTGCAGCGACAATTGATGCTGCCTTGCTTGCGATTTTCGTGCAGCCCATTATGGATTTTGCCTTTAATCGCCTTTATCCCAAGCCGCCGCTGGATTGGGAATATGTGCGTGCGAAGTCGCAGGAATTCTCCGATCAGAATGCGTTGGGCGAATGGTATTTGCATTATCTCTATGAGATGAAAATCATCGACTGGTGGTTGGTATCGGGTGCGATTCAAATGGTGATACTAGGTGCAGCTATTCTCTTCTGTTGGCATCGCTGGGCGGCAACCCCAGGCAAAGTGTTGCTTCGGATGAAAATCGTCGATGCACAAAGCTTAGAGCCGATTACAATGCGCCAAATGGCGCTGCGCCTGGCGGGCTACGTGTTGTCAGCCATTCCCTTATTGCTGGGATTTTTCTGGATCGGGTTTAATAAGCGCCGTCAAGGCTGGCACGATAAACTCGCGCACACCGTGGTAATTCGCATAGAGAAAAAATCACACCAGTGATTGCAATTGCTCGTCGGTTAAATTGCCAGGCACCATGAGTAGCGGTACCAAGAGCTTGTTGCCCAGCTGACTGGCAAGCCAAGCCGAGAGCTTGCCGCGACCATTATTATGGCTAGCCACACCGATCACAAGCATAATCACATCATGATCTTCCAGCGCATTAGCGACGATCTCATCGCCAGCTGCACCTTCCCGTAGCACCGGAGCAGGGGTAACGCCGTAATGAGCCGCTGCCTCATTGATGAGCGTTTGCAGCAACTCTTCGCCTTCTTTTTTGCGTTCTTCGCGCATGCGGTCGGCAATGGCGCCCAGTGTCTGAAAATCAGCGGGCGGAATTACATGCACAATCACCACTGAGCCGGAGCGGGCGAGTGCTTTCATGCAGGCTAGGCGCAAGGCCGTGCGCGACTCTTCGCGATGATCGACGCAGACCATATAGCGCGGTGGTTTGGTAACGGGGTTGGCAAAGGGGCGAGCTATATCCATACACTATCCTTTGTTAAAAATACGACCACCCAGCCAGCCAATCGAAAACGCCATGAAGATGGCGATAATGCCGTAAATTTCGGGCTGGTTATGGGCATAATTATAAATCACAGCATCGAGTCCGCTTTTGATGACATGAATGGGGTTCGACTGCATTCCGGTCACTTCACCGTCGCTGACCAAATAGATTTCGGCTGTATATTCGCCGGTGGGAATAGTGTCTGGAAATGCAATCAGGGCTTTGAGCAACCGCTCGCCGCCGCTGAGCGCGATAGGCTCTTTTGTGTAGAGGCGTTGTTTTATCTGGTAATCGAGCAGGGCCTGGGAAAACGCATCTACCTTGCTGGTGTCTGCGCTAAAGGAATGCTGCATGAATAGATTGTCATGACCAATGCCTAGCTGTGCAAAGAGTGCTGTTTGCTCAATATCGGAAAGCGGCTTATTACTGGCGAGTGCATAATAGCTGGGCACATTGAAAAACTTCATGCGGTCGTGATTAAGCCACATACCGAGGATTTTTTCTTTCTTGCGCACCATATAGTTTTTTTGCGGACCGCGCACCACCACCACAATATCGCCATTATCATTGCGCGCGCCTACATAAAACATTTTGGTGCCGGTGAAGCTCGCATCCATAGTGATTAAATCTTCCGAAATCACCGCCTCCACCGGTGTGGCGTGCGCGCCGACCGGCAATAAAAGCCAAGCGATGAGAAGCCACCTAGTCATCGATAACACTCACGCTATAAATGTCAGCCGGCGGTGTAAACAGGCCAAAGGCCAGCTTCACCGCAATGCACAGTACAATAGCCGCAAGCAGTCCGCGCAAATATTCGCCGCGTATTTTAGCACCCAAATGCGAGCCGAATTGTGCGCCGATGACCGAGCCGGACAGCAGCAGAAGCGCCAGCAAAATATCAACCGTCTGGGTGGTGATGGCTTGCAGCAGCGTGACGTTTGCCGAGATAAAAATAATTTGAAACAGCGAGGTGCCAATCACCACACTGGTGGGCATGCCTAAAATATAAATCATAGCAGGCACCAGAAAAAATCCGCCGCCTACGCCCATCAGCGACACCAGAATGCCTACCAAGAAGCCGATAGTCAGTGGCAGCAGCAAACTGATTTTTAGTTTGGATTTAGGAAATTCGCGCACCATCGGCAGCCGGTGCCACCAGCGCTGTTGCTCAGGCTCAAGCGTGTTTTTTTTCGGTGTTTTAAGCAGCGCGCGGAAACTCTCTCCGGCCATCATTGCGCCGATGCCACCTAGGAATACGACATAGGCAATGGAGATGGTAAGATCAATATAGCCGCCGCGTTGCAGCCAGCGAAACAGGCCTACACCCAATGACGAGCCTACCATGCCGCCTAGCAGCAAGTAACGCCCCATTTGAAAATCCACATTGTCGCGGCGCCAATGCGCTAAAAATCCCGACACCGATGAGGCGATGATTTGGTTGGCGGCGGTTGCTACCGACACGCTAGGGGACACGCCGATAAACATCAAAAGCGGCGTCATCAAAAACCCGCCGCCCACGCCAAACATGCCCGATAAAACACCGGTGATCCAACCCAGCCCAAGAATGACGAAGATATTGACCGAGAGCTCCGCAATGGGAAGGTAGATCATCATGCTCGCTTATGGATTTTGCGAATAGCTTATATAGCTAGACAGCGATTGATAGATGCTTTTTTCCAGCTCGGCATTGGCCGTATTCATCAGCTCGGTAATCATGCGCTTATAGGCCTCGTCGCGGGATGCGGCACTATCGCGCTCGCGCGTTTCGGCTTTGCGCAAGGCATTGACGGTGACGGTCGATTCAGCAATGGGACTTTCACCATAGATACGCAGTTCCACCTCTAGCTTAGCTTCATATTTACTATCCGAGCTATTGCCGAACACATTCATCATAGTGAGCGGATTGGAGCTGCTCTTTTCTTTGACACTGCCTTCTTTGATGATGATGCGCATGGTTTTTTCACCACCTACCGCATGCATACGGTCGCGCACCCAGATGCGCATGGCATCCGCCGGCGAGAATGGCATTAGATGTTCCACATACGGATCGCGCATAGGGGATTTATATTCTTCGACGAATTCAATGCTCGATACCGCCATATGAATAGGCTGATATTGCCTAAAAGAAGGCGGTGGATATTCCAGGCCTTTATGCGTGCTGCAGCCATTGGCAATGAGCGCGGCTGATAGTGCAATGAGATAGCGAACCCGTGACATAGCAAAACTCCGATGTGTATTAGGCGGCGATCATAGCAAAATTCTGGTCCGTTAGGCCAGAAATTTTGTGGGTGGGATAGCGTCGGGCGGACGAATATAGAAAGGGCTGAGCGATTGACTTTTTATACCGGCTGCCGCCATTTCGGCCAGCAGGTCGGCGCGTGGTGAGGCAAGCCGTATGACCGAAGGACCTTGCAGATGATCGAGTATATGTTCGGTGGTAACCAGTAATCCACCCTCAGGCACCTGGATAGCGTCTGGATTGGCAATGATGGGTTCTGCTTGCGTATCCGTGAAATCCTGGAGGTAATATTGGCCTTTGCCCGCGGAAATGGCCACGCGAATAGGGGATTTGGCTTGTTGTTTACGGGCGCCGTGGGCAAGTACTTCTAGCGTCGTATAGCCCAAGCCTGGGATGTGGGCCGCAAAACAGATGCCACGCGCCGCAGCCAGTGCCACGCGGATGCCGGTAAAGCTTCCTGGGCCTACTGTGCAAGCCAGCGCATCAAACTGCGAAAAGCCAATGCCAGACTGCTTTAGTGCCTGATGAACCATAGGAATAAGGCGCGCCGACTGCATGGTTTTGCTGGCATCTTCCAGGTAGGCGCTGATACGGCCATTGTCCCAGACTGCAACGCTAGTGGGGCCTGTAGCGCTTTCAATGGCTAAAATACGGGCATATTTCATATGTTTGACGTCGGGCCTATAACAGGGTAAGAATGCAGCAATACACAATAGCGCGTGAATGAAGACAATGTTAAGTGAAAAAAAATGTGGTCCTTGTGCCAGCACGACGCCTCCGATGAAGGTCGATGCGGCGCAGAAAATGCTGCAACAAGTGAATGGATGGGAGCTGACCCTAGAAGGCCGTGCCATCCGCAAGCGGATTTCCTTTCCTGATTTTATGTCGGCCTTGGCCTTTGTACAAAGACTGGCACCGATTGCCGAAGCCGAAGGCCATCATCCGGATATTATGCTGGGGTGGGGTTACGTGGAATGCGTGGTGTGGACGCATAACATCGCCGGCTTGCATGAGAACGACTTTATCCTCGCGGCGAAAATTGATCAGTTGAGTGTCGCTTGAGTAAAAAGCTCTATATAAAAACCTTTGGCTGCCAAATGAATGTGTACGACTCGGTGCGTATGCACGATGTCATGGCACCGCTGGGTTACACGCCGGTGGATAGCTGTGACGATGCCGATCTGGTGGTGCTTAACACCTGTCATATTCGCGAAAAAGCCGAAGAGAAAGTCTATTCCGATTTAGGCCGCATCCGCCAAGAAAAAGAAAAAAAATCCGCTAAGGGCGGCCGCATGTTGATAGCGGTGGGCGGCTGTGTTGGCCAAGCTGAAGGCGCAGAAATCATCAAACGTGCGCCGTATGTGGATATTGTATTGGGGTCACAAAGCTATCACCAGTTGCCGGAAATGGTCACCCGCGCCATCCGCGATAATGGTGGCGTAGTCGAGCTTGATTTCCCCACCGTGCAAAAATTTGACTTGCTGCCGGATGTCACCTCTTCGCAAGGCGTGTCGGCCTTTTTATCGGTGCAGGAAGGTTGTGATAAATTCTGCAGCTTCTGCGTGGTGCCGTATACGCGCGGCGCAGAATATTCACGTCCAATGGCCACCATCGAGGCCGAAGCGCGCCGTCTGGTCGATATGGGCGCTAAAGAAATCCATTTGCTGGGTCAAAACGTCAATGCCTATCACGGCGAAGGCGAGGGCAAGACCTGGTCGTTGGCTGCTGCTATTGACCGCTTGGCGCAGATTCGCGGTCTGGAGCGCATTCGCTACATCACCTCGCATCCGCGCGATATGTCAGATGATTTAATTGCCATCCATGGCAGCGAGCCCAAGCTTATGCCGTTTTTGCATTTGCCGATTCAATCGGGTTCAGACCAAGTGCTTAAAAAAATGAACCGTAAGCATGATGTCGAACTCTATCATGATATTATTGTGCGCCTTCGCGCTGCACGTCCAGATATTGCACTGTCGTCTGACTTTATCGTGGGATTCCCCGGTGAAAGCGACAAAGATTTTGAAGACACCTTGACCTTAGTTGAGCGCGTTCAATTTGCGCAGGCCTATTCCTTTAAATACAGCCCACGCCCTGGCACACCGGCGGCGGTCGACGAGCGGCAAATCCCTGAAAAAGTAAAAGAAGAACGTCTTGCGCGCCTGCAAGCGTTGCTGCAACATCAACAGATGACATTCAACCAGGCAAGCATTGGCCAGGTGATGCCGGTGTTGTTTGACCGCAGCGGCAAATTTGAAGGCCAGGTGCTCGGCAAAAGTCCGTACATGCAGTCGGTGTATGTAGATAATGCTAGCCAAGTCAAAGGCGATATTATGAACGTGAAAATAACCGGCGGGTTTTTAAACAGCCTGTCGGGTGAATTAATTGAACCCTCTCTCAGAAAGGCGTCCTAGTGAAAGAAAAGCACCCCAAAGCTGCTCAGCAAGATACGGCCAATGTAAATCTGGTGTTTCGTGATAATGCGTTGCTGCCGATGCTCTATGGTGAAGAAGATATTCACCTGACCAAGCTGGAAAAGAAATATAATATTTCGGCGTCATATCGTGGCAATACGCTGGTGCTCTCGGGAGAAAAAGCATCCGTAGAATCAGCTCGCAACGTGCTTGAGTTGCTCTATGCCGATTTGACCAAGGGCGGTGAAGTGGGGCTTGCACAGCTGGATGCGGCGATTCGTATGCATGCCCATCATGATAATGACGATAACCATAGCTTGTTTGGCGGTCAGGATCAGGTGGTGATTAAAACCATGAAAAAAACCATCAAACCTTATTCGCATATTCAAGCAAAATACATGCAATCGCTTTTGAATAACGAGTTGGTGTTTGCGCTTGGACCGGCCGGTACGGGTAAGACCTATATCGCCGTTGCCATGGCCGTTGCCATGTTTACCAGCAGCCGCGTGGAGAAAATTATTCTGTCGCGTCCGGCGGTGGAAGCGGGTGAAAAGCTCGGCTTCTTGCCAGGCGACTTAAAAGAGAAAATTGATCCATACTTACGCCCGCTCTATGATGCGCTCTATGATATGATTCCAGCGGATCGCCTGGCACGTCATATGGAAACGGGTGAGATCGAAGTGGCGCCCCTGGCGTTTATGCGCGGCCGTACTTTCTCTAATTGCTTCGTGATTTTGGATGAAGCGCAAAATACGACTGCAACTCAAATGAAGATGTTTCTAACCCGCATGGGCCAAGGCGCGCGCATGGTAGTTACCGGCGACTTAAGCCAAACCGATTTACCCAAAGACGTAAAGTCGGGTTTGGGTGATGCGGTGCGTAAACTTGAGGGTATTGAAAATATCGGCAAGATACGCTTTGGCGATGGCGACGTAGTGCGTCACCCGCTGGCTGCAAAAATCATTCAGGCCTATGACGAGTGGGATAAGAAAAAGAAAAACGGCAATAATTCAGCCAATGACGTCTGAGCTTACGATCCATTTACAGGATAAGCGCTGGAAGTCGCGGCTTAGCCCTTACTGTAAATATGTTACCGAGATTTGTAATACGGTGCTTCGTGAGCGTAGGGTTTCTGGCCCTGTTGCCTTATCCATCATTCTGACTGATGATAAGTCGATGGCCGAGTTGAACCATAGCTATCGTGGGAAAAATCGCCCGACCAATGTGTTGTCGTTTCCTGGCGATGGCGAGCATCTGGGCGATATTTTCCTGGCCTATGAAACAATAGGTGCGGAGGCCAAGGCGCAAAAGAAATTAGTCGCTGATCATACCACGCATTTGCTGGTACATGGCATATTGCATCTGCTGGGGTTTGATCATGAACGGGACGATGAGGCGGATAAGATGGAAGCTGAGGAAATAAAAATCCTTAAAAAACTGTGTATTAATAATCCATACTTGTGAGTTGTTTGCCTGAATGCTAAGAGTGATAACAGTATATCTATGAATAACGCCGCTAAAAAAACTTCAGACATTGCTTCAACCGCCCTATCGGGCGATAGCCGCGTTGAACCCGAGAGTAGTTCCGAAAAACAATCCTTGCTGCAAGCGATTCGGCGCTGGTTGCGCCATGCGCTGACCAACCGGCCTGATGCCTCCCTAAAAGAAATGCTTGAAGAAGCCATCGAAGAGCACGAGGAGCAGGGCCAGGTTCCGCTTGAGCCTGAAGAAAAAATCATGCTGCATAATGTGCTGACCTTTGGTGATATCAAGGTGAGTGATATTATGGTGCCGCGCCCGGATATTGCAGCGGTATCTGCCGATATTTCCCTGGAGCAGTTAAAGGCGCATATCTATGAGCAGCGCCATACGCGCACACCGGTTTACCAAGATTCGCTGGATCGTATTTTAGGCTTCCTGCATGTAAAAGATTTGCTGCCGATGCTATCGGGTGATCGCCCGTATGATTTAAAAGCGGCGGTGAGAAGCATCTTGGTGGTTCCACCCTCGATGCGTGTATTGGATTTGCTGGTGAAGATGCGTCATTCCGGCAGTCATATCGCTATGGTCGTTGACGAATATGGTGGCACTGACGGGTTGGTGACCATGGAAGACGTATTTGAAGAAATCGTTGGCGACATTCAAGACGAGCATGATGAAGACGAAGACCAGACCGATCGCATTCATCGTCTGCGTGATGGTATATTTGAAGTTAGCGCGCGCATGCGTATTGAAAAACTCGAAAAAGAATTGGGCTTGAATTTAGTAACGGAAGAAAAAGACAATGAGTTCGATACACTGGGCGGACTTATCTTTTTCAAGCTCGGCCGCGTGCCGGCTAGAGGCGAGGTTGTGCCACATACACATGGCGTGCAGTTTGAAATTACTGACGCAGATTCTCGCCGCATTCGCCGCGTTAAAATTATTACGACCTGATTATGCGTAAGCTGGTTTTAACAGCGATTGATCGTCGGTGGCGTCGAAATTTTATAGCCTTTCTGTTTGGTGTATCGACTACGTTTACCTTGGCGCCATTTTTCTATTTCCCCTTGCTGCTAGTAGCCTTTGGCGGCCTATATGGGTTGTTAACCCATGCATCTTCTCGCAAGCGCGCCTTTGCTGATGGTTGGTGGTGGGGATGGGGATTTTATATCACAAGCCTCTATTGGTTTTGTGAAGCGCTGCTGACTGAACCAGAAAAATTCGGTTGGTTGATACCCTTCACACTCTTTGGTCTGACCGCCGTTATCGCGCTCTATCCGGCGATTGCAGCATTGCTGTTTTACCGGTTTCGTGCATCCGGCGTGCAAGGCGTATTGCGCTTTGCGGCGATATGGACGGTGGTGGAATATGCGCGTGGGCATTTGTTCACCGGCTTTCCCTGGAACTTAGCGGGCTATAGCTTTGGGTTCTCGGATATGTCGCTGCAAGTGGCATCGTTAGTCGGTGCCTATGGGCTGACCTTTTGTGCCGTATTGCTAGGCGTGCTGCCTTGTGCATTGATCAATGCCACGCAGCGTAAACAAGCACTCATCGCTGTGATTGCGGGCTATACGGTTTTTGTGATGAGCATGGCGTGGGGCGCATGGCGTTTGGAGAATGCCGGTGCCGTACAATATGTCGATGGGGTGAAGCTGCGACTTATCCAAGCCAATATTGCACAGCCGCATAAATGGGATCCGATTATGCAGCGCCAAGGCCTTGACATGCATGTGAACCTAAACAAGGTGGCGGGCGCGAATCAAATCACTCATTTCATTTGGCCGGAAACAGCGGTGCCGACAGTAGTTCGTAGCGGTGCGGGTTTTATGGGGCAAATCGCCTATACTTTGCCGGAGGGGAAAATATTGCTCACCGGCGTGATGCGCGATGAGCCTAACGGCGACACCCGCAAATTCTATAACAGCATCATGGTCATTAATAATCAGGGGCAAATGCTGGGCATGTATGACAAAGCCAAACTTGTCCCATTTGGAGAGTTCCTGCCATTTCGTGAATGGTTGCCCAAAGCCATTACCACACCGGTGGGCACGGCCGATCTATCCAGCGGTCCTGGCTCGCTTACTTACCAGTGGCAAGGCTTACCACCAGTCAGCCCGCTCGTATGCTATGAAGCCATCTTTCCAGGCTTTGTAACGGGGTCAGACATTAAGCCGGAATGGATGTTAAATTTAACCAATGATGCTTGGTTCGGAATGAGCATCGGGCCCCACCAGCATTTTAACATGGCCCGTATGCGAGCCGTCGAGCAAGGTATCCCATTAGTGCGTTCGGCAAATACAGGTATTTCTGCGGTAATAGATGGTTATGGCAGGATTATTGCTAGCCTAGCATTAGGCGAACGAGGGGTGTTGGATAGTCAGCTACCCAAGGCAATACCCGGGAATACTATTTACAGCCAAGTAACCAATTGGCAACAATATAGATTAAGAAATTAACAAATTTCGCTTGCAAGTTGTGCTGCTATACGCCATGTACTCAAGCTGAGGACACATAAGATTATGAAGCCACATAAATTACCAAGTAAACAAGATATAGATGCGCATGTAGGCAAGCGCCTTAGATTACGCAGAACCATGATGGGGCTTAGCCAGGAATCCGTCGCCAAAGCTATTGGTGTTACCTTCCAACAAGTACAAAAATATGAGAAGGGCAGCAATGCCATGAATGCAAGCAGGCTCGTTGAATTTGCGCGTTTCATGAATGTGCCGGTCTCTTATTTCTTTGAAGGGCTCGACGAGTTTTCTGCAAATACATCACAAGTAGGATTTGGCGAAGACAACGCCGTTGCTTTTGAGCATAAGACTGTATCAGATCGAGAATCGCTCGAAATGATGAAAGCCTTCAAGCGCATCAAAGAACAGGTCGTGCGTAAACGCCTTGCCGATATGGTGCGTGCGATTGCCGACAGCAAGCCCATTCTGGAATAGCCTTGACTTGAAGCCGCTGCCGTACTAATTTCACCCTGCTTTTCGGGTGGAGATTTAGCGTGCTTGCCGCCACCTTATCAAAAAAAAGGTCTAAGCTACCCGCGTCGATTGAGCGCTGGTTTCTCTAGTCTTACCCGTAAAAGCATCGGTATTCATTTTACAGGGGCGAGACCATGTCTGATCGTTTTTCCAATCGAAGCAACTATATCTTTACTAGCGAGTCGGTAGCAGAAGGCCACCCTGATAAAGTGTGCGATCAAATCTCCGACGCGGTCGTGGATGCGATGCTGGAGATCAATCCCGAAGCGCGCGTTGCGTGCGAAACCTTAGCCACCACCAACACCATCGTCATTGCCGGTGAAACCCGTGGCGCTGAAAGCCTGACCAAAGCGCAGATTGAAAAAATCGCCCGCGATAAAGTGCGCGAAATCGGTTACTTGCAAGATGGTTTCCATGCCGATAATCTTGACGTGTATGTGCATCTGCATAGCCAGTCTGCCGACATTGCCATGGGCGTCGATTCCGGCGAAAACAAAGACGAAGGCGCTGGCGACCAAGGCATCATGTTCGGCTTTGCCTGCAACGAAACCAAACTGCTGATGCCAGCCCCCATTCAACTGGCTAATCGCATTCTGCTTGGTCTTTCACGCGCACGCCATAGCGGCGCGGAAAAAGGCTTGGGCCCTGATGCCAAAAGCCAAGTGTCGCTGCGCTATGAAAACGGCAAGCCGGTCAAAGCCACCTCGATCGTTGTCTCCACTCAACACGTGGAAGGCCTCACCCAGAAACAAGTGCGCGAAATTGTGCGCCCTTACGTCCTTGAAGCACTCCCCAAAGGTTGGATGTGCGATGAGAGCGAATTCTACGTCAACCCCACCGGTCAATTTATCATCGGCGGACCTGACGGCGATTGCGGTCTCACGGGCCGTAAAATCATCGTCGACACGTATGGTGGCGCAGCCCCACATGGCGGCGGCGCTTTCTCCGGCAAAGACCCCACGAAAGTGGATCGCTCGGCCGCCTACATTGCCCGCTACCTGGCAAAGAATGTCGTGGCCGCTGGTATCGCCGAACGCTGCACCATTCAGCTCTCCTATGCGATCGGCGTATCCAAGCCCATCTCATTTTTCGTCAGCACCTCCGGCACGGGTAAGGTGGATGAAGCCAAGCTT
This sequence comes from Rickettsiales bacterium, assembly GCA_033762715.1. Taxonomy (GTDB): domain Bacteria; phylum Pseudomonadota; class Alphaproteobacteria; order Rickettsiales; family SXRF01; genus JANRLL01. Next base: position 92,889 of record JANRLL010000014.1, on the reverse strand, counting down.
GAGCAACGTTTGCAAGAGTTGGTGGATTTAAGCCCACGCGGCATCCGCGAGTACTTAAAGCTTAACCGCCCAATCTATGCGCGCACCGCAGCCTATGGCCATTTCGGCCGCGAGCCCGATGCGACCGGTGGCTTCAGTTGGGAGAAGCTCGATCTCGTCGAACAGCTGCGCAGTGACTTTAACATCAAAGCTGTCGACTTAAACGTTGCCGTTGCCTGATCTCAAACCACTTCGTTCGTTTGGGCGCATGCGTGGTCGCAAGCTGCGCACCAACAAACAGCATCTCTATGATACGCTGCTGCCCACGCTTACGATCGAATTACCCGAGCAGGGCGGATTGCAACCCGCTTCGCTTTTCCCTAGCCAGCGAGATTATTGGCTGGAAATCGGCTTTGGCGGCGGCGAGCATTTAGCGCATCAAGCAACGAACAATCCCACCATTGGCATGATTGGCTGCGAACCCTATGTGAATGGTATCGCCGGATTACTTGGCCATATCGACCAGCATAAAAACGACAATATCCGCGTCTTCACTCAGGATGCGCGGCTGCTGATGGAGCGCTTGCCGACGGCGAGTTTTTCACGCGCTTACGTGCTCTATCCCGATCCGTGGCCGAAATCGCGCCATCATAAACGCCGCCTCATCAATACCGAATTTCTCACCGCGCTGGCGCGGCTGATAAAACCCGAAGGCGAGCTGCGCATCGCCAGCGATGATTATGATTACGTCACCTGGATTCTAGCCCATGCACTGCCGCATCCTGATTTTCGCTGGGAGGCGCAAAACAGCACCGACTGGCTCAAGCCCTGGGACGATTGGTTCTCCACACGTTACGAACAAAAGGCGCTCGCAGCCGGACGTATTCCCACCTACCTGACCTTTACGCGCCTATAACGAACCGTTTGAAACCCACTTCAGACCGCTTCAAACCCGCTTCGCACCCACATCTGACCGCTTTTTTTCTTCCTCTTTTGTTGCCTTTCAAATCGTTATGCCAACATAGGCGCAAAAAAATGCGTTCCATGTGACATAGTGTGACAAGCCTAGGGCCTGTGACTCTATGATAGGTGCAAAAGGAATGAACGGTAAGGGCTAAACGGCTTTGAGCGCTTGGAGGATATCAGCTTCTAAATCGCGCGCGTCTTCGATGCCGATGGAAAGACGAATTAAGTCATCCGAGATGCCAAGTTTCTTGCGCTCCGCTGCGCCCAAGCTGGCATGGGTGGTGGATGAGGGGTGGGTAACCAGGCTTTTGGCATTGCCCAGATTATTGGAGATGTCGAATAGGGTGAGCGCATTCATAAAGCGGAAAGCTGCTTTTTTGCCGCCTTTGAGCTCGATTGCAATCATCGGCCCGCCATTTTTCATTTGTTTTTTAGCCAGCGCATATTGCGGAAAGGCCTTGCTGCCGGGATAGAGCAGGCGCGATACCTTTGGATGTTTTTCCAGTGTGGCTGATAATTTTGCCGCGTTGCTACAATGACGATCTACGCGCAGTTCCAATGTCTCCAAGCTTTTAAGCAGCACCCAGGCATTGAACGGGCTCATATGCGGACCGGTATGGCGACAGAAAGGTTGCAGCACTTCTTCAATGAATTTTTTGCGGCCCAAAATAGCGCCGCCGAGTGTGCGTCCTTGGCCATCAATATGTTTGGTGGTGGAATACATCACCACATCGGCGCCCAGTTCCAGCGGGCTTTGCACCAGCGGCGTGGCAAACACGTTATCCACCACCAGTTGCGCACCTGCTTTTTTGCACAGCTTGGCCACGGCTGCAATATCGATCAGCTCCAAGGTGGGGTTGGCCGGCGTTTCAATAAACACCACACGGGTTTTCTTGGTAATAGCTTTGCCCCAGGCGGCCAGATCGGGGCCATCCACCAGGCTGTAGCTGATGCCAAAGCGCGGCAGGATTTGGGTGATGATATAATGGCAGGATGAAAACAGCACTTTGCTTGCCACCACATGATCGCCGCTTTTCAGCTGGCACATCAACACGGCAAAGAGCGCTGACATGCCCGAGCCGGTGACAATGCAGGCTTCCGCATTTTCCATCAGGCTCAAGCGCTCTTCCAGCATTTGCAGATTGGGGTGCGAATAACGGCCATATTTGAAGCCAGGATTGGTGCCGGCAAAGCGGGCCTCGCCGATTTCAGCCGTTTCATAGCTATAGGCGGAGTTCAAAAACAGGGCTTCCGATGTTTCGCCCCATTCGGTTTGCAGGCGGCCGCCACGCACCAGGCGAGTGGAGAGTTGCCAGTTGCGCTCAGATTTCGTAGGCTGTGGACGTTTTTTGGTCATAATGCGCACACTATAAGGAGATTTTATGCGGTCTGTCACGGCGTTTTTTGCGGCAATACGGACATTTCTGGCGCTTTGATATGAAGGGTGACAACCCCATACGCAAGCCGCTAGCCGACCATGACGGGCAGTCTCTGGCGCTTAAATCCATATTCCCGACGCTGCAAGGGGAAGGGCTTTATGCGGGCGTGCCGTCGGTATTTGTGCGCTTGGGCGGCTGTAATTTAGCCTGCGGCTTTTGCGACACCGAGTTTGAGGATTTTGCCGATATAGCGCTGAGCGATCTGGTGGAGCAGATAAAAACCCTGTCTTGTAATGCACAGGGGTTGCGCGTTAGGCATCTGGTGGTGATTACCGGCGGGGAGCCATTCCGGCAAAATATCGCGCCTCTATGCGCGCAGCTGATTGCGGACGGGTTTAAAATTCAGGTCGAAACCAACGGCACGCTCTGGCGCGAAGTGCCGCCGGAAGTGGATATTGTCTGTTCGCCTAAAAATACCGGCCAAGGCTATTTTCCCATTCGCGAGGATTTGCTGGCGCGGGTGAGCGCGTTTAAATTTATCATCTCCAAACATGATCCGCTCTACGGCCAGGTGGCTGATGTTGGCCAGAGCCGCTACAACACGCCGGTCTACGTGCAGCCGATGGACGAGCATGATGAGGCGCGTAATCGTGACAACACCGCCTATGCGTTGGCGCTTGCCACACAACATGGCTACCGGCTATCACTGCAGCTACATAAACTATTGGATATCGAATGACGAAACGTGCGGTTCTATTATTAAGCGGCGGGCTGGATTCGGCGACGACGCTGGCCATTGCGCGCGCGCAAGGGTTTGAGGTGTATGGCCTGTCGTTTCGCTATGGGCAGCGCCATCAATGCGAATTGGAAGCGGCGGCGAAAGTAGCCACGCAAGGTGGAGCAAAAGAGCATCGCACCATCACCATCGATTTAGGCGGCTTCGGCGCTTCGGCGCTGACGGATAATGCTATCGATGTGCCGAAAGATCGCAGCCATGAACAAATTGGCCACGGCGTGCCCATCACTTACGTGCCGGCGCGCAACACGGTGTTTTTATCGTTCGCGCTGGCCTGGGCGGAAGTCCTTAAAGCCTATGATATTTTTATCGGCGTCAACGCGCTCGATTATAGCGGCTATCCCGATTGTAGGCCGGAATTCATCCGCGCGTTTGAAAATGCCGCCAATCTGGCAACCGCTTACGGGGTGGAAGGCAAGCAGCGCATTCAGATCCACACGCCGCTAATTGATCTGACCAAAGCGCAGATTATCGAAAAAGGCCTGGCACTCGGCGTGGATTATCAGCTGACGCTTAGCTGCTATGATCCCGATTTGCAGGGCCGTGCTTGCGGGCATTGCGATTCCTGCCAACTTAGGCTCAAAGGCTTCCGCGAAAACGGTATCACCGATCCGGCTGCTTACGCATGAGTGTGTGGGCGTATCATCGCGCCTGGGGTGCAGCGGAAGAAGCGCAGCTGACGCAGCGCGATCGCTTGACGCTGCCCTTTGATGGCATGCCGGATTTTACCGGCGCGCTCTCGCAAAGCGCTTATCGCCAGCGGCTGCAAGAACAGCTTCCCGAACTGCCGCCCGAGTCGTTGCGCACCTTGCTTGATCGTAGCTGGGGACTGTATAGCGCCGTGCATGAGGAAGATGTGATTGCGGTGTCGCTGCCGATTGCCGGTGAGGTAGCCGTTGCGCAAGTGACGGGCGATTATCGCTATGATAACGGAATGCATACGATTGGGGTGAACTGGTTGGCGAAACGCTTCTTGCTGGCGCGACTAAAGCGCCATCCGGCATTGATCCCAGGAGAAGGCATGAGCCTGATTACCTTGCAGCAAACCAAAAACCTGCTGCGCGAACAATTGCCGCATAGCTATAACCGCTTCGCAAAATGGAAGTGGCTGATTGTGCTGGTGGTCGGATTACAGATGATTGGGACGCTGCTTTATACGCTCAAGAGCAGGTAATTAGTGGATCATCACCGGTTCTAGGTCATGCTGACGGGCAGCAAAGAAAGCCGCATCGCGCGATGCGAAAACTGCCAGCTGCATGCCATCGGCGCTGCATACGGCGTAGCCTTCACCTTTTTCGGTGGCGACAGGGCGAACATACGCTAGGGAAGATGAACCTACTAAGATTGACATTGCCTCATCCAGAAAGTCTTTATTGCTATCCATTGGAGCTCCCCTAACTGGTGATGATGAGACAAATTCATTTTGGTCTTCTATATATAACAGAAAAAAACATCCTTGTGTATGAATTTTATGTGACAATCCACAAGATATAGTAGTTGATAAATGTGTACGCGGCACAGGCTGTGGTTTTTCGCGTGTTCTAGCGGCGCGGTTTGCGCGGGTCTTTAAATTCAAATGCGTTCTTGTCGATCTTTATACCGAACTCGGCATTGCTGAGCCCAACCATGGTGACTTGTTGCGTGGCGTCGCGAATAATCAGGTTGCGCAGCATCAGCGGCTTGTCCGATAATTCAAGCGTGAGCTGGCCATCATTGGGCTTGTCGCGCTGCGCTACGGTAATACGAATGGCATTGGCTTTGTTTTCAATATTGGTGATGCCGACCGGATGCTCGAACGAGATTTTATCTTTCGCCAAAAATCCGATGATGGTGTCATCCATCGAAATATAACTGACCTGTTCCAACTCACGATCATAAAAGGTAAGCGTCTTGCCGTTTGATACAATCAAGATGGGAGAGGGTGGCGCATATTGCCAACGCATTTTTCCCGGGCGCTCGAGCAAAAACTTGCCGGTGGTGATCGAACCATCGGGAGCGGTTTGGGTGAAGTCGGCCGCGATGGTGGTCAGGCCGCTTAAATAATCTTGGACGCGCTGAATCGTCTCTTTATGCGGCACGAGTCTTTCAGCAGACCAGAATACGGGTTTTGTTGCTCGCGCAGCCATACTAGCGGATGCTGACAACATCAAGCTGCACGCAAGCGCAAGGCCCACTACATAATAACGGGATTTATGCATCGGCATCCTGCGCAAGCACTTCGCGTTTGCCCACATGGTTGGCCGGGCCGACAATGCCCTGACGTTCCATCATCTCGATGATGCTTGCCGCGCGGTTATAACCAATTTTCAGGCAGCGCTGCACATAGCTGGTAGAGGCTTTACGATCGCGAATGACAATCGACACGGCTTGATCATAGAGCTCATCTTTCTCGGCAGTATCCATACCGAACGCGGCTTCTTCCTCTTCATCGCGCGTGACATCTTCAATATAAGTTGGGCTGCCTTGCGCTTTGAGATGGGCCACAACTTGCTCGACTTCTTTGTCGCTTACGAACGGACCGTGCACACGGGTGATACGCCCGCCGCCCGCCATATATAACATGTCACCTTGGCCCAGCAGCTGCTCAGCGCCTTGCTCGCCCAAGATGGTGCGGCTGTCGATGCGCGAGGTCACTTGGAAGCTGATGCGGGTAGGGAAGTTGGCTTTGATCACACCGGTAATGACATCCACCGACGGACGTTGCGTGGCCATGATAATATGAATACCGGCCGCGCGCGCCATTTGCGCTAAACGCTGGATCGAGCCTTCGATGTCTTTGCCGGCAACGATCATCAGATCGGCCATCTCATCGACAATGACGACAATGAACGGTAATGCAATCATCTCCAATTCGACTTCTTCTATAATAGGCTCCCCGGTGTCGGGATTAAATCCGGTTTGCACGGTGCGGGTCAGCTGATGACCTTTAGCTTTGGCCTCACGAATCTTTTTATTATAGCCATCGATATTGCGCACACCCAAATGCGACATCAGGCGGTAACGGTTTTCCATTTCCTTCACCGTCCATTTCAGCGCGACTACGGCTTTGCCTGGCTCAGTTACCACCGGCGACAGCAAATGCGGAATGCCTTCATAAACCGAAAGCTCGAGCATCTTAGGATCGATCATGATGAATTTGCATTCATCGGGCGTCAGGCGATAGACCAGCGACAGAATCATGGTGTTGATGGCAACCGATTTACCCGAACCGGTGGTACCGGCTACGAGTAAGTGCGGCATGCGAACCAGATCGGTGATGATGGCAGAGCCGCCAATATCTTTACCCAGTGCGAGCGGCAATTTGCAATCGGCTGACTCGAAGGCTTCGTTTTCTAACATCTCGCGCAGATAGACCATTTCACGGGTGCTGTTTGGCAGCTCAATGCCGATCGCATTGCGACCAGGGATTACGGCGATACGGGCAGAAATAGCGCTCATTGAGCGGGCAATATCATCCGACAGGCCAATCACGCGTGACGATTTGGTGCCAGCGGCGGGCTCTAACTCATAGAGTGTGACTACAGGGCCTGGGCGAATTTCCACGATCTCACCATTCACGCCAAAGTCGCGCAACACGCTTTCCAGCAGTCGTGCATTTTGGGTGAGAGCCGATTCAGAGAGTTGGTTCTTGCTGCGACCGCGTGGCGGGGCGGTGAGTAATTTGAGTGGCGGCAATTCATAATCGCCTTGCGGCAAGGCAAGCGCTGCTTGCGCCTTAGGCACCGGACGCGGCGCTTTTTCGGTAAGGCGCATTTCGCGTTTCTTCGCGGCTTTGGGAGCTGGCTCGTCTTCTATCTCTGCCGCCTCATCTTCATCGTCATCATCTTCGTTGCGGCGCCAGAAGGTGAGTTTTTCTACCAAACGTTCGCGCAGGGACGGGGTGTCATCCTCCTCATCATCTTGCTCGGCATTACGCTCACGACGAGACGGGGTCAACGCAATGGCCATACCCACCAGGAACATCGCGGCATTGCCGGCGCCACGCAGCACGCTGCGCCATTCGCGCCAGCTGATGCCAAAGGCCAGCGACAGCACAACGACGGTGGTGATAGAAAGTGAGGTAATGAAAATCGCATTTTTAAAGAGGCGATAAAAATTATCATGCAAGGTGGCGCCGATGGAGCCGCCAAAGCCGCTGCTGATCGGCCAGGATAGCGGTGGCTCAACCGTAGATAACAGCGCGCTCACACACGCTAGGCTTGCAAGCATCAGCGAAAAGCGCAACCATAAAAACGATACGCGGTGACCACACAGCATTTTAGCGCCCCAGGCGAGTGGCACTAATACCAAAAGCGCGCTAGCCAGCCCCATGAGTTGTAGCGAGAGGTTGGCAATCACGGCGCCAAAATAACCGCCTGCATTGGTGGGGTCATTAGGAGCGGCATGATTTAGTGAAGGGTCCGCTGGATTATAGGTGATCAGCGAGGCAAATATATAGAAGGCAACCAAGCAAATACCCAAGCCCGCAAGCACCCTTAGCGGGTTACGGGTCGGTTCGATGGCAGCTGCGCGTGTATTCGTTTTGGTCATATTAGAATAGAAACTTAGCATCCACTCTGTGGGGTGACAACTATTAACTATTATTTACTTGAAGGGGGTGGGACCATACACCATAATCCCTCGAGGCTGGTGGCGGGCAATGCTGTTGTGAATCCGGTCAGGTTCGAAAGAAAGCAGCCGTAGCAGCCTCTCATTGGGTCGTCACCAGTCACCAAACACATGGAGAAATACATGCCTCGTATTCTATTTGCCGTATTCGCAGCAAGCTTGCTTTTAGTCAGCGGTTGCTCACGTAATTTATCATCAAGCAATTACAGCGCTAATGCCACGGGCGGTAAGGTGCTCAAAGGCACGGTCGTATCGTCGCGCATCGTGACGATTAAAAAGGATCAACTCAGCGATAACGTGTTGGGTGGCGCGGCAGGCGGTGTAGCAGGCGGCGTCGCTGGCTCTGCCATCGGTAAAGGCAAAGGCCAAACCGGTGCGACCGTGGGTGGCGCTATTGCCGGCGCGGTAGCGGGTGCCTTGCTGGAAGATGCGCTTAGCACCTCAGATGGTGTGGAATATATCGTGAAAATCGACGGGCAGCATGCGCGCAGCAAACAATCGACCACCAAGAAAAGCGTTCGCCAATATAGCGCGGCATCGACTGAAAAAGATGTGAGCCAGTCCATCGAAACCAACACTGAAAGCGACCTAATCTCGGTGGTGCAGCAGGATCAGATTCTGCTGGCAAGCGGCACGAAAGTATATGTCATTTATAGCGATGATCGTCCACGCGTTGTGCCAGCACAGTAAGGGATTTCATGGAATATCGCGTTCTTGCCCGTAAATACCGGCCGACTAATTTTGATGACCTGATAGGCCAGGAAGTGCTGGTGCGTACCTTGTCGAACGCCATCAGTAGCGGCCGCATTGCGCATGGGTTTTTGTTGACGGGTATTCGCGGTGTTGGCAAGACGACCACGGCTCGTATCATCGCGCGCGCACTGACCTGCGTTGGTGAAGACGGGCAGGGCGGACCGACCATCAATCCGTGCGGCGTGTGCAGCAATTGCCGCATGATCGCCGAAGATCGCCATGTCGATATATTAGAGATGGATGCGGCAAGCCATACCGGTGTGAATGATATTCGCGAGCTGATCGAAAGCGTGCGTTACCTGCCATCATCGGCGCGTTATAAAATCTATATCATCGACGAAGTGCATATGCTTTCTAACAGCGCCTTCAACGCGCTGCTTAAAACGCTGGAAGAACCGCCGCCGCATGTGAAATTTATTTTCGCAACCACCGAGGCGCGCAAAATTCCGGTCACCATTCTCTCGCGCTGCCAGCGCTTTGATTTGAAGCGTGTCGATATGGATACGCTTGCTGCGCATCTAGCCAAGATTGCGCAAAAAGAAAATATCACCATCGATGAGGAAGCGCTCAAGCTGATTGCGCTCTGCGCCGAAGGTTCGGTACGTGACTCGCTGTCGCTGCTCGATCAGGCCATTGCGCGTGGTGCTGACCAGCCATCGATTGACGCAAGCCTCGTGCGCCAGATGATTGGCGCGTCTGATCATAGCGCTAGTTTTTCGATGCTCACGCGCTTGCTCACCGGCAATATCGCCGAGGCGATGGAAGCGGTCAAAACCCAATATATCGATGGGGCAGACCCATTATTATTATTGCAAGATTATCTCGATATCGTGCATCTGGTTACCCGCGTAAAAGTGGCGCCGGCGGCACTGCAAGACGTATCGCTGTCGCAGCATGATCGTGATGCCGCTAAGGGATTGGCCGATCAGGTGTCGATGGCAGTTTTGGCACGGCTGTGGCAGATGTTGCTCAAAGGCATTCAAGAAGTGCGCGTGGCGCCTTCACCGATTGCAGCCCTTGAAATGCTGATGGTGCGCGTGGCTTATGCCGCGCAACTGCCCACACCGGCGGAAGCCATTCGCAGCGGTGTGGCATCAACGCCTGCGGCAACCATAGCACCGGCCAATCCGGCCTCGGCTGAAAAAAAAACACCCATTAAACCCACTTTAGAAGTGGTCAATGCAGCGCAACCCGATAGTGCCGAGAGCTATGAAGAGGCTGTGGCGCTTTTTAGCAAACATCGCGAGGCACTGCTTTATACTCGATTGAAACAAGACCTCGGATTGGTGCGCTTTGAGCCAGGCCAGATGACACTTAAACCTTACAAAGAAATCGCGCGTGATTTTGCGCCGCGCGTGGCCGAGTGCCTGACTAAATGGACGGGCAAGCCGTGGAAAGTGCTGATCACGGATGAAGAGGCTACGCCAAGCTTGCATGAACAGGAAATCGCGCGTAAAGAACAAACTACGAAAGAACTATCCAGCCACCCATTGGTTGCCAGCGTATTTGAGCAATTTCCTGGCGCGAAAATGGTGGGCGTGACGTCGGAAAAATAAGGAGAATCAGTCATGAATCTACAGAAAATGATGCAGCAAGCCCAGCAGATGCAAAAGAAAATTGCAGATATGCAGGCTAAAATCGAAGCCGAGGAAACCGAGGGCAGCTCTGGTGGCGGCCTGGTTAAAGTAACGCTTACCGGCAAAAACAAACTGCTGAAAGTATCGATCGATGCCAGCTTGATGAAGCCTGAAGAAAAAGAAGTGCTCGAAGATTTGCTGGTGGCAGCGCATAACGATGCCAAAGACAAAATCGATTCGAACTTCAATGAGCAAATGAGCCAGATGAGTTCGGGTCTTAACTTGCCACCCGGCTTTAAATTACCATTTTAAAATCTACCATGCTGGCGATCTTGCTTGAAAACGAATCACTTTCGCTGCTCAGCTAGTGTTACTAGCTTACGCTGCGCGTTTCATCGTTTCCCTCGCATACCGCTCAGCCTGGCGATTTTTATATATGAGATATTATGGCGCATAATGACATCAATGAACTGATCTCGCTGCTGTCCAAGCTGCCTGGCTTGGGCCCGCGCTCGGCGCGCCGCGCGGTGCTACACCTCATTCGCAATAAAACCCAACTGATGCAACCGCTGACGGCAGTACTGGGCCGCGCGATGGATAGCATCCGCACCTGTTCGGTTTGCGGCAATCTAGATAGCAACGATCCCTGCCAGATTTGCAGCGACACACGCCGCGACACATCGCAAATCTGCGTGGTGGAGGAACTCGCGGATCTATGGGCGATCGAGCGCTGCAATCTGTTTCGCGGACAATATCATGTGCTAGGTGGTACGCTTTCGGCGCTCGATGATCGCGGGCCTTCGCAATTGAATATCGAAAACCTGATTGAGCGCGCCAAAAACGATCAGGTCAAAGAAATTATCCTAGCCACCAACGCCACCATCGAAGGCCAAACCACGGCCCATTATTTGACCTCACGCCTGAGCGATTGCAACGTCACTATCTCGCGCCTAGCACAAGGCATTCCGATGGGCGGCGAACTCGATTACCTGGATGACGGCACGCTTGCTGCCGCGCTTAAATCACGCCTACCATTCTGAGGATAGTGCCATGAACCGTGCCTACCAATTTCCTTTAGCAACGGCGCTTCAGGAGGTGATTCGCCAAGGTTACGGTCTGCCGCAATTCGGCAAAGATTTGCTGGCTGGATTGATTGTCTCGCTGGTGGCTTTGCCGCTTTCTATGGCGCTTTCTATCGCCGTAGGCCTGCCGCCGCAGCATGGCATTTATACCGCGATTGTAGCAGGCATCATCGTGGCACTGCTCGGTGGTTCGCGTACGCAAGTGACGGGACCTACCGCAGCCTTTGTGGTGATCGTGGCACCCATCGTGGCCGAACATGGCTTGCGCGGGCTCATCTTGGCGCAGCTGATGGCCGGACTTATTTTGCTGGCGCTCGCCTGGGCGCGCATGGGCAAGCTCATCAACTATGTGCCCTATCCGGTGACCACTGGTTTTACCGCCGGTATCGCCGTGGTGCTGGGCGCGCTGTCGCTCAATGATTTGCTGGGGCTTGGCATTGAGCATCTGGATGGTTCGTTTATTGAAAAATTAGGGTTGCTGCTGTCGCATGTGCCGGATGCGCGCGCGCCAGAAATGCTGATTGGTGGTGTGAGCCTGGCTATTATGCTGATGGGTAAACGCATCACCCGAAAAATCCCCTCCGTCATTATGGGAATCGGCGTGGGTACCTTCATCGCCTGGGTGCTGGCGCAAAACGGCATTGCGGTGGCCACGATCGGCTCGCGCTTCAGCTATGAGACGGCGCACGGCATGGCACAGGGCATTCCGCCCTATCCGCCGGTGCTGCATATGCTCGGCGGCGAGGGGCTTTTTGCCTGGCCGAGTTATAAAGAGCTACACGCCTTATGGATGCCATCGCTGGTAATTGCGGCGCTGGCGGCATTGGAATCATTACTGTCGGCCACCGTGGCGGATGGGCTTACCCGCACACGGCATCACCCCAACAGTGAGCTGGCGGCACTGGGCATCGGCAACATCTTCTCCGGTTTAGCTGCTGGCGTGCCGGCAACGGGCGCGATTGCGCGCACCACCACTAATATCAAAAGTGGCGCTGTATCACCCATTGCCTCTATCATCCATGCAGTACTTATCATGCTCTATGTGTGGTTTTTAGCGCCGTGGATTGCTTACGTGCCGATGGCGGCGCTGGCGGCCTTGCTGGTGGTGACCGCTTATAATATGTCGCATTATAAGCAGTGCTGGCGCATCCTCACCATTGCTCCGCGGCACGATGTGGCGGTGCTAGTAACGTGTTTTGTGCTGACGGTCTTTATTGATATGGTTGCCGGCGTGACGGTGGGGATTTTACTGTCGGTGCTGCTTTTCATCCGTCGTATCGCAGACATTACCGAAGGCCACGTGCATGGTGCGCCAGGCGATGTAGAGCAAACCTTGCCGGACAACGTGCTGGTCTATCACATCTCCGGCCCGCTGTTTTTTGCCACCGTCGAGCGCGCTCTCGATCGCACTGCGTTCATCCGCCATAAAATCGATACGCTGATTTTGGATATGGAGCAGGTGCAGCTAATCGATATGAGCGGGCTAGTGGCGCTTAAAAATCTGCTCTCGGGCGAGGTGTTGGCAGGCAAGCGCATATTCCTCTGCGCTAAGCCCGAGGTGTTGGAGAAAATCAGGCAAAAGTTGGAAGGCGAACCTGTAAACATCATGCTGGTGGCGTCGATGCGTGATGCCGTCTCGCAGCTCGCTTAACTAGCGAATGATTTTATATTCCTTGGCAAATTCGATAATATGCGCCGTTTGAATGGCGGGATCAAAATCGGTATGGCCGACTTGCGGGAAATAATAAGCGCGCTTTAGGCTAGGCGAAGCATCAAACAGCGCTTTGCCTTGCTGGATCGGAATGACTTGATCGAGCTCGCCATGGAAGAACAGAACCGGTGCTTTGACGCGCCCGATTTTAGACAGCGAATCAAAGCGATCGGTAATGAGCAGGCGCACCGGAACATAGTAGTAAATTTGAGCGGCGCGGGCGGCAACCGACGTATAGGGCGCTTGCAAGATAACGGCTGCTACATCCGACTCACTGGCAATTTGAATAGCAACCCCCGTGCCCAGCGATTCGCCAAACAGCATGATCTGCGACAGTGGAATATTTTTCTCCATGGTCAAGAAAGCAAGCGCTGCGCGCGCATCGGCATAGATACCTTGCTCGCTGGGTGTGCCATCGCTTTTGCCATATCCGCGGTAGCTAAGCGCAGCTACGCCAAAACCTTGTGCGCTCAACGCGCCGTAAATAGCGGAGCGATTGCCTATATGCGCGGCATTGCCATGAAAATATAAGATGGTGGGCATGTTTGCTGCCGCAGGCGCATACCAAAGCTGCACCGATAGATTATCAGACGAGCGAACGCGCAAATCGGAAAAGCCAGACAGGCCATACGATTCGGGTGGCGCGATGTCGACATCGGGAAAGTACAGCAGCTTGCGCTGCATGGTGTACATATAGACGAGCAGCGCCCCATAGAGCAGAAGGAAGAGGAAAATAAACTTGATCATAATACCGGCTTTTTCTTTGATTATAGCAAAGGGAGGTTTATATTTGCTAGCAATGTTTACAGGGAGAGGCGCATGTTACCCATTACCGTTTATCTGATCGCATCGATGGGCATTGTGCTGTGGCTGGATGTCACACGCTATATCATCCCCAATTGGCTGGTTGCCTCACTTTTACTGCTTTATCCGCTGGCGATCTACCTATCCCCCGTGTCGGTGGATTGGCTGATGGCTCTGGCGGGCATGGGTATTATATTCGCCGTGGGCTTCGCGCTTTTTGCTTTTCGCTTTGTCGGTGGCGGCGACATCAAGCTGCTTACCGTGCTCGCCTTATGGGTAGGCTGGGCCTTGCTTGTGGATTATATGGTGTTAGTTACCCTGTTGGGCGGGGTGCTGTCGGTGGTGCTGTATGTGTTACGGAAATTGCTGCGCTATGTGCCCAAAAAGAAAGAACGCCCACGTATTTTGCGCGATGGTGAGCCAGTGCCCTATGGCGTGGCGATTGCTTTTGCCATGCTATATTTTATTTGGAGCGGGCAGATTGAGTTATTGCCTGCGGTGAAATAAGAAAGCGCTTTAGCGTTTGTGCTGCGTGCCAGGTGTATGTTCGCGCTCTACTGTGCGGATATGTAGCGCCTGGGCAATTTGGTGATTAAACTCGGCGCCAAAAATAAAGATAATATTGCAGATATAGAAAAAGAGCAGTGCTGCAATCACGCCGCCCAAGCTGCCGTAAATCAGATTCACCTGGTTGAAATTAGATAAATACAGCGTGAATAAATGCGCGGCCACCAACCAGAGGATAAGGGTGAGCAGGGCGCCAGGTGCAACGGTCACCATATGCTGCTTGATGTTGGGAATGATGTAGTAAATATAGCAGATGCTTAAAAACAGCACCAAGATGGTAAAGAGCGCGGCGGTATATTTCCAGCCTTCTAGATTATGCGGGATGATGGTGATGCCGGTCCACACCTCGACATGGCGGAAGAAAAGCGGCACCAGTACCGTAATAACAATACCCGATAGCGTCACAAAGGTCAGCAATATCAGCTGCACCACACTCATCAGGCGGCGCGACAAATAAGCCGGCGGATTAGCCACGCGGTAAGCGCGGTTTAAAATGGTACGTATGCCCTCAATGGCCGATGACGCTGTCCAGATAGCGCCTAGAATCGATACGGTGAGCAAGCCTTGTGGCGGGCCAGAGATAATTTCATCCACGCGCGGCTTAATGGCGCCGGTGATATTGTTGGGGAGTTTGGCAAAGAGGTAAGAAATAAATTCATTGCCGGCATCGCCTTGGCCTAGCATACCCACCAATGCCACGGTGAAGACCAAAAAGGGAAATAGCGCCAGCAAACTCAGAAAGGCAAGATAGCCCGCATGCTCAATGCCATCATGGGTGATGATGGTGTCATAGGCAGCATCCTTCAGGCAACGCCAAAACCCCTTGAGGTGCTTTTTCATGCCGGCTCCTGTTGGCTCATACAATGGATCGTGCCTAAGCCCCACACCAGATCGACCGAATGAATCGGCACGATTGTATGTTTAGGTAGCGCTTCGGCTAGAATATTGAGTGCGACGCGGTCATTAGCATCATTAAAGGTTGGCACCAACACCATACCATTGGCGATCAGGAAATTGGCATAGGAAGCAGGTAGGCGCTGGCCTTCAAATACCACAGGCTTTGGCATCGGAAGCTCGATGATGTTAAACGGCTTGCCGTTTTGATCGCGCGCCGCTTTCAGGCGTTTGACATTCTCTTTGAGTAATACATGGTTATCGTCCTTGGTGTTTTTCTCAACCACGGTGACAATGGTATTCGCATTCACGAAACGGGTGATGTCATCCACATGGCCGTGCGTGTCGTCGCCGACAATGCCATTGCCCAGCCAGATGATGTTGGTGATACCCAGATAGTGTTCAAACACGGCTTCGTAGTCGTCGCGCTTAAAGTCAGGGTTACGCTCCTGAATTTTGCTCAGCAAACATTCTTCCGTAGTAATGAGCGTGCCTTTGCCGTTGACGTCAATCGAGCCACCTTCGAGCACCACGCGCTTGCCCTTATGCATCGGCTGAATACGCGCATGTTTTTTGAAATATGCGCCAATCTGCTCAGGTACCTTGTCGTCTTTTTTATGATTGGAGTATTTGGCCCACGCATTAAACCGCCAGTCCATCATCGCCAATCTATTCTTAGCATCGCGCACAAAAATAGGGCCCGAATCGCGCAGCCACACACGGTCAGTGGGGATTATATAAAAGTCCACCTGCTTGAGATTCACACCGGCGCGTTTTAAAATGCTTTTAGCTTCGGTTTTATGCGCGTCGTTTTTAACCACCAGCCGCACCCGCTCAACCTGCGCCAAATTGCGAATAATCTCGGCATATACCCAGGGAATAGGCGCAAATTTATCCGGCCAGTCTTCTTTGTTATGAGGCCAAGCGAGCCAGGTAGCCGTATGAAGTTCCCACTCCGCGGGCATCTTATACATGGCTAGTTACCGAAACGCTTGGTGATGTCGCCGTAAGCATCGATGCGTCGATCGCGCATAAATGGCCACCAGCGGCGGGTTTGCTCACCCCATTTCGGATCGACCTGGGCGGTGAGGATTTCTTCCTTATCGCTACTGGCTTGTGCCAAAATACGGCCGAACGGATCGGCAATAAACGAATTGCCCCAGAACTCGATACCCGCATCTTTAGGACCTTCATGGCCAATGCGGTTAACCGCGCAAACATACACGCCATTGGCGATGGCATGCGAGCGTTGAATGGTGATCCAGGCCGAAAGCTGCGCTTCGCCGAATTCTGCTTTTTCATAAGGCTGCCAACCAATCGCGGTAGGGTAGAAGAGCGCATTAGCGCCTTGCAAGGCGGTCAGGCGTGCTCCCTCCGGATACCATTGGTCCCAGCAAATCAGCGTGCCGAATTTTCCAGCGGTGGTATCGAAAGCTTTAAAGCCGGTATCACCTGGGGTGAAATAATATTTCTCAAAAAACAACGGATCATGCGGGATATGCATTTTGCGGTAGATGCCTGCTGTCGAGCCATCTTTCTCAATAATCACGGCTGTGTTGTGATAGACACCGGCAGCGCGCTTTTCAAAAATGGAATTGATAATCACCATGCCGGTTTTTTTGGCGACTTTGGCTAGCGCCTGGGTCGTAGGCCCATCAATCGGCTCGGCCAGATTGAACAGGTCCGGATTATGGGTTTGACAGAAATAATCGGTCAAGAACAATTCGGGCAAACACGCCACTTGCACACCTTTAGCAGCCGCCTGTTCTAGCATCGCACAGGCCTTATCTAGCTGTGCCTTAGGATTGCCCTCATAGCGCATCTGCAGTGCGCCAATAGTGAACGGGGTTTGAGACATGGTTTTCCTCTTGTTTTTCTTGTAATTTACCGCTTTTACAGGAAAAAAAATGCGAATTCAATCTGGCAGATAGTTTTTGCTTGCTTTTTTGTCCACTAATCCCTAATCCCTATGCCACTATATAAGCATAGCTATGGCTCGGTAGCTCAGTGGTAGAGCAGGGGAATCATAATCCCTTGGTCGGGGGTTCAAATCCCTCTCGAGCCACCACCTTCCAAATTTTCTTGTAAAAATAGCTGCACATTGTACCTTTAGGCATGTTTTTTTGTGGGCAGAGTGTTATGACACGATTAGCAGCAATTTTTATTATGATGGTGGCGCTTATGGCCCCAAAAGTTCCCGCTGCAGAGTGTGGTATAGAGTGTAACCCTGATTGTCCGCAAAACTGTTAAGGATGCTGTTGTTGCATATAAGGTTCTGGAGGGAGTTCCATGGTTGATAAGAAAAAAGCAATTTATGTCATAGTCGTTGTATGTATTTCAGCTGCAACCCTCACTTTTCGCCCAGGGCTATGGTTAACGCATAAACCCGCAAGCACCCAGAGCACCTACTACGTAAAAGGATGGGAGGATGGCTGCATTAGTGGAACCAATTCCTGGTCGCTTCTTTACGCGCCTTTGTTGGAAAAACCTTTTGTGAAAGAAATAGAGTTTCCGGCGGCGCCTGGAGAAAAAGCATCTGCAACGGCAGGGAAATCAACAGCTGGTTTGGACAAAGACCATTATCGGAGTGGGTGGAACGAGGGCTTTACCTTCTGCCGCTATTACCAATCATCCGTTTATGAGTTGATGCAGTTTGCCATCGTAGTGGCAACACTATTATTCATCGGCTATCTTTTAGCCAGGAAAAAACAGTAAGTTTCGCCCGTTCACATTCAGGGCCTGCTCATCGCCGCCCAGGCCAACCCGATTCGCATGTCCAAGACAATAAAAAACGCGCTGACCATAGCCAGCGCGTTTTTATTAGAAAACTCTAAGAAAGAAATATTATTTCTTTTCTTCAGCTTTTTTAGCTTCGCCAGCAGCAGGAGCAGCTTTAGCAGCTTCTTCTTTTTTAGCTTCTTCTTTTTTAGCAGCAGGAGCAGCAGCAGGAGCAGCAGCTTCGTTAGCGAAAGAAGGAGCAGCGAATGCTACAGCAACGGTAGCAGCGAGGAGAGCGAGGGTCTTGTTCATGGGATAAATCCTTTGAAAAGAAGTTGAAAAAATATCCTTGTTTGAAGGATGCATTGAGGATTATCACCCTCAATATGAGGCCGCAATGACAGAAGTATTACAAATTTGTAATGTTGCCAAAGTCAGCTGTGGATAACATTTTCTGGATGAGAGACTGTGCCTGTTGCGAGCTGTATTGTAGAGGGTCGATTCCGCTATTCCATACTGGGTTAGGCCAGGCGGCATCACCCTTAAAACGAGCGATAATATGAATATGTAATTGCGGCACCATATTGCCCAATGCGGCGACGTTTATTTTATCGGCTTTGGTATAGGCCGCAAATTGCTCGCTAACCTGTTTTACTTCTTGCATCACCGCATCATAATCGGTGCCCAAATCGAATAGCTCACGCAAACCATCACGACGCGGCACCAGAATCAGCCAAGGAAAATTCGCATTATTCATCAGTAGCACGCGGCAGTGTGGCAAATCACCTAGTGGGATGGTGTCGGCAGCGAGTTGCAGGTGAAGCGTGAACGACATTATTTTCCAAATACGCGTTTGAAAACAGTGTCGACATGCTTGGTATGGTATTTCACATCGAATAGTTTTTTCAGTTCCGCTGGCTTCAGCTTGGCGGTGACGTCTTTGTCTTTGGAAAGCTCGGTGAAAAAGTCTTTGCCTTGCTCCCATACTTTCATCGCATTGCGCTGCACCAGCTTATAGGAATCCTCACGGCTAACACCCGCTTGGGTGAGGGCAAGCAACACGCGCTGCGAAAACACCAGGCCACCGAGCTTATCTAAATTGGCTTGCATGCGCTCTGGATAGATGACGAGCTTGTCGATCAGGCCTGCCAAGCGCACCAGCGCGAAATCGAGCGTCACGGTCGCATCAGGGCCGATCATGCGTTCAACCGACGAATGCGAAATGTCACGCTCATGCCACAGCGCCACGTTTTCGAGCGCCGGTGTCACATAGCCGCGCACCAAACGCGCCAGGCCAGTCACGTTTTCAGACAGCACCGGATTGCGCTTATGCGGCATGGCCGAGCTGCCTTTTTGACCAGGTGAGAAATATTCTTCCGCTTCTAATACTTCGGTGCGCTGTAAATGACGCACTTCCACCGCCAGGCGCTCCATCGAGCTGGCGATCACGCCAAGGGTGGCAAAATACATAGCATGGCGATCGCGCGGAATCACTTGGGTCGAAACCGGCTCGGCAATCAGCCCCATTTTTTTTGCCACATATTCTTCCACGCGCGGGTCGATATTGGCAAATGTGCCTACCGCACCGGAGATGGCGCAGGTGGCGATTTCTTTGCGCGCGAGCTTAAGGCGCTCTTTGCAACGCTCGAACTCAGCATAATAGCCTGCGAGTTTCAGACCAAAGGTGACGGGTTCGGCATGGATGCCGTGACTGCGGCCAACAGTCGGTACGTTTTTGGTTTCCAGCGCGCGTTTTTTAATCGCAGCCAGCAGCAAGTCCAAATCTTTGAGCAAAATATCGGTGGCGCGGGTGAGCTGTACGGCAAGGCATGTATCGAGCACATCCGAGCTGGTCATACCCTGGTGCAGGAAGCGGGCTTCGGGGCCGACATATTCAGCGACATTGGTCAAAAAGGCGATCACATCATGCTTGGTGACGCGCTCGATTTCATCAATGCGCTTTACATCAAACTTGCCTTTTTTCCATATGGTTGCCGCTGCTTTTTCAGGTATTACTTTAAGCTTAGCCAGCGCATCGCACGCATGGGCTTCGATCTCAAACCAGATTTGATATTTGGTCTCGTCAGTCCAGATGGAAACCATTTCAGGGCGGGAATAGCGTGGGATCATTATAAGCTCTTTTCTACGGTCAATGGTTGTCTTGCATGACTTTTAATATGCAACCGGCAATGGGTCAAGCGAACGCCATAAATACCAGGTGGCAACGGAATGATAGGGGTGCCATTTTTCGGCAAGCTTGCGCACCTCGGCTAGGCTCATTTTCTCGCTCTTATTATAATGGCGATAAATAGCCTTAAGCAGCCCCAAATCTCCTAATGGCAATATGTTTGGGCGGCCCAGATGGAAAATCAGGAACATCTCGGCCGTCCAGCGGCCAATGCCTTTAATCGAGGTGAGCTCGCGGATAATCTCGTCATCGCTCAGCTTTGGCCATTTCTTGATCAGCGCTTTGTTGTCAATGAAATGCTGGGCGAGCGCATGCAGATAGACCACTTTACTGGCTGAAAACCCGCAAGCACGCAGCTTTTCTGCTTTGCATTTGATCGCGTTTTCGGGTGTCACTTTGCCAAGTGCGGCTTCCACGCGCTTCCAGATGCTGTCTGCGGCTTTGACCGAGATTTGTTGTCCGGCGATGGCGCGAGCCAGCGTATAAAACGCATCACCCTTGCGCACCATCATTTCGCCTTCATAACCGGCGATAATTTTGGCGAGTTTTTTGTCTTTTTTGGATAGATGCGCTTTTGCCTCGTGCCAGTAATCGGGCGTGCTCATCCGCGCAGCACTCCTGCGAAACCTTTAGCCGCAGCAGCGATAATGGCTTGCGATACGGTGGTGATGTCGGCATCGGTCAGCGTGCGTTCAAAGGATTGCAGCGTTACTTTAATCGCCACTGATTTTTTGCCGTCATCGACGCCTTTACCGCTATATACGTCAAACAGCTCAACACTCGTGATCAGGTTTTTCTCAGCAGCATTGATGGTTTTAATAATGTCGGCAGCGCTTACTTTTTCATCGACGATAAAGGCAAAATCGCGCTCGACCGCTTGGTAATCCGAAAGTTTGAGGGTGGGCTTTGCTTTACCTTTGGCGCGTGGCGCGGGGATCGCTTCTAAGAAAAGCTCAAAGCCCACGACTTGTTCTAAACCAAATTGTTGAACGATCGCAGGATGCAATTCACCGAAATAGCCAAGGATAATTTTGCCACCGAGCGTGAGCGCGCTGCTGCGGCCTGGGTGATAATAGCTAGGCACTTGCGTGGTGATGTCGGCTTTGGCAAGGCCTAGGCTCATAAGCACAGCGAGCGCATCGGCCTTAGCATCGAACGCATCGACGCTGCGCACATCCTGTTTCATATTGCCTTTGCTGTGGGCGAAACCGCTTTGCGCGCCGCTTCGAATGCCGCACGCCACCATCTTCTGGCCATCGGGCGTGATGTCATGAAATTGCAGGCCGACCTCACAGAGATTGATGTCTTTAACACCGCGATTGGCGTTTTTGCTGGCAGCATCCAGCAAGTTGGGAAGCAAGCTTGGGCGCATCACGCTTAAGTCAGCTGCAATCGGGTTGAGTAGTTTGAGCGCAGGGTTGGTGCCGCCAAATAAGGCCGCGTTTTTTTCTGATAAGAAGGACCAGCTACAGGTTTCTAAAAATCCGCGTGCGGCTAACCCACGCTTCGCCAGATGCACACGCTTTTGCGCCAAGGTCAGGGCCGTTTTGGTAAAGCTTGCTGGTTTTGGCAGCGGCGTGGCTGGAATATGTTCATAGCCATGGATACGCAGCAGTTCTTCAATCAGATCGGCTTCACCGTCAATATCCGCGCGCCAAGATGGCGGTGCTACTTCCCAGCCACTGGCGGTTGCAGTATGAGAAAAACCGAGCGCAGTGAAAATACGCGCCACTTCGGCGGTCGCTAAAGTTACTCCGCCTAATGATGCGATGCGTGCAGCTGTGAGATCAAAATTGCGCTGCCACACTGGCGTTTTGCCGGTGATTACCAGATTGCTGACGTCACCGCCGCAAAGCTCGCGAATCAGGCGAATGGCAAGCAGCGCACCCGTTTCCACGAAATGGACATCGATACCGCGCTCAAAACGGTAGCGCGCATCGGAATCTATTTGCAGCGTGCGGCCTGTTTGCGCGATATGCGTGGGATCAAACAACGCTACTTCTAAAAATACATCGGTAGTATCGGGCAGGCAGCCGGTGGATTCACCGCCCATGACACCGCCTAAACCCAGAGCAGCCTGTTCATCGGCAACGACCGTCATGCCGGCTTTCAGTACATAATCTTTGCCGTTAAGCGCTTTGAAACTTTCGCCCTCTTTGGCATCGCGTACGGTGATATTGCCGCTTACTTTTCGCGCGTCAAATACGTGCAGCGGACGGCCTAGATCGAAAGTGATGTAGTTGGTGATATCGACCAAGGTAGAAATGGATTTCTGCCCGATCGCTTCCAGGCGCTGCTTGAGCCAGGTAGGGCTTTCGCCGTTTTTCACGCCTTTAATATAGGCGCCAATAAATTGCGGGCATTTTTTGTCGTCTTGAATGCTGACATTGATCGGCGAGATGAAGCTGCCTTTGATGGCAGACGTGTCGGGCAGTGGTTTTAGCGTGCCCAGTTTGGCTGCCGCTAAATCACGCGCAATGCCGCGTACGCCCAAACAATCGGCGCGGTTCGGAGTAATAGCGATTTCAATCACCGGATCGTTAAGGCCTAGCACATCGGCAATCGGTGCACCGATGGGCGCTTCCGGCAATTCGATAATGCCGGCGGAGTCGCCGCCAAGCGCAAGCTCATCGGCCGAGCATAACATGCCGCAGCTTTCAACGCCGCGGATTTTGGTTTTTTTTATGACCATACCGTTGCCAGGAATATGCGCACCTTCTTTGGCAAGTGCGACAAAAATACCAGCACGCGCGTTCGGTGCGCCACAGACGATTTGCAATTCACCCGCATCGCTTTGCACTTTACAGACGCGCAGTTTATCTGCTTCCGGATGTTTGTCGGCCGAGAGAATTTTTGCGACCGTGAAGGCTTTAAGCGACTCAGCCGGATTGCTTACTGATTCGACTTCCAAGCCGATGGCAGTCAGGGTTTTGCTAATCTGGTCTAGCGATGCACTGGTATAGAGGTGTTCATGCAACCAGGAGAGAGTAAACTTCATATTTTACCTCTCGCGCTCAACAGCTTTGCTGCTTTGGCGCCGCGCAGGCTGCGCGCCTCAATGGCGCTAGTCGTTTTGCTCCACATCATAATCCACCTACCAGCGAAGGAATATGAAACGGCTCAAAGCCATAATGTTTCAACCAGCGCACATCGCTTTCAAAGAAGGTGCGCAGATCGGGAATGCCGTATTTGAGCATCGCCAAACGCTCAACGCCCATGCCAAAGGCAAAGCCTTGCCACTCGGTGGGATCAATGCCGCAATTTTTCAGCACGTTCGGATGCACCATGCCGCAACCCATCACTTCCAGCCAATCGCTGCCTTCGCCGATCTTGAGCGACTCGCGCGAACGGGCGCAGCCAATATCGACTTCAGCCGAGGGTTCGGTGAACGGAAAGAAGCTAGGACGGAAACGCACCGGCACATTATCCAACTCAAAAAAGGCTTTGAGGAATTCGATGATGCAGCCCTTCAAATGGCCCATATGAATATTTTTGTCGATCACCAAGCCTTCCACCTGGTGGAACATCGGGGTGTGGGTGAGATCGGAATCGCAACGATAGGTGGAGCCAGGCGCTAAGAAACGAAAAGGCGGCTTGCCCGATTTCATCGTGCGGATCTGCACCGGCGAGGTATGGGTGCGAAGCAGTGTTTTGCCGTCACCTGTGCCGTGCAGATAAAACGTATCATGCATTTGGCGGGCAGGGTGTGATTCGGGAATATTCAGCGCATCGAAATTATGCTCGTCGGTTTCGATATCTGGACCGTCGGCGACATTAAAGCCGAGATCGGCAAAAATGGCGGTGATTTCTTCGATCACTTGCGTGACCGGATGGATCGCGCCGCGTGTTTCAGGTGAGGTGGGCTGAGTGACATCAAGTGTTTCACTGGCCAGGCGGGCATTGAGCTCCGCCATGCCGAGCTCGGCTTTTTTCGCATCGAGCGCATCGCTGATATGTTGTTTGATGCGGTTGAGTTCGGCGCCTAGCGTTTTTTTGGTTTCGACATCGACGCTGCCTAATGTTTTGAGTGCGTCGGTGAGGGTGCCTTTTTTGCCGAGGATGGCAACGCGCTGTTCTTCGAGTGCAGCAACCGAAGTGCAAGCCGCAATGGCAGCGAGGGAATTAGTGAGTAAGGCAGTGGTATCGGTCATTCGTCATTCCAAGAAATGCGGGACCCGCGCTAAGCACGAGCCCCGACAGATGACGTTTATGCAGCTTTCTTAGCGAGTGCTGCTTTAGATTGTTCAACGAGCGCTTTGAAAGCAGCAGGTTCAGAGATCGCCATTTCAGACAGAATTTTGCGATCGAGCTGAATGCCAGCTTTTACAAGGCCGCCCATGAATTGCGAATACACCATGCCGTGTTCACGAACGCCGGCATTGATGCGTTGTACCCAGAGATTGCGGAAATTACGCTTTTTATTGCGACGATCGCGATACGAATAACGCAGACCTTTTTCCACTTTTTCCACTGCAACGCGGAAACAGTTTTTAGCGCGGCCGCGATAGCCTTTAGCCATCTTCAGCACTTTTTTGTGACGAGCACGGGCGGTTACGCCTCTTTTAACGTGAGCCATGATGATTCTCCCTATTTAGCGCCGTAAGGCATGTATTGAACGATGCGATGAGTATCCGCTTCATCCATGATGGTGGTACCACGCGCATTGCGAATGAATTTGTTAGAACGCTTGCGCATGCCGTGACGTTTTCCGGCTTGGGAGGCAATCACTTTGCCGTTGGCTGTGAAACGAAAACGTTTCTTGCAACCAGATTTGGTCTTCAATTTGGGCATTTTTTTATCCTAAAAATAGAGGTTGAGTGACGCAATCAAAGGCAATGCCTCGCCCGATTGCTAGGGTCGCGATATGTAACGCTAAACGATCCATTATTCAAGCACTAATTCCATCGTCAATTGGCACGGCCTGGAAAATCCGGTTTTTGACCCCGTTTAAGGCGCTCGCTCAGGCTTTGCTTATGCTCATCACCCACCAGTGGCGCATTTGGTCGATGTGGGGTCAAATGGTATATGCAATTGCGAATCATTATCATAATATGCTGAGTTAGTACCATCCCCCATGCATAATGCAAGCGTAACATGCAATCCCCTGAGGTTTAAAATTATTTACGGAAATTTTATGGAGTCTTATACGGGTTTTCATTGAAAGCTGGTTGAAACCTCCTATATAATTAGATCTAAATCCAAAGCGCGGCTTTGGGCTTAACAACTAAGGAGAGAAAAGATGGAATATCGTGATCCGTTTGTGGCTGCCGCCCAAGCGCAAGCTACGCAAGCGGCCAGCTATGATATGGGCCTGCGTGCTTATATGCTCAAAATCTACAACCTGATGGCAAGCGCTCTGGCGCTGACTGGCATCGTGGCGATGCTTGCGGCTAATTCTCCCGCCGTTCAAGCCTTGCTGTTTGCAGCTGGTCCCGATGGTCGCGTTGGCCCTAGTGGCTTAGGCTTTCTCGTTATGTTTGCGCCGCTGGGCTTGGTATTGTGGCTAAGCTTTGGCCTGCACCGCATGAGCACCGGCACCGCTCAAGCTATTTTCTGGACCTATGCGGTGGTAATGGGATTGTCGCTGTCGTCGATCTTCCTCGTCTATACGGGTGAAAGCATTGCGCGCGCCTTCTTCGTAACCGCTGGAACCTTTGGCGCTATGAGCTTATATGGCTACACCACCAAGCGTGACCTGACCGGTTTTGGCAGCTTCCTCATGATGGGCCTGATTGGTTTGATTCTTGCCTCGCTGGTGAATCTGTTTCTGCAAAGCAGCGCACTGAACTTTACCCTCTCGGTAGTGGGCGTGCTGATTTTCGTGGGCCTCACCGCCTATGATACGCAGAAGCTCAAAAACCTTTACTATCAGCTCGCTGGCAGCACCGATGCCATTGCTAAAGCCTCCATCATGGGTGCGCTGAACCTGTACATGGACTTTATCAATATCTTCTTACATCTGCTGCGTTTCATGGGCGATCGCAGATAGCTTGATCTACTAGGCTGGCCGGCATGCTGGGGTTTCCTGGCATCCGGCGGCGCCTAGCGATAAACTGCAAATAATTTTATGACTGTAAAAAATAACGCTGCCGCTCATCGCTATGAGCTTGTCACTGACGGGCATGTCTGCGTTGCTGATTACGAACGCGAAGGCAACAAGCTCATCATCACCCATGTCGGTGTACCCGAGGCGTTACGCGGGCAGGGCATTGCCGCGCAGGTGATGAAAGGCGTGGTCGACGATGCCAAATCGCAAGGCCTTGAAATTGTGCCGGTGTGCTCGTATGCTGTGGCCTACTTGAAACGAAACCCCTCCTAAGGAATATGTGTGAATACCATCGGTGTGATGACGCTTATTAAGCGCGAAGTTTGGCGCTTTGCCAAAGTATGGAACCAAACGTTGGTAGCGCCGGTTATTACCACCTTGTTGTTCTTAGCCGTGCTGACCCTAGCGATGGGCAGCGAGACACGCTTGATTGATGGTGTGCCCTACAGCCAGTTTATTGCACCAGGCTTGATCATGATGGCGATCGTGCAAAATGCCTTTGCCAATACATCCTCGTCTTTGATGCTGCAAAAAATCCAAGGGGTGATCGTCGATATTTTGATGCCGCCGCTGACCGGTGGTGAGATCGTGCTAAGCTTAGTCATTGGCGGTGTAGTCCGCGGATTGGCTGTGGGCGTAGCCGTGATTGCAGCGGTCTATATTTTCGTACCGTTTTCGATGGAGCATGCGATGTTTGGCTTGCTTTATGCGGTGCTGGCGAGTGTGATGCTGGCACTCTTGGGCGTGCTTACCGGCATCTGGTCGCAATCTTTTGACCAGCTATCTGCCATCACCAACTATATCATCACGCCGCTCGCCTTTCTGTCGGGCACGTTTTACTCGATCAAACAGCTACCGGAATTTTGGTATCATGTCTGCCATATGAACCCGTTCTTCTATATGATTGACGGTTTCCGCTATGCGCTAATTGGCTATCATGACGGCTCAATCGCCTTGGGCATCACATCACTCACAGTCACCAACGTCATTCTCTGGACGCTCACCGCCTGGCTCTTTAAAAAGGGCTACCGGCTTAAGAGTTAGGCTTGACAAGCCTTGGGCTGGGGCAGATAATCGCCGTTTTTCTAAATGTTGATAGTGGGTTAGCCATGTCGGCCATTTTGCCGGTTTATCGGCGTAGCGATATTGCTATTGAACGCGGGGAAGGGGCTTATCTCTTCGCGCCCGACGGCAGGCGCTACCTGGATTTTGCCGCTGGCATTGCCGTCAACGCGCTGGGCCATTGCCATCCGCATGTCACTGCTGCACTCAAAACCCAAGCGGATCTGCTCTGGCATTGCTCCAATATGTACCGCATACCGGGCCTTGAAAAACTCGCTGAGCGTTTTGTGCAAGCGACGTTTGCCGATCGCGCCTTTTTCTGCAACTCTGGCAGTGAAGCGGTGGAATGCGGCTTTAAGATGATCCGCAAATATCACGACCATAGCGGCAACCCCGAACGCTTCCGCATCATCACCATGAGCGGCGGTTTTCATGGCCGTACGCTTTCGTGCATTTCGGCTGGCGGCAATGACATCGCGCGCAAAGGTTTTGAGCCGCTTGTCGATGGGTTTGACCGGGTGGAATATAATAATCTAGCTGCCACTCAAGCGGCGATTACGCCGCTGACAGCCGGTATCTTGGTAGAACCCATCCAAGGCGAGGGCGGGGTGAAAGCTGCCACGGACGAATTTTTGCAAGGGCTGCGCGCGCTGTGTGACCAACATGGCCTGCTGCTGATGATCGATGAAGTGCAATGCGGCATGGGTCGAACCGGCAGCTTGTTTGCACATGAACAGGCCGGTATCACACCCGATCTGGTGACGGTGGCCAAAGGCATCGGCAACGGCTTTCCCTTGGCGGCGTGTCTTGCCACCGAACGCGCGGCAAGCGGTATGACACCGGGCTCGCATGGCTCAACCTATGGCAGCAATCCGCTGGCCATGGCAGTGGGTAATGCCGTGCTAGATGTGTTGCTTGCACCGGGGTTTTTAGAACAGGTAGCGGAGACCGGACGCCTACTTAAAACCAAGCTGCAGAGCATGGTAGCGCAGTTTCCAACGTTATTGTCTGAGGTGCGCGGCACCGGTTTGATGCTGGGCCTGAAGACGGTTGTGCCGTGCCGTGAGATGGTGGAGCAGTTGCGCGCCTTCGGATTGCTGACCGTGCCTAGTGAGGATAATGTGATTCGCATCACCCCGCCGCTTATTATTACCTCACAACATATCGATGAAGCCATCGGCTTACTTACTCATGTTTGCAAGGAGTGGAAATGACCAGCATTCGACATTTTACCGACCTATCCACACTCGATGCGATGCAAGTGCGCACCTTGGTTGATACTGCGCTGATGCTTAAGCTCAAGCGTAAACAAGGCATCTATGAGCCGCTGTTGGTCAATCGCAAACTGGCCATGATTTTTGAAAAAAACTCAACGCGCACACGCGTGTCGTTTGAGGTGGCGATGATGGAGTTGGGTGGCCATGCGCTCTCGTTCAACGGCAATGAATTGCAGCTAGGGCGCGGCGAAACGGTGGCCGATACGGCGCAGGTGCTGTCGCGTTATGTCGATGCGATCATGCTGCGTTGTCATGACCATAGCAAGCTGCAAGAATTGGCAACCAACGCGACCATTCCCGTGATTAACGGTCTGACCGAGTTTAGCCATCCGTGCCAGATTTTAGCCGACGTGCTCACCTTTGAAGAAAATTTAGGCCCCATTGGTGGCAAAACAGTCGCCTGGATTGGCGATGGCAATAATGTGGCACAAAGCTGGATTCAAGCAGCAGCCCTGCTGGGCTTTACCTTGCGGTTAGCCTGTCCGACCAAGCTGAATCCGCTGCCGGAAGTGGTGGAGTGGGCTACCCAACGGGGTGCGCGCATTGAGCTGACTGAAAAGCCCGATGTAGCAGTTGCAGGCGCTGATGCGGTGGTAACCGATACCTGGGTTTCGATGGGCGATCCCGATGCGGATTCGCAAATTGCGATGCTTGCTGGCTATCAGGTGAATGCAGCTCTGATGAAGAAGGCCGCTAAAAGCGCTATTTTCTTGCATTGCCTGCCTGCCCATCGCGGTGAGGAAGTGACTGCCGAGGTGATTGATGGGCCGCAATCTCGGGTCTTTGATGAGGCCGAAAACCGCCTGCACGCTCAAAAAGCGGTGCTGCTGTGGTGCTTGAAAGCTTTATAGGCGACAAAAACTAGCCTTTTATCCCCAAATACGCTAAAATAAAGCGAACCTAAAGATGATACCGCTATGAATTTTAACGCAAAATATTGGGTATTAGGAGCTGTGGTAGCGGTTATTTTAGCCCTGCTGCTGGCCCCAACCCTCATGAAAGAGCGTGATATAAGTGCTCAACGCGCGGCCATGCGCAAAGATAAATTGGTGCGCAAAATCGAAGCCTATAATAAGAAAAATGAAGATAAATACGGTGAGTTTGGCCCTGCTAAAAGCGTGCGCGGTGGTAATCAAGCAGTACGCCCCAATAACGGCCAGTATCGCAATCAACAGCAACAATCCACCGGTTTTAATGAGCAATATTACGGTATTGTGCCACCATCGCCCGATGCAGCAACGCCCAATGACGGTTATTATCCGCCTCCTCCCGTCATCGCGCCATCCAATAATGGCAATCGCCCAGCCCCTCCCAGCAGCCGCATGACCACCCAAGGCCAAGAAGTCGCCTTTGACGGCATGCGCGTTTACGCCGTAGGAGCCGACGGTGAGCCCATGAACATGCCCGACGGCGTCTATAAGCTGCAAAGTGGGACGGATTTAATCGTCCGCGATGGCAAAAAAATCATCATCAATAATTGATTCACTACTAGGCCTGGCTGCAAACGCTGGATTTCTAAGCTTCCGCTGCTCACGTACTAGTGTGTACGCTGCGCGCCGGTTCTCAAAAATCCAACCTTTTCGCTGACGGCCTAGCGTGACTTGGCCTATCTGTATAGGACGCAATGCAGCAGGCTTTATGAGAGTAGCTGCAGACTGACTTTGACTTTTGAAAAAATCCGGCTAATCTGCGCCCTCCATAGCGTATTTGGGATCAAAACACGTGAGTAAAACACCGCTTCTCGATACGATTCATCTGCCGCGCGATATGCGCGCATTGAATCCTGAACAGCTGAAACAGCTGGCAGCGGAGTTGCGTCTGGAAACCGTCGATGCCGTCTCGCAAACCGGTGGGCATTTGGGTGCGGGGCTTGGCGTGGTGGAACTGACCGTCGCGCTGCATCATGTGTTCGATACGCCCGATGATATTGTGATCTGGGATGTGGGCCATCAATCCTATCCGCATAAAATTCTAACCGGCCGTCGCGATCGTATTCGTACGTTGCGCCAGCCAAATGGTTTGTCGGGTTTTTGTAAACGCAGCGAAAGTGAATATGACGCCTTTGGCGCCGGTCATAGCTCCACCTCGATTTCTGCCGCACTCGGCATGGCGGTGGCACGTGATTTAGACGGCAAAAAACATGATGTGATTGCCGTGATTGGTGACGGCGCGATGAGCGCGGGCATGGCGTTTGAAGCGCTCAATAATGCCGGCAGCCTAGACACGCGCCTGATTGTGATTTTAAACGATAACGATATGTCGATCGCACCTCCCGTAGGTGCTATGAGCGCCTATCTGTCGCGGCTGATTTCGTCGCATCCGTACCATACGCTGCGCCATATCGGCAAAATGGTCACCAGTAAATTCCCCGAGCCACTGCGTCGCTTTTTAGCGGGCACCGAACATGCGGCGCGTAATTTAGCGCTGGGTGGCACGCTGTTTGATCAATTGGGTTGTTATTATGTGGGGCCGGTCGATGGGCATAATCTCGATCACTTGCTGCCAGTGCTCAAAAATATCAAAAATGAAAAAAACAGCGGGCCGGTGCTGCTGCATGTCATTACGCAAAAGGGCCATGGCTATGGGCCTGCCGAGCAATCGGAAGATAAATATCACGGCGTGAATAAATTCGATGTGACGACTGGTGCGCAAAAAAAAGCCTCTGCCGCCGCGCCATCCTACACCAAGGTATTTGCCGATGCGCTGATTGCAGAAGCAGGCAAAGACGAGAAAGTAGTGGCCATCACCGCCGCCATGTCTTCGGGCACCGGACTTGATTTATTCGCGAAAGCTTTTCCTGAGCGCATGTTCGATGTGGGTATTGCCGAGCAGCATGCAGTGACCTTTGCCGCTGGACTGGCCACGCAAGGTTACAAACCGTTTGTGGCGATTTATTCGACTTTCCTGCAACGCGCCTATGACCAGGTGGTGCATGATGTGGCGATTCAAAATCTGCCAGTGCGCTTCTGCTTGGATCGCGCAGGCCTGGTGGGTGCGGATGGCCCGACCCATGCCGGTGCATTTGACATTACTTATTTGGCGACGCTGCCCAACATGGTGGTTATGGCGGCAAGCGATGAAGCGGAACTGGTGCATATGGTGGCCACGCAACAGGCGATCAATGACCGCCCGTCGGCGCTGCGTTATCCGCGCGGTGAAGGCACCGGTGTTGAGCTTCCGAAAACAGGCCTGCCACTGGAAATCGGCAAAGGCCGCATTATCCGCCAAGGCAAGCAAGTGGCATTTCTGTCGCTGGGCACGCGCTTGGGCGAATGCATGAAAGCCACGCAAGAATTAGCCGCACTCGGCATTGAAGCAACCGTTGCTGATGCGCGTTTTGCCAAGCCGCTGGATGAAGCGCTGGTGCGATCGCTGGTCGAACAACATGAATTGCTGTTTACGGTGGAAGAGGGATCGGTCGGTGGGTTTGGCGCGCATGTGCTGTGCTTTGCCGCGCAGGAAAATCTGGCCGGCGCGCGTATCGTACCGCTCTATCTACCCGATCACTTCATTGAACAAAATACACCTGCTGCCATGTATGACGAGGCGGGGCTCAATGCCAAGCAGATCGTAGAGGCTGTATTTAAAGCCGGTATTAAAGGCCAGGTATCGGGCGCAAAAAAGACCGCATAATACTCTGAAAAATATCAATAATTAGATATTTTTAACGAAAAATTCATAAAAGCTTCACGAAAGCCAGGTCTGTTTTATGCTATAACTATGCGCATATGGCCGATCTCTCATTATTTGAAGCTGATGAACGCGCCACCGCCATGAAACAAGACATCATTCGGCGCCGCTCTCAATTTACATTTAAAGCACTGGCAGCCTTTGTGGCAAGCGTTGGCGTTGCGGTGACAGTTGCTGTATTGGCGCCTACAACCTTAGGCTTTATCGCCGCAGCAGGCCTTGCCTTCAGTGGTATTGCGGCAAGCAATATTCTCCTCGCCAAAGAAGCAGCTACCATCGATATTGATGAGAAGCACCTGCAAACCGTTTTGCAGAGCCAGAATATCGGCAAAGGGATTTTCGTGTCGGAGCCAAGCACTTCCAAATCCTTCCAAGACATGATACGAAGAGAACGCGAAAACGCGCTAACCAATTCTGAGCACTCGATCGTGTGACCCACCTGCTTGTAAAACAAAATCAGCTCTTCTTAGGAGACAAGGTCTATCGCTGTGCGATTGGCAAAGGTGGCTTGTCTGTCGCCAAGCGGGAAGGTGATGGCTGTACACCGCTGGGTCAATTTATGCTACGCGAATGCTGGTATCGCCCCGATAAGCTTACGGTACCCAAAACATCGCTCGCGCTTAGAACCATCACCCAGCAAGATGGCTGGTGCGATGATCCATCCAGCTCCGACTATAACCGCCATGTTTCACTGCCATTCGCCTATTCGCATGAGATGCTGTGGCGGGCAGACGATGTGTATGATCTGATCGTGCCCTTGGGCTATAATGACGAACCAGTGCTCGCTGGCAAGGGCAGCGCCATTTTTATGCATGTGGCCAAACCACAGTATGAGCCGACCGAAGGCTGTGTGGCGCTTGCTAAAACCGATTTACTGGACATCCTCAAGCACTGCGATCCAGCTAGCCTCATCGAGATCCAGCAAAGTTAGATTTTGCTTGCGATTTGGCGCTCTAGCGGCTAGTTTTCCGCCCATATCTAATCGAAAAGGAAGACCCATGCCCATGACCGCAAAAGCTGCTAACCCCAATTTCACCGATTACAAAGTGGCAGACATGTCGCAGGCTGAATGGGGCCGCAATGAAATCTCGCTTGCTGAAACCGAGATGCCAGGATTGATGGCACTTCGTGCCGAGTTCGGTAAAGAACAACCGCTTAAAGGCGCGCGCATTGTCGGTTGTTTGCATATGACCATTCAAACGGCCGTGTTGATTGAAACGCTGACGGCGTTAGGCGCGACCATACGCTGGAGCAGCTGCAATATTTTCTCGACCCAAGACCAAGCCGCTGCTGCGATTGCGGCTGCCGGCATTCCAGTGTTTGCCTGGAAAGGTGAGACCGAAGAAGAATATGAATGGTGCATCGAGCAAACCATTCAAGGCCCTGATGGATGGACTCCGAATATTATTTTGGATGATGGCGGTGACCTCACCAAAATCATGCATGAAAAATACCCACAGATGCTTAAAGACGTTAAAGGCATCTCGGAAGAAACCACCACCGGCGTACATCGCCTGCATGAGATGGTGAAAGCCGGCACGCTTAAAGTGCCTGCGATCGACGTGAACAACTCGGTCACTAAATCGAAATTCGACAATCTTTATGGCTGCCGTGAATCGCTGCCGGATGGCCTGAAACGTGCCACCGACGTGATGTTTGCCGGTAAAGTGGCGATTGTGGCGGGCTATGGCGACGTGGGCAAAGGCTGCGCACATGCGCTCAAAGGTCAAGGTGCTCGCGTGATCGTAACCGAAATCGATCCAATCTGCGCATTGCAAGCGGCAATGGAAGGCTACCAAGTGCTCACCATGGATGAAGCGGCGGTGCAGGGTGATATTTTTGTCACCGCGACCGGCAACGTCGATGTGATCACGCTTGATCATATGCGCGCGATGAAAGATCGTGCGATTGTGTGCAATATCGGCCATTTCGACAGCGAAATCCAGGTGGCAGCGCTTAAGAACCTGAGATGGAAAGAAGTCAAACCGCAGGTGGATGAAATCACTTTCCCCGACGGCAAACGCCTTATTCTGTTGGCCAAAGGTCGCCTGGTGAATCTGGGCTGCGCAACCGGACATCCTAGCTTCGTGATGAGCACCTCGTTTTCAAACCAGGTACTAGCGCAAATCGAGTTGTGGAAGCATCACAGCAAATATGAAAACAAGGTCTATAAGCTGCCTAAACATCTGGATGAAAAAGTAGCTTTGTTGCATCTGGAAAAGCTCGGCGTGAAGCTCACCAAATTGAGCAAAGACCAAGCGGACTATATTGGTGTGAACCAAAATGGGCCATTTAAACCCGACGCTTACCGTTATTAATGGGCGCTTCCGCGATTGCCTGCTTGCAATCGCATGAAGCACTCTCACGGCTGGCTCGCCTCCTGGCAAGCGCGTTTCGATTGGCCTTATTCCATACCCAAGCGATTCTGATAGTTGCTGACAGAGCCTAGGTTTTTGTTTATCAATAGAATTATGGATAGCAAACAGCAGTCGAATGTCGTTATTGCAGCCTATGCTCTTATAGGCGCTGCGATTGCACTGGCTTGGTTTAACGGCCAACATGATGCCGCGCGGTTTTTAGCGCTGGGGTTAGCGTTTGTTGCGTTCTTCGTATTGCTGTGGGAGCGCCAACGCATCCAGGTGCAGGCAGCCAAAAAAGATGTGGATCGTATTATTGCTGAAAACGCCGAGCTTCGCCGTGAAGCTGATCAGTTGAGAGCCGACAATAAACATTATAAAACCACGCTCGATATTGCGCCTTATTTGGTTTGGCATCGCGAAACATCGCTTAAAATCCGCTGGCATAACCTAGCCTATAGCGAAGCGATCGAAGATATTGTCGGTGAAGATGGCATTCCCGAGCTCGATCAATATGTGCATACCATGGCTAAAAACGCGCTTGCAACCAACCGTCCGGTCAGCGAGCTGCGCCATATTGTCGTAGGCGGTGAGCGCAAGCTCTACCATATCACGGAGCTACCAGTGCCCGAGCAAAAAATGCTGGTGGGCTTTGCGGTGGATATGAGCGAAATCGATGCACTGAAAGAAGATGTGGCGCGTCATATTTCCGCGCAGGATGATCTGCTGGAAAGCTCAGCCAGCGCTATGGCCATTTACGGCGCCGATATGCGCCTTAAAACCTTTAACTACGCCTTTGTGGCGCTGTGGAAATTTGATGAAACCTGGCTGGATACGCAGCCTACCTATAGCGAAATTCTAGAAGTACTGCGCGAAAAACGCAGCCTGCCAGAACAGGCCAATTTCCAGCTCTTTAAGCAGCAGCAGCTGAAGCTCTTTACCGATCTGATCGAACCGCAAGAAGAGTTTTATTACCTGCCGGATGGTAAGGCGCTGCGAGTGATTGCCATTCCGCACGCACTGGGCGGTATTTTATTTGCCTATGAAGATGTGACCGACCGATTGGCGCTGGAGCGTTCCTATAACACCTTGATCGCCGTGCAGCGCGAAACGCTCGATCATTTGCACGAAGCGGTAGCGGTGTTTGGCGAAAATGGCCGCTTGAAGCTGAATAACCCTGGCTATTTATCGCTGTGGAATATTGACCCTGAGTTGGCGCGTAGCGAACCGCATATCTCCGACATTATCGAGAAATGCAAATCGCTCTATCTCTATGAGGATTGGGATCAGTTTAAAAAGCAGCATATCGAAGATATACAGGTGCGCAATGTGCGCTCGAAGCATATTGAGCGCGTCGATGGCAAGGTGCTGGATTGGCGCAAAGTAGTGCTGCCGGACGGGGCGACGCTGATTACCTATCTCGATATTACCGATTCATCCTTAGTGGAACGCAGCTTGCGTGAGCGTAACGAAGCGCTGCAAGAAGCCGACCGCCTCAAAACCGAGTTCTTGGCGAACGTGTCGTATGAGCTGCGCTCGCCGCTGACCTCCATCATTGGGTTTTCGGAAATGCTCGGCCAGGAATATTTTGGCCCGCTTTCGGTAAAACAAAAAGAATATGTCGAAGGCATCCAGCAATCGTCTGAGCGGCTTATGCTCATCATCAACGACATTCTCGATCTAGCTAGCGTGGAAGC
The DNA here is from genome assembly GCA_033762715.1 of Rickettsiales bacterium. Taxonomy (GTDB): domain Bacteria; phylum Pseudomonadota; class Alphaproteobacteria; order Rickettsiales; family SXRF01; genus JANRLL01. Next base: position 56,738 of record JANRLL010000014.1, on the reverse strand, counting down.
GGGCTATATGCGCCTGGAAGTCACGAAATTTGATATTTATGCGATGATGAAATCAGTAGCGCTGCTCATTGAAGAGCGCGTGAAAGAGCATAACCTCATCGTGAAATTTGAATGCGCATCCAAAATCGGCAAAATGACCGGTGATGAAACCCGCATCAAGCAAATCATGTTCAACCTGCTGTCGAATGCAATCACCTATTCGAAAGAAGGCGACACCATCACGCTGGGCGCTAAAGAAGTAAGCGAAGAAGAGCTGATGCTGTGGGTAGAAGATCATGGCCATGGCATCGCGCCGGAAGAGCAAGAAGCGATTTTCAGCAAATTCTATAAGGGTAAAAACCAAGAGGCGGCACGCGGAAAATCAGGTCAGCGCTCGGGTACCGGCCTTGGACTTTCCATCGTACGAAGCTTTATCGAACTGCATGGCGGCCGTGTGGTGCTGCATTCGGAACTGGGTAAAGGCGCGCGCTTTGAATGTTATTTGATGCGCCATAACGCCGATTTAATCCCACTGATGAAACAGAAAAAAGCCTCATGACCCAACCGCATTATATCCTGACCTTGTCTTGTAATGACGTGCGTGGCATCGTGGCGGCGGTGACTAATTTTCTGGCCGATAATTACGGCTTCATTATTGAGTCAGCCCAGCATGGTGACGCCTCGACGGGCCGCTTTTTCCTGCGCATTGAATTCTCAGCCGAACCGCACGCGCCGAACTTTGACGAGTTGAAAGCCCGCTTCGATCAGCAGATTGCGCAACGTTTTTCCATGCAGTGGCAGATCACCGATCGCACCTATAAAAGCCGCGTGCTGATTATGGTGTCGAAATACGGCCATTGCCTGAATGACCTGCTTTACCGCTATAGCACGGGGCAGCTTGCGATTCAGATCCCCGCCATTGTCTCCAACCATACCGATTGGCAGAAAGCCGCGCGCTGGCATGATGTGCCGTTTTATCATTTGCCAGTCACAGCTGAAAATAAAGATGAGCAGGAAAAAACGCTGCTTTCCATCATCGAGCGCGAACGCATCGATGTGGTGGTGCTGGCGCGCTATATGCAGATTTTGTCGCCGGAACTGTGCTCGGTGTTGCAAGGCAAGGCGATTAATATCCACCATTCCTTTCTGCCGAGCTTTAAAGGCGCGAAACCTTATTCACAGGCCTTTGAACGCGGGGTGAAGTTGATTGGCGCTACGGCGCATTACGTGACCACCGATTTGGACGAGGGGCCGATTATCGAGCAAGAAGTCGCACGCGTGGATCACACCCACCAGCCGGAAGATTTAGAAGCCATCGGACGCGATATTGAATGCCAGGTTTTGGCGCGGGCGCTGCGTTATCACGCCGAGCAGCGTGTATTGTTAAACGGCAAGAAAACTGTCGTCTTCCGCTAACTACTCACCGGCGAAAATTTGGATAGTGGCCGCGTCTACACGCTTCGGCGTGATATAATCGACGCCGCCACTGGCTTCATCTTCCAAAAGCAGCTGGAAGCGATCCAGCCAATTAAACACGATATAGGCACGTCGTAGCTGATCAAAATTATTGGCGGTGATAGACGGTGCGGTCGGCACCAAAATAGGACCAGTGTGAATTTGGATATGTTTGCCATCCACCGAGGCATTGATAAAGCCAATCGGAAATTCGAGCGTAATGCGGTGGCCTTGCTCATCGTAGCTCACGCGTGCTTGCAGCGGACGTCCTTGCTTATAGGCGGCTGAGACCGCCTCAATGGTGGGCAGGTGCTGCTTTGTTTGATAGCGAACGAGTGCAGGGGAGGTGGTGATTGTATGCGCGGTGGCTAGGCTGTTTTTGCGGGTGAAGGCCGTGCCGGCAGCACTGGATCCAACCCGTGCAAACTGCATCTCACCTTGGCCTTGAATAACATAGAATTCATAGTTAGGGCTCAGAAAAAGGGATTTTCTATCATCGCCAAAACTGTCTTGCGCGCGCGTGGCTGCCCCTAAATAATAGTGCACACGCTTATCATCATGCTCGATGGTAAGGGCAGAAGTCAGCTGTGAGCGCCCGCTATACGCATAGCCTAGGCGCTCAGCACTGTTTTGATAATCAATAAAAGAGCGCGTGAAATCGATGGTTTGCACCGCATCAGCCGCAAGCGCTTGGCTCATGACACACAATCCTGCCAGGCTTGCTAACCAGGCGCTCGCGCGCATGATTAATGCGTCACCATGTTATCGCCATCCGCTTTAGGCACGGCTGTACCAGGAGGGGGTGGGGTCCATTCGACTGCTACCGGCGCGCGCGATAGCGCATGTGCCAATACTTGATCGACGGTTTCCACCGGAATGATTTGCAGATCGCGCTTCACGTTATCAGGAATTTCTTCCAGATCTTTCACGTTTTCATGCGGAATCAACACCGTGGTAATGCCGCCGCGAAGAGCAGCGAGCAGCTTTTCTTTCAAGCCGCCAATAGCAAGCACGCGACCACGCAAAGTAACCTCACCAGTCATTGCAACGTTCTTTTTCACCGGAATGCCGGTGAGCACCGACACGATAGCTGTCGTCATCGCAATACCTGCGGACGGACCATCTTTCGGCGTTGCGCCTTCCGGCACGTGCACGTGGATGTCTTTGGTTTGGAAGGTCGGAGGAATGATGCCGAAATCAAGCGAGCGCGAACGCACATAGCTAGCGGCTGCTTCTACCGATTCTTTCATCACGTCACCGAGTTTACCGGTGGTGGTGAATTTACCTTTACCTGGCATCATGACTGCTTCAATCGTGAGCAAATCGCCACCTACTTCGGTCCAGGCCAGACCGGTTACCATACCGATTAAGTCTTCTTTTTCGGCTTCGCCGTAGCTGTATTTGCGCACGCCGGCATATTTGCCCAAGTTAGCAGGCGCCACTTTAATGGCCTTGCGGCTTTTGAGCAGAATATCTTTCACCGCTTTGCGTGCGAGGTTAGCGATCTCGCGCTCCAGGTTACGCACACCGGCTTCGCGTGTATAATAACGAATAATGTCGCGCAGCCCGTCTTCGGTAATCGACCATTCATCCTTCTTCAACCCATGGCTTTTGAGCTGCTTAGGAATGAGATAGCGCTTGGCGATATGGATTTTTTCGTCATCCGTGTAGCCAGGAATACGAATCACTTCCATACGGTCCAACAATGGACGCGGCATATTCATGCTGTTGGCGGTTGCCACAAACATGACGTCCGACAAATCATAATCCACTTCTAAATAGTGATCGTTGAAGGTTGCGTTTTGCTCAGGATCTAACACCTCAAGCAAAGCAGCCGCCGGATCACCACGGAAGTCGGAGCCCATTTTGTCGATCTCATCGAGCAAAATAAGCGGGTTTGACGACTTAGCTTTTTTCATCGACTGGATGATTTTGCCAGGCATCGAACCAATATAAGTACGGCGGTGACCACGGATCTCCGCTTCATCGCGCACACCACCTAAGCTGATGCGCACAAAGTTACGTCCGGTCGAACGCGCAATCGATTTTGCCAGCGAGGTTTTACCCACGCCAGGAGGGCCCACGATGCAAAGAATTTGGCTGCGAACCTGTTTGGTGCGCGCTTGCACGGCCAGATATTCTAAAATACGCTCTTTGACTTTTTCCAAGCCAAAATGATCATCATCGAGAATATTTTGCGCATTTTTCAAATCGGTTTTGATACGCGTAGGCTTCTTCCAAGGCAGCGACACCATCCAATCCAGATAGTTGCGAATCACCGAGGCTTCGGCCGACATGCTGCTCATGGTGCGGAGTTTACGCATCTCATGCAGCGCTTTTTCACGGGTTTCTTTCGATAGGCGCAGCTTTTTGATCTTTTCTTCGATCTCGCCCATTTCGTCGCGGCCATCTTCGCCTTCGCCCAATTCTTTCTGAATCGCTTTCATCTGCTCATTCAGATAATATTCGCGTTGGGTTTTCTCCATTTGGCGTTTCACACGCGAACGAATGCGGCGCTCAGTGTTGAGCACGGCGATTTCATTTTCCATCAGGCTGAAAATATGCTCCAGGCGGCCAATGACCGACAGCATCTCGAGGATTTTTTGCTTTTCAGCAATATCCACCGACATATGCGCGGCAATGGTATCAGCGAGCAAGCTTGGGTTGCTGATTTTATTGACCGTGCCTAAGGTTTCAGGCTGGATTTTTTTGTTCAGTTTTACATATTGCTCAAACTGGCTGAGCACGGTGCGAAACATCGCATCGGTTTCATGCTTGTCGTTGGCTTCTTCTGTCACCAATTCGGCAATCACCTGGAAATAATCAGGGTTGCTCAAAAATTCGGTGATGTTGGCGCGGGCCACACCTTCAACCAGCACTTTCACCGTGCCGTCAGGCAGGCGCAGCAGTTGCAAAATATTGCCAACCGTGCCCATACGGTAAATATCTTGTTCTTTCGGATCGTCCACACCGCCGTTTTTTTGCGTCACCAGCAGGATTTTGCCTTCGCGTTTTACCACTTCTTCCAACGCGCGTACGGATTTCTCACGGCCCACAAATAAGGGGACCACCATCGAGGGAAATACCACGATGTCACGCAACGGCAATACGGGGAAAATTTCAGTCTTAATGTCACCAGGAGGAGTCATATGCTATCTTTGATTTCTTTGAATGGGGATGCGCTTTATTCTTGCTATTTAAATATAGGGGAACTATTGACGCATTGCCAGTAGCAACTGGTAATTTGTTCTGCAAAATGAAATAATATATTGAATTATATAGCGTTTTATTTTTTCCCAGCGGGTATGGCGGAATTGGCAGACGCACTAGATTTAGGTTCTAGCGCCGTAAGGCGTGGGGGTTCAAGTCCCTCTACCCGCACCAAATGAATTGTACCCCCACGCCTGGCGCTTGGGTTGGCGGTCAGGGCGGCGAGCGCCACTTTAAGAATGCTCATCGCTGTGCGATGAGCGGTGGGGTTCAAGTCCCTCTACCCGCACCAGAAAACACCCCATTTACACGACTCTCGTGCTTGCAACTGAAAATAATATATAAATATCAATATATTGGATGCTGTCATATTTGGATACGATGCCGCTTTAGGGCTTGTCATTAAAGTTTAACACTGTAGTCATACAATTATGCTAGCATTAAAGAGTGAAAAACTCTGTTTAACGGAGCCTTAAGGCTACATGGAACCAGGACTACAACCCGCACAGCGCGCTCCAAGTAAACAATGGATCGATGCGCAGATTGATGAAGCGCTGGCGCTTAAGCAAAAGCTAGCGCAGGGGGCGGCGGCCTATGCTACGCAATCGGAAATGGATGCGGAGCAGGCTAAATTTAAGGCCAATCCGTTCTCCGATAAAATCAATACCATCTTCGAAAACGCCAAGGGCAATCAGAAATTCATTGATGACAGTATCGCCAGTTTAAAAACCCAAAGCTACGAAGCAGCTGAAAAAGGTGTGCCGCCGAAAAGCTTCTGGCAGGTGCTGGGCGATGCCTTCAAAGCACTTAACCCGTTATCATTGATTTTTAATGCCGTGATGGCAACCATGAGCGGCGGTAGTTTTTTAGGTAGCATCTGGGATGCGCTCAAAGGCAACATCAAAGACGCCGCCCTTTCTAGCGGTTCAGATTGGCTGGCGCCCTGGCTTAAATCCATGAAAGATACTTTAACGGGTGATAGCAAGAGCGTTGACCAGGCGCGCTCGGAGCTGGCGATGGAAAATGCCGGTCGAGGGCTTGCGAATTTCTTAGGAAAAGATGAAGCCGGCGCGAAAGACCTAGTCGGCCGCATGCAGCAAAATATTAGTGCGCCGCCTTCGACCAGCGGTAGTGCAGGCGTAGATGCCAGCACACCTGAAGCGCTTGAGCGCGCGCGCCAGGCTTATATTCAAGCAGTGAAAGACAAAGACATCAGCAAGCAGGATATATCGGTGATTGCCGGTGCAGAAAATGCCGGACGCCTGCAAAATATTTTAAGCAAAGCAGCAGGCGGTGACAATTATGTGCTCATGGCGCCGCAAGCGGATGATAAGGGTAATTTAGGCCCGATCGTCTTTGCTAATAAAGCGTCCGACGGCACGCTGACTAATATCCAGGTTTCCACCACCAATGCCTCCGGTGAAATAGAAGTGCGCCAGGTAACAGGCAGCTTTAATCACAATACGCAAGGCGTGGGCGATAAAATTCTCCAAGCGGCTGAGCGCGTTACGCCTGTATCAAATCGAAATGATGAGGGCATTGTTGCAGATTCGGCATTTATTACATTAAGCCCTTCTTATCTGCCGCAACAACAAACAAACCAAGGTCCGGCTAAGAAATAGCCGCACATATTTTATTTGCCTTTTGTCTCTGGTTATGGTTTTCCCTTAGGTCCCTTAAATAAAACCACAACAAGAGAATCGTATGCAAGTCACCGAATTGGAATCCAAAGGCCTCAAGCGCAGCTATAAAATCACTGTGCCACAAGCACAGGTCGAAACCCAAATGGAAGCGCAGCTGAAAGAAGCCGGCGAGAAAGTCAAAATTCCTGGTTTCCGCCCAGGCTTTATTCCAATGAACGTGCTCAAGCAACGCTACGGCAAAAGCGTCGAAGCTGATGTGGTGCGTCAAGTCATCAACAACTCAACCAACGACTTGTTGAAAGAGCGTAAAATTCGCCCAGCGACCCAGCCAAGCATCAACATCGATGAATATAAAGAAGGCGGTGACTTAAGCTTCACGATCGCTCTGGAAGCTTTTCCTGAAGTACCTGAATTGAAATTCGACAAAATTAAACTGCCTCGTCATGTAGTGGAAATTACCGAAGCTGATATTGAAGATGCGCTTAAGCGTATTTCTGAGCGTACCCCACAGGTGGAACGCGCGAAAGAAGGCAGCAAAGCCAAATCCGGCAACGTGGTCATCATTGATTTTGAAGGCAGTGTTGACGGCAAACTATTCGATGGCGGCACCGCTAAAGATTTCCGCTTAGAACTTGGCAGTGGCCAGTTCATCGAGGGTTTTGAAGCACAGCTGGAAGGTGCTAAAGAAGGCGAAGCGCGTCAAGTTAACGTGACCTTCCCGAAAGAATATCACAGTCAAAGCCTGGCTGGAAAACCAGCAAGCTTTGCCGTGACCGTGAAAGAAATTCATGACAAAACACTGCCGGTAATTGACGAAGAGTTTGCTAAAGCGCGTGGCTTTGCCGATCTGCCAGCGCTGCATGAAGCGGTTCGTACCCAATTGGTACGCGAATATGATCAGGTGATTCGCCAACAGCTGAAGAAAGATTTATTCGATCTGCTGGATGAAACCTATGAGGTGGAATTACCGCCTAGCATGGTGGAAATGGAATTCAACACCATTTGGGAGCGCCTGCAGCAAGCCAAAGCCGAAGGTGACGAATCACTGGTTGGCAAAAGCGACGAAGAGCTGAAAGAAGAATATATGGAGATTGCTAAACGCCGCGTGAAGCTAGGCATTATCCTCGCTGAAACTGGCAACCGCAATAATATCCAGGTGACCCGTGAAGAGCTGGGGCGTGCTGTTATGCAACAGGCGGGACAGTTCCCAGGCCAAGAAAAACAGGTGCTCGAATTCTATCGTAACCATCCGGAACATGTAGAAGATATGCGTGGCCCGATCTTGGAAGAAAAAGCCGTAGACTTGATTCTGACCAAAGTGGCGTTTGAAGATAAAACTATTTCTGCTGCTGATTTGCTCAAAGCAGAAGAAGAGGGCGCAAAGCCTGCTAAAGGCAAAAAAGCCAAAGCATCTAAGTCTGAGGCCGGTGAAGACGCTAAAAAGACTAAGGCTAAAAAGAAAGCGTCCGACGAATAAATTTACGATATTTTTATGATGAGGCACAAAAAAACATCCCAGTCGTATGACTGGGATGTTTTTTTTATACTAGCGTGACAACAATTGATCCGCTAATGATTAATTAACTATTGGCGACTACAGATGATTTATACCGTCAATATCATACTAACAAATAGGACACAATTATGGCCGACATTCTAGAAACATATAGCAATCTTTTGGTGCCGATGGTGATCGAGCAAACCAGCCGTGGTGAGCGCTCGTTTGATATCTATTCGCGCCTACTTAAAGAGCGCATCATTTTTGTGGTGGGCCCGGTCAATGATAACATGTCCTCATTGGTATGTGCACAGCTGCTATTTTTGGAGTCAGAAAATCCTGACAAAGAAATCTTCATGTACATCAATTCACCCGGTGGTGTGGTGACATCAGGTTTGGCGATGTATGATACGATGCAGTATATTCGTCCGAAAGTATCGACCTTGTGTATCGGCCAAGCAGCATCCATGGGATCGCTCTTGCTTGCGGCCGGTGAAGCAGGCATGCGTTACACGCTTCCTAATTCGCGTATCATGATCCACCAACCATCCGGTGGCTTCCAAGGTCAAGCAACCGATATCGAAATTCACGCAAAAGAAATCTTGAGCTTGAAAGCGCGCCTCAACCAGATATATGTGAAACATACTGGGCAAAAACTATCGCACATTGAAAAGAACATGGAACGCGATAATTTTATGAATGCGGAGCAAGCAAAAGAATTTGGTCTGGTTGACCATATTATCGATAAACGTTCGTCTCCTTCCGAAGAGCCAGCTCCGAAGAAAAAAGACGCATAATATAGTAGTTAGAATGAAAGCCGAGGCATCACGTGAGTAAAACAGGCGGAAGAGAATCAAAAAATACACGCTATTGTTCATTCTGCGGCAAGAGCGAACATGAAGTGCGCAAACTGATTGCCGGCCCCACCGTATTTATCTGCGATGAATGCGTGGTGCTGTGCATGGATATTATCCGCGCTGCGGATAAAGGTGTGCTGGCGAAAGAAGGCGATGATATTCCAAAACCAGCCGACATTCGCAAAGTGTTGGATGACTATGTTATCGGCCAGGATAAAGCCAAGCGCGTATTGTCGGTTGCCGTACACAACCATTATAAGCGCGTATCGATGCTGGAGAAGAACTCTGACGTTGAGCTTGCTAAATCGAACATCCTGCTCATTGGCCCAACCGGCTCGGGTAAAACCCTGCTGGCGCAAACCTTGGCACGCATTCTCGATGTGCCTTTCACCATGGCCGATGCTACGACACTGACCGAAGCGGGCTATGTGGGCGAGGACGTAGAAAATATCATTCTGCGCTTGCTGCAAGCGGCTGACTATAATGTGGAGCGTGCGCAACGTGGTATCGTCTATATCGACGAGGTGGATAAGATTTCTCGTAAGTCGGATAACCCATCCATCACCCGTGACGTATCGGGTGAGGGTGTGCAACAAGCGTTGCTCAAAATCATGGAAGGCACGGTTGCTAGCGTTCCGCCACAAGGTGGCCGCAAACATCCGCAACAAGAATTTCTGCAAGTCGATACCGCAAACATCTTGTTTATTGTGGGCGGTGCATTCGCAGGCTTGGAAAAAATTATTGCTGCACGCGGCAAAGGCACAGCGATTGGTTTTGGCGCAGACGTACGCAGCCAAGAGAATCAACGTGTGGGTGAATTGCTTGCGGTCGTAGAGCCAGAAGATCTGCTGAAGTTCGGCTTGATTCCTGAGTTCGTAGGCCGTCTGCCGGTAATCGCTACCTTATTAGATCTGGATGAAGCAGCGCTGATTTCGATTCTGACCGAACCGAAGAACGCATTGGTGAAACAATATGGCAAGCTGTTTGAGATGGAAGGCGTTCGCCTGCGCTTCTCAGATGATGCGCTCAAAGCAGTGGCTCGCAAGGCCATCAAACGCAAGACTGGTGCGCGTGGTTTGCGTGCTATTCTCGAAGGCAATCTGCTTGACCTGATGTATGATCTGCCTAGCATGAATAATGTGGAAGAAGTGATTATCAATGCCGATACGATTGATAATAATGCACCTCCGGTGATCGTTTACTCCGAACAAAAACGCGAAAGCAAAAAACCAAGTTAAGTTTTTTTAGCACAATTTCGCGATTGAAGACAGAAAAAGCCAGAGTCACGAAAGTGGCTCTGGCTTTTGGTTTCCAGCGATCGTTGTGTTTGTTTTTTCAGAGAATTTCGCATAAATTTGACGTTGAATTCAATGTAGCAGCGGCCTTCCAAGCGTTTTTTTTACAAAAAAGTTACGAATTGCTGTTTACAAGTCACTTTTTCCGTGCTTGATTGCTCAACGTAGCTTGTAACCGAGGCTGTGAGCCGTATCCGACTCCTTCCTTCTACAAGTGATCAACTAATGAAACCTTAAACAAAGCAACTAGGGAGTTGACCAAATGACCAATAAAAATGAACTGATCGCCGAAGTGGCAGATAAAGCAGAACTCACCAAAGCAAAAGCAGCTGAAGCTATCGATGCGTTCATCGCAGTAGTGACCAAAGCTCTTTCTAAAGGTGAAGAAGTACGTCTCGTTGGTTTCGGTACCTTCAGCGTTGTTCACCGCAAAGCAACCGAAGGCCGCAACCCTCGTACCGGCGCTGTGATCAAAATCCCAGCTTCGAACAAACCAAAATTCAAAGCGGGTAAAGCTTTGAGCGAAGTTGTGAACAAAAAATCCAGCCGCAAAGCTGCTTAATACTTCTTTTTATTGAGCAAGAGACTAGAACGCCTGAAGGAAACTTCGGGCGTTTCTTTTTTTAAAAGACTGTATTGCCAACATCCTTAAAACAGAGTAAAAGCCCTTTTCTCTGGACGTTGGGGCGATTAGCTCAGTTGGTAGAGCACCTCGTTTACACCGAGGGTGTCGGGAGTTCGAGTCTCTCATCGCCCACCAGTCTCCAGAGATGCCTACCCTGTCTTGGCTATGCGCCTGCTAGCGCTCATCTTAGACAGATTCATATGCGGGGGTGTAGCTCAGTTGGTTAGAGCGTCGCCCTGTCACGGCGAAGGCCGCGGGTTCGAGTCCCGTCACTCCCGCCACTAACTAAAGAAAGCGCCCTTGTGGCGCTTTTTTTAGTTTCTATCGTATGGCTTGCCGTGAGAATGTACAGATGCTCGTTGTTTTTCCGTTATTCTCACACTCTGCGACACGTATAAGCCACTACAGGTTTTTTATACTATGTAGGGCATAGTGATGCATCGGGTTTTTTCTTGCGCTGCTGGCACGATCTGCGCCTAACTTATGAAGCATGGATTGGGATAAGTTAATAGTCATTCGCAACTGGCTATTTTTCTGATTTATATGGTAAGAATTCACTTTATGCCGGATTCAAAACTGATATAAAAAATCAACTTTCTCTCACGGGGCCTATTGTAATGGAATCTGTCGTCGCTAACTATTTCCCCATCCTGGTTTTTTTAGCTATTGCCATGGTGCTGTCTGTAGTCATGCTGTTTCTGCCCATGGTCATCGCCCGCCAAAAGCCCGATACGGAAAAGTTGTCTGCCTATGAATGCGGCTTTGAAGCGTTCGGCGATGCTCGCGGCAAATTCGATGTGCGCTTTTACCTCGTTGCCATTTTATTCATTATCTTCGATCTCGAAGTTGCATTTCTCTTCCCATGGTCCATATCGCTTGGCGAAATAGGAGCGGTGGGCTTTTGGTCGATGATGGGATTTTTGTTTATTCTGACGATTGGTTTCATTTACGAGTGGAAAAAAGGCGCCCTCGAATGGGAATAAAAATATTTTTTGGTAGGATGTGACATGAGTCTAGCTAACTTGAATACCCCATTAGCCCCAGGCGCTCAGCAAGACGCGCTGCTCAATCGCGCCTTTGATGATTTCAACAATAAGGGTTTTGTCATCGCTAAGCTGGATCATCTGGTGAATTGGGCGCGTACCGGCTCACTGTGGCCGATGACTTTTGGCCTAGCCTGCTGCGCGGTAGAGATGATGCAAGCAGCCGCCTCACGTTATGACCTTGATCGCCTGGGCCTGGTGTTTCGACCCAGCCCACGCCAATCGGATGTGATGATCGTAGCGGGGACGCTGTGCAACAAAATGGCGCCCGCTTTGCGCAAAGTCTATGACCAGATGGCCGAGCCGCGTTATGTGATCTCGATGGGGTCCTGCGCTAATGGCGGCGGCTATTACCATTATTCCTATTCGGTGGTGCGTGGCTGCGACCGTATTGTGCCGGTTGATATTTACGTGCCAGGCTGCCCGCCAACGGCAGAAGCGCTGATGTATGGAATTTTGCAGCTGCAGAAGAAAATCCGTCGCACCGGCACGATCATCCGGTAATGACATGACAGAGGCAGCTCCCAAAAAACCGATCATTTTCTACATCATGCGCCACGGTCAAACCGAGGATAATCTGGCGGGCTTGTCGTCAGGCATGGGCCGCAACCCTCAATTGACCGAAGAAGGCAGCGCAGGGGTGGAGCGCGTTATTCCGGTGGTAGAGCAACTCGATCCGGCGCCTACGGTGGCGGTCTCCAGTGATTTGGATCGCGCTAGAGATACGGCTGATATTGTGACTTCCACCTTGAAGAACGTTCGCCGTCTACCGCATGACGAAGCGCTAGGTGAAATGTTTTTAGGTGATGATGAGGGGCTCGATGAGCGCACACGCCCTGAGCGTTTGCTCAAAGTAATCAAAGAAGGCGATGGCTGGGGTCGTAAAATCGAAGGCGTGCCGTCAGAAGTAGTCGAAAAATTAGAACAGTTGGTAGCCCATATTAAAGCTGGAACGCTGCCTGCTGACATGAACCCGATCGCTATTGAAAACGAAGTGCATCGCTATGATCGTCGCGGCAGTACAGGCTTGTGGGAGCCGGTAGAAAACCATCGCCTTCGTATTGCTGATGCGATTCAGCATGCTGTGCGTGGGGATTCAGGTACAGAGCATAATATACCGCTCGTGGTATGCCATGCTGGCTCCGTGCGTCGTATGCTAGAGATGGCAGGCTTGCCGCACAGCGTAGGCGTTAAAAATGCGGCGATCTATAAATTCGTCCAGGATGATACCGCGCCTAAGGGTTGGCGTATTTATAGCATGAGCGTGGATGAACAAAGAGCACTGCAAACAACGGAAATTCCGATACCGCAGCAAGCAGCTGTCGAAGCGGCGAAAAGATAGGGATAGGCTATGGAAAACAGATTGAAAGATTTTGCGGTTACCGCCGTGAAAACACCGCGCGGTGAAACGGTGCTGACGGTGGCAGGCGATAAGCTTTTGCCATTGCTGGTTTCCTTACGCGATGAATTTGATTTCAAACAGCTGATGGATATTAGCGGCGTGGATTTCCCCGAGCGCGCCCAGCGTTTTGAAGTGGTGTATCAGCTCTTGAGCTTAACGCGCAACGAGCGTGTGATGGTGAAAGTCATCACCGATGAGAAAACCGCGGTGCCGTCGGCTTCGGCTATTTACGCGGCCGCTGGGTGGTATGAGCGTGAAATTTGGGATATGTATGGCGTGTTGTTTGCGGATCATCCGGATTTGCGCCGTCTGCTTACCGATTATGGCTTCGATGGTCATCCGCAACGCCGCGACTTCCCGCTCACCGGCTATGTGGAGATGCGTTATGACGTAGAACAAAAGCGCGTGGTGTATGAGCCGGTAAAACTCAATCAGGCTTATCGCAGCTTCGATTTCTTGAGCCCATGGGAAGGTGCGCAGTATCCATTGCCTGGCGATGAAAAGGCTAAAAGCTAACCATGGCCGAGAAGCACATCATAAAATATCGCAAGGCGCGGCTTGAGGATTTTGAGGAAATCTACGACATTTTTTGTCACGTGCTCAATGAAGGGAAAACCTATTCTTATACGCTAGAAGAAATGACGCCAGAGCGCAGCCTGGCTTATTGGATTTCTGCCCCTGGCACCCATTGCATCGTCGCTGATTATGACGGCAAAGTAGCGGCTGTAGCTGCCATTCGTCTTAACCGCACCGGCCGGGCTGACCATGTGGCCAATGCCTCCTTTATCGTGCATCCTGATTATCGCCGACTGGGGATCGCACGCACGCTGGGAAAAAGAGCATTGTCCTACGCGCGTAAGCAAGGCTATAAAGCCATGCAATTTAATTTCGTCGTGAGTGCCAATGAGGTGGCTGTTAATTTGTGGAAATCTTTGGGATTTACGGTGGTTGGTGTCTTGCCCAAAGGGTTTCGGCATGCTACCAAAGGGTTCGTTGACGTCTACATCATGCATCAGTTTTTATAAGCTATGACCAGTCCTGTTGTTGATCTAAAAAACCTGACTTTGAACTTCGGCCCGCAACATCCGGCGGCGCACGGGGTTTTGCGTCTGGTTTTGGAGATGGACGGCGAAGTGATCGAGCGTGCCGATCCGCATATTGGCTTATTGCATCGTGGCACCGAAAAGCTGATAGAGCATAAAACCTATCTGCAAGCGCTGCCGTATTTTGACCGGCTGGATTATGTCTCGCCGATGTGCCAGGAACATGCCTATTCGCTAGCGGTAGAAAAGCTCATAGGCTGCGAGGTGCCAGAGCGCGCGCAATATATCCGTGTGTTGTTTGCTGAGCTGACGCGCATTTTGAATCATATTCTGAACGTTACCACGCAAGCGCTCGATGTTGGCGCTATGACGCCGTTGCTATGGCTGTTTGAAGAGCGTGAAAAATTACTCGAATTTTATGAGCGTGCATCCGGTGCGCGGTTCCACTCGGCCTATATCCGCCCAGGCGGCGTACATCAAGATATTCCAGCCGGCCTCGATGAAGACATGCTGCGGTGGGCCGAAGGTTTCGTCAAATATATCGACGACGTAGATAGCCTGCTCACCGACAACCGTATTTTCCGCCAGCGTATGGTGGATATTGGGATCGTCTCGGCGCAAGAAGCCATGGATTGGGGCTTTAGCGGCCCTATGCTGCGTGGCTCAGGCGTTGCCTGGGATCTGCGCAAGAGCCAGCCTTATGATGTGTATGATAAACTCGATTTCGATGTAGCCATCGGCAAGCATGGCGATTGTTTCGATCGCTACATGGTGCGCATGGAAGAAATGCGCCAATCGCTTAAAATCATCAAACAATGTATCGAGCGTATGCCCAAAGGACCGGTGGTGACGCAAGATAGTAAAATTGCACCGCCCAAACGCGCGGCGATGAAACAATCGATGGAAGCGCTGATTCATCATTTCAAATTATTCACTGAAGGCTACCGTGTGCCGGCGGGTGAAACCTATACGGCCGTCGAGGCGCCCAAAGGCGAGTTTGGCGTGTACCTAATATCGGACGGCAGCAATAAGCCGTATCGCTGCAAAATTCGCGCACCCGGGTTTGCTCATTTGCAAGCGCTTGATTTTATGACCAAAGGGCATTTACTGGCAGACGTCGTGGCTGTCATTGGAACCATGGACATTGTATTTGGGGAGATTGATCGATGAAACGCTATCTACTCTGCCTTTCAAGTTTAGCCTGTGTGGCAGCCGCTGGTGCGGCTCTCGCACAAACGCCATCGGCGCCGCAAGCAGCAGCGCCTGCAAAAACGGCACCGGCTGTGGCGCCTGCTACAGCCGATACGGTTATCGCACCGGCACCGGTGGTAGGCTTTCCAGCTTTGCCGCCATCGCGCCCATGTAAAAAAGAAGATGTTGCCGGTTTTTGGAAACTGTCCAACGTCTATGAGCGCCCAGCTGGCCAAGAGCTGCTCAACTTCAACGCGCAGCCGTACCAATATTTGCTATTCAGCGCTGACAGCACCTACAAGGAAACCCGAGTGGGTTATGGCTCGATTCCTGATGCTGAGGCATATCAAAAGCTACAGGCTGAACAGTCCAACGCGCTGTTGCAATTTGTCGTGAGTGAAGGTGGCTTGATTTATTTTTATAAGGAACGCGCCCATGACTACACCATGGCGTGTTTCATCGTTGCTAATGGGAAAGACCCGTTTGTAGTGGGCGACATATTGTTGATGCCGCCGGCAGATCCAACACGCACCTCGCGTCTGCTCAAGGTCTTTAAAAAGACTGCTGTAGTGGTTATCCAGCAAAACGCCTCAGCGGCTAAAGCGCCGACTTCGGATACACCGCCTAATCCGACCGTCAATCCTGCAACCACCCAAAGCGCTAATCCACAGCTCGTGCCCGGCAAGGCAACTCAGAGCGCAGGGATTGCTACCAATGGTCAGTCGGTGGCCCAGCTGCTGATGGATCTCAAAAAAATGCCTCCTAACGAAACGAAGCTGAAGCCTACGGGACCAGCTAGCGCCAAAACAAAAACCAGTAGATTACCAGTTCCATGAGCACCGCAAAATCACCACAAGATGAATCCACCTTCGCCTTTACTCCTGATAATTTGGAGAAGGCGCAGCGTATTGTACGCCGCTATCCGGCTGGCCGTGAACAAAGTGCGGTAATGCCGCTTTTGACATTGGCGCAGCGCCAAAATAAAAATTGGTTGTCTAAAGCCGCTATGGATTATATCGCCGAGTTTTTAAATATGGTGCCGGTGCGTGTCTATGAGGTGGCGAGCTTCTATACCATGTATAATTTGCAGCCGGTCGGCAAACACATGATCGAAGTCTGCACTACCACGCCATGCTGGTTGCGCGGTTCGGATGCGATTGTAGCCGCCTGCGAAAAACACCTAGGCATTAAAATGGGCGAAACCACATCCAACGGCATGTTCACCTTGAAAGAGGCGGAATGTTTGGGTGCGTGTGTGAATGCGCCGATGTGCCAAGTGGGCGATCATTATTACGAAGATCTCACACCAGAGAATGTGGTGGAGCTGATAGATGCGCTGGCCAATGATAAGTCCCCCAAAGCAGGGCCGCAATCCAAGCGCAAAAGTTCTGAGCCGCTTGGTGGTCTTACCAGCCTTGTCGGAGGGACCAAGTAATGCTCGCAGATAAAGATAGGATTTTTACCAACCTCTACGGCCATCAGGACTGGCGTTTGGCTGGCGCGCGTTCGCGTGGTGATTGGGATAATACCCGGGCGATTTTAAGCAAAGAGCCAGAAGCCATTGTGGAAGAAGTGAAAGCATCGGGCCTGCGCGGCCGTGGCGGGGCTGGCTTTTCCACCGGCATCAAATGGTCGTTTATGCCGAAAAAATCGGATGGCCGTCCGTCTTATCTCGTAGTGAATGCCGACGAAGGCGAGCCAGGCACCTGCAAAGATCGTGATATGATGCGCCATGATCCGCATAAGCTGATCGAAGGCTGTTTGATTGCCTGCTATGCCATGCGCGCGGTTGCGGCCTATATCTATATTCGCGGCGAATTCGTTGAAGAAGCTAATCGCTTAGAGCATGCGATTGATGAAGCCTATGAAGCTGGATTAATTGGTAAGAATGCTTGCGGCTCCGGTTTTGACTGCGACATCTATGTGCATCGTGGAGCAGGGGCTTATATTTGCGGCGAAGAAACGGCGCTGATCGAATCGCTGGAAGGCAAAAAAGGCCAGCCACGCTTGAAGCCGCCGTTTCCGGCAGCTGTTGGTGTGTGGGGTTGCCCTACTACAGTCAATAACGTCGAGTCGATTGCGGTGGTACCTACCATTTTGCGCCGCGGCGCGGCCTGGTTTGCAGGCATAGGGCGACCAAACAATACCGGCACCAAAGTGTTTTGCATTTCGGGTCACGTGAATAATCCCTGCAACGTCGAAGAAGAAATGGGCATTCCGCTGAAAGAGCTGATCGAGAAGCATGCCGGTGGTGTGCGTGGCGGATGGGATAATTTGCTGGCGATCATTCCTGGCGGCTCATCGGTGCCAATGCTGCCTAAAGATATTTGCGATACGGTGCTGATGGATTTCGATTCACTGCGCGCAGTAAAATCGGGTCTGGGCACGGCAGCGGTGATTGTAATGGATAAATCGACGGACGTGGTCAAAGCCATTGCCCGCTTGTCCAAATTCTACATGCATGAATCCTGCGGCCAATGCACGCCGTGCCGTGAAGGCACTGGCTGGCTATGGCGCATGATGGAGCGCATGGCCAAGGGGCAGGCGAAAATCGAAGATATTGACCATATGCTCGATATTGCAAGCCGCATCGAAGGCCATACGATTTGTGCGTTGGGTGATGCAGCGGCTTGGCCGGTGCAAGGCTTGGTACGCCATTTCCGCGGAGAGATTGAGCGCCGCATCAACGAATATAGCAACAAACGAGCAGCATAAGCGAGGGAATCATGGCCAAACGTCTTATGTATATTGAAGGAATAGATGGGCAGGTCGAGCTGCTCACTGACCGCGTTATCATTCATCGCAAAGGCTGGTGGAACATTATGCGCTTTGGTTTTGGCGCTAAACGCGAGATTCCTATTGCCGCGATTGCTGAGGTGGTATTTCGCGATGCCAACCCGATTATGTTTGGCCGTATTGAATTCGTGCGCGCCGGCCGTAGTCAGGATGAGCGCCGCAAAGATTACAGCGCGGTGAAATTTCGCAAAGTGAAACAGCCTGAATTCGTGAAATTAAAAGAAATGATTTTCGATATGGTAGATCAATACGCAAAACGAGAAACCCATGCCTAAACTGACGATCGATGACAAAGAAATAGAAGTTGAAGCGGGCACGTTGGTTATTCAAGCCTGTGAGCAAGTGGGTATTGAGATACCGCGCTTTTGCTACCATGAGCGCTTGAGTGTTGCGGGTAATTGCCGCATGTGCCTGGTGGAAGTATCGCCTGGCCCGCCGAAGCCGCAAGCGTCTTGCGCGCTACCATGCTCAGACGGCATGGTGGTGAAAACCAATTCGCCAATGGTCAAAAAAGCACGCGAAGGCGTAATGGAATTTTTGCTGATCAACCATCCGCTCGATTGCCCAATTTGCGATCAGGCCGGCGAATGCGATCTGCAAGACCAGTCACTTTATTATGGCAAAGGCGAAAGTCGCTACAAAGAAGGCAAACGCGCCGTTGAAGATAAATATATGGGCCCACTGATTAAAACCCATATGACCCGCTGTATCCATTGCACCCGCTGCATTCGCTTTGCCACCCAAGTGGCCGGTGTGCCGGAGCTTGGTGCTTATGGCCGTGGCGAGCATATGGAAGTCGGGACTTACGTGGAAAAAACCCTGACCACCGAATTGGCCGGCAATTTGGTCGATGTGTGCCCAGTGGGTGCGCTTACCAGCAAACCGTACGCTTTTACAGCTCGCCCGTGGGAGCTGAAATCAACCGAATCGATCGACGTGCTCGATGCAGTAGGCTCGCATATTCGCATCGACAGCCGCGGCGAAGCGGTGATGCGTATATTGCCGCGCGTGCATGAGGACATTAACGAAGAATGGATCGCCGATAAAACGCGTTATGCCTGCGATGGTTTGCGCGTGCAGCGCTTAGACCGCCCTTATGTCCGAAACGCCGAAGGCAAGCTGCAAGAAGCCAGCTGGCAACAAGCGTTTGAGGTGATTGCCCAACAGATCAAAAGTTTGAAGCGCCAGGAAATGGCCGCAGTGGCGGGTAATTTGGCCTGCGCTGAGAGCATGATGGCGCTGCGCGATCTGCTCGATGGGCTGGGTGTGGAAAACCGCGATTGCCGTCAGGAAGGCGCGAAATTCGATGTGAGCCAACGTGCGAATTATCTGTTCAATAGCGGCATAGCTGGCATTGAACAGGCCGATGTGCTGCTGCTGGTGGGAGCCAACCCACGCCGCGAAGCGGTGATGCTTAATGCGCGTATCCGCAAGGCGTGGCTCAAAGGTACGCTGAAGATTTTCGTGCTGGGCACGCAAGATGAGCTGACCTATCCGTATGAGTATCTGGGTAATGATCCTAAACTGCTTGGCGAAATTGCCGCTGGCAAGCATCCGGTGGCTAAGCTCTTGTCCGAGGCAAAAGCGCCGATGCTGGTGCTGGGAACAGCTGCCCTCGCACGTGATGATGGCGATCAGGTTTTTGCAGCAGCGAAGGCGATTGCCACCCAATGCAACCTGGTAAAAGACGGCTGGAACGGATTTAACGTGCTGCATCATGCCGCTTCGCGCGTTGCTGCGCTCGATCTGGGATTTGTACCGGCACCAGGTGGCAAGGATATTGGACAGATTTTTGCTGGCTGCCAAAGCGGCGAGATCAAACTGGTTTACCTGCTCGGTGCGGATGAATTTGATATGCGCCTGCTTGGTGATGCATTTGTAATTTACCAAGGTCATCACGGTGATGACGGGGCGCATCGCGCCAATGTGGTGTTGCCAGGCGCAGCCTATACGGAAAAAGATGCGACCTATGTGAACCTTGAAGGCCGTGTGCAGCGCACGAGACGCGCTGTGTTCCCGCCCGGTCAGGCAAAAGAGGATTGGACGATAGTTCGCGCACTGTCCGATGTGCTCAAAACCCCGCTGCCTTGTAACAGCCTGGAGCAATTGCGCGAGCGCATGAAAAAACAAGCGCCGCATTTTGCCAAGGTGGGTGAAATTGTGCCAGCTGCTTGGACAGCCGCTTCGACGCAAAAATGGAATATATCGGCCACGCCATTTGATCAGTTTATCACCAACTATTATATGAGTGATCCGATAAGCCGTGCGTCTAAAACCATGGCTCAATGCACGCAAGCCATCGGCCAACCACAAGCGAAGAAGGTGGCCTAAATGATACCGGATTGGACCTTAGAGCAGTGGTGGTTGAATGCGTTATATCCGCTGTTGATGATCGCGCTGCAAATTCTGATTATTGTGGTGCCGCTTTTGATTTGCGTGGCGATGCTGACTTTGATGGAGCGCAAAGTAATTGCCGCGATGCAGCTGCGCAAAGGCCCTAACGTCGTTGGGTTCTGGGGGCTGCTGCAGCCGTTTGCGGATGGGCTGAAACTCATATTGAAAGAAACCATTGTGCCGACGCAGTCGAGCAAAGTGGTGTTCCTCATGGCGCCAATGCTAACCTTTATGCTGGCGCTGCTGGGATGGGCGGTGATTCCGCTGGCGCCCAATTTCGTGGTGGCCGATATAAATGTCGGTATTCTCTATCTTTTCGCCATTTCGTCGCTTGGCGTATACGGCATCATCATGGCCGGCTGGGCTAGTAACTCGAAATATGCGTTTTTGGGTGCGATCCGCTCATCGGCGCAGATGGTGAGCTACGAAGTGTCCATCGGTTTTGTGATTGTAACGGTGCTGCTGCTAGTGGGTTCGCTGAACTTAAGCGATATCGTGCGCGCGCAGGAAGGCGGCATCTGGAATTGGCATGCGTGTGGCATCTTATTCCCGATGTTTGTGTTGTTCTTTATTTCGGCGCTGGCGGAAACCAACCGTCATCCATTCGATTTGCCGGAAGCGGAAGCCGAGCTGGTTGCCGGTTATAACGTAGAGTATTCGTCGATGAGCTTTGCGCTCTTTTTCCTCGGTGAATATGCCAATATGATTTTGATGAGTGGCATGACGACTATTCTCTTCTTAGGCGGCTGGTATCCAGTGGCCGATGTAATGCCGCTGACGCTCATTCCAGCGCCTGCCTGGTTTATCATGAAAGTACTGTTCTGCCTTTTTGTCTTTATTTGGGCGCGCGCGACGCTGCCGCGCTATCGCTATGACCAGTTGATGCGCTTGGGCTGGAAAGTATTCTTGCCGTTTTCTTTGGTATGGGTCGTGCTTACGGCTGCCTATATAGTCTTTTTCTCAACGGGTGTATAAATGAGCGCTAATCCAGAAATCACACTATCGGACGTTCCTCTGCCAGATGACATTGTCGTCATCCATGAAGGGGTCGGCACCGGTATTCAGCACATGATCCAATGGCTGGTCGATGTGGTGCATACGCTGGGTTATCCTGGCATTTTCATTATGACCTTTCTGGAAAGCACCTTCATGCCGATTCCCAGCGAAGTGACGATGATTCCAGCCGGATATTTGGTGCAGCAAGGGCAGATGAATCTGTTTTTAGTGCTGCTATGCAGTATCACCGGCACCATTGGTGGCGCATTGTTTAACTATTATATCGCCTATCATTATGGCCGTCGTTTTATCAATGCCTACGGCAAATATTTCTTCTTTGGTCCCGATAAAATGGAAAAGCTCGATAAATTCTTTTACAGCCACGGCGAAATCTCCACCTTCACTGGCCGCTTGGTGCCTGGCCTTCGCCACTTTATCTCGTTTCCGGCAGGATTGGCGAAAATGGATCTCAAAAAATTCTGCATCTATACCGGTGTGGGTGGTGCCATCTGGATGTCAACCTTGGTGGGCGTTGGCTATCTTATCGGCGGCAACAAAAAACTGATCAAAACCTATATGCCGTATGTGTCGGGCGGTGTGATCGTACTGGTGATATTGATGATCGTGGTCTATATCTGGCGCAAACGAAACAAAACGACCAACATAGGATAATGGCATGCTAAGACTGGCAAGTACCGCGCGCATTTTTCTGCTGACTGAGCTGATTTCCGGCTTTGCGCTGACACTGCGCTATATGTTCAAAAAACCAGTGACTATCAATTATCCGTTTGAAAAGGGGCCGCTTAGCCCACGTTTTCGCGGGGAGCACGCGCTGCGCCGCTATGCGAATGGCGAAGAACGTTGCATCGCCTGCAAGTTATGCGAAGCGATTTGTCCGGCGCAAGCGATCACGATTGAGGCGGAAGAGCGTGCTGACGGTTCACGCCGTACCACCCGCTATGACATCGATATGACCAAATGCATCTATTGCGGATTTTGCCAAGAGGCGTGCCCGGTGGATGCGATTGTGGAAGGACCTAATTTTGAATTCGCTGCTGAGACGCGCGAGGAGCTTTTCTATAACAAAGAAAAATTGCTAGCCAATGGCGAGCGCTGGGAAACAGCGATTGCCGCCAATTTGCAAGCAGACGCGGCCTATAGGTAAGGTATGAGCGAATTATTAGCCACGATCATTTTTTATCTGTTTTCCGGCGTGACCATTGGTTCGGCGGTGATGGTGATTGCCTCGCGCAATCCAGTGCATAGCGTCTTTTTCCTGATTCTCGCTTTTTTCAATTCGGCGGGACTATTCGTATTGCTTGGCGCTGAATATATCGCCATGACGCTGGTCATTGTCTATGTTGGCGCGGTGGCAGTGCTGTTTCTATTCGTGGTGATGATGCTCGATATTAATTTCACCGAAATGCGCCAAGGATTCATGCGCCACTTGCCCTTAGGCGTTGGCATTGCTGTGGTTGCATTCATTGAATTGATGATCGTGTTTTACTGGTCTATCCAGATGAAGATTGCAGTAGCCCAACCGTTGCTGCCCACACCGAACCCACACCATGTCACCAATACCAAAGCCATCGGCTCGGTGCTTTATACCTATTATATATACCCGTTCCAGTTGGCGGGCGTTATTCTGCTGGTGGCGATGATCGGCGCGATTGTACTGACGTTGCGTACGCGCGCTGGCGTACGTCGCCAGAGCGTAGCTAAACAAATGGCGCGCAAACGCGAAGATAGTTTCGCCGTAGTGCAAGTCGAAAGCGGGAAGGGGATATCGTAATGGAGCAGCCATTTTTTGCACAAATCGGTATCATGCATTACCTCACCGTATCGAGCCTGCTGTTCACCTTGGGCATTTGCGGCATTTTTCTGAACCGTAAAAACATCATCACTATTTTGATGTCGATCGAATTGATTCTGCTGTCGGTCAATATCAATTTCGTAGCGTTTTCCGTGTTGCTGCAGGATTTGGCCGGACAGGTATTTGCCATATTCATTCTGACAGTGGCGGCAGCTGAAGCGGCGATTGGCCTGGCCATATTGGTGATTTATTACCGCAACCGCGGCTCGATTGCGGTTGAAGATATTCATATCATGAAGGGATAATATGATTACAGCGCTCGTATTTTTGCCACTCTTGGCATCGCTGATCGTGGGGCTCACGGTGCGCAGCATTACGCCGCGCCTGGCTCAGCAATTGACCTGTGGCGCGATGATTATATCGGCCATTCTGGCTGGTCTCATCTTTAAAGAATTCGCAGGCCTTGCTATGGCGGGCATTCCCTGGCGCGATCTGGTGGGCGATGCGGGTGTGGTGCATAAGGTGCAGCTGGCTTCCTGGATTACATCGGGTGACTTTACAGTGAATTGGACATTGCGCGTCGATGCGCTTACGGCGGTAATGCTGGTGGTGGTGACCTGGGTGTCGTCGGTGGTGCATGTCTATTCGGTGGGTTATATGAGTCATGACGAGCACCAGCCGCGCTTTATGGCCTATCTGTCGCTCTTTACCTTCTTCATGCTGATGCTGGTGACATCGGATAATCTGGTGCAGCTTTTCCTCGGTTGGGAAGGGGTGGGCTTGTGCTCCTATCTGCTGATTGGTTTTTGGTATAAAAAACCAGAAGCAGTCGCTGCTGCCATTAAAGCGTTCCTGGTGAACCGTGTCGGCGATCTGGGTTTCGCGCTGGGTATTTTTGCCGTCTATGTCATTTTCGGCACGGTCTATTTCGATGGTATTTTTGCCGCGGCAGCTGAAAAAGCAGATAGCACACTCGTGTTCATCGGTATGGAATTCCACGCACTGACGCTTGCCTGTATTCTGCTCTTCATTGGTGCGATGGGTAAATCGGCGCAGCTCAGCCTGCATACCTGGCTTCCCGATGCTATGGAAGGCCCAACACCGGTATCGGCATTGATCCATGCTGCAACCATGGTGACGGCAGGTGTGTTTATGGTCGCGCGTTGTTCGCCCTTGTTCGAGCAATCGGCCGTGGCGCTGGAAGTAGTCTGCGTCATTGGCGCATTGACCGCATTCTTTGCAGCCACTGTTGGTCTAGTGCAAAATGATATTAAGCGCGTGATCGCCTATTCTACCTGCTCGCAGCTGGGCTATATGTTCTTTGCCTGCGGCGTGGGCGCGTATGCGGCGGCGATTTTCCATCTGATGACCCATGCGTTTTTCAAAGCACTGCTCTTCTTGGGCGCGGGCTCGGTGATTCACGGCATGTCGGGCGAACAGGATATGCGCAAGATGGGTGGTATCTGGAAAATGATGCCCATCACCTATGCGTTTATGTGGATCGGCTCACTGGCGCTGGCTGGCATCCCCTGGTTTGCCGGGTATTATTCCAAAGATATGATTTTAGAAGCGGCCTATGCGTTTGGTGGTGTCGGGCATTTTGCTTTCGCGCTGGGTGTAGCGGCGGCTTTTATGACCGCCTTTTATTCCTGCCGTTTGTTGTTCATGACCTTCCACGGCACCTCGCGCGCATCGGCTGACGTCTTGCATCATGTGCATGAGTCGCCGCCGATTATGCTGCGTCCGTTGATTTTGCTGGTGCTGGGCGCGCTGTTTTCTGGCGCCATTGGCTATCATGCGCTGGGCATGGTGTCGCCGTCGGGTGATTTCTGGCAAAACAGCATCACTTCGCATCACATATTGGAAGAAGCGCATCACGTGCCGCTATGGGTGGTGACGCTGCCGCTCTTGATGGCGGTGCTGGGTATTGCGCTGGCTTGGGTGTTTTATATCGTCAATCCCGCTTTGCCGGAGAAAATTAAAACGACGTTCCCACGGCTTTATCAATTCCTGCTCAATAAATGGTATTTTGATGAACTCTATGACCATATATTTGTGCAGCCAACGAAGCGCCTGGGATACCGCTTGTGGAAATTCTGGGATACCAAAATCATTGATGGCTTGGGGCCGAACGGTGCTGCTTGGGTGACGGCGGTGTTGGCGGGACGTGCCAGCCGTTTGCAAACTGGTTTTATTTATCATTACGCATTTGCGATGTTGCTGGGTTTCCTGGCGATCGTAAGTTGGATTCTGTTTGGGGTGTAGATGCTAAGTATTCTTGTATTGTTGCCATTATTTGGCGCGCTGGTTATCTTATTAGCGAGCAAAGGCGACACGCCTTCATCCGCGTCGGAGGCCCGCTATATTGCACTCTTTACTACCCTGATAACCTTTGGGTTTTCACTCGCGTTATGGGTAGGTTTTGACAGTAGCAGCGCTAGTTTTCAGTTTGTTGAAAAATATGATTGGTTCCTCGGCTTCAATATCAGTTACCATTTAGGTGTTGACGGCATTTCGTTGTTCATGGTGTTGCTGACAACCTTCCTGATGCCGATTTGTATTTTATGCAGCTGGGAGAGTATCACCCACCGTACCTGTGGCTTCATGGCGAATTTCCTGATCTTAGAAGCGCTGGTGATTGGTGTATTCTGCGCGCTTGATCTCATCATGTTTTATATCTTTTTCGAAAGTATGCTGATTCCGATGTATCTTATCATCGGCATTTGGGGCGGTAAGCAGCGTATTTACGCGGCCTATAAATTCTTCCTTTATACGCTGGCGGGCTCGCTGTTGCTTCTGGTTGCGATCGCCTATCTTTATATCCAGTTTGATACCACCGATATTCCCGAGTTGATGAAACAAGCGCCAACACTGGCGCTTTCGGTGCAGCAATGGTTGTGGCTTGCAATGTTTGCTTCTTTTGCCGTAAAAGTGCCGATGTGGCCGGTTCATACTTGGCTTCCCGACGCTCACGTGCAGGCGCCAACGGCAGGTTCGGTGATCCTGGCAGGTATTTTGCTTAAAATGGGCGCGTACGGTTTCTTGCGTTTCTCGTTGCCGATGCTGCCGGAAGCCTCGCATTATTTTGCGCCGCTTATTTTCACCTTAAGCATTATCGCCGTCATCTACACCTCGCTGGTAGCGCTGATGCAGGAAGACATGAAAAAACTAATCGCCTATTCGTCGGTGGCGCATATGGGCTTTGTCACGATCGGTATCTTTGCTTTCAACATGCAAGGCATCCAAGGCGCGATCATCCAAATGATCAGCCACGGTCTGGTGTCGGGCGCGCTGTTTTTATGCGTGGGTGTAGTCTATGACCGCATGCATACGCGCGAGATTGCAGCTTACGGTGGCGTTACTAGCATCATGCCGCGCTTTGCGTTGATCTTTATGTTCTTCACCATGGCCTCGGTCGGCCTGCCGTCTACCTCGGGCTTTGTCGGCGAATTTCTTATTCTGCTCGGTATTTTCGGTGTCAATAGCTGGGTAGCGCTGCTGGCGGCCACCGGCATCGTGCTCGGTGCGGCCTATATGCTGTGGCTCTATCGGCGCGTGATGTTTGGCGAGATCACCAATGAAGAGGTGCGCCATATGAAAGATGTCGTTGTGCGTGAGCGGGTGATTTTTATTCCGATTATCGCGCTGGTGATCTGGATTGGTATTTATCCGAACTCCTATTTGAAAGCGATGGAACCATCGGTTGCGCAGCTCATTAAACAAGTGACAGTTACACAAGCGGAGGTTCCTGGTGCCCACGACTAATCTATTGGGTGATATCGTAGTTGCGAGCTTATCGGCGATTAAACCTGAGCTCTTCTTAGGGCTTACGGCTTTGATCCTCTTGGTGCATGGCGTCTATCGCCAGCAGCGCTGTAACACGGGTTTAGTGTGGATCGCCGTTGCCTCGCTCGTCTTTGGTGTCTATCTGCTGATAAATGGCATGGGCGCTAACTGGACGGTGATGAACACAATGCTGGCCGCTTCTAACTATACGGCGCTGGCTAAAATCCTGGTCTTGGTTTCAACTATTCTAGTGCTACTGTTGTCGGAAGCCTGGCTTAGCGAAGGCGAGGGCAAGCCGTTTGAGTTTATCATCCTGACGCTCTTTTCAGTCATTGGCATGATGCTGATGATTTCAGCCAATGATTTCCTTTCTGTTTATATGGCGCTGGAACTATCGAGCTTAGCGCTTTATGTGTTGGCATCTTTCTCGCGCGATCATGCCAAATCAAGCGAAGCCGGCCTTAAATATTTTGTGCTCGGCGCCCTGGCTTCGGGTATGATGCTGTTTGGGATTTCGCTGATATACGGCTTTACCGGCAGCACCGGTTTTGAGACGATTAAATCCCTGTTTTCAACGCCCGAGGCCGTTGCCTCCAAAGGTGTCGTGGTGGGGCTGGTTTTGGTGATTATAGGATTTTGCTTCAAGCTGTCGGCCGCACCATTTCATATGTGGGCGCCCGATGTGTATGAAGGCGCACCCACGCCGGTTACGGCCTTTTTTGCAACCGCGCCTAAAGTTGCCGCCCTGGCATTGCTAGTGCGTATTTTGCTTGAGCCGTTTGGCGCTTTAATCGATGAGTGGCAGCAAATCATTATCTTGGTTTCGATCCTCTCCATGTCGGTGGGTGCGCTGGCAGCCATTATGCAAACCAATATTAAACGCCTGCTTGCCTATAGCTCGATCGGCCATGCTGGCTTTATGCTGATGGGGTTGGCCGCGGGCAATCAAGCGGGTGTGCAGGCGATCCTGATCTATTTGGCGCTGTATATTTTCATGAGTGCGGCGGCGTTTGGCTGCGTAATGCTTATGAAATATGATGGTCATTATGTCGAAGACATTAAAGAGTTGCGCGGCCTGGCGCAGACGCGTCCGCTGCTTGCGTTGATGCTGGCTGCGGTGATGTTTTCCATGGCGGGTATTCCCCCGCTGGCTGGGTTTTTCGGTAAGTTCTACATTGTGATGGCGTTGGTAGAAGCACAGCTCATGTGGCTGGCAGTTGTCGGGGTTACGATTAGTGTGATCAGCTGCTACTATTACCTCAAGGTGGTCAAGGTCATGTATTTTGATGAGCCGGCCAAGCGCTTTGATGTTGGCATTCCATGCGCACTGCGTGTAAGCTTGTTGCTATCTACAGTGGTGACGGTCCTGTTCTTCTTGGTGCCATCGCCCCTTATTCAACAGGCGAAAGCAGCCGCAGAGGTATTGGTGCCATGAGTGCAAAGAAAAGCGCATCGTCTGACCTGCTCAATGATTATCACCTGCTGTCGTTTGACAGCCTAGATTCTACCAACGAAGAAGCTAAACGCCTGGCCAAAGCCGGTGGCTCGCATGGCGCAGTCATCTGGGCTAAGGAACAAACCGCTGGCAAAGGCCGCTTAGGTCGCCAGTGGATTTCCAGCAACGGCAATTTATTCGTCTCGGTGCTATTGCAGCCAGAAAAACCCTTGCAGCAATGCGCAGAGCTGTCGTTCGTTGCCGCACTTGCCGTGATTGAGGCGCTGGCGCCTTTATTGCCCAAAGACCAGGTGCTCACCTGCAAATGGCCCAATGATATTTTACTCAATGACCGCAAACTGGGCGGCATCTTGCTCGAATCCTTCCGTGCCGGTGATGCTCACTGTAGCTGGGCCGTGGTGGGTGTGGGCGTGAATGTCGACAGCTTCCCCGCTAAAACCGAATTTCCGGCATCCTGTTTGAAAGATGCGGGTGTGGAGCTGGTATCGGCCAAAATTATTCTCTCGCGCTTCATCCATCATTTCATTGAAAGCTATAATCTGTGGAACCAAAAAGGGTTCGCGCCGATTCGCAAAAGCTGGCTGCAACATGCTTGGCGCATGGGCAAAACCGTGGTGGCTAAATTGCCAGACGGCACCATTGAAGGTATTGCCGAGGAAATGGATGCGCATGGCAGCCTGGTGCTCAAACTGCCCAACGGCCGCAAGCAGCATATTTTGGCGGCTGATATTTTCCCGCCGGACGTACAGAAAAAGGGCTGATGCATGTTATTGGCCATTGATGTTGGCAATACGAACGTTGTGTTTGCCGTCTTTGAAAAAGAGCGCATTGTTGGACAATGGCGCATTTCAACCGACCCCAAACGCACTGCCGATGAATATGGGGTGTGGCTGACCCAGGTGATGGAGCATGCCAAACTCAAGCCTTCGCAGGTAAAAGCCGCTGTGGTGGCAAGCGTGGTACCGCAATCGCTATTTGATCTGCGCATGCTGGCTAAGCGTTACTTCAATACCGAATTGTTGGTGATTGGCGATCCACGCTTGGCGATCAATACGGGCATGACGCTTAAAATCGACAATCCCCGCGAGCTGGGTGCCGACCGCTTGGTCAATGCTTTTGCCGCCTGGAAGAAATATCAACAAGCACTGATTGTGGTGGATTTTGGCACGGCTACGACTTTTGATATCGTCAGCGATAAGGGTGAATATTTAGGCGGAGTGATCTCACCTGGCGTGAATTTATCGCTCGATGCCTTGCAACGCGCGGCCGCTAAACTGCCTAATATCGGCATCCAGCGCCCCGATAGGGTGATCGGCACCAATACGACCAGCGCCATGCAGTCGGGCATATTTTATGGCTATATTGGCCTGATCGAAGGCATTGCTGAGCGTATCAAAGCAGAGTATGCTGCGCCCATGAAAGTTATCGCTACCGGTGGTTTGGCATCGTTATATGCCAAATCCTGTGCATTGATAGAACAGGTCGAACCCGATTTGACTATTTATGGGCTCCATGACCTTTATCATATGAATAAACATCTTATCATCGTGTAATCATGTCGTTTAATTTTGAAAAATATAAGGACGAACTGTTGTTCGTTCCGCTGGGTGGCTCGAATGAAATAGGGATGAATCTCAATCTCTATACCTATGGCGGCAAGTGGCTCATGGTCGATTGTGGCATTGGCTTTGCCAATGATTACCTGCCAGGCGTTGAAATCATTCTGCCCGATATCAGCTTTGTGCATGAAATTAAAGACAAGCTCTTAGGGCTGGTGCTGACGCATGCGCACGAGGATCATTTGGGCGCTGTGCCGTATTTATGGCGCGAGTTTGAATGTCCAGTCTATGCCACACCATTTACTGCTGCGTTCCTCAAACATAAGCTTTCCGAAATGGGCCCGGGTAAAAAACCCGTGGTGCATGAGCTGAAGCCTGGCAGCAGTTTTGACTTAGCGCCGTTCTCGCTTGAGCTGGTGCAGCTGACCCATTCTATTCCAGAGATGCAAGCTTTGGCGATCAATACGCCCAAAGGCGTGGTGATGCATACCGGTGACTGGAAATTTGACGCAGCCCCCATGGTTGGCCCAGTTTCCGATTACGAAACACTCAAGCGCTATGGCGACCAGAAGGTGCTCGCTATGGTGTGCGATTCGACCAACGTTTTTGAGCCAGGCGAGTCCGGCTCTGAAGGCGATGTGCGCAAAGAACTCATATCCTTAATTGCCAGCTGCCAGCAGCGCGTGGTGGTGACGACTTTTGCCTCCAACTTGGCGCGAGTGATTTCATTGATTATGGCGGCGCATGAAGCAGGCCGTGTGATTGCATTAGCAGGACGTTCGCTGTGGCGCGTGGTGGAAGCAGCGAAAGAAAGCGGTTACCTCGATAAAGACATCGAGTTTTTAAGCGACCGCGAGATTATGAACCTGCCGCGCAAAGATGCGATGATCATCTGCACCGGCTGCCAAGGTGAAACGCGCGCGGCGCTTACACGTATTGCGCGCGGAGATCACCCAACGCTGCGCTTGGCGCCAGGCGATACGGTGATTTTTTCATCGCGCAAAATCCCCGGCAATGAAACGCGGGTGAATTGGATTATCAATCGTTTGGTTGAGAAAAATATCGAAGTCATCACCGCTAAAGAACATTTTATCCACGTGTCTGGTCATCCGGCGCGTGATGAGCTTAAACATATGTATGAGCTGGTGCGTCCGGAAATTGCAATTCCTACGCATGGCGAGTTGCGCCATCTGCATGAGCATGCGCGCTTTGCCAAGTCGATGGGCGTGCCGGAGACGGTGCAAGCCTATAACGGCGCGGTGGTTTGGTTGGAAAAAGGCGAGGCGAGCGTCATCGGTAAGGTTGATGCCGGCTATATCGCCGTTGACGGCAACACTATGATTTCCACTGAAAGCGAAATTTTGCGCACACGCCGCAAACTGCGCGATGATGGCTGTGTGGTGGCCAGCGTTGTGGTTAGCCATAAAGGCGGCTTGATGCATCCGGTGACGATTACGGCACCTGGCGTGCTGGATTTGAAAGAAGATCAGGAACTGCTCGATAGCTGGTGTGATGAAGCTTCACGCATTGTCGATGGCATGAAAGGCAAGCGCTCTAAAGAAGAAGTGAAAGAAGCTGTACGCCTGTTCTTGCGCAAAGCGATCTCACGCGATTTGGAAAAGAAGCCAGTGCTGGAAGTGCACGTAGCTAAGGTCGACTAGTTAGTGGATGCTTTGGCTGGCGCCTGGTGGCTGCGCAGCGCGCTCATTCATAATACGTTGGGTAAATGAGGTCTTCGATTGATTCTGCTGCATCTCTTGGCCAGCCGATACGCCTTGCGCAAAGGCAATGTTCGCTAGATTCACAATATCTTGTTCATTCGGACCGCTACGCTCGCGGCTTTTAACCACACCGGTTACCGTGCCGGCTAAACCGCCCACCGCTGCCATGGTCGAACCCAATAAGCTAGCACCGGCAATCGCACCCACACCAATCATGGCCGGACTCAAGGTCAATGCACCGAGCAAGCCGCCGATCAGGCCGCCTAACGTAGCACCAACTGCACCACCGGCGAGCAAGCCTTTGACGCTGCCTGCGATACCGCTAATGACCGATTCAAAAAAAGAGGGTTTGTCTTGTGGCATAGTCTTATCCTATCAGTGGAGTAGCCCCTTGCGCAAGATTGGCGCTAAGCGGGATTTGTGGTTGAGGTTCGATGGCGTGAGAAGCGGCTAACGATTGTGAGCGTGCGCGTTCGATGACTGGTAATGGACTTGCAGAACGTGGCGGTTCTAACATTTCTGCATGTTTGACTTCTTGTACGGCACCAATGCCGCCTGAGATGAGTGAACCTAAGGTAAGGCTGATTGCAGCATGGGTGAGCAGGCCAGCCATGGTAGGGTTGGCGTATGCTGCCAGGAAAGGCACACCCATTTTACCCGCAAGTACCAAGGCGCCAATGGCAACGGCGGTAAAAACTATACCGCTTGGGATATAGTTGAGCGCCGACTTCACAAAGCCCACGGTTCCCGTTTTTATTTTATCAACAAGACCCATTAGCCTACCCCTGGTGTAGGTGAAAATTGAATATCAGCGCGGCGTTTGCTTTCACGCGCCACATGCGACATCTCTGGTGCCGCGGGTGCGCGTTCTTCGATAATCTGACGAATCGCCGGTGCGACCGTTTCCTGATTAATAGTGGTTTGGCTCGCGTCGATGGTCTGGTTAGTATTGGCATTGACGATCGAGACATTGGTTTCCTGCTTGATCGGCTCCGACGGAGGAGCGGCAATGGTGACAGCAGGTGGCAGCACGATTTTTGGTTCAGCTGCTGGCGTAGGCTCTGGTGCTACCGGTGCTGGAGCAGCTGCAACAGGCTGTGGTGCGGGGGGCAATGGTTCTGGTGGCTGTACTAATACAGGAGGTTGTAATTCCGGCTGTGGTGGCTGCACAGCCAGTTGACGTTGCAGTTCTAATCGTTTGGCTTCCGAGCGCGCCAGTTCGGTTGAAACTTTATTTTGTCCAACCATGGCGCCGACTACGCCGCCAGCTGTAGCCGACATACCCGCCATCAACAGACCTGGTCCGCTGAGTAGGAAATTAAAGCCAAAACCCAAACCGCCCATGATGGCTTCGCCGAGCGTAGGAATGCCCCAGGCCGCTTCCAATACGCCGGTCAACTGACCCAGGCCAAAGGCTAGCGCAGGCGCTCCTATAATCGCAGCCGCACCCACCAGCAAGCCAATACCAAAACCGGTCGAGCTCATTTTCACCAGCGCGCGCCACATGCCTTTACCGGCACCGGCGACCAGATCGGTGCTCTTGCCATCAACGATGGTAGACACTGGAACGTTCGCTAGATCTTCAATACCAGGATGCTTTACCATGGTTATCCTTAATGCGGTATCATGCGGGTTTGATCCATATTCGCCAAAGACCGCTCAGCGGCCAAGGCTAACTTATCACGGTGATGCGTGGCCGAGTCGGGATAGGCGACGCTGAACTCAGGAGCAGGAGCTGCTGTTTCTTTTGCCTCTTCCAGCTTGTGCATAATCGCTTCACCGGCTTTGATTTGTTGTTCTTTCACCCGATCATTGGAAATAATGCCCTTAAAGAGCAAATCGGTTTTATCAAATATTTTGCGGAAGAAGTCGCGGTTGATGCCAAAAGTTGCCCCCATCAAACCAAAGGTTGCAGCCGATGCCGCCATGAGTCCCCCTTCGGCTAGGCCAGCGCCCAGCGTATGTCCGAGTGCATGTTCCAGCAAAGCACCAGCTACACCGCCGCCAGGGCCAGCGGCAAATAACACGCCCACTGCTGCGCCAACCACCAGGCCAACCAATGCCACTTTCCAGAAGGCGAGGCTGTTGACGGGAGTTGGCTCTAATTTCGCATAATGCACTTTGCGGTAGTTATGCTCATCTTCCTCGGCACGAATAATCGCTTCATCCAGCTTGGGATCATTGACAACCGGCTGTCCAGTGACCGCGGATTTGAGTTCGTTGATTTCTTTTTTCAATTCGGCTGTTTTACCTTCGTGATAGGTTTTAAGCCGTGCTTCGAGTTGCTGGCCTAGTGCGGCATCGCTGCCGACCGCTTTACCCACATCGCCAAATTCATGCGCACCATAAAGCCCACCTGCTGCGGAAAACGCACCAACAACCAACAGAGCAGGAGCAGCCGTAATCGCGGTAATACCTGCGATCGTACCAACGGCCAACATTGCGCCACCTACAACGCTTCCGAGCGCTGAGCCAATCACGACGCCGCCGAATTTGCCCTTCACGCCGCCTTTGTAGGATTCCCAGAAAATATGATGATAATAGGGGCCTTCATCGTTGGGTGATTGCCCAGCGTTGATCTTTTTTTGCACGAGAAGACTTTTTTCCGTATCCATGCCTTACCAAGAGCTCATAAATCTATTGCCATAGCTACATCTTACCCTATTCTTAGGGCATTAAAAGTGAAGCTTTTATGACAACGTGTTTAGGATTCTTAGCAAAAACAAGGGGATAGTCGAATGATTGGACGATTAAACCACGTGGCGATCGCAGTGCCTGATTTACAAGCTGCATCAAGCGTTTACCGCAATATTTTGGGGGCAAACGTATCAGAGCCGCAAGCCATACCAGAACATGGGGTAACGGTGGTCTTTGTTAACCTGCCGAATACTAAGATAGAATTGCTGCATCCGCTGGGTGAGAATTCGCCGATTGCCGGCTTCCTGGCTAAAAACACCTCGGGCGGTATTCATCATATGTGTTACGAGGTGGACGATATTATTGCCGCGCGCGATAAACTCAAAGCCGATGGCATGCGTGTGCTGGGCGATGGTGAACCTAAAATTGGTGCGCATGGCAAACCGGTTTTATTCCTACATCCAAAAGATTTTTGCGGTACCTTGGTTGAAATCGAGCAGGTATAGCCATGTCGATTTCCATGGCTATTTTTACCTATATCAACCTATGGTGGATCGCGATGATCTTGGTGTTGCCGTTTTTTACGCGCAAGGATGAAGCGGTTGACCCGCTGAGCTATGCAGCCGCGCCAAAGTCGATGCCGTGGAAGCGTGTGATTCTAACCGCCAGCGCTTTAGCGGCTGTGTTTACAATCACGCTTGCATTGCTGATTAAGATCGAGATGATACCTCTTCGTACCCTTACGTCATCATAACAATGGATGTGCCATGCGCCTGAGCCAATTTTTTCTGCCACTACTCAAAGAAACGCCTTCTGAGGCGCAAATTGTTTCGCACCGCTTGATGCTGCGCGCCGGTATGATTCGCCAGCAAGCCGCAGGCATCTACACTTGGCTTCCACTGGGGCAGCGCGTATTGCAGAATGTCGAAAATATCGTCGCGCGTGAGCTTGATAAGGCGGGATGTGTGCGTGTGCTGATGCCCACGCTTCAGCCAGCTGATCTGTGGAAAGAATCCGGCCGCTACGATGCGTATGGCAAAGAAATGCTGCGCATCAAGGACCGTGCTGAGCGCGATTTGCTCTATAGCCCTACCTGTGAGGAAATGATCGTTGATAATTTCCGCGCGTTTGTGAAAAGCTACAAATCGCTGCCACTTAATCTCTATCAGATCAACTGGAAATTCCGTGACGAAGTGCGCCCCCGTTTTGGCGTGATGCGTGGTCGCGAATTTTTTATGAAGGATGGCTATTCTTTTCATGCCAGTCTCGATGATGCTAAGCGCGAATACGATAAAATGTATGATGTGTATCACCGTATTTTTGAAGCACTGGGTTTGATGGCGATTGCCGTCAACGCAGTCACCGGCCCAATCGGCGGTTCGACCAGCCATGAGTTCCAGGTGATTGCCGAAACGGGCGAAAGCGCGCTTTATTATGATGCGACCTTTGATGATATACGTGCTGGTAAAGTCAAAATGAGCAGCGCTGAAATGCGTAATCTTTACGCTGCTGCTGACGAGCTGCATGTGCCTGAAAAATGCCCAATCCCTAAGGAACGCCTGCGTGAGGCGCGTGGTATCGAGGTAGGGCAGATCTTCCTCTTGGGTCGCAAATATACCGATGCGATGAATGTCGACGTCACCGGAGCTGACGGCGCGCCGATTCGTGTTGAGATGGGGACATACGGTATAGGGGTATCGCGTTTAGTGGGGGCTATCATTGAAGCCAGTCATGACGAAGCCGGTATCATTTGGCCCGATTCAGTGGCGCCGTTTAAGGTGGGCATTATCAATTTGCGCGTAGGCGATGCGAAATGCGATGCTGCATGTCAGTCGCTGTATGAAACCCTTTCGGCGCAACATATTTCGGTGCTCTATGATGATACTGATGAACGCGCCGGCGGAAAATTCGCCAGCATGGATCTAATCGGCACGCCATGGCAAATCACGGTGGGCCCTAAAGGCATTGAAAAAGGCGTGGTGGAATTGAAACGCCGTAAAACCGGCGAGAAGCAAGAGCTGGCTGTGGATGCAGCCCTCAAACAGATTATAGGGTAAGATGCTAACGGCTTTTGAACGTAAGGTTGCCTGGCGCTATTTGCGGGCCCGTCGCGAAGAGGGGCTCATTTCGGTGATCGCCTTTTTTTCGCTGATTGGCATTGCGCTCGGTGTTGCGACCTTGATTGTGGTGCTGTCCGTTATGAACGGCGTGCGCGATGAGATGATCAAATCCATCATCGGCCTGGAAGGGCATATTAGTGTCTACAGCAATGCGCAAGGCCTCCAGGATTATGAAAAATTGAGTCAAGGTATCGCAGCCATACGCGGCGTGAAAACCGCCATGCCCAAAGTAGAAGGTCAAGTGATGGCCTCATATCAAGGACGCGCGACCGGTGCAATGGTGACGGGGCTGCGTGTCGAAGACCTAAAGCAGAAAAATTTGCTGACCAGCAAAATGACGCCAGGCAGCGTGGAGGCATTAGGGCAGGAAGAGGGCGTAGTGATCGGCAGCCGCATGGCCGAAAAATTAGGCCTGCAAATTGGCGATGAGATTACGCTGATTTCACCGGAAGGTCGCGCGACCATTGCAGGTTTAGTGCCACGGGTGAAGGCCTATCCGGTCGTTGGGCTCTTTACCATCGGCATGTTTGCCTATGACAACAACCTGGTGGTGTTGCCATTTAAAGAGGCGCAGGTTTATTTTAAGTTGAATCATGCAGCAGGAGCTGCGGTAAGCCTGATTGAGGTGATGATTGATAATCCCGATCAGGCTGTTGCGATCGCGCGCAGCATCAGCAGCGCGTTTCCAGGCCATCGTATTTATGATTGGAAAAGCTCCAACAACCAAATTTTCCAAGCGGTGCTCGTGCAGCGCAATGTTATGTTTTTAATTTTGATGCTGATCATTCTGGTGGCGGCATTTAATATTATCTCGAGTCTGATCATGCTGGTGCATGAGAAGGGACGCGATGTTGCGATTTTGCGCACTATGGGTGCGC
Source organism: Rickettsiales bacterium (assembly GCA_033762715.1). Classification (GTDB taxonomy): domain Bacteria; phylum Pseudomonadota; class Alphaproteobacteria; order Rickettsiales; family SXRF01; genus JANRLL01. The sequence goes on along the minus strand of JANRLL010000014.1, from coordinate 19,341 downwards.
GCCGTGTGTCGATTATGCGAATCTTTATGACCTGCGGCGCCTCGGTCGGTGTGGTGGGAACGGCCGTGGGTGTTGCGCTTGGCTTGCTTATTGCTTTTAATACTGAGAATATCCAGCTTTGGCTAGAGTCGCTGATGGGCCAGCGCTTATTTGCTGATGAGCTATATTTCCTGTCGCATCTGCCATCTAAGGTGGATGGAAGTGAAGTGCTGCTCGTGGTGGTGATTGCTTTTGCGTTGTCCTTCCTGGCTACCTTATATCCAGCCAAACGAGCAGCTCAACTCGATCCGGCGGAGGCGGTACGCTATGAGTAATGCGGTGCTGACCTTGCGCCATGTGAAGCGCAGCTACGAACAGGCAGGACGCACACTTACCGTGCTGCGCGATGTGAGCCTGGTGATTAAAGCCGGTGAGGTGGTAGCGCTCTTGGGCCCCAGCGGTTCGGGTAAGACCACCTTATTGCAAATTGCCGGCTTGCTCGATCGGCCTAGCAGTGGCGATGTATCGATTGGCGAGGATGTCATGACGAGCGCACCGGACCGGATGCGCACGCAAGCGCGCATGAATCATATTGGCTTTGTTTATCAATATCACCATTTGCTGCGCGAATTTACCGCGTTAGAAAATGTGGTGCTGCCGCAAATGATTGCCGGAAAAAGCGAAGCGCAGGCCGAAAGCCGCGCGAAAGAATTACTGGCGCAATTTGGCCTTTCCGACCGCTTGCAACATCGTCCGGCCAAGCTCTCAGGCGGCGAGCAACAGCGTGTGGCCATTGCCCGCGCCATGGCGAATCGCCCGCAATTATTGCTAGCCGATGAGCCGACCGGCAATCTCGATCCGCATACGGCCGAACATGTGTTTAAAAGCCTGATGACGGTAGCAAGAGAGCAAAAAGTGGCGGTGTTAGTCGCCACTCACAACGTAGATTTGTCGCGCCGCATGGATCGCACCGTGTGGTTGGAAGACGGGGTGCTTAAGCAATGACGCCCCGCTTTATCCATCTGCGCGTGCATACCACCTATTCGCTCTTGGAAGGGGCGATTGCGATCAAGGATCTGATCAAATGGTGCAAAAGCCAGAATATGCCTGCGGTGGCGGTAGCTGATAATGCGAATTTATTCGGCTCTCTGGAATTTTCCATGGCGGCTATCGATGGCGGTATTCAGCCGATTCAAGGCGCCATGTTGCAGCTCAAGCCGCATGTAACGGAAGGGCGTAACAACCATAATATCAAGCCTGATCAGCTGCTGGTCTATGCGCAAAATGAAACCGGCTGGCAAAATCTATTGGCGCTCATCAGCAAAGCCTATTTGAGCCCCGCCGATGGGCTGGCACCGCTGCTGTCACTCGATGATATTAAGGCGCACGCCGAAGGGTTGATTATACTCACGGGGGGTATATACGGCGCCATTGGAAAAGCATTGCTCACCGGCAAGGATGCCATTGCGCAAACTTACTTGCAAGATTTAGAGCAGATCGCGCCTGGTCGTGTCTATATGGAGATCAGCCGTCATGGCCTTGCTGAAGAACGCGCCATTGAAGCCAAGCTGATTAACCTGGCGTACGCACAGAATATCCCGCTGGTGGCTACCAACGATGCCTATTTCAAAGACGCTGAAATGTATGAGGCGCATGATGCGTTCTTATGTATTGCTGATGGCAGCTATGTGGGTGAAACCCAGCGCCGCCGCTTGAATGCTGAGCATCGCCTGAAAACAGCGGATGAAATGGTGACGCTCTTTGCTGATCTACCAGAAGCGCTGGAAAATAGCGTGGTGATTGCCAAGCGCTGCTCCTTTATCACCCTGCCGCAAGCACCCATTCTGCCTAAATTTACTGCGCAGGATATGAGCGAAGAAGAGCTACTACGCTTGCAAGCCTCGGAAGGGTTGAAAGAACGGCTGGAGAAATATGTTTATAGCGCCGAGATGTCGGAGCAGGCAAAAGAAGAGATCGCCAAACCCTATTGGGAGCGACTGCAATTTGAGCTCGATACCATCATCGCCATGCGCTTTCCTGGCTACTTTCTGATCGTATCGGACTTTATCCGCTGGAGTAAGGCGCATGATATTCCGGTAGGCCCTGGCCGTGGTTCGGGCGCGGGCTCGTTGGTTGCCTGGGCGCTTTCGATCACCGACTTGAATCCGTTGCGCTATGGCCTGCTGTTTGAGCGTTTCTTGAATCCGCAACGTGTCTCGATGCCTGACTTTGACGTCGATTTTTGCCAGGATCGCCGCGAAGAAGTAATCCGCTATGTGCAGCAGAAATACGGCAATGACCGCGTGGCGCAAATTATCACCTTTGGCAAGCTGCAAGCGCGTGCGGTGCTGCGTGACGTAGGGCGTGTGCTGCAAATGCCGTACGGACAGGTGGATCGTTTTTGCAAGTTGGTGCCCAATAATCCGGCCAATCCGGTAACACTCGCAGAAGCGATTGAAATGGAGCCGATGCTCAAGGCCGCCTCGAAAGAGGATGAAACGGCTGAGCGCTTGATGAATATTAGCTTGAAACTCGAAGGCTTGAACCGCCATGCCTCAACCCATGCGGCAGGTGTGGTAATTGGCGATCGTCCGCTACAAGAGCTGGTGCCGCTTTACCGCGATCCGAAATCGGATATGCCGGTGGTACAATATTCGATGAAATATGCGGAAAGTGCGGGCTTAGTGAAGTTCGATTTTTTAGGACTGAAAACGCTGACCGTGCTTTCACGCACACTGACATTGCTTAAACCGCGCAACATTACGATTGATCTGCTGGCGCTGCCGGAAGGCGACAAGCCTACCTACGAGATGTTATCGCATGGGGATACGGTGGGCGTGTTCCAGCTGGAGAGCGCGGGCATGCGCGATACGCTCAAAAAGCTGCGCCCTGACTGTTTGGAAGATATTATCGCGCTGGTGTCGCTCTACCGCCCAGGCCCTATGGATAATATTCCGACCTATATTGCGCGCAAGCATGGCGAGGAAAAAGTCAATTACCTGCATCCGACCATTGAGGTGGTGTTAAAGGAAACCTTCGGGGTTATCATTTACCAAGAGCAGGTGATGCAGATTGCGCAGCTGCTGGCGGGCTATAGCCTGGGTGAGGCAGACTTGCTGCGCCGCGCTATGGGTAAAAAGATCCGCTCCGAAATGGAAGCGCAGCGCGATATTTTTGTCGATAAAGCATCGGCGCGTGGCGTGGATAAAAAAGAAGCCAAAGGCATTTTCGACCTGATCGCCAAATTCGCCGAGTATGGTTTCAACAAATCGCACGCGGCTGCCTATGCGCTGATTGCCTATCAGACAGCCTTCTTGAAAGCCAATTATCCGGTTGAGTTCATGGCCGCATCCATGACCTATGATATGCACAATACCGACAAGCTCGGTATTTTCCGTGAAGAGGCCGCGCATTTTGGCATCGCCTTATTGCCGCCAGATGTGAATAAATCGGATGTGTTGTTCTCGGTGGAACCGCAAGCGATTCGCTATGCGCTGGCTGCGGTGCGAAATGTGGGCGTGCAGGCGATGGAAGCCGTCGTGCAGGAGCGTATGCAAAACGGCCCGTATCTCGATATGTTTGATTTTGTCACCCGTGTGCCGCTTGAGGTGCTCAATCGCCGTGCAGTGGAGTATTTAATTAAGGCGGGAGCATTTGATACGATGCAGGCTAATCGCCGCCAGGTTTTTGATAATCTTGATATGATTATGGCCTACGGTGAAGCCGCTCAGCGCGATCGCGCCAGTAATCAGTCTAATCTATTCATGGGCGATCATGCGCCGGCTATTCCAAAGCCAACCTTACGGGCGGTAGAGGATTGGACAGCGCTGGAGCGCTTAGAGCATGAATATGATGCGATTGGGTTTTATTTATCGTCCCACCCACTGGCCGGTTATAAGGCGGCAATCGAGCAGATGGGCATTCTTTGTTCATCGAACTTTGATAACAAGTTAAGCGGTCAATATCGCTCGGTCCGATTGGCCGGTATCGTCACCGGACGCAAATTTAAAGTCTCCGATAAGGGCCGTTTTGCCTTTATTCAGTTGTCTGACATAGGCGGTGTATATGAAATATCCGTCTTTAACGAAACGCTGCTGAATCAGAGCCGTGATTGGCTGGAAAATGGTAAAATTCTTTGTATTCAGGCGGATGCAAAAATGGAAGAGGCGGGTGCCCGTTTAATCGCGCAATCGATTACTCTCTTTGAAGATGCCTGGCTTAAGCATCGGCAAAGTAAAGGCTTTGGCGGTATTAAGATCGTGGTCACCCAGGCGGATGCATTGATTAACATTCGCAAACTTTTAGGTGAGCCCAATGGCAATGGTTCACAGATTACGTTGCGGGCAAAAATTGATCAAACGGTCGCTGATTTACAATTGCCAGGCCGTTACCTGCTTTCGTCCGAAATCTTAGAGAAAATAAGGATTCTCCAAGGGGTCGTCTCGGCCGAAGAAGTTGCGGCCTGATTAACGTTTTCTTTGCTTTTGCTTGCCATACTGCGTTGGTAACCCACAAGAAAAGTATTCTTCGTTATGGCTGGTATTATTGGTCTTATTCTCACCTTCGTGCTGGTCTTTGGCAGCTACATCCATGCCGGCGGTAAAATTGAAATTATCTTAGCGGCATTGCCACATGAATTACCCATGATTATGGGGGCGGCTGTTGGCGCGTTCTTATTGGGCAATGGCGGCAAGGTGTTTAAAACCGCTATGCTCAAAGAAATAGGCCGTGCATTTAAAGGATCCAAATTCAAGAAGCAGGATTACAAAGACCTGCTGTGTTTGATGTTTATGCTGTGCAAACAGATGAAATCCAAGGGGTTGATCGCAGTCGAGCAACATATCGAAAAGCCCGAAGAAAGCAGCATCTTCAAACAATATCCGAAAATTCTGAGCGATCATTTTGCCATTGATCTGGTGTGCGACACGCTGCGTACGCTGACTATGGGTATGGAAAGCGCGCTGGAAATCGAAGAGTCGGTCAATAAACAAATCGAAAAACACCATCACGAAGCCCATAAGGCACCGCATGCGCTGCAAGGCATGGCCGATGCGCTGCCTGCGATCGGTATCGTAGCGGCGGTACTGGGTGTAATTAAAACCATGGCCAGTATTGATCAGCCGCCTGCGATTTTGGGTAAGATGATCGGTGGCGCGCTGGTAGGTACGTTCCTTGGGGTATTCTTGGCCTATTGCATCGTAGGCCCCATCGCCTCACGCTCAACGGCGGCGCATGACGAGGATCAGCAATTCTACTTTATCATCCGCGATATATTGGTAGCACATCTTAAAGGCATGGCACCGCAAGTATCAATGGAAATGGGTCGTGTGAGTGTGCCAAGCCATTTGCAGCCTACCTTTGCCGAGATGGAAGAAGTAAGCAGTAACCTAAAGATTGAGTAGCCTTCTGGCCCGCTGCCAATAAAAAAGCCGGCTTACTCAGCCGGCTTTTTTATTGAGGGGAAATGGGGATTAGAAGTCGTTGCTACTAAAGATGGTTCTGGTGTAGGGCTTCACCACGATGCTGCCCGAATCATTATAGGCTGCCATGACATCGTTACTAGGGGTAGTGGTTGCGCAGGCTTGCAGTAACGTTAAAGCGGAGCATATAAACGCCACCTTAGTCTTGGTACTAAATAGGGCTTTTATCATAATAAAACTCGCTGTTTTGTTACACTCTCAACATACCCCCTAGTGGTATATAACCAGTTCGGCTAGCGGGTTGTTGATGGGGTGATGTATAGCGGAATGATCTATTCTGAGAACTGATGATTGCCCCTATCAGCTATGCGCTAAACGCATAGCTATAAGTCTGGACATTAGGATTGACTGGCGCTAATATCATAGAACACCCAATAGGTTAGCATACCCCACAGGGGGTATAGCCAAAAACAAGGGTTATCCTCAAAATAGCTATAAAGAACGTATCTGAGCCGCATCCATATGGAGGGTTTTGAGCAGCCCCGCTGACTTGTCGATGATTTCCTGAAGTTCCTTTTCGGGAGCGGAATCGGCCACAATTCCCCCGCCCACTTGGAATTCAAATCGCTTGCCTTCTACGATCAGGGTGCGAATCACCACCGATAACTCACAGCTACCATCGCCGCCAAACCAGCCGATCGCACCGCTGTAGACACCGCGCGCTTGCTTTTCATATTCGCTGCATACGCGCATCGCATGGATTTTAGGCGCACCAGTCATAGAGCCTGGGGGGAAGCAGTATTGCACCATATCCAGGGCACTCACCTCAGGGCGCTTTATCCCATGCACTTCGCTAGACATATGGTGAATCTTGGCATGCGAGGTGACTTCAAACAGGCGCTCGACGCGAATAGAGCTCGCTTTGCAGCCTTTGGAAAAATCATTGCGCATTAAATCGACGATCATCAAATTTTCGGCGCGATCCTTCGTGCTGTTGCATAAGGCGGCGTAGGATGCCTGGTCGTGTTTGGGGTCGTCAAAGCGCGCAGCCGTGCCTTTGATCGGTCGAGACACCAGCTCGCCGCTCGCGTCCAGCTGCAAAAACATTTCAGGACTCGATGAGATAATGGCGCGACCATCGATATAAATATAGGCGCTGTAGGGCGCGGGACTGACATCGCATAGCTGCCTAAAAATCGTGAGCGGATCGGGCGTATCGACAAATTCGCCAAAGAATTTGCGCGTGAGATTAGCCTGATACAGCTCACCATCTTGAATGCGCTCAATAATGGCTCTGGCGGCCAATAAATATTCGGCGCTGGTCATATTGGAGTGAAGCGCTTGCACCGCTGGCACAGTAGAGATTGCAGCTGTCTTCCTGGGGTGTGCGGGCGTGCCATCTGACCATAGCGTTAGTGTTTGCGCGCGATGATCGAATACATATATGTGATGAAAACGCATCATGCAAAGTGGCGGCAGTCCAAATTGCTCAGGGGCGTCCTTGGGTAATTGCTCCAGGCAGTGCTTGAGCTCATAGCCCAGATAGCCAAACCAGGCGTGATCAAAGCGCGGCCGCTGGGTGGTAAGCCGTGCGGCAAAGGCCGTAAAATCTGCTGCTTCAACCGTTTCCGCATGCCCGCAGGCCAGATAGCTAAACTGTCCCGAATAGCTGGTTTGCGCCGATGAATAGAGCAGCACCCAGCGCGGCTCATCGATCTGCTGCGCCAGTGCTAGCGGCTCTGTCCAAGGCAAGGATTGCGGGGTATACATAAATCGATTATGACAATGGCTATGAAAAAAATGCGTCGGCTTTACCGCTATATTAAAGAAAAAATTGGTTTTGGCAAAAGGCGCGCTCAAAAGCGCCCTGTGAGTACGTTAGATCCCGCTATATTAGAGCAAGCTCTCGCCGAAGCACGCTTTCTACACCAGCAATATGGGGTGGATGTGCGCCGGTTGCAGCCGGGTGAAACCCCAAGTGATCCCAAACCCGTGGAATAATTACGGTGTGAGGGCGGGCAGCGCGTCTGCGGGCTTCGCATACGGCGCTAGGTGCTGGCTGTAAAGACCCATCACCTCATCGAGCGATTTGCCGCTGACAGAAACACCGCTGGGCTGGCTTTTAATGGTGAAGACCAATTGATTTTTGGCTTGGTTCTCAGTGCTAGGGGTGGCAATAGCCGACAGAAAGCTTTTCATGCCTTGCGCATAGGCTGGGGTGATATGAAAGAGGGCCGCTTCTGCCGGGCTTAGTTTCGATAAGGTGCCATGCAGCCGCTCGCCATAATTGGCTATATCATCAATCAGGCGGAAGCAGTTATTGCAGGTGATGGTGAGATCAGACTCCGGAAATAATTGGTTGGCTTGCAGCGCTGCTGTGCCATTGGCGGTAACACCGTAAGGGGTGGCTGAGAATTCGAATTGCGATAAATTGGCTTTTCCGGCGTTAAGCGCAGGGGTGCCCTCATAACTCAGATCAATCGACTGCGTCAGCGCGCCTAGCGAATAAAGATCGGGAATAGAAGGGCGCAAATAGCCAAAAAACTCATCGGCCGAATAGGTTTGCAGGGCTGCTTGCATAGTAGCAGGTGCAGTGGAAGGGGCAGCATAGAGCTGGTCAACCACTTGTCGCGCCATCTGTTGGAGCAGGGTTTGATAGGCAAGCGAAAAAGCGGCATGTGCATCAAGTTTGAGTTTGCCGCGATGAACGGTGCTGTCGATATAGTTCGAGAATTGCAAGGCGGCATCATAGCTTGCCAGCGCGCTGCTATAGGTGAATTTATTGAGATGTATTTCGACATTTGAATCTTTAGTCAGCGTGCTTACATCGCGCGGGCCGGCATAGGAAAAATCCGTTTCCACGTTCTGCACACCATAGGCTGCAAGCCTAGAAGGGGTATTAGACACCAGCTGTGTATAGTGGCTAAACAGCGCATCACCCTCGGGGGTTACTTCCATATCCTGCAATTTGAAATAAACGCGCAGATTATTGAGATCCCCATGCGGCGCTTGCGTGATATAAAGCCTGCCGCCTTTGCTGCTATAGAGCAGTTTATTGGTAGCAAGATCGACATAGCGATCTTCTGGCAATGCGCAATCAAAGGTACGTATGTATTGCCATTTTTGCTCCAACAAACTTTCCACATTCCACAGCGTCTTTAAAAAAGCAAAGCTGTTATCGAACTGCACTAAGCAAACCGCATCGCTGTTGGCTTGTGAGGCAAAAGAGAGTTTGTGTTGTTTAATCTGCGGCGTGCTCGTCCAGTTATAAGGGAACGAAAAAAGATATTCGTTGGAAAGCGCATTCACGCTGATGCGAATATCGCCATTGAAGGTAATATTTTCCAGCCACTCTCCCGCGGCCGGCATGGTGGGCTGTTGCGTTGCCATCAGCCATTGATCGAGGCGGCCGTTAATGCGCGGCTTGACGATGTTGATATCTAAGCGAGTGGGGAAACCAGACGTTTCAATCGCGTCATAGGTGAGGATCGGATTAGGCGTATTAATGGCGGCAATCACATTTTCGATATGCTTTTTGGCCAGCGCCGCTTGGGAAAACCACATAATGCACATGGCGCTTAAGGAGACTACGCAAAATACCGCTAGCCCTATTAGAATCGCACTACGCATAGTATGCATCCTTGCCTTATTACGTCTGTTTTAGCCCCCTATAGGTTGGTATCAGCTATTGGCCGGATTGGCAACTTGCCATTCTAAGTGGGGCTGGTAAGTTAACGGCTGTTAAATCTAGATTTTAAGGCCTTATGATTATTTTTGGACTTGGTAGCAATTTAGGTGATCGCGCGGCGCATTTGCAAAAAGCGGTCAGCCTGCTTCACCCGTTTTTGAAGCATATGCGCTTTTCACGTGTGTTGGAATCAAAAGCGGTATTGCCTGCGGACGCGCCTAAAAGTTGGAATTTGCCTTTTTTAAATATGGCGGTATCGGGTGAGTCGAGCTTAAGCCCGCGCGACTGGCTGGTGCAAATTAAGCGCATGGAAGTAGTGCTAGGTCGCAAACCCGACAAACTCTGGGCACCACGCATCATCGATATTGATATTCTGGTGATGGACGAGATCTACGGCGATGAGCAATTGACCATTCCGCATCCGGCGTTGCTAGAGCGTGATTTTGCCTTGCTGCCGCTATCGGAATTAGCACCCGATTGGAATTATAAAGGCAAAACAGCCAAGCAATGGGTCAAAGAAAAAGGCTATGAAATTGGCCCTAATCTTCGTGATACGGGACTCACGTTTGATGACTAAACTCATGGCGATTATCAATATCACACCGGATTCCTTTTCCGATGGCGGGGCGAATTTCGCGCCCGATAAAGCGCTTGCTGCCATTAAACAAGCGCTCATTGACGGCGCAAAAATTATTGATATAGGCGCTGAATCCACACGGCCAGGCGCTGCCTGCGTATCCGCCGAAGAAGAATGGGGTAGGCTTGAGCCAGTGCTTAAAAAATTGGATAGCTACCGCCGCCCTGAGATTGCATTTAGTATCGACACGCGCCATGCAACAACCGCTAAAAAGGCCCTTGGTCATGGCATAGATTGGATTAATGACGTGTCGGGCTTTTCGTCCGATGACATGGTGCAGGTGGCAGCCGAATCAGATTGCAAGCTGGTGGTGATGCATTCCTTGAGTGTGCCGGCCGATCGCACGCAGCACTTGCCGGAAGACGGTGATGTGATCGAAGCCTTGACCCATTTTGCGGATGAGCGTTTTGCGACGTTAGCCCGCGCTGGCATTAACGCTGATCGTTTGATTTTTGATCCAGGTATTGGCTTTGGCAAAACCGCCGCGCAATCGTTGCAGATACTCGATCAAATTCAGCGGTTGCATAGCTTGGACGTGCCGATTCTCGTGGGGCATTCGCGCAAATCCTGCCTAAAAGAATTGGGCGATCCTGATGAGGCGACTTTGCGCGTCTCCAAGCAGTTGGTTGCGTGTGGTGTCGATTATATTCGTGTGCATGATGTCAAAGCGCATGCTGCTTTTTTGAGAGCATCCTAATGGAACCGGTAGAAGCGTTTTTAAATCGGCTGCATCATCCGATGTTGGCATCCATCGATTTGTCACTGGATCGCGTGCACCGGCTGCTTGCCATGTTGGGGGCGCCGCATAAACGCCTGCCGCCGGTGATCCATGTGGCGGGCACTAATGGCAAAGGCTCGCTCTTGGCCTATCTGCAGGCGATATTAGAAGGGGCGGGCTACCGTGTGCATCGCTATACCTCGCCGCATCTGGTGCGGTTCCGTGAGCGTATTTTGCTGCAAGGCAAAGAGATTGATAACGCCTATTTAGAATCGATCGTGCGCCACATGGCGCCGATGCTATCTGCGCAGCCGGTCACGTTTTTTGAGGCGACGACGGCAGCGGCCTTTCTCGCTTTTGCCGATAAGCCGGCCGATGTGTTGCTGCTGGAAACTGGCATGGGCGGGCGCTTGGACGCTACCAATGTCATCGACAAACCGTTGCTTACGGCCATCACGCCGATTGCGCTCGACCATGTGGAATATTTAGGCAGCAGCCTCGATAAAATTGCCGGCGAAAAAGCAGGCATTCTAAAAAAGCAGGTGCCATGCGTGGTGGGCAAGCAACAAGCAGTGGCGCTCAAGGTAATTGAACAAAAAGCAGCCACGCTGGGTGTTTCGCTTTCCCGCTACGGTCAGGAATGGCGGGTGGAAGCGGGTGAATACCAGTCAGACAAACAGTGCATTGCGCTTAAACCATCGCTGGCAGGCGCTTACCAGCTGGATAATGCGGCAACCGCCATTGCCTGCCTGGAGCAATTGCCACAATTTAGCGTGAGCACGCAGCAGATAGAGCGGGGGCTTGCAAACACCCGATGGCCCGCGCGCTTGCAGCGTTTGCACGGGGCCTATGCTAAGCAACTGCCGGCAGGCATTGAGCTGTGGCTGGATGGTGGGCATAACGCGCAAGGCGGCGAGGTGCTGGGCGCGTGGTTGAAAGAGCGGGGGCTGCCGGTATATCTTATTTGCGGCATGATCAAGGGCAAGGATATGCAAAGCTACTTGCAGCATCTCGTGGGGCCGGTCCAACAATGTATTGCCGTAACCATTCCTGGAGAGAGCAATGCCCAGCCTGCTGCGCATATTATGCAGGCCGCGCAAGCGCTGGGGATGCAGGCGGTGGCAGCCGATTCGGTAGAAAAGGCATTGCAAACCATTGCTCAGCATGCCAAAACACCAGCATTAATATGCATTTGCGGGTCACTCTACCTTGCCGGTAAAGTGCTTGCAGCCAGTGGAGAGTAATATGGAACAGATTATCGAACAGGCCTGGGAAGCACGCCAGGCAATCACCCCTCAAACCAACGGTGACGTGCGTGATGCGGTAGAGCAAGCGCTCGCTAAGCTTGATAATGGCGAATTGCGCGTGGCCGAGAAAAGAAATGGTCAATGGGTGGTGCATCAATGGCTGAAAAAGGCGGTGTTACTGTCTTTTCGCTTGAACGACAATGAGCTGATTGGCGAGAGTTACGATAAGGTAGCGCTGAAATTTGCGCAGTGGGATAAAGAACGTTTTATGAAAAGCGGTTTTCGCGTGGTGCCTGGTGCGGTAGTGCGTCACTCGGCCTATATTGCGAAAAACGTGGTGTTGATGCCAAGCTTCGTCAATATTGGCGCTTATGTTGATGAAGGCACCATGATTGATACCTGGGCTACCATTGGCAGCTGTGCGCAAATCGGCAAGAACTGCCATATCTCTGGCGGCACCGGTATTGGCGGCGTGTTAGAGCCCCTGCAAGCTAATCCAGTTATTATCGAAGATAATTGCTTTATCGGCGCGCGCAGTGAAATCGCAGAAGGCGTGATCGTGGAAGAAGGCTCGGTGATTTCGATGGGCGTATTTATCGGCGCTTCGACCAAAATCGTCGATCGTGAAAACGGCACGGTGACATACGGCCGCGTGCCAGCTTATTCGGTGGTGGTACCTGGCAACATGCCTGGCAAAACCGCGGGTGTGCCAGGACTTTATTGTGCTGTGATCGTCAAGCGCGTTGATGAACAAACCCGTGCTAAAACCGGTATTAATGAGATTCTGCGCGGCGTGTAATAGGTATGGATCAAACCTACCTGTGATGGCACTTACGCTCGATCAGTAATCCACGCGGGTGAGGTAAAGGCCTTCGGAAGGCGCAGTCGGACCTCCAGCGATACGGTCTTTAGCCGCCAGTGCGCGTGCTACATCATCCACGCTCCAGCGGCCTTTGCCCACCTGCACCAAGGTGCCGGTCATGATGCGCACCTGATGATGTAGGAATGAACGCGCGTTGGCGATGATATGAATTTCCTGCCCAATGCGTTTGACCGTCAGCTCTTCGAGTGTTTTGACCGGCGATTTGGCTTGGCATTGCGTATCGCGAAAGCTAGAGAAATCCTGCGTGCCCACCAACAGATTCGCTGCTTGCTGCATGAGCTTTTCATCAAGCGGCTCGACAACGCCCCAGGCGCGGCCAGCCTCAAGCCCTAGGCGCGAGCGGCGATTGATAATACGGTAAAGATAGTGACGTCTGATCGCTGAAAAACGGGCATGAAATTCAGAGCTTACGGCTTCGGCTTGCAGCACGGAGATACGGTTATGATAGCTCTCAGGCGGCGGCTCATTGCCCTGCGGATTGAACAGATAAAAATTGATGCCTTGCATCACACGGTACGGATCCGCTTCTTTGGGCAGATCAATATGCGCAACCTGGCCGATGGCATGCACGCCCGCATCGGTGCGGCCCGCACCAACCACCTCGACCTCAGCGCCAGAAAATTTTTCAGCCGCGGTTACCAGTGCTTCTTGCACCGATAGGCGATCCGTCTGGCGTTGCCAGCCCGCATAATGAGTGCCGTCATATTCGAGGGTAAGTTTATAGCGAAAAGCCATGCAAAAATTCGGATAGTGGTAAGGGTTTTTTGCCAGGGCGTTGCAGCAGTTTTGGGCGCAGCGTACCGTCACTGCAAGCAAAGGTCAGCTGATCATCGAGGATGGTTCCAGGCTCGGCAGCTGTGGCTTTGGTGTCGTAGCTGGCATCGAATATTTTGATCTTCTCGCCCTTATGTTCGAAGAAAGCACCAGGGGCAGGGCAGAGGCCCAATATATGATAATAAATATCGCGCGCTGGACGGTTCCAATCAATGCGGCATTCGTCTTTGCTAATTTTTTTCGCATAGAGCACGCCATCAACGGGCTGTGCCACCGGTGTTGGATTATCCGCCAAGACCTTGAGTACTAAGGCGCCAGCTTTGTCCGCTACCAGATCATGTAATTGACCGGCAGTCATGCCGGCAGGAATATCCAGCGGCGCAGATAACAGCATTGGACCGGTATCGAGCCCTTCATCCATCTGCATAATGACAATAGCCGTTTTGCTATCACCTGCCATGATCGTGCGTTGCAAGGGAGCCGCGCCGCGCCAGCGTGGGAGCAAACTCGGATGCACATTGATGCAGCCGCGCGGGAAAGCATCCAATATCGGTTTAGGCAGCAGCAACCCATACGCCACCACCACAGCCACTTCGGCCTTGTGCGCGGCAAACGCGGCTTGTGCTTCGGGTGTTTTCAGCGAGATGGGGTTTAGGACAGGGATATTATGTTCGTTCGCATAACGATGCACCGGTGAGGGTGTTTCTTTCTGGCCGCGGCCAGAGGGGCGCGGCGGCTGGCTATAGACGGCAACAATCTCATGGCCTGCCTCGTACAACGCTTGCAGCGTCGGCACGGCAAAGGCCGGTGTGCCCATGAAGACAATACGCATTAGTGGTGATCGTGGTTGCAGTTCGGGCCGTGCACGTGTGGCTCAAACGCGCCTTGCTTTTTCAGCTTGGTGAGTTTGCGCAAAATCATATCGCGCTTGAGCGAAGAAATATGATCAACAAACACGATGCCGTTTAGGTGATCGACCTCATGTTGAATGCAGGTAGCCAGCAATCCTTCAAAACTTTCCTCGTGCGTTTTGCCATCCAAATCCTGATAGCGCACGCGCACGCCTTTGGGGCGCTCTACTTCCGAAAACTGGTCGGGAAACGAGAGACAGCCTTCTTTATAGATATTTACCTCGTTGGAATCTTCGAGGATTTCCGGATTCACCAACACATATTGCTCGCCTTTTTCATCCAGGCTGCGCCAGTTGACATCGGCTACTAAAATACGCTTAAGCACACCGACTTGCACGGCGGCCAACCCGATGCCCTGCGCAGAATACATGGTGTCGAACATATCGGCTGCAAGTTTGCGAACGCTGTCGTCGATGGTGTCGATCGGCGTTGATTTGGTTTTAAGCCGTGGATCCGGCGCAATCACAATAGGTAATACAGCCATAGTTTTTCTCTTTGTTATAACACTAGTTTAGCATACATCAGATAAGCGGCCAATAGTCTCGCTTTTTCCTAGGATTTCCATCACTTCAAACATGCTAGGTGAGGTGGTTTTGCCGGTAATAGCGGCCCTAAGCGGCTGCATGATATTGCCTAATTTCTGGCCGCTTTGCTCGGAAAATTGACGGCATAAGGCTTGAATGCTGTCATGGCTCCACTCATTTAATGCTTCAAATTGAGGCAGAAGCGCCTTAATCATTTCGCGTCCGCCTTTATCCAATATCTCCTTGGCTTTGTCGTCGCAAGCAATGGGGCGGGCGGTAATATAAAAAGAGGCATTTTCAGCTAGTTCATTCACGTTCTTCGCGCGCTGCTTTAAGCCTGGCATGGCCTTCGTTAGAAGCTCCAAACCAGCTTTATGGTCGATTTTTAACTGCTTGGCAGTTAACCCCGCCAAGCGTTCGTCTGAGGCTTCGCGCAGGTAATGGCCATTGACATTTTCGAGCTTGGCAAAATCGAAGCGCGAGGGTGATTTTCCAACACCGTCTAAATCGAACCATTCGATCGCCTGTTCGCGTGAAATAATTTCATCATCGCCATGTCCCCAGCCGAGACGTAGCAAATAGTTGCAAATGGCTTCCGGCAGATAACCCATATCGCGATAGGCTTCCACACCTAATGCGCCATGACGCTTGGAAAGCTT
The DNA here is from genome assembly GCA_033762715.1 of Rickettsiales bacterium. Classification (GTDB taxonomy): domain Bacteria; phylum Pseudomonadota; class Alphaproteobacteria; order Rickettsiales; family SXRF01; genus JANRLL01. Next base: position 3,901 of record JANRLL010000014.1, on the reverse strand, counting down.
GGCGCCGTCAGGCCCGTGAATCAGCGGGATATGCGCGAAATCGGGGGCTTTCCAGCCCATCGCATCATAAATCATCAGCTGGCGAAACGTGTTGGTCAGATGGTCATCGCCACGAATCACCTGGGTTACGCCCATATCATGATCATCCACCACGACGGCTAGCATATAGGTCGGCGTGCCATCCGAGCGCAGCAGCACCATATCATCGAGCTCGCTGTTTTTCACGGTGACCGCACCCTGCACCTTGTCTTGCACGGTGGTTTCACCGTCAAGCGGCGCTTTCAGGCGAATCACGCTAGGGCCGCTGCCGCTCACAGTGGAGCCATCACGATAGGGGCTTCTGAATTTGGCATTCGGATTGGCCGCGCGAAACTGTTCCAGCTCTTCGGCAGTGGTGTAGCAATGGAAGGCTTTGCCTTGCTTCACCAGCTCATGCGCAACTTCGGCGTGACGTGACGCGCGGGCAAATTGATACACAGCGTCACCGTCCCACTCGAGCCCGAGCCAAGTCATGCTGTCTAAAATGGCGTCAATGGCCGGCTGGGTCGAACGCGCGCGATCAGTGTCTTCAATACGCAGGTAAAATTTACCGCCATGATGCTTGGCATACAGCCAATTAAACAGCGCCGTGCGTGCACTGCCAATGTGCAAGAAGCCGGTCGGAGAGGGAGCAAAGCGCGTTACAATCGCCATAGCGGGACTATCTAATTGGATGACAAAAAAATTTTGGTTTTTATAATGGCAACGAACCCTTACCGCAAGCAGAACCGTGGCTTTTTCATTATCATCTTTATATAGCGAGCGTGAACGGCTGATTTTATGGCTGCCGGTTTGGCTCGCCCTGGGCATCAGCTTTTATTTTGCGCTTCCGCAAGAGCCTGATTTTGCATGGATATTAGCTGGCTGTGCTGTGGCAGTGCTCGCTTTGGTTGCGAGTTGGCGGCATTATACGCTGCGTTTGGTCACAGGTGCCGTCTGTGTGGTGCTGCTGGGCATGGTAACCGCTTCGCTTCGCACGCAAGCAGTCGCTACACCCGTGATTTATGGCGAGCTTTTTTTCCGCACCGTCGAAGGGCATGTGGATGAGGTGGAAACGCGCGAGAAAAATACGCGCCTCACCTTAAGCCAAGTGACGGTGGAACGCTTGCCGCCCGAGCGCATGCCCAGGCGCATGACCGTTACCTTGCGCAAAGTAGCCGAACCGCTGCAGGTGGGCGATAGGGTGCAGCTCAAGGCAATGTTGTTTGAACCACCCACACCGGCCATGCCGGGTGCATTTGATTTCTCGCGCATGTCCTATTTTGAAAGCATCGGTGCGGTGGGCTTTGCACCAGGCGCGCCTATTGTGCTTTCGCGTCAAGGCACGTCGGGCTTTTCCGAGTGGCTGACCGATTTGCGCGCATCGCTGGCGCAGCGCATCGGTGCGGTGATGGAGCCGCAAAGCGGCGCGGTGGCTGCGGCGTTGATGGTGGGCGAAATGGCGGGCGTGTCGGAAGAAACGCGTGAGGTGATGCGCGATGCCGGTATTTACCATGTGCTCTCCATTTCAGGGCTGCATATGACCTTGGCGGCGGGTTTGATTTTCCTGCTGACACGATTGCTGCTGTCGCTTTATCCGCCCTTGGCGTTGCGCCTGCCGGTGAAGAAAATGGCCGCCGTCGTCGGGTTGCTTGGGGCATTTGCCTATGTGCTGCTTGCGGGCTATCCGGTGCCGGCGGTGCGTTCATTTGTGATGGTTGCCTGCGTTATGCTTGCTATTTTGTGCGACCGCCAAGGCATTAGCCTTTATTCACTCGCCTGGGCGGCCACCATCGTGCTGTTGCTTTGGCCGGAAGCGCTGCTGGGTGTGAGCTTCCAGCTCTCCTTTGCGGCAACGGTTGCCATTGTGGCGCTTTATGAACGCTACGGCCATAAGCTCAGCTATTCGCAGCGCGGCGTGTTGCGCACGCTAGGTGTTTACGCGCTGGGTGTAACGCTGACGTCGCTGGTGGCAACGCTCGCCACCGCACCGCTCGTTATCTATCATTTCAATCGCTTTACGCTGTGGGGTTTGCTAGCCAATTTGGTGATGATGCCGCTCGCGTCTTTTTGGATTATGCCGGCTGCCGTGCTTGCGTTCATCGCCCTGCCATTTGGACTGGAATATTGGCCGCTGCAGTGGCTGGGAAGCGGCATTGGTTGGATGATGGAAGGCGCACGCTGGGTGGCGGGCCTTGCCAATGCGTCGCTGGTAATGCCTCCTCCGACCTTTTGGGGATTGCTCTTGGTGGTGATGGGTGGGCTGTGGCTATGCCTATGGAAAACCTCGCTGCGTTTTGCTGCCATTCCGTTGATAGTGATCGGGATGAGCAGTGCGCTGCTCTATAAGCCCTATGACATATTGATCAGCGATAATGCCAAAAAAGTCGCAGTTCGGCTGGAGTCCGGCGAGTATCTATTTTTACGTGGCAAGCCCGATAGCTATGATGCACAGCTATGGATGCGCGCCGAAGGCGACGATCTAGCCCTTAGCCGCAAGGAAGCGCGCAAAACCCGCAACGATCTTGTTTGCAGTAAATATGACTGCACCTTATCCTGGAAAGGCAAAACCATTATTGCTGCTATCCGTAAAGGCGATACTGAGAGTTTATGCGCACGTAATGCCGATATAGTGATTAGCGCCGAAGAGATCGATAAAACCGCCTGTCCGGCCACGCCATTGGTAATTGACCGCGCGTATTTGCAGCCGCGTGGCGCCATTGGCATACGTCTGAAAGAGGGCTCCTGGGTGGTCGATGATTCGGCGTCCAAACGGGGAAAGCGCCCGTGGGTTGGCGGCATGCACTCGAGGCTTTACCAATCGGCGAATACGACTATAACTAGCCCATGATTAATCAGCAGCAAGTTAAGATGGCAGTGGCAGAAGAGACACGTCCTGAGATTTCATTTTTGCAGATGCTCAATCAGGAGCAACGCGCGGCGGTGGAAGCAACGCAAGGCCCCGTGTTGGTGCTGGCTGGTGCGGGCACCGGTAAAACGCGGGTGCTGACCACGCGCATCGCCTATATTCTGATGAACCGCCTGGCTTATCCGGGTGAGATTCTGGCTGTTACTTTCACCAATAAAGCCGCACGCGAAATGGCAGAGCGCGTCAGCCAGCTGACCGGTGCATCGCAATCGTTGTGGCAAGGCACTTTCCATTCGATCGGTGCAAAGATTATTCGCCGTCATGCTGAGCGTTTGGGGCTCACGCCGCAATTTACCATCTTGGATGAAGATGACCAGCTGCGCTTGATCAAAGCTATTTTGGCGGAAAAGCAGATTGATGAAAAATCGCTGCCGCCAAAACTCTTTTCCGCCGTTATCCAAAATTGGAAAGACCAGGGTCTCACGCCCGATAAGGTCACGAGCGCCAAAGATCTACAAATGGCGGCTGGTCATGCGTTGAGTGTTTATAAGTTGTATCAAGACCGCCTGCGCCAGATCAATGCCACCGACTTTGGCGATCTGATTTTGCATATGATCACGCTCTTTACGACGCATCAGGATATTTTGCAGGATTATGCCCGCCGCTTTAAATATATTCTGGTGGATGAGTATCAAGATACCAACGTCGCCCAATATCTGTGGCTCAGGCTGCTGGCGTCTTATCATAAAAATATTTGCTGCGTGGGTGATGACGATCAGTCGATCTATAGCTGGCGTGGCGCCGAGGTGGGCAATATCTTGCGTTTTGAGCGGGATTACCCCGATGCTACCATCGTGCGCCTTGAGTGTAATTATCGCTCCACGCCTCATATTCTGGCGGCAGCGAGTGCAGTGATCGCTTGCAATAAGCAGCGCCTGGGCAAGACATTGTGGACGCCTGCCACCGAAGGTGAGAAGGTGCGCCTGAAGTCAGTTTGGGACGAAGGTGAGGAGG
>JANRLL010000013.1:0-58328 GCA_033762715.1 Rickettsiales bacterium | reverse complement strand
TTCGATATTGAGCAAAACCGTCTTCGTGACATTGGTCAGATCGGTATCCGTGTAATCAACGCTAGCGATGTAACGATCGCCGATAACCGCCTGCGTGAGATTGGCCGCGATGGTATTGATCTGCGTTCGAGCAACGGCGTTGTAATCAGCGAAAACCGTGTTCGTAATGTAGGTAGAAATGGTATTAGTGTTTCTGGCTCAAATGATTTTGACGTTGAGAACAATAGACTCTCTAATATTACCTTAGACGGTGTAGTAATTACCAATTCGTCTGATCTGACTGTATCAGAAAACACCATTGATGGTACAGTAAACGCAATTCGATTGGTGCGTGTAAATGATGCAACGGTTGAAGAGAATACGCTGTCTAACGTACAAAATGGCGTTAATGCACGTTTTGTAAATAACCTTGATGTCTTGAACAATGGTGCAAGTGGTTCTGGAACTGGTATTTGGATTCGCAATGGTGATGATGTAACAGTTGCTGGTAATGAACTGGCTGATTATGCAAATGGCATCAGTGCAGATACGGTGACAGAACTTAATGTATTGGATAACACGGTCACGTCGCTTAATGGAATCAACGGGATTCTTATCGTGAATAGTGCCGATGCGATTGTTGAGAACAATTTTGTTGATCCATTCCAAAATGGTATTGCAGTGTTGTCGAGCGATGGCGCACAAATATTGAATAACCACTTGGTTGATAATGGCACGAATATCTTAGTGTCTGACACTGCAAATGCTGTTGTGAGTGGCAATACTGTCGAAGGTGGTGGCATCGGCATTGATTTTGAAAACAGTGACAATGCAACTATTAATAACAATACCATTGAAAATACGGTGATTGGTATTGGTGCGGCTAATAGCGACAACCTATCTTTCGCATCAAATACGATCAGTGATAGCGGTACTGGTGTGTTGCTTGCAAATAGCAATAGCGCGGATTTCTTTGGTGATAACCTGATTGGTAACATCATCGGTCTGCAGCTAGATAATAGCAGCGATACCCATGTGGAAAATGTAACGTTTACCGATAACTTTACTGGATTAGTAGCATCCAATGGTTCTGCAAATACATTGGTTTCTGATAGTGCATTTAATGGTGGTTTCACTGCTATCAGCCTAGCAGGCGAGGGGACCTCACTACAATTTGAAGGTGATGGCAGCACATTTACAGGTAATACGCTGTACTTTACGCTTTCTGAAGGTGCCATGGTAGGTGAAGTGTTAGATGCAAGCCAACAAACATTTGATGGTGTGCGTGCGAACGACTTTACCCTTCTGCAGTTACTTGACGCAGAAAGTAAGACGTTCGACTTTAACGATAGCGTCTTGGTAGGTAATGTATTCTACAAAGACATCGCGGTATTTGGATCGGCGCTAGATGAATTTGTGCGGAATAGAAGTGCTGACGTGCTGGGCACAACTTTCTCCTTTGCAGGTCAAACCATACTTAAAGGACTAACGGATGGCTTCTATAGTTTCCGTATTCAGGAAGTAAATCTGAGTTTGTTGAGTGCTACCACGCCAGTACTAAATTTATCTGCTAATAATTTAGGTAGCCTCTCTCCTGCAGCAGGTGGTTCTGCTGAGCAGCTGGCATCACTATCGCCTTCGGCGGGTGGTAGCGGTTCGGGTGATTGCGGCAATAGCTTCTTAGGCGGTGGCTACTCACCGAGCTATAACGCTAGCTCATGTTCAGCTCAGTAATAGTGTTCTGAAGCAATGAAGCGTTTGGCAAAAGATAAGAAGAAACAAGAGAAATCAGTTTCTTCTCAAGAGAAGAGAGCTAGTGCTGCGGAGTCTTCGCATCCATTGTTCTATAGAACACCTGTTGCAATAGATATTCAGCGTCATGCAAAGGCAGGGATATTGCCCTCGTCAAATCTTTCCTTTGCAGAAAATGCTAATTCTGTTGCTATTAATGTGGTGGAGTTTATTGAAGTCTCCAAATTTTCCCCGATTGTTTTTACCGATGGTGACCATCCAACGCCATTGGCTATCTTGGGCTTAGAGCAACACAACTATTTTGTGGATTCAAAAGGCGCATGGAAGGAAGATACATATATTCCTGCCTATATTCGAAAATATCCTTTTGCTTTTATGGAAGTAGCGGAACATAAGCAATTTGTGTTGTGTGTAGATGAGTCAGCGCCATTTTTTTGCGGAGATATAAGCAAGAAAAAAGATGCGGAATCGTTTTTTGATGGTGACAAGCCGTCGGCACTTACTCGCAATGCATTGGAATTTTGTACTGCTTTTCACAATCATCATCAGCTTACAAAGCAATTTTGTGGTGCGCTAAAAGAGCTTGATTTATTAGTTGCAAATCAGACGGATGCGGTGTTGGCCAGTGGTAGAAAAGTACGGCTATCTGGATTTCAAGTCATTGATGAGAAAAAATTTAATGAACTGCCACAAGACGTGATTCTTTCTTTCCATAAGAAGGGATGGCTGCCATATGTATATATGGTTCTAGTATCGGCTTCAAACTGGAAGCGCATTTTGCATATGGCCAGTAAGCGCGAGCAATAATACAAATATCACTCAATTTGGGCGAAATATGACAGAAAATTTAGATGCATCCAACGCAAAGCTTCCACTTTTCTTTAAAGCGCCAGCGCCACTCACCTTTGAACGCCATGGGCAAGCCGGCATTGTGCCGACCATGAACTTGTCCTTTGCCAGCGCTACCAATGCGATTCTGGTGAATGTGGCTGAGTTTATTGAGGCGGCGAAGCATTTTCCTATCGTTTTTACCGCCGATAAAAACCCTATTCCGGTGGCTGTCGTAGGGTTGGAAGAAAGTAATTATTTTGTAGGGGCGGAGGGAAACTGGAAAAAAGGTGCCTATATACCCGCTTACGTACGCAAATATCCCTTTGTGTTGAGCAGCTTGCCAGACCGTGAAGAAATGTTGCTCTGTATCGATGAAGGGGCAGCTGATTATCGGACGACTATCGGCTTTGGCGTTGAGGCCCTGTATGATGGTCAGAAACAGCCCACGCCATTACTTAAAAACGCGCTGGATTTCTGCAGCGCCTTTCAAAATCATCTACAAACCACGCGGCAATTTTGTGATGCATTAGTGGAGCATCAGCTGTTTGTCACCAACCAGTCGGAAGCGACGCTGCCAAATGGGCGCAAAATTCTAATCGGCGGGTTTCAGATGATCGATGAGCAAAAATTCGGTGAGCTGAGTGATGCAGCATTTTTAGATCTGCGCAAAAAAGGCTTTTTGCCTTTCATCTATCTGGCGCTGATGTCGACTACGAATTGGCGCACACTGATCGATATGGCCACTGAGTTGGAGGCCAAATCAGCCGCGTAATTTCTGCGCAATATCTAACGCAGCATAGGTAAAGATGGCTTGTGCGCCAGCGCGGATGAAAGCAAGCAGGCTTTCCATCATAACGCCATCACCATCGATCCAATTTTTCTCAGCAGCCGCTTTGATCATCGCATATTCACCGCTAACTTGATACGCTAGCACTGGAATATCGAATTGGCTGGCGGCACGGTGGATAATATCCAAATAGGCAAGCCCGGGTTTCACCATAACCAAGTCTGCGCCTTCCTGAATATCCAGGCTGATTTCGCGCATCGCCTCGCGGCCATTGGCCGGATCCATTTGATAGCTGCGCTTATCGGCTTTACCTAGCGCCTTATCTGAGCCCACCGCTTCGCGGAAGGGGCCGTAAAGGCTGGAGGCGTATTTAGCAGCATAGGCCAAGATCATGGTGTTGTGAAAACCGCCATGTTCCAAGGTATTACGAATAGCGCCAATGCGCCCATCCATCATATCAGAGGGCGCCACGATGTCGCATCCAGCCTCGGCTTGCACCAAGGCTTGATGGCAGAGCACATCGACAGTGGCATCATTGAGAATATGTCCGTTTTCAACCAGGCCGTCTTGGCCATGCGATGTATAGGGATCGAGTGCAATATCAGAGATGACACCCATATCCGGCAGCTCGGCCTTGAGCGCTGTAATCGCGCGGCAAATCAGGTTATCGGGATTAAGCGCCTCATCGGCGTTAGGTGTTTTCAGGCTCACATCAATAACGGGAAATAGCGCAATGGCTTTGATACCCAGCTCATAGGCGATCTTAGCTTTTTTAAGCAGTATATCGACGCTCATGCGCGTGATACCTGGCATTGAGCTTATGGGAATTTCAACCGCTTTGCCTTCGACGATAAAGACCGGCCAAATGAGCTGCGAGGGCAACAAGCGATATTCAGATAACATATCGCGGCTCCAGCCAGAAAGGCGGGTGCGGCGTAAACGGGTTGCAGGATACTGGCCGGTAGAATACATAAAACGTAGACAAAAGCCTATAAAAGTTTTAACGCTAAACGCAGAAATACGATATTTTTCATAGACAAGCAATGACTCAATCACCGATACAACGCATTCTATCGGGTGTTCAACCCACAGGAAACCTGCATTTAGGCAATTATCTAGGCGCGATCCGCAATTGGAAAAAGCTGCAGGATACCGGCGCTGAGTGCCTATATGGCATTATGGATCTGCATGCGATCACCGTGCCGCAAAAGCCGGATGAATTACGCAAAGCCACGCGTGAGGTGACCGCCGCATTGGTGGCGTGTGGTATTGATCCAAAACGTAGCTTTATATTCAATCAATCTTCGGTTTCCGCGCATAGCGAGCTGGCGTGGCTGCTGTCTTGCCATACTCCGCTAGGCTGGCTTAACCGCATGACCCAATTTAAAGAAAAAGCCGGCAAGCACCGTGATAATGCTGTGTTGGGGCTTTATAGCTATCCCGTGCTCATGGCGGCCGATATTCTGATCTATAAGGCAACCCATGTGCCGGTAGGGGAAGATCAAAAGCAGCATCTGGAATTGGCGCGTGATATTGCCGGTGCGTTTAACCGCTATTACGAATGCGACTTTTTCCCGTTGCCTGAGCCACTCATTATGGGTGAGGCGACACGGGTGATGAGCTTGCGTGATGGTACTAAGAAAATGAGTAAATCGGATGAGTCGGACTACTCACGCATTAATCTTACCGATGATGCCGACACCATTGCGCTTAAATTCCGTAAAGCCAAATCGGATATGGCCGAAGGCGTGACGTACGATCCAGAATTGCGGCCGGAAGCATCGAACCTAATTACGCTCTATGCGGCATTTAAGGATATGCCTGTAGAGGGTATAGAAGCAGAACTCAAAGGCATGAATTTTTCTGCCTTCAAACAATTGCTCACTGAATTGGCGGTTTCGCATCTGTCTCCTATTACCAACCAGATGCGCGAGCTGATGAAAGATACTGGCTATATCGACCGAATTATAGGCGAGGGAGCAGCTCGGGCCAATGAGCAAGCACGTGCTACCTACAGGGAAATTAAGGCATTGGTGGGGTTCCTTGAGATTTCCGCGTAAATCGCATAAACTAAATGGCCTCATATGGGATGCTAATGCATAACAAGCCCGTCATAGCTTTTAATACTTTTATTAAGACGATCATGGTCGTCTCCAGCCCGTCGCTGTTGGTGCTGTCTATTTTCGCAATTATGGGTGAGCTTAATTTCAACTATTTTCTCTACGGCTATTTAAGCGTCATATCGCTGTCGGCTTTATTTGTTGTGCCATTTGTGTCTAACATTTCTGCGCTTACCCATTATGTAAATGACCTAGCGCTTGATAAACGCGTGCGTGCACCCGATCTAAGCTTACTCAGTAACGTCGGTGAGTTATCCGGTGCATTGAGTCGCCTGCAGCGCTCATGGGAAAATAAACGCCAGGAAATGGAAGCCGTTATTACCGAGCGCGAAATTTTGGTCGATACGCTGCCCGATATTTTGATCATGACCGATTATGACAAAACCATTGTGCGTACCAACCGTGCGGCACGGAATATCTTTGGGCAGAATCTGGCACATCGCCCGCTGCATGAAATTATCCCTAATGATAAGTTGATGAATGCGGTAGCGGCTGTCATAGAAGATTTGCGCGGCCATGAGGTGGAGTTTCACCTGGAAGAGCCAACTCCGCGTGATTTCAAAGCAATTATTGAGCGCTTCCCCATCCCGTCCGAGGGGGGTATATCGCTGGTTATTACGCTCAATGATATTACCCAGCAAAAGCGCATCCAGCATATGCGCGCCGACTTTGTGGCTAATGCCAGCCATGAAATCAGGACACCCCTGGCTAGTATCATTGGCTTTATCGAAACCCTACGTGGGCCGGCCAAAGACGATCCAATTGTGCGTGATGAATTTTTACGCGTTATGGCCGATCAAGCAGAACGTATGTCAAAGCTGATTAATGATTTGCTATCGCTATCTAAAATTGAGATGAATGCGCATACGGTGCCTATGAGTAAGGTTGACTTACTGCGCATCATCCGCACAGAAAAACAGCATTTCGAATGGGCAGCTAAACAAAAGAATGTCACCATCCGCTTAAAGCTGAATGATAATTTGCCGGTAACCAAGGGTGATGATGAGGAGTTGGGTCAAATTATTCGAAACCTCATTGGCAACGCCATTAAATACACTAATCCTGACACAGAGGTGGTGGTAACGGCCAAGCTCACCTCCAATTTGCCGCAGGATCATAACTTCCGTAACTTATCACGCGCGATTTGTTTTTCCGTGCAAGATCATGGTGAGGGTATTCCCGCTGAGCATATACCTCGTCTTACCGAGCGCTTTTATCGGGTCGATACGGCGCGTACACGCAAGGTAGGTGGCACTGGGTTGGGGCTTGCTATCGTCAAGCACGTACTCACGCGTCATCATGGCGCTTTAACCATTGAAAGCGAAGTAGGGGTGGGCAGTATTTTTAGCGTCTATATGCCTGTTTATGATGATCTATCAGGCGATAATAAGTTAACCTAGCCCTCTGCATCAGTTGATGGTATAGAGCATTTCCATGACTCCACTATCCATTCGTCGATCGTCTTTACGGCCCAGAATTCGTTACGGTGAAATCGTGATGAAAGGCTTGTTAATTGCGTCTGCCACTTTTTCAATTCTGGTGACGCTTGCGATTGTCTTTTCTGTTTTATTTGAATCCATTCGCTTCTTTAAAGCCATTCCGCTGAGCGATTTTTTATTTGGGCTGCATTGGAGTCCACAAATGGCAATGCGTACCGATCAAGCGGGTAGTAGCGGCAGTTTTGGCGCGGTGCCGCTTTTCTGGGGTACCATGCTTATTACCCTGATTGCGATGATGGTTGCTATTCCGCTAGGGCTATTTTCTGCGGTTTATTTATCGGAATATGCGCATAAACGCGTGCGCGATATTCTAAAACCCATGCTTGAGATTTTAGCCGGCATCCCCACGGTGGTGTATGGCTATTTCGCCATCATGCTGATTGCACCGGCGCTGCGTGAGTTTGGGGTAACGGTAGGGCTAGATGTGGCGGCTGAAAGCGCCTTGGCGGCGGGGCTTGTAATGGGCATTATGATCATTCCGTTTATTTCATCACTCTCGGACGATATTATCTCGGCGGTGCCTAGAGCGCTGCGCGATGCGTCCTACGGATTAGGTGCCACACAATCAGAAACCATACGGCAAGTCGTATTGCCGGCGGCGCTTCCTGGCATTGTCGGCGCTATTTTGCTGGCGGTATCGCGTGCAGTAGGTGAGACGATGATTGTGGTGATGGCAGCAGGCTTGGCAGCCAACTTGACCTTTAATCCGCTGGAGTCCGTTACGACCGTTACCGTGCAAATTGTATCGCTGCTGGTGGGCGACCAGGAATTCGACAGCCCTAAAACTATGGCAGCTTTTGCACTCGGTCTCACCTTATTCTGCGTCACGTTGGCGCTTAACATCATCGCGCTTATTGTCGTTCGCAAATATAGGGAACGTTATGAGTAATCGTACGATCAACATGGCTTGGCAGAAAAAACGCAAACGTGCGGAGCGCCGTTTCCGCCTATATGGGCAATTAGCATTGGGTGTTGCAGTAGTGATATTGGTAGCGCTGCTATTTAGCATTGCGCAGCGCGGCGTGCCTGGTTTTGTGAAGACCTATATTCAATTGCCGATCACGTTTAACGCGGCTTCACTAGAGCTGCAACAGGGCGACAGCTTAGATACTTTATCACCCGCACGTTATAACCAGCTAATACGCGACAGCTTGCTTGCGACCTTTCCTGAAGCCAAAACGCGCCAGGAGCAGCGGGCATTATTCTCATTGGTCAGTATTGGTGCCGGCATTCAGTTGAAAGAAGTATTGGAGGCAGAGCCTAGCTTGCTTGGCAAACAACGTGAGCTTTGGGTGCTGGCATCGAGTAATGCCGATTTATATTTTAAAGGCCATATACCTAAGTCCCTTCCAGAAACCGACCGCAAACTCTCTAACCAGCAAATTAGCTGGCTTGATGCATTGCGCTCCAAGGGGGTAGTGCGTACTGGATTTAGCACGGCATTCTTCAGCCAGGGTGACTCACGAACGCCAGAGCAAGCTGGATTCAAAGGAGCGGTCATTGGTTCATTGCTGACCTTGTCTATTTGCTTGCTGATCGTATTTCCTATTGGGGTGATGACGGCCATCTATTTGGAAGAATTTGCCAGCCGCAATCGCTGGACTGATATTATTGAAGTCAATATCAATAACCTGGCGGCAGTGCCTTCCATCGTATTTGGTCTATTGGGCTTAGCGGTCTACATCAACTGGATGGGGCTTCCGCGTTCTGCTTCGTTAGTCGGTGGCATGACCTTAGCCCTAATGGTGTTGCCGGTCGTTATTATTAGTACCCGTGCCGCGCTACAAGCAGTGCCGACATCGATTCGCAATGCTGCGCGTGGGTTGGGTGCTTCGGAGCTACAAGTCGTGCTGCATCATACTTTTCCTTTAGCGCTTCCTGGCATTATGACTGGCACCATCTTAGGTATGGCCCGCGCTATTGGCGAGACGGCGCCTCTTATTATGATCGGCATGGTAGCCTTTGTTGCAGATACCCCCAGGGGGTTTACATCCGCCGCGACTGTTATGCCGGTGCAAATCTATTTATGGGCTAGCAGTCCGGAAACCGGTTTTGCCGAAAAGACCGCTGCTGGCATATTGGTATTGCTACTTATTTTGCTTGTGATGAATGCGCTGGCAATTTTCTTGCGCAAGCGCTATGAGATACGGTGGTAATATGACAAAGATTGCAACCAAAAACCTCAATGTGCATTACGGCGATAAGCACGCGCTGCGTGATATCAATATTGATATCTTAGAGCATAGCGTGACGGCGCTGATTGGCCCGTCTGGCTGTGGCAAGTCGACGTTCCTGCGCTGCCTAAACCGTATGAATGATACGGTAGAGGGCTGCCGTGTGGACGGTGCTATTCTGGTGGATGGCAAGGATATCAATGCCCCTGAACAAGACGTTGTCGTGCTGCGCTCTTGGATCGGCATGGTCTTTCAAAAGCCTAATCCGTTTCCTAAATCGATCTATGATAACGTAGCGTACGGCCCACGCATTCACCGGCTTGTGCAGAATAAAGCCGAGATAGACCAGGTGGTGGAGCTGAGCTTGAAACGGGCAGGGCTCTTTGAAGAAGTAAAAGATAATTTGCATGCCTCCGGCTTGAGCTTGTCAGGTGGCCAACAGCAGCGCCTATGTATTGCGCGCACCTTGGCTGTGAACCCTGAAATCATTCTGATGGATGAGCCGTGCTCAGCGCTTGACCCCATTGCAACGGCCAAGATTGAAGAGCTTATTACCGAGCTGAAAAAACATTATACCATTGTGATTGTGACCCATTCGATGCAGCAGGCGGCGCGTGTATCGCAAAAAACCTGCTTCTTCCATATGGGGCAAGTAATTGAAACAGGCGATACCAGCCAGATTTTCACCAGCCCTAAACAGCAAAAAACCCAAGATTACATCACGGGACGTTATGGATAATGCGTCGCTAGAACGCCGTATTACACTTCGGTTACTTTCCTATTGGGAAAAGCAGCGCCGCGGTCGCGATATGCCGACCGAGCAGGATATTGATCCACAAGATGTTCGCGATTTATGGCCTAATTGCTTTATCGTGCATGTCGAGGATTTGGGTAAGGCCGATTATCAATATAGTTTTTTGGGTGAGGCAATTGCCAGGGCCTATCAAGGCAACCTGCTCGATGGCAGCACCACCCTGGTAGGAACGCCTTATGCCGATCGCTTGAACGCCTGTTATTCCGAGGTGATTATAAACCGTAAGCCATTGATAGATGAGGGTGAATTTCGTAATATTCACCAAGAAACGATTAAGTACCGCCAATGTTTATTACCGCTAGGGGATGAGGACGGTGTAACCGCGATTTTTGGCGGAATGCGCTATAAAATCTTTAGTACAAACAAAGTCTAAAAATCTTATAAGTTCCTATTGACTTGCCCCAAACCCTGCAATACATTCCAAGCCCTTTTTAACCGAACCTATAAAGTGTGTTGATTATGAGTACCTATTCGGCAAAGCCCGCTGAAGTACAGAAAAAATGGCTAGTTATTGATGCTGATGGCGTCGTACTGGGCCGTCTGGCTTCTCGCGTCGCTAATATTCTTCGTGGCAAGCATAAAGTCATTTTCACCCCGCATATTGATACGGGTGATCATGTGGTGATCATCAATGCCGACAAGGTAAAGCTCACTGGCAAAAAACTCACGAATAAGATCTATTATCGCCATACTGGCCATCCAGGCGGCGTGAAACAGGCAACCCCTGAGTTCTTGATTGCCGAACAAAAAGCTGAACGCATCATTGAAAAAGCAGTAGAACGCATGATGCCAAAAGAAAGCCCGCTGGCTCGTCAGCAATTGGGTAAATTGCGCGTATATAAAGGAACTGAACATCCGCATATCGCACAAAACCCAGAGGTGTACGATTTCGCAGCACAAAATCCGAAAAATAAGAGGTAAGTCACGTGGCTAAAGCATCGACCAAAGCGGAAGCACCCGCAAAAGCAGCTAAAGAGAAAAGCGCTGCTGCAAGCAAAGAATTAACGACCTATGGCACCGGCCGTCGTAAAGGCGCTGTTGCGCGTGTATGGGTAAAACGTGGTAATGGCAAAATTATAGTGAACGGTTCTGACCTGACCAAATATTTTGCGCGTCCGGTATTGCGTATGATCATCAACCAACCATTCGTGGCGTTGGATCGTGCTGGTAACTTTGATGTGAACTGCACCGTTGAAGGTGGTGGTTTGTCAGGCCAAGCTGGCGCTGTGCGTTTGGGCATTAGCCGCGCGTTGGATGAATATGATACCGTGTTCCACAGAGCGCTTCGCCAGGGTGGTTTCTTGACCCGCGACAGCCGTGTGGTTGAACGTAAGAAATACGGCCACAAGAAAGCTCGCCGTAGCTTCCAGTTCTCGAAACGTTAGTCGGCGCGTACTGCAATCAAAAAAGGCGCCAAATTGGCGCCTTTTTTTATATATAGGTTTTGGATTATGAAGAAAATCTCAGTCGCTATTTTAGGGGCAAGTGGCTATACCGGCGCCGAATTAGTACGGCTGCTGCTGCCGCATCCTTATGTGCGTTTGGCGCTACTCACGGGTGAAACCCAAGCGGGTAAAACTATGGGCGAGGTTTATCCGCATCTGCGACATCAGGCGCTTCCAGCGCTGGTTAGCATCGACCAAGCTGATTTTTCATCGATTGATTTAGTGTTTTGCTGCCTGCCGCACGGCACGACCCAATCGGTGATTGCAGCGCTTCCTAATCATGTGCGCATTATTGATTTATCTGCCGATTTCCGCCTGAGCGATCCCGCCTCTTATGCAAAATGGTATGGGCATGCACATCAGGCAGTCGAGTTACAAAAAGAAGCTGTATATGGTCTTACCGAAATAGCACGTGACGCCATTCGCAGCGCAAGGTTGGTGGCTAATCCTGGCTGTTATCCGACCTCAGCGCAATTGCCGCTTATTCCGTTACTCACTCAAGGATTGATCGAAAAAGACGATATTATCATTGATTCAAAATCCGGTGTAACCGGTGCTGGGCGCAGTGCTAAACAAGCCAATCTTTTTTGCGAAGTCACCGATGGCATGAATGCTTATGGCGTTGCTTCGCATCGGCATTCGCCCGAGATTGAGCAAGGATTAAGCCAGGCAAAAGGTGAGGCGGTGGCAGTAACGTTTACCCCGCATTTAATTCCTATGAGCCGTGGCATTTTATCGACAATCTATGTCAAATTGGCCAAAGGAAAATCGGTAAGCGATATACGCGCTGCCCTGCAAAACGCCTATGATAAAGAGCCCTTCGTTCATCTGTTGCCGGAAGGTTCGCTGCCGTCTACGCATCACGTCAAAGGCACCAATCAGTGCTTAATCAGTGTCGTTGCCGATCGTCATCAGGGCCGTGCTATTATCGTTTCGGTGATTGATAATTTGGTCAAAGGCGCATCAGGCCAGGCTGTACAGAATATGAATGTGATGTATGATTGGCCGGAGACAGAAGGATTAGCATTAACCGCAATATTCCCATGAGCAATCAACCATCACCTATCATCTTGCCGTATAAAGGCGAATATAACCCGAACGGTATTTCGCCCACCATTTCAGATAAAGCGTTCATCGCGCCTGGTGCCGCAGTGATTGGCGACGTACAGATTGGCGCTGATTCAGGTGTATGGTTTGGTTGCGTGATTCGCGGGGATGTAAACATCATTCGTATTGGTGAACGCACCAACATTCAAGATGGCACCATGATTCACGTTACCCGCAAAACCGGCCCTACCATTATCGGTTCCAATGTAACGATTGGTCACAGCGCATTACTGCATGCCTGTACACTAGAAGATGCCTGCTTTGTCGGTATGCGCGCCACCATCATGGATGGGGCGGTAGTCGAAAGCGGTGGTTGGGTAGCGGCTGGCGCCTTAGTTACGCCTGGAAAACGCATCCCCAAAGGGCAGATCTGGGCAGGAAATCCTGCTAAGTATTTCAGGGACTTAACACCAGACGAAATCGCCTTTATTCCGGTTTCTGCGCAAAATTATGTGGCGCATGCCCAGGAATATCTAATAAATTCAAAGGGCTAATTTAGGGCCAATTTCACAAAACTGTCATACTTTTTGCCCAAACTTCCTGTAAAATGAAAATAACTGGAAGTGTATATGGTTACAGGTATTGAAGTAAAAACAAGCTCCGATGTGTTGCATCACTTGCAACATAGTAGCTTGTACGTGACCGGAAAAGAATCCATCAAAGCGGTTGCGCACTCCCTTTCGAGCGAGACTACAAGAAATTCCTTAGGTGCAGGTACTGCTGCTGCGGCAGGTACTGCTTTATCATCTGTTGTGCTTATCGGCGGTGTGTCGGCTGTTAGTGCTGGCCTTACACAGATGGATTATATCCACGAACGAAAAGAAATTAAAAATCTGTATCGCGACGAGCTGGCAGCCAAACTCAGAAAATCTAAAGATGATCTGACCGATAAAGATCTGCAAGTGTTGGCCAAGGGCGATCCGGCAAAAGGCATCCAGCAAAACCATACGATTGCAGAAGCACTCGATAAAAGCAGAAAGAAACGCAATCTTGGCGTGGTGCTCTCGGTCGTTGCGAGTTTGGCATCACTTGCTGTGGTAGGTGCGCTGGGCTTTCCGCATCCAACCCTTATTCAATTTGCAGCTAACATTGCCATTGGTTTAGGCGCCTATCATCTGGTTAAAAAGCCAATGCATTGGGTAGCCGATAAAATATTCGGCCATGATAAAGTTACGGCTAATGACAAAATCATGGAGATGGAAAAAGAACTCGAAGCCGGCAAGAGCATTTCGCGTGAACAGGTCTTCTCGGTATTTGTCAGCGCCAATCCGCAGTTAGATGAATATATCATGGCGCAGCTAGGTAGATCCTATAATGCGTTAAACATAGAAGATAAACGCCGTGTGGCCGATAGCATGGGCACGGCGATGAATATTCAGCAATTCTCTGACGCCATCAATAACGGCCAGGTAAACGTCACCGAATTGGCCTTTGCAGCAGAAGGTCAGCGTTCGGGTGTATTGCCAAGAGAATTCACGGTCCAAGAAGAAAAGCCAGGTTTCGTCCGTGGCCTTGTGAATAGAGTAACTGGTTTAGTTCGCAGAAAAGAAGCTCATCATGAACACGTGCCTGCGGTAGCGCATGCACCACAACCGCAAAATCGGATGCCTGTTGAATATAATAATCCCGTGCCGGAAGTATCGTTCGTTGAGCGGTTAGGCCGTGCGCCTGTTGTGCGCCGTCCAAGCTACACTGAGCAGGTAGTGGATTCGCGCGACCAGGCAGTGATTCCGCAGCCGCAGGTCTAATCTTAACTAGGAAAGCGTTTTACGGTATGGCCATGGCCTAAAGGTCCATGTCCTTTGCCGATTTGCGGTGCCAGTGCGATGGCCTTGAGCACATATTTGCGTGCGCGATCGACGGCTTGTGGTAAATCCAATCCTTGGCTGAGGCCCGTTGCGATGGCTGATGCCATGCTACAACCGGTGCCATGGGTATGCAGGCTGTGGATGCGCTTATGGCGATACACTTCGCAGCCTTCTGCCGACATCAGAATATCAGTGACTTCATCGCCATCGGCATGGCCGCCTTTGAGCAATACGGCGCGGCAGCCCATAGAGAGCATCATCTTAGCCGCAAGCTTCATATCAGCGAGCGAACGAATATCACGTCCGGATAAATATTCGGCCTCGGGAATATTGGGTGTAATCACCGTTGCCATAGGAATGAGGCGTTTCTTCAATGTAGATAAAGCCTCTGGTTGTAAGAGGGCCGAACCACCTTTGGCAAACATCACCGGATCGATCACCAGCGGTATAGCACTAATATAGGGCCATAGGGTATCGGCTACTGTTTGGATAATATCGGTGGTATGCAGCATGCCTGTTTTGATAGCGTCAACGCCAATATCCTCGATTACCAGTTCAATTTGGCGACGAATCATCTCTGTGGGGATATCATGAATGCCATACACCCCCTGGGTATTTTGTGCGGTGATGGACGTAATGGCGGTTGCGGCATATCCGCTTAAACAGGTAATGGTTTTAATATCGCCTTGGACGCCAGCACCGCCACCGGAATCAGAACCGGCAATGACCAATACTCTGCCTAACGGCTTAGCCATTGGCAGCGATCTTACTTACGGATGCGCAAATACTATCAACCGCTGAATTCACGATGCTGTCGCTTTCGCCTTCAGCCATGACGCGAATTAAGGGCTCGGTGCCTGACTCACGAATGAATACACGTCCGCCATTGCCCAGCTGTGATTTGGCCGCTTCGATGGCTTTTTGCACTTGTGGGTGTTTGAGGGGCGAGGTGCCGTGATATGGCACGTTACGTAGCAGTTGAGGAAGAGGGGTAAAGAGTTTGCTGCCTTCGCTAAAAGGCCTGCCGTCTTGAATCAGGTAGGCCAACACTTGCAGGGCAGCAATCACCCCGTCACCGGTGGTGGCATAATCACTCAAGATAATATGGCCCGATTGTTCGCCGCCGACATTATAGTTTTTCGCGCGCATGCATTCGACCACATAGCGGTCGCCAACTTTGGTGCGCTCCAAGCGTAAACCCTTACTTTGCAGATAGCGTTCCAGGCCAATATTAGACATATCGGTTGCGACCACACCGCCACCGCGCAAACTGCCATTAGTAGCGCTATGGGTTGCAATCATGGCCAATAGCTGATCGCCATCGACGACTTGGCCTTTTTCATCGCACACAATGACGCGGTCACCGTCGCCATCAAGGGCAATACCAATATGGGCTTTCTCATCGACTACACGCTCACACATGATCTTGGGTGAGGTGGAGCCACAGTGTAAATTGATATTAAAGCCGTTCGGCTCAACGCCAATCGCAATCACTTCCGCACCTAATTCGCGCAGAATCATCGGTGCCACTTGGTAGGTTGCACCATGCGCGCAATCGACCACAATCTTGAGTCCTTCTAAGGTCAATGATTTAGGGAAGGTGCTTTTAGCGAATTCAATATACCGCCCCTGGGCATCATCCAAACGCTTAGCACGCCCCAGTTTATCAGGCTTTGCCAACACCTCGCAGTTATTGCTAGCGATTAATTCTTCGATGTGGGTTTCTACCTCGTCAGACAGTTTATGGCCGTCCGGTGCAAAGAGCTTAATACCGTTATCGTAATAGGCATTATGTGATGCAGAAATCATCACGCCTAAATCAGCACGTAGGCTTTTGACCAGCATGGCAACGGCCGGCGTAGGCAACGGGCCTACTAGAATCACATCCATGCCGACAGAAATAAATCCAGCCACGAGTGCCGGCTCTATCATATAGCCAGACAGGCGCGTATCTTTAGCAATCACCACGCGATGACGATGGTCGCCCCGCAGAAATTGCTGCCCAGCGGCCATGCCAACTTTTAAGGCGACTTCTGCGGTCATGGGGTAGCTATTGGCGGTGCCGCGTATTCCGTCTGTACCAAATAATTTCATGCAATCATGCCTTACGCTGCTGGTGGAGTTTCGACTGAAGCGGAGGAATCTCCCTGCTGCTTGCGTCGTGCCGACGGCAGGGACGACTTGCCAGCAGTTGAGGTTTTTGGACTATCATCAGCACGTCTAATGGTCTCACCTCGCATCAGCGCTTTGATTTCTTCACCGGTTAAGGTTTCATATTCGAGCAAGGCGCTGGCAATAGAGTGCAGCTGATCAAGATTGCTAGTCAAAATCTCTTTTGCTTTATCGTGTGCTTCTTCCACAATACGCTTTATTTCGCCATCGATCGCAGATGCCATATGATCTGACGGTTGGCGTCCTTGCTGGCCCATACTATAGCCTAGGAATACTTCCTGCTGGTCGGCACCATAAAAGAGCGGCCCAATGGTATCGCTCATACCCCATTCGGTGACCATGGCGCGCGCTAAGCTTGTGGCATACTTAATGTCGGATGAGGCGCCGCTTGATACTTTTTCATAGCCGAAAATAATTTCTTCGGCCACACGTCCACCCATCGATACCGCCAAATCGGCATACATTTTTTCACGCAGATATGACAATTTGTCCGATTCGGGCAAGCGCATCACCATACCCAGCGCGCGACCACGTGGAATGATGGTGGCTTTGTGGATCGGATCAGACGCCGTCATATGCAGCGAAACTAGGGCATGTCCACCTTCGTGATAGGCGGTCATTTTCTTTTCCTGTTCGCTCATGACCATCGATTTGCGCTCGGCGCCCATCATGACTTTATCTTTTGCCGCTTCCAAATCTTTCATGGTCACAACTTTTTTACCCAAGCGTGCAGCAAGCAAAGCAGCTTCATTCACGATATTGGCAAGATCAGCGCCAGAAAACCCAGGAGTACCGCGCGCAATAACCTTTGCATCCACATCAGGTCCTTGCGGTACTTTTTTGAGATGCACGGTTAGAATCTTTGCACGGCCATTGATATCGGGATTAGGAACCGTGATCTGACGATCGAAGCGACCTGGACGCAAGAGGGCCGGATCTAGCACATCAGGGCGGTTGGTTGCTGCGATGATGATCACGCTTTCATTGGCTTCAAAACCATCCATCTCTACCAGTAATTGGTTGAGCGTTTGCTCGCGCTCGTCATTCCCGCCGCCAAGACCGGCGCCACGATGACGGCCTACCGCATCAATCTCATCGATAAAGATAATACAAGGAGCGTTTTTCTTACCTTGCTCAAACATATCACGCACACGGCTTGCACCGACACCTACGAACATTTCGACGAAATCAGAACCAGAGATAGTGAAAAACGGCACGCGCGCTTCACCAGCGATAGCGCGAGCAAGCAAGGTTTTACCGGTGCCAGGAGGGCCAACCAATAAACACCCACGGGGTATCTTGCCGCCTAAACGCTGATATTTTTGTGGATCACGCAAGAAGTCGACAAGCTCAGAGAGCTCATCTTTTGCTTCATCAATACCGGCGACATCTTCAAAGGTGATACGCTCTGTTTTTTCTGTCAGTAAACGCGCGCGCGATTTACCAAAACCAAGCGCGCCGCCTTTGCCGCCGCCACTTTGCATTTGGCGCATGAAAAACACATATACGCCGACTAAAAGCAAAATGGGGAACCAGGAAATGATCGCGCTCCAAAAAGAGTCCATTTTGCCATTATCATTACTTGCCGAAATAATCACATCTTTCTGGGTGAGCTTATCTATCAGGCCGGGATAATCAGGCGATTGCGTCATAAAGGCGGTACTGTCGGTCAAATTGCCGGTAATGATCGAGCCTTTGCCATTGCCGCTATTAATCACCACGTTTTTCACTTCGCCTTGCTCGACTTTTTGTAGGAAGTCGGAGAAGGTCAGGCGTTTATATCCGCCTTCAGTACCATTTTGGATTAAGCCAAATAGTGACATCAGCAGGATGCCCACCACCAACCAAATAAATATATTTTTGCCCTGATTAGGCATATTGCGTCTCTTTCTTGCCTAGAGTGTTTGTGTCATTCAATCCGAAAAAGCCCATACCAGCAAGCGGTTTTGCCGGTCTAAACCTTGCGCTAAACGAGTATTCGCTATAGCGCGGATTGACATAGCCTATATGGGGTACAGCCACTAATTCTTCAAGGTTCCAAAAGGATGGAAATGTATAAAAAATAGCGGCTGACAAGTCTTTGGGCAGCAAGTGCGGTGCCTGCGTTTTTAGAATGGCCAATCCTTGAGGTGCTAGCGCCTTCATGGTTAGGCTGGTTTGAGGGGCTGTATGCGAGATTAAAAAGCGCTTATCCCATAGGGGCTTGTCGTCAGTTTTTACTGTAATTTCACCCTCTATCGCATTGAATTCTCTAAAAACCCAATAGCCGCCGCGTTTTCGATCTTGGCTAATAATGCAACCGGCAATTGTGCGTTTGCTAGCCAGCGTTCCAGTTTCCAGCTCATCAAAAAATTGATTGAGGGTCGATTGCCTTGGCGAGTAGGCAGCACCCGATAGCATGTCGATAAGACCAGATAAGGTATGAAAAATGAGCGACCTATCTTTTTGCCGAAATAGGTCGGAATTAATAAATGCATATCCCTCAGGATAGAGAAAAACCCCATGAGTTGAGCAACTAGCTTTTTTATTTTCCAATAGGTTACGGATCTTTGCAAAAAATATAGCCAATCGGGTCGCTTGATCGACTTCCTTAATAGCAAGCTGCTTTCGTAACCGGTTTCGCGTGTAGATATCCAGTTGATTACTGGCATCTTCAATCCACTCAATAGAAGAGGTCGCAAGGTAATCAACGATATAATCTTTTGAAATATATAATAAAGGTCTAATTAATCTAATCGACTGACTTATGGAGAGGGCCGGCATAGCGGCAAGACCAATCAAACCACTGCCGCTGGCTAATCGCAATAACACCGTTTCGGCCTGGTCGTTTTTGTGATGGGCAGTCAGCAAATGTAAAACACCCTGTGCACGACACCAATCGTTCATTAATTGGTAGCGTGCTTTGCGAGCGGATGCTTGGATGGCGGTGCTGCATTCACCGGGGTGCCATTGTAATAGGTGATGTTCTATACCAAGCTGGGCGCACCATGTTTGAACCTGTTTCGCTTCTTCCAAAGAGTTAGCGCGAAGCCCATGATCCACCGTTAGGGCAATGACTTTTCCCTGGCGCGATTCTGCCCAACGCTGCGCGAGATGTAAAAGGGCGATGCTGTCGCTACCGCCCGATACGGCAATAGCCAGGCGAGGCTTTGTTTCAAAGCCTCCAATACGCGACATCACCTCGAAGAAATGCTGTTCAAGCGGGTGTGGGGATTTATTTACATCCAATACGTTTTTGCTCTTGAGCGGCTTTTTCGGTGACGCTGATAGAGGAACGCTTAAACTTGGTAGTGATTTGCTGTAAGACAATGCAAGCCTCTTTGTTTCGATCCAACGCATCTAGCGACATGGCAAGTTTCAGCAAGTTATCAGCGGCTTTCGGACCTTCCGGTAAGGCTTCGAAGCCTTGGCGGAAGTGATCGGCCGCATTGATATAGTCACGGCGTATATAATAGGTTTCACCCTGCCAGTAATAGGCATTACCCACCAGCGGATCCTTAGGGTATTTTTGCGTGAATGAGCCAAATGTATCGGCGGCCTCGTCATAACGCGTCTCGTTTAACAAGCGGAACGCATGATTATACAGGTCACGCGGTGTTGCAAATTTTTCACCATCTTGCGCGTCTTTTTTCGGCAGGCGTAATACGCCATCGCCTGCGGTCGTTTCTTTAGAAGCCGTATCAGCAGGATTTTCTGCCGGACGTTTTTTAGCAACAACGGTTGGCGCAGGCGTTTCGGCCGGTACAGCAGCGGCAGCCACTTTTGGTTTTACTTTCTCGGCAGCCGCTTCAACCGAAGGAGTGGCAGGAGCGGCCGGCGTTGCGGCTGCGGAACCTTGCGCTATCTCACTGAAGCGAAACTCGGTATCGCGCTGAAGCTTATCGAAGCCTTCAGACAATTTACGAATTTGAAATTCATTTTCTTCCATCTTACCGCGCAAGCCACGCAGCTCATCTTCTATGGCGGTCAAGCGTACTTCGATTTGTGCAGCATTGCCTGCACCACCACCATCAGCGGCAGCGCTCGCTTTGGAGCTTCCACGCGATACTTGGCGTTGCACCAACGTGACATCACGCTCGATTTTATCGAGTCGGTCCATTACTTGCTGCTCATCGAGTTCTTGCGCATAGGCAGTGGAAAGGCTAGCCACAGAAACCAGCATTGAAGCAGAAAGAATAACCAATTTGAAATAGCGCATAGACATAAATGTGAGTGGGTGATGACCGAACGAATATAGAAGATTTCACGAAGTCTTCCAGCGAGATTTATACGCCGGATACAAATCGCCCTGCAATAGCTTTAGCTATGTGCAGGGCGACAGTCGTTTAGCAGATATTATTGGTTGGTTACAACGGTAACTGCACGGCGATTTTGTGACCATGAAGATTCGTCAGAGCCAACAACAGCTGGGCGTTCTTTGCCGTAGCTGATGGTAGAAATACGGCTAGCAGCGATGCCGAGGCCAACCAGGTATTTTTTAGCAGCAGCAGCGCGACGCTCACCTAATGCAAGGTTGTATTCGCGGGTACCGCGTTCATCGCAATGACCTTCAACGGTTACGCCAACGCTTGAGTATTGTTTCAACCAAGCAGCTTGACGCTCCAAGGTTTGTTGCGCTTCAGAGCTCAATTGTGCGCTATCGTAGTCGTAGAATACGCGGTCACCCACGTTTTGAGCCAGATCTTCTTGGCTACCAGGGCGAACTGGGCCGCCTGCGTTTTTTCCATCACGGCTAGAGCTGCCGTCTGCGCCTGGCATAGAGTCGCAAGCAGAGATAAGAAATAGTGCTGAAAGCACCGCAAATGATTTAGTAAACAAGTTCATGGAATTACTCCTAAAGCAAAATTTTCGTGAAAGCGCCACCCATGACGACAGTCGCGCCAATGGCCTGACCCTATGAATTAGCCAAAACACATGCGAAATCAATGTGCATTATCATTAAATTTCACGAATTAGGCTGAATGTGTTATAACGGCAACAGTGGCGACCAGGCCGGATCAGACGCTTCTTGTGGCGTGACCAGTTCCCTTAAATTATCGCCAGTTAAATCAACGCTATAGAGTTTAACCGCTCCCATTTTGTTACGAACGGTAGCGCTCTGGCGGTGGAACACAATAACACGGCCGTTAGGCGACCAAGAAGGACCCTCATCGAGATAGCTTTGCGTCAATACCCGCTCGCCCGAGCCATCGGGACGCATCACACCAATATAGAATTGGCCTTGATACATCTTGGTAAAGGCCACCAAATCACCACGCGGTGACCATACGGGAGTGCCGTATTTACCATTGCCAAAGCTGATGCGTTGAATGTTGCCGCCATCAGAATCCATGGTGTAGAGCTGCTGCGAGCCGCCTCGGTCAGAGTTGAATACAATCCGCTTACCATCTGGGGAATAAGACGGTGAGGTATCAATATTATTGCCACTGGTGATTTTGCTCATATGGCGTGAGCGCAGATCCATTTTGTAGATTTGCGTGCTGCCGCCCGAGGCGATAGACATAATAATGGAGCTACCATCGGGTGAAAAGCGTGGTGCAAACGACATGCCTTCAAACGAACCTAGTGATTCTTCACGGCCCGATTGGAGGTCGCGCAGAAACACGCGGGGTTGCTTACCTGCGTAGGAAAGATATAGAATTTCCTGTGAGTTAGGCGAGAAACGTGGGGTCAATACCAAGTAACGACCATCGGTTAGAAACTTATGGTTTTCGCCGTCTTGATCCATAATGGCGAGGCGCTTGACGCGTTTCATATCGGGGCCGCTTTCAGCGATATAGACGATACGTGAATCAAAATAGCCGTTTTCACCGGTCAGGCGCTTATAGATTTCATCGGCAATAATATGCGCAATACGGCGCCAGTTGCTGCGCGTGGTGTTATATTCTTTACCGGCAACTTGTTGTTCACCGTACACATCCCACAAACGGAATGACACTTTTAATTTGCCTGCGTCTTGCTCAATAATACTGCCGGTTACGAGTGCAGCTGCGTTAATTTGGCGCCAGTCGGTAAAGCGTGGAATGGCGGTGCTGGCCGTGATTTCTTCAATGAAAGAGCTTTGCTCGATAGGGCGGAATAAGCCCGAACGCTCTAAATCGGCAGAGACCACTTCCATAATATCTTGCCCAACCGAACTGCCTGCCAAATCCGGCAAGGCGATGGGTAATGGTTCGACATTACCTTTGGTAATATCAATTTTTAATACCGCGTGAGCAGGTGATGCCACCATCGATACAAACAGGGCGCAGGATAAACCGGCTATACGAAATAAATTAGCAATCATACATCCTCAATAGAGCATTTCTCGTGGGTCAAATGTTAATTCAATATCACGCCAGGTATTGTATTTATCCGGCGGCAAGTCTTTAAGAGGGCTGCACTGGCGAACCGCGCGCATGGCGCTGTCGGCAGCCGCTCTGAAAAATGCATCCTGACTGTAGCGATCTTTACTTTCATTGGCTAGTGCAACTTTTGTTACCGTGCCATCTTGTTCAACCGAGATCGTAAGTACAATAAGCAGCTCATGCGCATCCTTTGCACCGGCCGGAACGTTCCAGCATTTTGCTATTTGGCTACGAATCGCATCTTTTTCGCTGAGTGACATTTGCTGCGTTGGGTCAAAGTTGCTAGAGTTGTTCTTAACCTTACTTGTATCATCGGTTTCGCTTTTAGCCGGCTCTTTCTTTTCGCTAGTATTAGCAGTCTGCTGCACAGCTTTAAGCACTGCATCTAAATTATCCATTGGGTCTTTGTCTTTAGGCTTCGGTTTTTTTTCTTCTTTTTTAGGCTCGGGCTTTTTTTCATCCGGCTTTTTCTTCTCGACTTTCGGCGAGATTTTTTCCTGAGGCGGCAGAGGGGGAGGCGGTGTGGAGGTTTTCACCGGTGGTGTTGGTTTTTTCTCAGGTTCCGGTTTTTTCTCTTCCGGTTTTTCTTCTGGCTTGGGCGCTGGCGGCGTCTCCATAGGTTTTACGTTGGTTACACCGGTGATAGGCAACAATTCCACCGTGATCACTTGTGGGTCGGTATCGCGCGTGCGGTCAAATAAATTGGGTAGCCCAAACAATGCAAAGAGCAGCAGGAAAAAATGCAAAACTGCCGAATAGACAGCGCCCTTTTGACGTATGGGATTCACTTATCTTCCTCGATCAGCTGTGGCGCCGACTTCGGTCAGTAGCGCGACTTTATGAAAGCCTGCCGCATTGATTTCGCCGACCACTTGCATGATACGGCCATAATCCACCGATTTATCGCCACGCACAAAAATACGCGTATCTTTTTTCTGCTTGGTTACAGCGGCCAGCTTGGTTTTAAAATCTTTAAGCTGTACCTGGGTTTTTTGAATATAGACTTTGCCATCGGAGGTAATGGAAACCGACAAAGGCTCATCTTGGCCAGGCACAGGGCTAGCGCTTGATTCTGGTAAATCCACCGTAACACCGGTGGTCATCATGGGGGCTGCTACCATGAAAATAACCAAAAGCACCAGCATCACATCCACCATAGGCGTGATGTTGATTTCAGAGAAGGTTTGCTGACGGCCGCTGCGCTTGCGTGTAGAAGTGCCGCCTAGTTTAATGGCCATGGCGCTTACCCTTCTAGTTGCCGTGAGAGGATGGTGTCAAACTCGGTGCTGAAATCTTCTAGCTTGTTGGAGAAACGTACCAGCTCATTGGCGAATTTATTATAAGCGATAACGGCAGGAATTGCGGCAAAAAGGCCAATAGCTGTGGCAAAGAGCGCTTCCGCAATACCAGGAGCTACGGCAACCAGTGAGGTGTTCTTCGATACGGCAATGGCCTGGAAGCTGTTCATAATACCCCATACCGTGCCAAACAGACCGATGAACGGAGCAGCCGAACCGGTAGTGGCCAAGAAGCCCAGACCGCTTTCCAGGTATTCGATCTCGCGGTTACGCGCCACTTGCATCACCTGAATAACGCGCTCACGCACAGAGAGTTTCATACCTTGGGGTGTTTGCGAGAGGCTGTTTTTTGAGCGGGTCCATTCTTCCATCGCCGCTACAAAAATGACGGCCATTGGGTGATTGGCGCGTTTTTTGATTTTCTCAAAAAACTTATCGAGTGCTTCGCTGGCCCAAAAATCGGTTTCGAATTTGACAGCTTTGGATTTTATTTTTCTAAACAAGAACCATTTTTCAAAAATAATGGCCCAGCACCAAAAAGAAGCAAACAGCAAAAGGAGCATGACGGTTTGTACCGTAAGGTCAGCTTGGGCAAACATTCCCCAGATAGAAAAATTATGTACCGGTGCGGAGCCAGCGAGGGCAACAGCATCGACACCTTGAACAGCGGTAGAAACAGTATCAGCCATGGGGTTTCTCTATCTTTTTAGGATTAAACACTTTCAGCATCGCTTTTTTGACGAATTCCGGCAATTTTGCAAGCTTCATATCACTGTCGACCATTGCAAGTTTGACTGTAAGCGTCACCAGCGTTTCATTGCCGCGCTTTACCGTCTGTTGCATGGCAACGCTGACCCTGCTTATATCGTGTAGATGCGTCTCAATTGTCAAGAGATCATCGAGTCTAGCGGGCTTTAAAAAATCCACCTCACAGCGGCGGACGACAAACCCAACACGTTCTTTATCTAGCAGCTCGGACTGATCGATACCGGTAAGACGCAGGGCTTCAGTGCGTGCGCGCTCAGCAAATTTGAGGTAATTGGCATAATAGACAATGCCTGCTGCATCCGTATCTTCGTAATATACACGTACCGGAAAAGAATGGACGCCTTTCATAGCCTATGCATCATCCTCTAGCAGGGGTAGGGAGGCAATCTGCGTCGGCGGCTTCAGGCCTAAATGTTTAAAGCAGCTGGCCGTAAGCAAGCGCCCGCGCGGGGTGCGCTGAATAAAGCCCACTTGCAACAGGTACGGCTCGATGGTTTCTTCAATGGTGTCGCGCTGTTCGGAAAGTGCGGCGGCAATGGTTTCCACCCCAACCGGCCCGCCTTGATAATGCTCGGCGATGAAGCGCAAATAACGGTGATCGGCGCTATCGAGTCCCAGCGCATCTACTTCCAAGCGTTGCAGTGCTTTGTCTGCGACCTGCTTATCAATGACCGATTTTTTGTCGGATTGCGCAAAGTCGCGCACACGCTTGAGCAGGCGAATCGCAATGCGCGGCGTGCCGCGTGAGCGCTTGGCAATTTCCATGGAACCATCTTTGGTGGCCTCAATATCGAGTAGCAAGCTTGCACGTTGGATAATGCCTTGTAACTCAGCGTGGTCATAAAAACGCAGGCGAATAGGGATACCAAAGCGATCGCGCAAGGGACCGGCAATCAAGCCGATGCGGGTGGTAGCACCAATCAATGTGAATTTGGGCAGATCAATGCGAATCGTACGTGCGGCTGGACCTTCACCAATCATAAGATCCAATTTAAAATCTTCCATCGCCGGATAGAGAATCTCTTCCACCGCCGGATTGAGCCGGTGAATCTCATCGACAAACAGCACGTCATTAGGTTGTAGATTCGTCAGCACCGCGGCGAGATCGCCTGCTTTGGTGAGGATAGGGCCAGAGGTAGGGCGAAAGCCAACGCCCATTTCTTTAGCCACGATTTGTGCCAGTGTAGTTTTACCCAAGCCAGGCGGGCCATATAGCAAGACGTGATCCAACGCATCCGAACGCGCGCGCGCCGCTTCAACGAATACACGTAAGTTAGCGCATGCTTCGGGCTGTCCGGCAAAGTCTTCTAATGCCAGTGGGCGTAGCGCTTGGCCACCCGTATCTTCTTCGCTGGTTGCGGCATCAAGCAACCGATTTTCTGAGGCTTCGCTCATCGACGCACCAGCTCTTTCAGGCTTAACTTAATCAGATCATCCAGACCAGCGGTGGGTGATTGTGCGGCTTTAAGTGCGGCGGCATAGGCCTCACTTCGCGTATAACCTAAATTCACCAGGGCAGAAATTGCATCTTCCGTCAGCGACACAGGCTTGGCGGCAGTTTCCTTACCAGATTTTTTCTTGCCGGCGCTGGCTGCAGCCGTGATCTCGAACACAGAGCCCGATAAAGGTAGTTTTGCAACTTTATCTTTCAGTTCCGTGACAATACGCTCGGCAAGCTTTGGACCAATGCCGCTAATGGCTTTAAAGGCGCTGATATCTTTTGCAATAATGGCCTGCGCCAATTGGGTCGGCGCATACGCGCCTAAAATAGCCAGCGCGGTTTTATTGCCCACACCTTGTACGCTGCCTAGCAGGCGAAACCAATCGCGCTCTACCGTATCCAAAAAACCATACAGATGGATATGATCCTCGCGCACATGGGTCTCAATCGTAAGTTCGACGGCCTCGCGATTATGCAAGCCAGCCAGTACGCGGCTGTTGCAATAGACGAGGTAGCCAACACCGCCTACATCGATAATGGCGCTATCGTCTTCAACACTGTCGATTCGTCCGCGCAATTTTCCGATCATGAATAGATCCTTTTTGTCAGCTGGGTGACGGTGCGTTGATGGGCGTGGCACAAAGCAACCGCAAGTGCATCCGCGGCATCGGCGCCTTTAGCCTGGCTTGTAGGCAATAATGTTTTTACCATCATGGCAACCTGACTTTTGTCAGCATGGCCTGTCCCTACCACCGATTTTTTCACCATGGTGGCACTATACTCAGATATGGGCAGTCCGGCTAGCGAAAGCGACATTAAAAGTGCGCCACGTGCCTGACCCAGTTTAAGGGTAGAGGCAGGATTCATATTCACGAAGGTTTCTTCAACCGCGGCTTCGATGGGTTGATGTAGATCAACGGCGCGGCTGATGCCTTCATGCAAGGCTTTCAAACGCTCAGCCATTGGTGCCTTGGGATTGCTTTGAATCACACCGCAATCGATATAGGAGAGTTGGTTATTTTTGCAGACGATGATGCCCCAGCCAGTCCGTTGCAACCCAGGGTCAACACCAATAATGATGGTCATGCGCTTAGCGATTTCACAAAGCTATCTGAGAGTTCAACATTCGAATACACATCTTGTACATCGTCATTATCTTCCAGCATATCCATCATCTTCACGATAATTTGCGCATGCTCATCGCTGACGGGCACAGTGTTTTTAGGATGCCAGCCCAACTTGGCCGATTCAGGTTCGCCTAAGCTTTTTTCCAGTTGCTCACGTAGGGTGGCAAATTGTTCTTGGCCGCAGCTAATGATATGTTGCGTCTCGGTGGTTTCGCAATTATCGGCACCGGCTTCGAGCGCAATTTCAAAGATTTTCTCGTCACTGGCAGCGGTAAGTGGGTAGGTGATGATACCAGCGTAATCAAACATAAAACTGACACTGCCGGTTTCGCCCATATTGCCGCCAAACTTATTGAAGGCTGCGCGAATATCGGCTGCCGTGCGGTTGCGGTTATCGGTAAGGGCTTGCACGATGACGGCCGTGCCGCCTGGGCCATAGCCTTCATAACGCACCGGTTCAAAGTTATCGGATTCTACGTTGCCAGATCCACGTTTAATGGCGGTTTCAATACGGTCGCGCGGCATATTTTCTTTGCGTGCCCATTGAATAGCGCTGCGCAGGCGTGAGTTGGTATTTACATCGGGGATGCCGGTTTTAACGGCGGTGATGATTTCGCGGGTGATTTTGGTGAATATCTTGGCCTTTTTGGCGTCTTGGGCGCCTTTACGGTACATGATATTCTTAAACTGTGAGTGGCCCGCCATGGCAGTTCCTTACAAGCGCTTATTTTTTATCGCCGGACTGTTGGATAAATAAATCGACACGATCCGGATCGCCGCCTGTGTTTTTATCGCCTTCTGCTTGCACAATAATGCGCAGATTATCGATGTCTTGATCAATCAGATAGGCGCGCACGGATAGCGCGCGTGCCAACGAAACACGGCGTGCGATGCTTGCTTGTGCGCCCGTAGATGAGGCATATGCCATCAGTGTTACGCGCTGCGAGGGATGGGATTTGAGCTCTTTAGCAATCGCATCTAAATCAGCAGTGGTAGTCAGTGGCAGCGATGTTTCGGTGCTTTTGAAACTGATGCTCAGGCGTGGTTGACCTAGGTTCGATTTAACAATTGGCGCAGATTTTTGCTCGGCTTTTGGCTCAGGTGTTTTTTCTGTTTCTGCGGTGTCCTCTTTAGGAGTATCCGCCTCTGGCTTTTTCACTGCTTCATCGGCCGGCTTAGCGGGTGGCAAATCAGCGGGCTTTGGTAAAGCTGGCGCAGGTAAAACCGGTGCAACAGGCGGCGTTGCCGGCTTTGGCTCTACTTTTACATCTTTGCTTTGCTCAACAATCGCTTCTAGCTTTTTGGTTTCTTCAGCGGTTGGTTTTGCCGGTGCTGGCTCAGCGGGTTTGGCGGGTGCTGCTGCAACCGGTGGTTTAGGCAGCGCTGGTGGTGCAGGGATAGTTGGTGCCGGAGCAGCAGGTGCGACCACTGGCTTTTCCTCTTCTTTCTTCACAGGAGCCTCAGGCGCTTTTACTGCTTGTGGCGCTTTGGCGGGAGCAGGCTCTGCTGTTTTTGGCAAAGTCGGAGTTACTGGTGGCGCAATCGGTACAGCAGGTTTTACCTCTTCTTTTTTAGGTTCTGGTTTCGGTTCAACCACAGTAGCCGGTGCAGGCTCCTGCTTTTTCACTTCTGGTGCCGCTGGTTTTGCAGGCGTAGGCTCAGCTGTCTTAGGCAGTGCCGGCGGTGCGGGGATAGCAGGTGGTGCGGGCGGCGCAACAGGCTTTACCTCGTCTTTTACTTCTTTTTTAGGCTCAATAACGGCTTCTGGTTTTTTTGCTTCGGGCTCGGCCGCTTTAGGCAAAGCGGGAGGGGTAGGAATCGCAGGCGGTGCTGGAGGTGCCACCGGTTTTGCTTCTTCTTTTACCTCTTTTTTGGGCTCAACCGCAGGCGTGGGTGCCACTGCAGGCTCTGGCTTTTTATCAGGCGAGACATTGATCGGCGGCACCGATTTTTCCGCAGGTTTTTCGGCTGCTTTTTCAGCAGGTGCAGGCAAAGCAGGAGGCGCAGGTGGGGCAACCGGTACAACGGGCGCTTTCACGGCTTGTTCAACGGCTGCTTCAACCGGATTAGATAAAGGTTTGGTCGGCGCGACATCCGCAGCTTTAGCAGGCTGGGACTCCACTGCTTTGGTTTCTACTTTAGTTTCAAC
This sequence comes from Rickettsiales bacterium, assembly GCA_033762715.1. Taxonomy (GTDB): domain Bacteria; phylum Pseudomonadota; class Alphaproteobacteria; order Rickettsiales; family SXRF01; genus JANRLL01. Next base: position 28,710 of record JANRLL010000013.1, on the reverse strand, counting down.
TTTAGCATCCTGTTTTTTAGGTGCGGTTGCTTTAACGGATTTTTTCTTTTTGGATTTCTTTTTCTCTTTTTTATCTTTGCTTGCGGTTGCCTTTTTGTCAGCAGGCTTTGCGGGTGTTTCAGCAACCGGTGCTGAGCGATCTAGCTTATCTAGCGCTTCCAGATTGAGCTCAATAGTGGGTTTTTCTTCAGTGCGGGACCAACCAGCGGCATGGGCGGTCGATAGACCCGCGATGCACAAGGTAAGAAATGTCGTCGATAGTAGCTGAATTTTGTTCATGTGCACCTAACAAAAGCGAAAGTCTTTTTACGCAGTAAACTGGGCCTGATTAAGGCAAAATTTGCTTATTTAAGCAACTGAAATTTCAGCTATCCGCTAAAGTGCTATTGGCAGCTAAGCAACTTATGCATGGTAGGAGCAATTTGAGGCGCGCAGGCGAGCAATGCTTTGGAATGGCAAGAGATAGGCTTACCGCTGAGATCGCCGACCAAAGCACCTGCTTCTTGCGCAATCAGCATGCCGGCAGCGTAATCCCAAGGCTGTCCCGAATAAAACCAGCAGGCATCATAGCGTCCGGCGGCCAAATTCGCCAGATCGAGTGCTGTTGCACCATAAGAGCGCAAGGTCGCACCAATTTCGGCGATACCGCTTAACAGTTTTGCAGGGTTGGCGCATTCTTTGGGCAATACGCGCATATTGCCGGTTACCAGCATGGTCTCATCCCATTTGTCGCGCTTAGACGCATACAGCCGGCGGCCATTGAGGTAGGCGCCTTTTTGCTTTTCAGCGGAAAACAGCTCGTTATGCACCGGATCATAGATAACGCCGGCTACGATTTCAGTATGGCTGCCGGTACGTTTTTCCAGGCCAATCGAAATGCAGAAATAGGGCACCGCGTGAATAAAGTTATTGGTGCCGTCGAGAGGATCGATGATCCAGCGGTTATCCGCATCTTTACCAGGAACTTCGCCGCCTTCTTCCAGCAAAAAACCGAAATCAGGGCGGGCTGCTGTGAGCTCACGCTGCAGCAATTTTTCGGTGCGCACATCGGATTTGGTAACGAAATTAGCCGTACCTTTGCGCGATACTTGCAATTGATCGACTTCGCCAAAATCACGCAACAAACCTTTGCCAGCCTTGAGGGCGGCGTTGGACATAACGGTGATGATAGCCGAGTGTGCGGGAGAGTTGATTATGCTCACTAGCTGGCCTTCGCGCGCTCTACATATTCCAAGGTGCTGGTATCGACTATGATAGTCTCGCCCGAGGGAATAAAGGGCGGTACCATCACGCGCACGCCGTTTTCCAAAATCGCTGGTTTGTAGGACGACGATGCTGTCTGGCCTTTGACTACCGGATCGGCTTCGACGATTTTCATTGCGACCTTCGCCGGCAGTGCGACCGAGAGCGGACGGCCTTCATAAGTTTCAACGCTGACCGTCATGCCATCTTGCAAAAACGCAGCTCGCTCACCGAGCATATCTTTGCTGATGGTGAATTGCTCATAGCTTTCGTTATCCATGAAATTATATTGGTCGCCTTCGACATAGAGAAAATTGCACGGGCGGGTGTCGAGCGAAACGCGCTCGATTTTCTCAGCTGACGAAAAGCGTGGCGTATTTTTGGTACCGGTTTTGATGTCTTTAAGCTCGACCTGGTTGAACGAGCGCAAGTTACCAGGCGTACGGATTTCGTGTTTCACTACGAGCCACAGCTTGTTTTCCCATTCGATAACCATGCCCATACGGACTGCCGAACCGTCGATTTTCATGTCAGTGCTCTTTCTATTGCTTGGTTAAATTCTGCCACTGCTTTTTTAGGTCCTTGCGCATGATTCCATACCGCCGTAATTACCGCGATGAAATCCGCACCAGCCTTTACCAATGGCGTACAGTTGGCGGGGGTAATACCACCAATTGCCACACACGGCAAGACCATATATTCTTGCCACCAGGTGAGGATATCAGGTTCGGGTGTGCCCCAACGCGCCAGCGCCTCAGGGCTTTTGCTCTGGGTGGGGTAAAAAGCGCCAAAGGCCACATAATCCGCACCTTCTTCGCCGGCTTCCATGGCTAAGTGCCTGGAATCGTGGCATGAAACCCCAATAATAGGGCCTGGGCCAATGATGGCGCGCGCGGCTTTAATGCTGCCGTCATCCTGGCCAATATGTACTCCGTCCGCGCCAGATTGCTTAGCCAATTCGGGGCTGTCATTCATGATAAAAGCCGCTTCATGCTCATGACAAATTGGTATCAATAGCTCGGCGGCGCGCAAAATATCATCGTCAGAGGCGTTTTTCAGGCGCAGTTGCAAGGCGCCAATATCGCCGCCATCGAAAGCTTGTGCCAACTGGTCTGGAAAGCTCGAAAGATCAATAGTAGGTGGCGTTACGACATACAGCCGACATGCTTTACGGTCGGTGTTGCTCACAGCTATTCCTTATAGACAGAGATGATCTGCTCAAGCAGCTTGAGTGCTTCATCACGCGGACGCTGGAAGGTGTTGCGACCGATGATCGAACCATTGCCACCGCCTTGATGAATAGCGCGTGCTTCTGCAACAATATCCTCGGTGCCTTTAGCTGCGCCACCAGAGAACACCACAATGCGGCGTCCTGCAAAGCAGCATTGCACGATATGCGCGAAGCGAGCCTTGGCCGTGCTGACATCGATTTTTTCCGACTCATATACTTTCTTGGCTTCTGCTTGTTCAATATGTGCGGTAGGCGGTTTTACCTTAATAATATGTGCGCCGAGTAAGGCCGCCATATGCGCTGCGTATGCGGTGACATCAATGGCGGTTTCACCGTCTTTGCTTAAACCTGCACCGCGCGGATACGACCACATAACAACAGCAAGTCCAGCCGCTTTGGCTTCTTCGCACATAGAGCGGATTTCTTCCATCATGGCAAATGTCTGATGCGAACCAGGATAGATGGTAAAGCCGATGGCTGAGCAGCCCAGGCGCACAGCATCTTTCACTGAGCCGGTGACGGCTTGATCGGGCGCGGCATCTTTCGGAGCCAGCGAGTTAGCGCTATTGACTTTAAGGATGGTAGGAATTTTTCCGGCAAAGGTTTTTGCGCCGGCTTCGATCATGCCTAGTGGTGCCGCATAAGCTGATAAACCGGCATCAACGGCGAGCTGGTAATGATAATGCGGATCGTAAGCCGCAGGGTTTTTAGCGAAGCTGCGGGCAGGGCCATGCTCAAAGCCTTGGTCAACTGGCAGGATCACTAACTTGCCGGTGCCGCCTAGTTTACCTTGCATCAAAATGCGCGCGAGATTGTCTTTCGTCGCGTTGCTATCGCTCTCATATGCGTTTAAAATAGTTTGAACCTGGGACGTAAGTTTCATAGGTTTCCTTTCAGCCATTCAACGGATGCAGCTTTTGTATCTTTCGCTTGCCGTAAGTCAAGCGCTTCATAGGGGCCACTCTCAAGGCTTGCCCCATAGCTTTTTGCAATATCGGCAAGCTTTTGCTGAATATCGTCAGGCGCGGAGCTGCGAATATAGCGATGCCCCATTTGCATGGCGGCAATGGCTTCAGCGCCAGCATCGGCGCAATCGACGATGAAACGCGAGCGCACTTGCGGGAAGAGTTCGCAGGCATGCCGATACATATGGAGTAAATAAAGAGCACCGGCATAAAAAATGGCATCGGGCGCACTTTGCAGTGCCAGCTCTACGCTCAGCTCAGAAGCGGCTTCTAATGCAATGATCACATCTTCAAACGTATGACAGATGATGACCCGAAGCATCGCTACCGCCTTGCTTTAACACCAGCGCGACGCGACGCGCTTTTGATCATGAGCGCAGCCACTCCAGGTAATGTTTTACCTTCCAGCCATTCTAGGAATGCGCCGCCAGCGGTAGATACATAGCTGAAGGATTCGGTCAGGCCGCTATGGGAAATGGCTGACACCGTATCGCCGCCGCCGCCAATGGAGCGGATTTTTTTCTTGGCGGTCAGCGCAGCGACTGTACGCGCGAGACTCACCGTGCCGACATCGAACGGGCTGGTTTCAAATGCGCCCAGTGGGCCATTCCATACTACGGTTTTGCATGTGGTTAGCGCTGCGGCAAATTCACTCACCGTATCAGGCCCGACATCGATCGCGATGCGGTTATCAGGAATTTCATCAGCCGGCACGACCTTGCAGGGTGATTGCGGTGCGAAGGCATCTGCCACCACAAAGTCGATAGGCAATAAAATTTTACATTTGTTTTTTGCTGCTGCGGCAAGAATTTTGAGCGCAGTAGCATTGAGCTTTGGCTCACAGAGTGATTTGCCGACCTTATAACCCTTGGCACATAAGAAGGTGTTCGCCATGGCGCCGCCAATGACAATGACATCCATCGTTTTAATGAGATGATTGAGCAGCTCTAGCTTGGTGGAGACTTTCGAGCCACCGATTACGGCACCGATTGGTTTTTTTGCGGTAGAGAACAACTCCGTCAGCACACCTACCTCTTGCTGCATGAGCAGACCCGCAGCAGAGGGTAGAAATTCCGTAATGGCGGTGATGGAAGCATGCGCGCGGTGTGAACAAGAGAAAGCATCGTTCACATAAGCATCGCCTAGGTAGGCGAGTTGCTTGGCAAACTCCTTGCCACCTTTTTCTTCTTCAGCATGGAAGCGCAGATTTTCTAAGAGCAGCACTTCGCCGTCCTTGAGCTTATCAACGGCCTCTTTAGCGGCAGGCCCGACGCAATCCACACCGAATTTTACTTCTTTGCCATGCAATGCTTTAGAGACCGCATCAACCAGCGGTGCCAATGACATGGAGGGTACGAATTTACCACCTGGGCGGTCAAAATGCGACAGCAGCACGATACGGCTTTTTTTCTTAATCAGATATTGCAGCGTAGGCAGGATACGTTCAATGCGGGTGGTATCGGTGACGCGGCCTGCTTGCATGGGCACATTGAGATCCACGCGCAGCAAGACGGTTTTGCCAGCAACATCCAGATCGTCCAATGTTCTCATGTCAACGATGTCCATAATCTCGCTACATCTAACATACGGCAGGAAAATGCCCATTCATTATCATACCAAGCGGCCACACGGCATAAGCGCCCGCCGGTTACATAGGTACCGGTGAGATCGGCTGTGCTGCTGGCAGTGGTGTGGGTGTAATCAATCGAAACCAGTGGGGCAGTGGATACATCGAGCACGCCTTTCAGTGCACCCTGTGCTGCAATGGTGAGGGCTTTATTGATTTCATCTTTGCTGGTGTCGCGCGCGGCAGTAAACGTCAAATCGATCATCGATACGTTAGGGGTAGGGACACGAATGGAGACACCGTCTAACTTGCCTTTGAGTTCAGGGATAATAAGCCCGATGGTTTTTGCCGCACCGGTTGAGGTGGGAATCATCGACAACGCCGCAGCGCGTGCACGACGCAAATCCTTATGGCTGCCATCGACAATATTCTGGTCGCCGGTATAGGAATGGATGGTGGTCATGAAGCCCGCTTCGATGCCAATGGCTTCATGCAATACTTTAACAACGGGCGCCAAGCCATTGGTTGTGCAGGAGCCAACCGAGGCGACCTGGTGTTCTTTTTTGAGCGCCTGGTTATTGACGCCGTAGACGATGGTGGCATCCACCTCATCGGCGGGCGCTGAGATCAGCACACGTTTAGCGCCGCTGGCTAAATGCTGTGCGGCATCCGCTTTTTTGTTAAATTTACCGGTGCATTCCAAGACCAGATCCACGCCAAGTTTGTCCCAACCTAATTTCGTGGGATCTTTTTCGCGGGTCAGCTTTACCTTCTTACCTGAAATAATCAGATCATCGCCATCCGCGCTCACATCAAACGGAAAGCGACCATGTACGGAATCATATTTGAGTAGATGCACATGGGTATCAATGGCGGCTGGGCCATTGACGGCTACCAGCTCAATGTCTTTAGCGTTTGTCTCATAGATCGCCCGCGCCACGCAGCGCCCGATGCGACCTAACCCATTAATTCCTACACGTAGTGTCATTTATTTACCAACCTTTGCAACCACACCGGCGACCACGTCTTCTGCCGTAATGCCAAAATGCTTATAGAGATCTTTAGCCGGAGCCGAAGCGCCGAAGCCTTTCATACCCACAAAGATGCCGTCGCTTCCGATATAGCGCTCCCAGCCCATGCCAAGGCCAGCTTCGATAGCGACTTTCAAGCCACTGCCCAGCACTTGCTTGCGGTAGCTCTCCGGCTGTGCGTCAAACAACTCCCAGCACGGCATCGAAACCACGCGTGCGGCGATGTCTTTTTCGGCGAGCAGTTTTTGCGCTTCCACCGCGAGTGATACTTCGGAGCCGGTGGCAATCAGCGTCACTTTGGCTGCTTCCGGTTCCATCAGCACATACCCCCCACGGGCACAAAGGTTATCCTCCACATAGGCTTTACGTAGCGCCGGTACGTTTTGGCGTGTCAGTGACAAAATGGAAGGCGTTTGTTTGTTGGCGATAGCCAGCGCCCAGCATTCAGCGGTTTCCATCGCATCGGCCGGACGGAATACATTGAGGTTCGGGATCGCACGCAGCGAGGCCAAATGTTCAACCGGTTGATGGGTTGGCCCGTCTTCACCCAGGCCGATCGAATCATGCGTCATCACGTAAATCACGCGTTGGCCCATCAATGCGGAAAGGCGAATCGCTGGACGGCAATAATCGGTAAACACCATGAAGGTGCCCCCATAGGGTATAAAGCCATCATGCAGGGCGAGGCCGTTCATAATGGCGCCCATCGCATGTTCGCGCACACCGTAATAGATATAGCTGCCACCATAGTTGCTGGCCGATACGGCTTGCATGTCTTTAGTCTTGGTGTTGTTGGAGCCGGTCAAATCGGCTGAGCCGCCGAGTAATTCAGGAATGGTCGGCACCAAAGCTTCCAGCACATTCTCAGACGCTTTGCGCGTGGCTTCTGTCGGCGCTGTTTCAGCCAATTTTTTCTTAAATTTGTTAAATGCATCCAACCAGGTATCGGGCAATTCACCACGCATTAGGCGTTCAAAGTCAGAGCGTTTAGAGGCTTCCAGACCGTTAAGGCGTTTGCTCCATTGCTGATAGTTCGTGCTGCCGCGTTTGCCAATGGCGCGCCATGCATCCAATATATCGCTTGGAATATCAAATTCACCAAATGCCCAGCTGAGCTTGTTGCGCGCGCCAGCGATTTCTTCTTTGCCGAGCGGTGAGCCATGGCATTTTTCGGAGCCTTCTTTTTTCGGTGCGCCAAAACCAATTTTGGTTTTGCAGGCGATCATGGAAGGAAGCGGCGAGGCCTTCGCTGTTTTAATGGCCGCGCTAATTGCAACCGGATCATGTCCGTCAATAGCCTGAACATGCCAGCCAGCCGCTTCAAAACGCAGCAGTGTGTTTTCCGATGTGGTGAGGCTGGTCGGGCCATCGATGCTGATACCGTTATCATCAAAGAGCACAATCAAACGCCCGAGCTTTAAATGTCCGGCCAGCGAAATAGCTTCTTGGCTAATGCCTTCCATTAAGCAGCCGTCGCCTGCGATTGTATAGGTGTAGTGATCGACGATATTATCGCTGAAGCGTGCAGCGAGCATACGCTCAGCCAGCGCCATACCCACAGCATTAGCCAGGCCTTGGCCTAGCGGGCCAGTGGTGGTTTCAATACCGGTTGCGTGGCCATATTCAGGGTGACCAGCGGTTTTAGCGCCTAATTGACGAAAGCGCTTAATCTCATCGAGCGTCATATCTTCATAGCCAGTGAGATAGAGCAGGGCATATTGCAGCATGGAGCCATGACCCGCCGAGAGGATAAAGCGGTCGCGATCTGGCCATTTTGGGTGGGAAGGATCAAAATTTAGGAACTCGCTAAAAAGCACGGTGGCGACATCGGCCATACCCATTGGCATGCCAGGGTGGCCCGAATTTGCTTTTTCCACCGCATCCATCGCCAGTGCGCGAATCGCGTTCGCCATCGCGGTATGCGAAGGGGCGGATGTTGTTTGTGCTTTTGAATTCAATGCATTAGCCATAGGAACCACTTTTTAACTTTAACTTTGTGACGAGCATGTTATGTTCGCATAACGATAGGTATAAAGCTTATGGACCACCTGCTCGCAATAACGCTGGTATGGTTCAAGCACAGGGACGAAAACTTCTCAACCAAAAAGATAGGGAAAAGCGTCTGCTATGGCTGATCAAACTGAGAATCCTCTCTATACGGCGACCGAACGGTTAATTTCTGCCCTGGATCGCCTGGAAGTAGGTTTGCAAGATATGACACTAGCACGTTCGCGCGATGTGCAGCAACATGAGCAAATTACTAGCTTTGAGCGCGAAAATAAGACATTACGCGCCGAACAGGAGCAGCTATATCGCTCTATTGAGGATTTGCAGCAGCAATATGTCGATTTGCAAGGCACCACCTCATCGATTTATCATAAGCTGGAAGATTCCATTAAGCGCCTGACACAAATTGTCGGCAGCTAATTAAATAGTGCTTGACTAAATTGCCGTTCGCGATAGTTTTCGCGGCGCTCAATTTCTTAGAATTGAGCATGCAATATGGGGGCGTAGCTCAGTTGGTAGAGCACTTGATTTGCATTCAAGATGTCGCGGGTTCGATTCCTGTCGCCTCCACCAGTTCCTTATAAATTAAAGGCCGCTTATGCGGCCTTTTTTATTTGGCTCTGCCGCCAAATCCAAAATCTTTGATGGCTTGGCGGATGACGTCACGCGCATCTTTTTCAATGGCATTGGTCGCGTAATGCTCATCGTTATTTTTGATAGCAGCTAAATCATTTAATCCATTTTTATCATCGTCACTATACTGATGGCCAAGTACTTTGAACTGATAGGCATGGAATGCCTCCTCAACACCTACCAGTGTTGCCAGTTCTAATCCGGTAAACTGTTTCTCATGATCCGTATTGGCCGTGCCAAAGATAGCGCCGTGACCTCGTGTGTGTTTTATTTCATTCGCTACATAGCGGCGTGTTATCGCCACTAGGTCATTGTTGGCATCATATAAAACAGCGTTATCGGTTTCTTGGTTGCCAGGTGAGGTGATAGCGCGGCCTACATACATACCCTCAAATATGACACCGTATTTCTCATATACATATTGAGCACCTCTGGCGAAGGCTGCAAACCATTCTTCCAATTCGGCGGCGGTTACACCTAGTTCTTCTAGGTTGAATTGCGGATTATTTTTAATGCGTTGTGGTGTTGTCTCGGCGAGTAACTGCAGTAAAATGTCAGGCACCTCGTCAGGCTTTTTTCCAATTTTTTCTGCCAGCAACGTTTGTTGTAATGAGCGTTTCATGGGGTTGGTGGCGGCGTATTTGTTTTTTGGTCGTCAATAACAGGTGCTGGTTCAGCCGGTATTGGCTCAATGGGTGCGGGCTCTTCGCTCGGTGCAGGCGGTGGCTGTAGCGGTAGCGGATCTGGATTGATGGGGGCGGCTGGCGGATCGATCACCGTTTGCGGATTCATGGTTTGCAGATTCAGCAAGCCGGTGGCGCGCACCAGTTCAACGCGGCTATTGAGCAAATTATAACGCGCCTGGAGATGACTTTGCAGCGCATTGCTATATTGCGATTGCGCATTGAGCACATCGAGGATGGTGCCTAATCCTTCCTTATAGCGGCCAAGAGCAACATCGCGCAGTTCGGTGGCGCTTGCCAGCAGGTCAACGCTCGTATCCCAGGACTGTTTCGCCGTTTCATAATTGTTCCAGCTATTAAACACATCCTGCTGCACTTCTAACTCGCTTTGTTCCAGCAATTGCTTTTGCGCTTTCACATTTTCTTCGGCAACCCGCTCATTATAGGTTTGGGTAAAGCCGGTAAAAATCGGGATACTCAACGACACACCGATGGCTTGACTGCGCACATCATTATGAAATGGGTCCAGGCTTTCATAGCGATGTCCCAGAGTGGTTGAAAAAATCGGCAAATTGCTGCGTTTCGTGGCTTCCATAGCCGATTCGCTGCTTTTAAGCTGCGAGCGTCGTGCGGCTAAATCCACGCGTTTTTCTTTGGCCTTGGTGATAAGCTCCTGCACTTTGCCATTGAAGGGTGACAAGGTGAGTGCAGCATCATCCACATCGGCAACACTAAGCGGCGTGTCGGCCGGTAGCCCCAACATAATGGCTAGGATCGACTGCGCTTGCAGTAGTTGATTTTTGGATTGCTGTACGCCCAGTAACGATTGCGAATAGGTGCCTTTCGCCTGCAGCTCATCGGCAAGCGCTGCTTGCCCCACCTGATGCCGCAGCTGGGCTGCTTCATAGCTGGCTTGCGCAAAGCTCTGTGTTTCTTTGGCGGCATTGACCGCGTTTTGCGCCGTCAGTAGCTGGTAATAGTTTTGGATGGAAACAGCGATCATTTGCTGCAAGGTGGCATCGTAATTCATGCCTGCTGCAATCAGGGTCTGCTCGGCTGAATCGAGAGAAGCTTCGCGTTTGCCAAAGTCAAAAATGGTCATGCTGGCCGTAATGCCGCTGCCGTCCAAGTGAGAGGGGTCGCGTCCGGCAGGTGTATGGCGTATTTCGTAATCACGGCCAATTTCACCGGTTACGATCGGCATATAATCCGCATAGCTCAACCCATACGTTGCGGCATTAGCCAGCAAGGTCAGGTAAGCGGCTTTGGTGTTGGGATTGTTGCACAGCGCCGCAATTACCGTTTCAGTCAAATTCAACGCTTTGCTGGTATCGGGCGGTGGTGGGCAATTGGTCGGCTTGAGATGCGCCATGCGACCTTCCAGGGCTTTATCTTGCGTGCCCCACGGGTCTTGCAGCCACGGTAGCGTATAGGCCTGTGCTTGCTGACTAAACAATGCACCCATAGCGACAGTTATGAGAAACGATTTTTTGGTAAGAAATAACATGGCTATTTCATTTTGGTCATACGCAGAAATTGCTGGCTGGTCAACCGAAAGCGCGGTGTTTCTTCAGCGATATAGACCCCATCATCAGCAACATCTTTGGTAATCAAGGCGCCCGCGCCAACCAAACAACGCGCACCAACATTTACCTCATGTCCAATAGTGGAACCTAGCCCCAAGAAACAATTCTCGCCAATACGGCTATTGCCGCCAATCACGACACCCGAGGTAATCCAGCAATGATCCGCCACATGGCTATGATGGCCGATGATGGCATTGGTCCACACAAAGCAATTAGCGCCGATTGCAGCGTGCGGTTGAATGGGGTTGCCTGACATGACGAAACTATTTTCGCCCACCTGATCGGCATGCATATGGTTGTTTTGTGAGCTGATATAGCGCGTGGTTTTATATCCCTTGGCTTTGGCCTCACGCAGGCGGTCAGCACGCAGCTGATTCATCTGCTGATAACCAATAGCCACAAACATCGTATACGTGGTCGGGGAGAAATGGTTTTCCACCTCTTCGAAGGCAACCACCGGCAGGCCTTCGTAAAGGCCGCCTTCCGGCACAAAATTGCGATCGGTTACAAAGCCTGCCACCTCATATTCACTGTCATGCGTAAAATGGTAATGCGCGACTTGCCCAATTTTGCCGATACCGAAAATCAACAATTTAGCCATGTTCTGCTCCATAGGTTGCCGCGAGTGCTTTGCGATCGACTTTGCCATTGGCATTTTTAGGCAACTGGTCGCGGATAATAATATCATCCGGAATCATATAAGAGGGCAAGCGGTCGCGCAGCTGTTGTTTAATAGCATCCAGGTTTGCGCTCGTGGCACTCACAAAGGCGATAATGCTTCCGCCATGCGGTGTTTTCTTATGATAGATGACGGCCGATTGCGCGATCGCATCAAAGCTTGCAAGTGCGGCTTCAATTTCTTCCAGCTCAATACGGTAGCCCATATGCTTGATCTGATTATCCTTGCGGCCAGCGAAATGATAATAGCCGGTTTGTCCGTCCTGCCACACCAGATCGCCTGTGCGGTAGCAGGGTTGCGGCACCATGGCGCTCAGCGGGCTGGGTGCAAAAGCCAGTTGGTTGCGCTCAGGATCGTTATAATAACCAAGCGCGACTTGTGGGCCCATCAGTAACAACTCACCAGTCTCACCAGGTGCTACGATGCGCTTACCGCTTTCATCCAACACGGCGCTAGTAAAATTAGGTGCCATATGTCCAAGCGGGGCGAGCTTGTCCATATCGTCAAAATCGCGTTCGCTTATCCCATAGGCCGAGCAAATGCAGGTGCATTCGGTGGGGCCATACACATTCCACAGCGTGGCCTGCTTGCCATACAAGCCATAGAGTTTTTTGAGTTCACTTTTCGGAAAGCCTTCGCCGCCGAAAATGATCGCGCGCATGGAAGGCCAGCTGGCGGCCGTCAATGCGCGTAGCGTATGCACATAGATGAGCAAGGATGGCACTGAAAACCATAGGCTGCAATTCTTTGCCGCTTCGACCAGCGCTTTGGGTTGTGTCACCGTGTCGCGGTCGATGGGCACCAGGCAGGCGCCATTAAATAGCGAGGCGCTGAAATCAAACACCGAATTATCGAAATAGAGCGCATTGGCACCAGATAACACATCATCGGGCGTGATTGAAAAGGTCGTGCGCGCCCATTCGCAGAAATTGACCATGCTGGCATGCGAGATGGTTACGCCTTTGGGAAATCCGGTGGAGCCGGAAGTGAACATGATATAGGCGGGTGTGCTGCCGGATATGTTTGCGATGGTGGCCACGTCGATAGGGGCTATCTTTTGTCGCAAAGATTCTAGCGGCATTGCTTGCTTGCCTGCCCAGGCGAATGGCCGGTCAGCTACAATAATCGCAGGATTACAGCGTTGCAGAATTTTATCCAACCGCTCCATTGGGCTTGCCGTATCCAGCACCACATAAGGCATGCCGATTTTAAGCGCGGCAATCATCGCGATATAGGTCAGCGCGGATTTCTCCGCATGGATGGCCAGCACTTGACTGGCGTTGCCGCCTTGCGCCAGCAAATGCGCGGCAGCCTTATCGCTGGCGGCGTCTAGCTCGCTATAGGTGAGGGTTGGACCATTTGGGAAAGACAAGGCGTTTCGCATGGCGTGCTGCTGCGCTATGTCTTTGAAGCGTAACCCCATATTGTAAATATATGCTGGCATGGTGACCAAGAAACTACTATAACTTAAGCCCTATGACCATAGAGGAATTGATTGCCAGCACGTTAAAGATTGCCCGCGACCGCGTGAGCGATGCCACCACTATGAAGGACGTGGCGGAGTGGGATTCCCTCAAGCATATGGAGCTGATCCTCAATATTGAGCGACATTTCTCGGTGGAGCTGACTGGCGATGAGATTGCCGATATGGTGTCGGTGAAAGCGATTAAACACATATTGGGCCAGCGGGGCGTATGCAAATAACCGGCAAAGTAGCGTTGGTAACGGGTGCGGGTGGCGCCTTAGGTGCGGCGATTGTCTCGCAATTAGTGGCCGCCGGTGCAAGCGTCATCGCACTCGATAAAAATGAGCAGGGGCTTAAAGCATTACCTGCAGGTGTTACCGCTATTGCCTGTGATGTTGCTGATTCGGTAGCCGTCGAAAACGCCCTGGCTGACGTGCCGCCGGTGGATATTTTGATCAATAATGTCGGTATCCTACACAGTGCGCCGCTGGTGAATATAGTGAATAAGGATGACGCGCGTTTTGCGCAGGCCGCCGAGCAGTTTCGCCAGGTTATGGATGTAAATCTATTATCCGTGTTTTATGTCACCCAGATTATAGCCGATCGCATGGCGCGTGAGCGCAAGAAAGGCATCATCGTCAATATCAGCTCAGTCAGTGCGCGCGGCAATGCCGGCCAAAGCGCCTATGCCGCCAGTAAAGCTGGCATGAACGCTTTAACGGCCGTGTGGGCCAAAGAGCTGGGCATGTTGGGTATTCGTTGTGCTGCCATTGCGCCAGGCTATATCGATACGCCCTCCACGCGCAAAGCCGTAAGCGAGGCGCAGCTGCAAGCCATTACCGATAAAGTGCCGCTTAAAAAGCTAGGCGACACCAGCCATATTTTGCAGGCCATTCGTTTTGTCATCGACAATGATTATGTAAATGGCACGGTCATCGATGTGGATGGCGGGTTGGTAGTGTAATGCGTGCGCTTGGCAAAGAAGCGTATGCGGAATTCTTTGCGCACTACCGAAGCTCCGCATCGTTTTCTCCCATTATCGGCGCAGTATTAGAGGGCACGCAAAAGGGCCTGGTGTTTGCGTTGGATGAGCATGCGCATGACGCGGCGTTTGTGGTGCATCATTTTGGCTTTGCGCACTATATCGAAGTAAGCAAAACCCTCTCCTTTAGCGCGACGCTATGTGCAGCGTTGATCGATAGCTATATGCCTTCCGATATAGGCAAAGTTGTACGTTGCTATGCCATACCGGATGAGTGGTTGCAACCCTTCGCCGCTTGCGAGCATATTGCCGTATCGGAGCGGATCCGGTTTGAATTCATAGGGCAGTCAGCAGGCAACGTGGCCGCGCGTCCGGTGCAGCCGGCAGACATGCCCCGATTAGCCCTTCTTGGATTGGAGTTGGGCTCGCGCTTTTGGCCGAGTGAAGAGGCCTTCTTGCAGCAGGCTAAAGCGCAGGTGGTAGAAGAGAAGGGCGAGTTGGTGAGCCTGTGTTACGCGGCTGCGGTTAGCGGTGGCAAAGCCGAGATCGATATTGTGACCCATCCGAATCACCGCGGCAAAGGTTACGCCGCGCAAGCCGCCCAGGCCTTCATTGCGCAATGCGTGCAAAGTGGTCTCGAGCCCAGCTGGGATTGCTATAGCAATAACAAAGCTTCAATTGCGGTGGCTAAGCGATTAGGCTTTAAAGAATCATTGCATTACCCCTACGCAACCATTCGTCTGCAGGCAGGATAGATTATGGCATGGATTAAAAAAGGCTGTATTTATAAACCAGCAGGTGAAATCAGCTGGGTAAAAAGCCATGCGCAGATTCCCACCGCCTTGGTATTGGAAGATCGCATTCGTGTTTATATAGGCGTGCGCCCCGAGCAGCAAAAAAGCCTCACGGTTTTTCTCGATTTGGATATCAAGGATCCCAGCCGCATTTTGTATATTCATCAAGAGCCGATTTTAGAATGCGGCGGACCAGGCGAATTCGATCAGTTCGGCGTCATGCCCAGCCACGCGATGCATGTGGGTGATGAGGTGTGGCTCTATTACGGCGGGTGGAACCGCGGTTATCAGATACCTAATTACGTGGCCATTGGCCTGGCAGTAAGCTGTGATGGCGGCAAGAGTTTCACCAAGCGCTTTAAAGGGCCGTTGCTTTCGGCCAATCGTCATCATCCCCATGCCATCATGTCGCCGCATATACGCAGGGAAGGCGATATATGGCATCTTTGGTATGGTGCCACCACGGCATGGAAAGAGATCGATGGGCGTTTTGAACAGACCTATAATATTTTTTATGGGCGCTCGAATAATGGCATTGATTGGCATTTATCCGATGAGCCTTGTGTGCCAGGCCGCGATGCGAACGAATGCACGATACGCCCCGCCGTGCTGGTGGAAAATGGGCTCTATCATATGTGGTTTAGCCATCGCCAAAACCAGGATTATTATGGCGGTGATGGCAGCTACCGCATGGGTTATGCCACATCGAAAGATGGCATCTTCTGGCAGCGCAATGATAGTGCGGCTGGCATCGATCTAAGCGCATCAGGCTGGGATAGCAAAATGATGTCCTACCCAAGCATCGTCGATACGCCGTATGGCCGCTACATGTTTTATAACGGCAATGATTTTGGCATAGAAGGCTTTGGTTATGCGGTGTGGCAGGTTTAGGATTGTTTTGCCGCTAAGCGAATAGCATCTTCTAGCCACTGATGCTTACTTTTGCCTGTTTGTGCGCGAGCCTTCTCCATGATTTCCAGGGCCTCCGGCGTTACCCCTTCGAGTTTGCCTTCATAACGCGTGCGCAAGCTGCCGCCGCGCTGGCCAGGAATCGGCATATCAAACTCGGCTTCGGGTTCGCCTTTGCCCACGGTAAAATCAATCAGGTAATAAACGCCGCCAATGATCCATTCAATGTGCACATTGCGTGCTTGCACAGGCATTTGCTCAAGCGGCAGCTTTGCTTTAAACAGTGGATTATTGTTCAGCAGAATCTTGCCGTATTCGCTGTCATACAGCCAGGGCGCCAAGCTTTCATCGCCCACGACAATGCGTCCGCCCACGCGGATTACACGCACCATCTCCGCCAAGCTAAGCGCAATATCATCAAATACCGAAAGTCCGCCAAAACTAAAGACGCTATCGAAGTAACCGTCTGGATAGGGTAGCGCGCAGGCATTGCCCAACGCATATTCTACCGTTGGTTTGGCGGTGCTTAGCTTCTGCTGGCATTTGCGCAGCATGGCCTCGCTAATATCAAACAGGTACAGCTCGCCTTTATCACTTAACTGCTCCGCGATATAGACGGAATCACGACCGGTGCCGCAAGCAATCTCCAGCACTTTGTGATTAGGTTGAAGCTGTAGACGCGATGCCATATGGCGCCGCGTTTTTTCCTCATCGCATTTTTGAATGGTAAATGACAAATGCGCCACATCGTCATAATTGACGGCGGCATGATTATAATAATCCATATTGTCATTTCGCTCGGTCGGTGACAGAAAGTCGGCAATGCCGTCTCTGATGGGGTAGCGCGTGCCGTCTTGCGCTATTAAGGCATCTTGCTCGTATTTTAATGGCGTTTTGAGGCGCGGGCATCTATAAATAGGCATAGGTGTACATAAAATTGAGGAGTCAACGATGCCCAATATTAGCACAGCTTCGCAAGAAGTGAACCCTACAAAAAAACCCTATAATGACGGCAAATTAGAGACGGTAAAATTTGCGCATCGCCGCGAGGATTATTACGCGGGCGTCGAGCGCATGCTGGAGATGGGCTATAAGCAAACCGACTTCTTGTATTATTTTCCTGCCTTTGTTGGGCAGATGACTTTATGGAAAGCCCTCACTTTGTATGAGTTTTATAAAAAAGTAGAAGGTATTTGTGGGCATATCGCCGAAGTTGGCGTGCATATGGGCCCCAGCTCCATCCAGTTTGCGAAAATGGTGCAGATTTTTGAGCCGGAAGCACTGACCATGGTGCATGGGTTCGATTGGTTCCGCGGCACCAAAGCCACCAAAGAGGATGTGCTGATTAATGATGCGTTGGATGCGGAATCAGAAGAGCGCCTCAATGAGTTGGTACGCATTCAAAAGCTCGATCACATATTAAAAATACATAATCTAAATGTCGCTACGGAGATTGATGGTTTCTTCGAGCAGCATTCGCATTTGCGGTTCAAATTAGCCTATCTGGATTCAGGCACCTATCCAGTGGTGTCGGCGGCGATCAAGGCTTTCTGGCCGCGCATGGTGCCAGGCGGCATCATGATTTTTGATCAATATAACAATGAAGTAGCTCCTGGTGAAACGCGTGCTGTAACCGAGCTATTACCGGATATCAAGATTCAAACCATACCGAATTCCTGGTTTCCGAATGCCTATGTGCAAAAACCGTTTAAGGCTTAGGGGCGCGGTAGGCAGGAAAATAATCCGTTTGCGCTGCGCCGCTATAGCTCTTGTAACGTGTTTCGTCTAGCACGATGCCTGCGATATAGGATTGGGCCGTATCATTGGAAAAGCCGCGCTTAAAGCGTGCCAGCCCATCATCGGGATCATCAGTATTGCCTGCGCCACCACCGAAATTAATCACTTGTTTGTCGGCAAAATAGCGTAGCGAAAAATCATTCACCGCAAAACCGGCACGCGCCTCATAGCCTTCCGCGTTTGATGCCACCAAATGGCTATGCGCTGTTTTGTCATCGCAGGCCCAGATATGACAGGACACGAACCGATCTTCAATCCAGCCCCCAATGGCCACCATGCCAGGAATGGCTGCGATTTGACGATGGTATTCATGCGGGAATGCGTGCAGGCCGGTGAGCTTTAATTCCTGAATCAGGTAATCATAGAGGGCGCACCAGCTTGGTAAATGTTCGCTTAGCGCAAACGCCTTCACCTGCACCTGTGTAAGGGCCTTTTTCAAGGCGCGGCTATGATGCGTATCATAGCGTAGTGGCCCGAGCTCGGGGCGGTTGATATAATGGGTTTTAAAAGGACGCAGCACGGTGCTGGTATCGCGCAGAACCTCTAAATTAGGGCGGTGATAATCATCCAGCACGAAGGTTGCCGACACCGCACCATGCTCCCGTATGAAATCCAATCCAGCTTGTATATTGGTGTCCGGCGGAAAGGCGCTAAAAGGATATACGCCAGCCACATCAAATGCCGCGTCGGCAATAGGGCGCATTACGACCGGCATGTTCCAAGCTGGCACCCATATGTCTTTGCCCCAATGGGCTAGGCTTTCACCGTAAGCAGCTGTGGCATAAGGATGGGTCATTGGGCCGGACGCTCAAAATACAGCTGTTTCAACAAAGCGGATAAATCGTCAATAACGGCATAATCATCGAAGAATTGATCGCCGCGCTCAGCCATTACTTGCGATATGCGCGCATAGAAGGATTTGTCCTGCGCGAGCTTAATAGCAAGCGCGACATATTCTTCCTGCGTATGAGCTACAAGCTCGGTGTTGCCGACGCAATTATACATGCGCCAGCCCACGCGGCCGCTTAAGTAAGGGCCTTGCCAAGTGACAAACGGTGCGCAGGCGGCGAAGGCCAGGAAAGCGGTGGTGCCGAAGGAATAATGGAAACTATCGAGCAAGCAATCCACCGCGCGTAGCAAATGCATAAAATCATCGCGGTTAAAATACGGCATGAAGATAATTCGGTCGTGATATTCACTGGGAATATGCCGCTGAAAACGCCGCTTCAGATATTCCGGCATGAGCGATTTTTTGTTACTAAAGAAAAGCAACACGGCTTTAGGATCGCGTTTTAATATCTCTCCAAACGCACGGTCCATATCGGGATGGATTTTAAAAATCTGCACCGGACAGGCATAAAGCCGGTAATCACCGGTAGGCAATCCAAGCTCAGCACGGCTTTTAAAGGGCAGCGTTATTTGCGGTTTTTTGAGGACGCAAACGGTGCGATCGGTCATGGCCAAGGTTTCACTGTAGTGGTCTTGCGCATTATCCGGCTCGGCATCGCGGCAGGAGAGATAATAATCGATAGTGGGAATACCCGTCGTGGCGGCAATGCCGCCCCAGACGCATTGCAGCGGAGCCAGGCGGGCAAATCCCAATAAATACATTAAATGACTGCAGCCAATTTCCAAATGCAGCAATACATCCATTTGTTGTTCAGCAATGATAGGGTAAGCGGCTTCATGATGATTAGGCAGCTGATGATAATGCGGAAAGCGTTTTTTGAGATCGCTGACGGTTGCATTATTACTCGGCGCGTTGGAAAAAATATGCACCTCCCAATCAGGGCTATTAGCAAGCGTTGCCATAATCTCAGTGAAAAACTGATTGAGCGTAACCTGGTGCATGGACGGTGAGACAAAGCCAATTTTAAGTTTCTCGCCCGGCTTTTTGCGAGGCAGGCTACAATGTGGTGCGGTAAAATGCAGGGAAGGGCAGGTTTTAAGGAAAAACTGGGCCAGCATTTCTGCCATCGGCCGATGATACTGTCCTTGGTAATAGAGGTAGAATAATGAGTTACGGATATCGCGCGTTGGGTCATCGCAGATAAAGTTTTTAGCTAATAAGCTTTTGAGTTTTTGCGTGATGCGCGCGCGTGATTGCTCAATAGCTTCGTTAGAGGCGGCAATATTGGGAATAAATAATGCGTCGCGTAATTGGATAGTTTTATTATCGGGAAAGCGCTGGATAAGATATTCATAGAATTTAAGCGTCGAATCAGTGTCGCCTAATAGATGGTATCCATCCACGAGTAACATCCAGGCATCGGCATTATTCGGATCGAGTTCGACACTGCGCTGCAACGTCTGAACGCCTTCAATTAAAAACTCATATGCTAGTAATTTAGCGCCAATATGTTGCAGCAATTTTGCGTTATTCGGCTCTAGCGAAGCGGCCAATTGGAAATCAGCTAACATCTGGTCCATATTCTGATGAGGAAGCTGTATTTGTAAGGTTGCGCGATTATAATAGGCCGCGGCTAGTTTTGGGTTGAGTACGATGGCGCGATTAAAATGATCCAAGGCGTCATTGACATTACCTGCTGCCATCAAGGCGATGCCCTCATTCGTCAGCAATGCGGATTGTGCAACATTCGAGGTCAGGTCAACTTGGCTCATAATCAAGCCAACAGTTGCATGGCATTTTGTTGCATATCGCGGAATATTTGGATGGTTTTTTCAACCACGACAGCTTGGGTTTCGGCGCTGATGTCCATAGCGGCCGGCACTCCCAGCATCGACTGACCCAGAAATTGCGTATTTGCGAGCTCTTCCAATACCGGAAACGTGCGGTAAGCCGGATGCGCATGGCAGCCGGTTTCCCACCAGCGGCGATTATCGATTCCGATATCGCGTAGCTTATGCGACATATCAACAGCGCAATCAGGAATAATGATATTGCATGTTGTGGTAACCCATTCTGGATGCATCCAGCATTCAATGCCATGCGGGGTGAAGGCATCGATATAGCGCTGTTGAACAGCAGCCCAACTGCTGCGGATAAGAGGCCATTCATCTAAAACAGCCATGGCAATCGCCGCGTTATATTCGCTGGGTTTGCCGTTGATGGCGATACGGTGCGACAGACGGTTCGACTCAAAGCCAAAGTTGATAATTTTGCGGATGCGATGATTCACATCCTTATTGGTGCTCACCAGCAAACCACCTTCGCCAGTGCCCATAATTTTCGTGGCATGCATACTGATCATGGTGGGAGTATGGCCGATTTTGATGCGGCTGGTGGCAAAGGAATCAAATGCAGCTGCGGCATCAATTACAACCGGAATGCCGGTTTCTTCCGTAAAGCGGTCCCAGGCTGCAACATCAATCGGATGGCCAAACGGTGAAACTGGAATGATAGCGCTGATCAGTTTGTCGGTGGATTTAAGAATCGCTTTCACGCGTTGCGGTGTGATCGATTGCGTGTCGATATCCACATCAATAAAGGCAGGCGTAAGCCCAGCGGCTAGGGCGGCGGCAGGTGTCGCGGTAAAGGTCCAAGACGGCATGACACAATAACCGCCGCGCTGTACCTCCAGCGCTTGTAAGGCAACCGTTAAGCCAATCGTGCCATTGGCTACCATGACCACTTGTTCGGCATCAGAGCTGCCAAAGAGCTTGGCGATCCGTTCTTGCGTCGCTAAAACCAGGGGGCCAAAATTGCCATACCAGCGATTGTGGTCGATTTGCTGGAGATACGGCAATATCTTGTCAGCAGTCGGTAATTTGGGCTTTAATACAGGGATCAAGTTATTCATATTCCATCATTTAACCACATTATCGTGGTGAAGTTAACGCAATAATTATGCCAGCATTTTTTTGGATTGCCTAATTTTTAATCAGCCTGATTCGATCGATGATCAACAACTGAACAGATGGCAGGAGGGAATCCCTATAAAACCCGCAGTTTTCCTAGCCATTAATAATGGCACGCTACTTGTAAGTAATGGCGCATAGATTATTAGGAGTGTTGATATGTACTTTCAAAAACAAATACTGGTTCGTGCGCGTTTGATAGCCGTGCTCTGTATGGGTTTTGCTGCGTCTGGTTGTGCATCGTTGGGTGCAAAAGAGTGGGATAACCATCATTCTTCCATGCAAGTTGCACCCACCGGCGTACAAGCCATGGGCCCTTCGAACGATATTTAACTAAGCACGGCTTAGTAGTTCTTCCTGCGACTGATCGAGTTTCAGCAAAATCTCACGCGGCATCGGTTGATTAATTTCAAGCGGCAGCGATAAGCGATCTGACGTACCTTTGCCCGCATCCACTGTTAGGGTGATGCTTTTGCCATCATAACTCACATCGTTATCCGGGTTTTGCATATAGGCCATCAGGGAGCTGAGGAACGCTGGTGTAGGTGTTGCAACGTCAGCGGGCGCTTGCCCCTGCGCCAGGCGCTCTAACTCATCTCGATTGATGAGCAGCTGACCCTTGCGTAATGTGAAGGGAACTTTCTTTTCACATAGGCCACGAATCATCGCATCAATATGGCGCTCACGCGTTACCGAGCGCATGGTGGGTAAATCGTCGCGCACGAAGCTGCCTTTGCCAGGTGCGGCAGAAAGCATATCCGACAAGAAACTGAGCGTGCCTTTAGACTGATTGGTATGGCGGCGTACATTTTCCAGCGCATCGCTGATATTATTTTCGCCTTCAAAGGCTGCGCGGATGGCGGCTTTATGTTTTTGGAACACCAGATACGGATTCTCTTTTTCTTCTTCAATGCCCGCCACCAGCTTGTTCCATTTTTCATCTTGCTTAGCGGTGCCTTTGACTGCGATGGCAGGATTGGTGCTGTCATAAAGGGCTTTAGCTTTAGCAAGCAGCTCATCTTTTTCTGCCGCATCGCCTGTGACAGCCAGCGCGATATAAAGCTCACTCATGGTTTGTTTGGTGCGATTGATCGAGGCACTTAAAATAGCCGATTGCTCAGTCATTTTTTGCAAATGGTGATGACTGCTAGATAGTGTGTTTGCCAGTGTTTGCGCCGTACGAAGTCCACGACCAATGCGGTTGTCGGGGCGCCCTTCGGTTTGGTTTTGGGTGGCGGTTTGTTGTTCTTCTAAGAAGGAAGCAGCAGCACCAAAAATACGCTCGTCGGTAGGCAAGCGCTGAAGCAAGGTTGAGAAATAAAGCGGCGCTTGTTCTGAGGTGGCGCCAGCTTCTTCGCGGCGCTCACTCAGCAATGCGCTGAGTTCTTGCTGGATATGTTCTATCGTGGGTAATTGGCTTTCCATATGCGCAAGCAAATCAGTAGGCTTGCCATGACGTGCGGTGTAAAGCGCATCATTATCGGCATTAAGCTCAGACGAGCTTTTTGCAATTATGGCCGATAAGTTAGAGAATTTTGGCAAGATATTTTCGAGCTGGTGGATATACCCTAAATCTTGAATCGAAGGAATGGATTGCAGATCAAATACAACCTGTCCATCAACCAACTGCGCGCCTTGCAACGGCAAATAGGCATCGGCATGTATGCGCTCAATATCACGCAGCGTATTGCCCAGTGGCACCAAGCGTTGCTGATAGGATGCGAACTCATCTTTATCGATAACGATATAGCTATCATGCCGTGTGCAGGAGGCTGCCACTCCGTCTGCTTCCAGCATTTTCCACAACGCATCCATCATAGCTGGCGAGCCGCTTACATGCAGGTCATTGCTTTTGACTTCTTCAATGACCAGCGAGCGTTTGCGATTAATGGTCGAGCGGTAATTCGCATAGATTTCACCTGGCAAGTGAATCACGCCACCGGAGAAGCTGCTGCCTGCGCTTTGCTCGGTAGGTAAAATTTCTGCCCATAAATCATCCAGAGCTTTCATGCTTTTGGAATCAGGATTCACAGTAATATCATAGCTGCTGGGCGCTGGGACAATATGTAAACTGCCCAGGCTTGCGGTGCTGGATAAAGGACCAATGAGTCGTTTCTTCTCATCATATTGAAGCGCAACATGGCCGTTTGGGGCAGCCTTTAGCTCGTGTGACTGGCCAGCAACCATTGCCCATATGCGATCGCGCCCATCCAAATGCAGCGCATCAACTCGGTCATTCCATAATTCAGTTTTGAGATCTGCCAAATGCGCCGGCGGTGGCAGGCGGTTCTTTTCCGATTTATCTTCATTGGCTTTGAGTTCAGCTGTTGCTTCTTCAATAGCGCCAGAATAGCGGTACGCTTCGCGCATGAGTCCATCGATATGGATCATGATTTCTTTTTTCTTGGCGGTAAAGGGAATCTGCGCTTGTTCAAGAATTTGTGTCGCTTCAATCGCAGTACCCCAGTCTTGATGCAAGATCACCGTGCCATCTTCGCGCAAGGTAAAGTTATGGGTGCCTGGCAAGCGGCGGATGCGATGCAACAGCCAGCTCATATCTTTAATCGTGTGCTGGAAGGCATGGAAATCGGCTTTATCGCCTTCAAGCGTGACGGTCTTATCCTTATTGGTGGTGGCTTTAATGCCATCGGGCCAGAGATTTTGGCGGGCATGCAGCAGGCATTGCGCCAGGGCAGGGCTTAGCTCCATGGTAATGTGATCGGGGTTTTGCGCCGAGATGCGCGTTTCAATCACACCGGCAATTTGTTTTTTGTCATCGTCATGCGCTGCTGCTTCAGCAGGCTCTTCTTCTTGCCATTGTTCGGTTGCGCTTACTACGCCTGGAATACCGCCAATGCTTGATAGGAAGCGAATGCTTTCCGTGATTTTCTCTAAATGATCGGCCGGTTTGGTACCTGGTGGCACGGTGAAGATCACCTTGCCAAAGTTCCGCTGGAAGCTGCGAATTTCAATCTTGTCGTCGGCGAGTGTCACCAGCCCCACATTTTTCATGCTGCTGATGGTCTTGATCATTTGAACGTTGGTTTGCAGATCTTGCAAATGCGTTGCCAGATATTGATAGTTCAAGCGCAGACTGCCCAGCGGCACATCTTCCTCGGTCGGGCCGTTGCTGCTAGCAGTGGCGGGCAAGCTCACATCGGTGCGGCTGGTGGAATCAAAGAACGCTACCTTATCGACAACCTGCTTATCCAGCACGTCATCATACATCATGAATTTGCGCAGCAGCGAGAAGATGAGCGGATTGGTGCGCTCGGCGCTGAGCGTTACCGAATATTGACCAGTCTCACCGGCGGGTGCTGGATTTTTCTCATCCTTTGGTGCGCGTTGTTCGCCATTTTCAATCAGCGAAGTGATATTCTTTGGAATGCGCGGACTGCGAAGCTTGGCTTCATTCAGATCGCGGAAAAATTCCCAGAATTTTTTGGCATTCTCGGAGATGCTCGCCGGATCTTTGGAGAAGGTGAGGGTGATGTTGCCTTGCTCATCGGCGGTGATGGTCGCATCTTTATCTACCCCATGTGTCACATCACGATAAATATCGGCAACCGACATGGATTTTCCATATTGTTTAAGCAAAGCAGATGTAATGCGAATCAGCATGACGTTATCTTCAAAGCCAAGATGGCTGCCGCGGCCTTTAAAGCCGTGATCGACTAATGTGCGGTATGCATTATCCAAATTGTTGGCGGGCCACTGGCCAATCTGGCGCATGGTCAGCAGCATTTGGCAGATATAATGGGCAGGGTTGGTAGCACTTGCTGCTGCATCATGCGCAGGTGCTTCTGGTTCGCTTTTACCGGCTTTCTCATGGTAGGCATCGATATGTTCCATTTTTTTGCGTTGGAACGGATTATCATACGGTGCGTTATAAGCGGTTTGGTCGATGCCTTGGCGGAAGGCTTCATATTGTTCGCGCACTTTATAAAACGGCTGGCAGGGCACGGTATCGCCGCTTACAACCATTTTGGTGATGGGGCCATTCGGATCGGGGCGCACAAATTTGGTATCGGTTACGCCCAACGCATCCAAGCTTACTTCATACTCATATTTTTTGCGGTCATAGGGGATGGGGTTACCGCTTTTTTTTGCCTGCAAATACTCTTCGTATTCGGGGCGCTCAGGCGAACAAAAGGCATGAAAATGTAAAACGTGATAGTCGCCGTCGGCACCCTTGATAACGCGCAGTGCCGACACTTCGCTGATCGCGTTCTTCTCGGCATTCAAGCCGGTGGTTTCCAAATCGAACGGCCCCATATTCGCATCATAAATACGCTTCAAGTCTTCCTGCGACAGCTCGGTGAGCGCGGTAATATCGGTAACGTTCACCGCCTTTTTGGGATTGCCCAGGAAGTTGTCACGCACCATTTGCGCTTCCATGGCAGGACCTTTGAGAGCTTCTTCATTCATGGCTTTAAGGGCGGCTTCCTGAGTATCGATTTCAGCCAGCAATTCAGGATAGCGAGGATCGCCGGAATAAATAAGATAATTTGATAGTGGCTGTGTCATGACTTGGCTGCGCAGATCTTGCAGTGCTTGGATGCCATGCTCGGAGGCAGCTACCTGTTTTAGCCATTCATCGTAGCTTTTCTCAGTGCCATTGGTGAGAACAACTTTAGCTCTCCGGCCTTCATTATACATGGCTTTCACATCATGCAGCACATCGGGCAGCGGGCGCTTAATAACGCCACCTTTGCGCATTTTAATGCGGCGTCCGTCTTTGGTGTCGACAATATCGAAGCGCTTAAAGCCGGTCTGGCTTAGCATACGTATATTCTCGAGCGCAGTAAAAGTCTCAACCGGTTTGGTACTGCGAAGTTCGATGCTCATCCTAATATCCTTTTTGCTTCGGTTCTTGGAGCGGTGACGCGGTTTTTATAAGTAACGGTTGCGGGATCGGGCAATATTTTGTTCAGCTCGCCAATATAGGCATCTTTGATCTCCACTTGAATTTGCGGCCGGCCTTGGAATTCACCGGCGGTGACACTACCTGCTAGCTGAACGGTATCGGTGGATTGTGCGCTACGCAGCCGTATGCCCAGCGGGTGGCTGGCTTTTTGGAACAGCACTGCTTGTGCGCGTTGTTCATTATGTTCTTTGTCGCGAACATGCAGCTGGAGTGTATCGCTCTTTCTGCCTACCACACGGCCTTCGACGATAGACGCATCGCGAATCACCACGCGTGGCGGCTCATTATGGCGTCCAAACGGTCCGAGCTTTTGATAGGAGTGTGCTAACTCGGGTGTAATGTCACCCACCGTTATGACATCATCCATTGCCATCTGTTTGGTGGCAGTAGCCTTCTCAACGCTGGCTGCCAACTGATTGTTGAGAAACTCGTGAAGTGCAGGCAATCTATCTGCAGGTAGGCTGAAGCCTGCTGCCATCATATGTCCGCCGCCTTTGCTGAGTAGTGGTGGCTCGCTATGCAGCGCACTGATAACCGCATCACCCAGATCAACGCCTTCGATCGAACGAGCTGAACCTTTGGCATTGCCCGCTTCATCGATAGCAATCACGCAGGCAGGCAGATCAAAAATCTCTTTGAGTTTTCCAGCGACAATACCAATGACGCCTTCATCCCAACCTTTTTGCGACACGACAATAATCGATTTACCTTGCGCGACTTGCGCTTCGGCCTGCCTGCGCGCTTCATCAAAGATTTTATCTTGGGTGGATTTGCGCAGATCATTAAGTTTCTGGCATTTCACAGCAAGTGTTTTAGCTTGCTCCACATCATCGGTTGCCAGTAGATTCTTGGCATATTTGCCATGATCCAAGCGACCTGCAGCATTGAGGCGCGGGCCAATTTGAAAACCAAAATGATCGGACGTGATCTTTTTATTGCGCAGTCCCGATACCTCGACCAATTGCTGCAACCCAGGCAACGGCCAGGTGGTCATGGTACCGGCTTGGGTTTGTTGTTGCCAATCATTGATCTGATTGAGCGACTCTGCCACTAGCCAACGATTCATGCCGGTGATCGGTGCAACGTCGCAATGCGTGCCAAGTGCAGCCAGCACGACTAGTTTATCAAATAAGGTTTTGCGGTCAGGTTTAGGATGGGTTTCAAACCAAGCTTTATCGTTTTTTTCTGGCTTCTCCAGCCGATCATAAAGCGCTTCGCTCAGCAGATACGCAACACCCGCACCGGTCAGCACCTGATATTTGCGCGCGGTTTCTACCGGTGTTTTATTGTCTTTGCGGTTAGGGTTTACGATCTCAGCGCCGTCTGGATATTTGGTGCCTTGATCAGGTTTGTGGTGATCGGTTACGATTACTTTCATACCCAACTCTTTGGCCAGCTGCAGTGACTCATAGGAGGTGGTGCCGCAATCAACCGTAATCAGCATCTTCACACCTTCGGCAGCCAATTTGCGTACAGCATTTACGTTAGGGCCGTAACCTTCATTGACGCGATGCGGAATATAGGTAATGAATTGATCGGCTGGGTAACCGACTTCGCGGAAAAAACGTTCCAGCAAGGCGGTGCCTGAACAACCATCCACGTCATAATCACCGAGCACGGCAATCTTTTCGCCGCGCTGCATGGCTGCGTGGATAAATTTAACCGCCTTATTCATACGGCGAAGCCCCGTTGGAGGCAGCATGCTATTTTCACGCGTGGGCGCTAAGAACTCAGCTTGTTTTTCTACGGGTATGCCGCGGCGCTCTAAAATACGAACCGCAGACGGGTGTAAATCGGATGCAGGGGTGGGGATGGTTTCGTCGGGGGTGTCTTTTTGAGGTGTGCTGCGCACATTCCAATAATATTTGGTAGCCGACACATCAGCGTTGGGGGTAGGGCGAAATTTGGACGCTTTCGTCTCTGACATAATCTTCCAGCGTTGACGGTATGTTCAGTAGCTAGGTATAGAATTAGCCGACCTAGCAGTAAAAGCCAACCATAAATTAATAATTGGTTAACAGGTGCTGCTTATTGCTTAAAAATCATTATGATACAATGGGGGTTCCGCTAGCTGTGGTGCACACAAATTACATCTAACACGGATGAAGACGAAAGTGTTGCCCAGAGCCGACACCGAAGGGGCGGGGAAGCCAAATCGAACCAGCGACACGGGGCCCGCGTGCAACGCACGCGACTAATCAAAAAAATCCTGTGAATAAATGGTGCCCAGAGCCGGAATCGAACCAGCGACACAGGGATTTTCAGTCCCTTGCTCTACCAACTGAGCTATCTGGGCACATCGGCGCAGGCAGGCAGCCTTATGTAAAGGCGGTGTCCCCGCATGGCAACAATAATTTATGGTGCGTCCTCGTCGGTTTCCGGCTCTTCGGGAA
>JANRLL010000012.1:0-190340 GCA_033762715.1 Rickettsiales bacterium | reverse complement strand
TTGAGAAAATGTTTGATGAGAATGCGCTGGTTGCCAAAGAGCAAAATAAACAGCTCTGTTTGATCATACTTGATATCGATCATTTCAAAAGTTTCAATGATCGCTTTGGCCACTTATTAGGCGACGAAGTACTCAAAACCGTGGCGCGTACCTTGACCGACTGCTTGAAAGGTCGCGACGTGGTGGCGCGTTTTGGCGGTGAAGAATTTGTGGTTATTTTGCCCGACACGCCTATTGAAGGCGCCTTGAAAGTAGCCGAGATGATTCGCTCGACTATCTCGACCAAAGAGTTGAAGCGCAAAGATACGGGTGAGACGTTTGGCACCATTACGGTGTCGATGGGGGTTGCGAGCTTTCATCCAACCAGCGATACCTTGCCGACCTTAGTCAAACGAGCCGATGATGCGCTCTATAAAGCTAAACATAACGGTCGTAACCAAGTGATTCGCGCCGTCGAGTAAGCGCGTTAGCCGCGTCCGGCGGCTTTGGCAATGGTGCGGGCCATATCCTGAGAAAATTCAGCCGGTGGAGCAGCGATAAGGGTTTTACCGGGTGTCGGAACAAAATCATCTTTATGAAGCGCCCAATCATAGAGCGCTAGCAAGTTATCACGATCTTCGATGGTGCGAATCGCATACGGTTCTGCTTCTTGATCCATAGAGCGCAGCAGCAATTGGCTCATTTCTTCCTGACGGCCTGGATGTGTAACGGGGAGCTCTGTATTCTCTTCAGCGCTTTGAAGGGCGCGATCCACAGCGCCTGGCCCCCAGCGCAATACATCGATCATTTTGGTATAGGCTTCTTTTTTGGCTTCGATAGCGACCGCCTTTTCTAACGGGGTTTTTGCTTGCGCATAGAGATGCCCGAGCTCACCTTCCGTGTAGGAGGCGTTTTTCATCACGCGCACACTTTGTGCAAGCCAGGTGGGGCGCACCTGACTGTTGGGATCGTATTCGCGGTCTTTATGATTGAATTTAACAAAATGGCCAGTGCCTTGCGCATGCTCATTCATCGAGGCTAGCAGGCTGATAAAGGCCGTAGGCTCAGCGGCAAAACGTTCGGGCGTTTTATTGGGATGCTCCACTACATTCCATAAATCGGAAAAGAGTTCCACCCGTGCTTCACCATCGGCACTAATGCTAGGTGCTTCACCTAGTTTGTCTCTGACAGTTGCCAGCAATTCCTCGTTGGAACTTACCGATGCACGTTGGTGCATGTCCTTCATTTTAATCTGGTCGAGCCGGCTATAGAAAGCTTGCGGGTCATCGGCTTCCACTGCGTGAGTTGCTAAACGCAGGATAAAATCCATAACCACTGCCTCTATGGCGGGCTTATCTTTCTTAAAACCTTTTTGCGTTGATTCCTGTGCTAACGATCCTGGTTCGCCGATGGCTTCCCCTAGATCATGCATCAATAAGCATAATCCGGTCATTTGACGCAGATGTTGTGATTCTTCGGACTCTTTGGCATTCATCCGCTGCAAGGCCTTGCGCAGGATCTTATGCATGCGTAGTGGGGTGTGGATGGAATGGGTGGCGGTATTCTCGCCGTAACGCTCTGAATCCATAAGTGGTTCGCCCCCAAAGCGACTGACTTCAGATAGTGCCACATAGGCCAACGTCATAATGCGCAGATCTTTGTCATCCATGCCCAGCTGTAGCTGGTTATTCACTAACTCAAGTGCCTTGCGGTAACGCGCTTCGCGTTCGGGGCGGGAAATGAGTGTGTCTTTGGTGCCGATATATTCATGCCCGGTGAGTTTGACGATTTTTCGCGTCAGCGCGGTATATTCCTTATCCGGATCGGTATGGCTTTGAATGGGCGCTATCGTCTGCGAATGAAATTGAACCATGGCTAAACCTTGTTCTTAATAGGTTTTAATCATAAATATTTATTATTATTAATCAATTGAATATCTGGCTTATCCCCAGGGTCAGGAATTTGCAGCGTTTTATACGACTATCCGTTTGACTTTCTGGCAAATGCCGCCTAGAAACGTCACTCCTTAAGGACAATCGGGGCTCGTAGCTCAGGTGGTTAGAGCGCACGCCTGATAAGCGTGAGGTCGGGTGTTCAACTCACCCCGGGCCCACCATTTTTTACCCATGGTTCTTGAAGAATAATCGCTTGAGAGAGATGCGATGAATAATAGATTTCCCATCACCATCTATCATAATCCCCAATGCGGCACCTCGCGTAACGCGCTAGCCATGATCCGTGACGCCGGCCATGAACCCACGGTGATTGAATATCTGAAACAGGGATGGGATCGTGCGACGCTTACCCAATTATTATCGGCGATGCAGCTATCGGCGCGTGATGTATTGCGTGTTAAAGGGACAAACGCAGAAGAGCTAGGCTTGCTTTCACCCGATGCGCCCGAAGAACAGCTGATAGAGGCGATGATCATGTATCCGGTGTTGGTAAACCGCCCTATCGTGATTACGCCTGTAGGCGTGAAGCTTTGCCGTCCTGCTGAGACGGTTCAGGCGCTTTTATAAAAATTCCCCGCCATTCATTGAAGAAGGCGGGGAATTTCATACTGTAGAACTAGACGTATTACGCTGCGTTTTGGATTTGCAGGTTTACAGCAGAGGTTCTGCCTTTTTCGTTAGCTAGTTCAAAATTTACTTTTTGGCCTTCAACTAAGGTTCTGAGGCCTGCGCGTTCAACAGCGCTGATATGAACAAACACATCTTTGCCACCGTTTTCAGGTTGGATGAAACCATAACCTTTGGTGGGGTTAAACCATTTTACTGTACCAGTAGCCATATCATACTCCATTCAATTGGCATTAAACGCTGCGGGTGCACCGTGCACCTACAACAAGAGTGATGTAGCAGCAGATTATTGCCACAAACTCTCAACCAAATGCCTGAAGGAGGAAACAGCCGATACCGGATAGATTCTTCTCACCATGTTACTTTCATAACATGGCTGCCTTTTTACAAAGGCCGCTTGCAGTTACTTAAGAGTCATGCATCAAACTCACGCTATTTTTAGCCGAAAAAGGCAAGAAAGTCAAGAAAACCGGCTATTACTTGCACTTACACTATATTATGTGATTGGAATTCCCCGCAGTAACTATTAGAGTGCGTTTGCTGACCCCAAGGAGGCCTTATGGCAAAAATTAAAGTAAAACAACCGATTGTTGAGATTGATGGCGATGAGATGACCCGAATCATCTGGAAGTTCATCAAGGAAAAACTGATCCTGCCTTATCTCGATGTCGATTTGAAATATTATGACCTATCGGTGCAAAACCGCGATGCGACCGATGATAAGATTACGGTCGATGCTGCGCAGGCCATTAAGCAGTATGGCGTGGGCGTCAAATGCGCAACCATCACCCCTGATGAAGCGCGGGTAAAAGAATTCAATTTGAAGAAAATGTGGAAGTCGCCCAACGGCACCATCCGCAATATTCTAGATGGTACGGTATTTCGTGAACCGATTATCTGCAAAAACGTCCCGCGCTTAGTGCCGGGTTGGACGCAGCCGATTGTGATTGGCCGCCATGCTTTTGGCGATCAATATAAGGCAACCGACATTCTTATTCCGGGCGCGGGCAAGCTTACCATGACCTTCACGCCTAAAGACGGTAGCGCTGCCACCACGCATGAAATCTTCGATTTTCCGGCGGCGGGTGTAGCGATGGGTATGTATAATTTGGATGAGTCGATTCGTGGCTTTGCCCGTTCCTGCTTCAATTACGGCGTCGCGCGCGGCTGGCCAGTGTATCTTTCCACCAAAAACACCATTCTCAAAACCTATGACGGGCGCTTTAAGGATATTTTCCAAGAGGTGTTCGATAAGGAATTTGCCGACAAAGGCATTACCTATGAGCATCGCCTGATTGATGACATGGTGGCGATGGCGCTTAAATGGTCGGGCGGGTTTGTCTGGGCTTGTAAGAACTACGATGGCGACGTGCAATCTGATACGGTGGCACAAGGCTTTGGCTCGCTGGGCTTGATGACCTCGGTTCTGCTATCGCCTGATGGCAATACCGTAGAAGCCGAAGCGGCGCACGGTACTGTGACGCGCCATTACCGGGAGCACCAAAAAGGCAAAGAAACCTCGACCAATCCGATCGCCTCTATTTTTGCCTGGACACGGGGGCTGGGCTACCGTGCTAAATTCGATGGCACGCCGGATGTCGAAGCCTTTGCTCATACACTCGAGAAAGTCTGCGTGGATACGGTAGAAGCTGGATTCATGACCAAGGATCTGGCCAGCTTGATTGGTGAGAAGCAGCCGTGGCTTACCACCAACCAGTTTCTCGACAAGCTCGATGAGCGTTTAAAGCAATCGGTTAAGTAGTAGGCGGCTTAGCGCCAAGCTTATTCCATAGCGGCCAACGTTGCACATACATAAAATTGCGCACGCGCGTATTGGTGATGATCAGCAGCAGGTCGATGGAAAGCAGGCACCACACGGCCGGCCATTCGTTCATATTGCTGGTAGTGAGTCTCGCCAAGATGGGGCCGGTGAGCATGTGGTAGATGGTCCAACGCCATGAGCCATAGCAAAGCGGCAGCAAGAAGCCGGCAATGGCATAAAAAGGCACGTAATTCGCAATGGCATTGATCGGCACCGACCAGGCAATATGCCAAGTGCCATGGATAGCGCAGAGTAAGTCACCACACATGGGGCGAATAGCAGGATCGCATGGCTCGGCCCAAGGGAAGGGGTAAAGCTTGATCAACATCATAATGGCGGCCACAAAACACACCGTATAGGCAAAGGGCGCTATTTTTTTAGCGACTTGCTGATCGATGAAATAGAGCGCGACGGCATTGATGAAAAAGGGCTGAAAACAGATATGCAGATAGCCCAATAAAGTGGCAATTTGGTTCGAGGGCAGGCCGCACTGGTCAATCACTGAATAGGTAAAGGCCTGCAGCAGTTCCATCAGCGAGAAATAGCCGAGCGGCAACCACAGCAAAGGTGAATCTTTACGACGCACGGCATATATAGTGCTTGCAAATCCAACTGCCGCTAATGCAGCTGATGCTTCTCCACTCCAACACATGGGCTTAGTTCTTTACAGCAATGAAGCGCCATAGCCACCAACTACGCACATGCAGTATTTTGCGGATGGGGGTTTTGACAACGATGAGCAACAAACCGATGGACAGTAAGCACCATACGGCCGGCCATTCATTCATATTGTCGGTGGTCGCGCGTGCAAGTAAGGGGCCAGTCAATATGTGGTAGAGCGTAAAGCGCCAGGAGCCGAATAATATAGGCAGGCCAAATCCGATCAAGAAATACCACGGGAAGTTTTCATAAATCTGGTTAAGCGGCACCAGCCAGGCGATATGCCAGGTGCCACGTACCGAGCAAAGCATTTCACCGCATAATATGTCACCCATCGCGCAATGGCCGGCCCAGCTGAAAGGATAGACGCGAATAATCATCATGATCGCATTTATAAAGCACAGCGTATAGCAAAGTGGCGCTACTTTACGCGCCACGTGCTGATCGATAAAATAGAGGCTGGTTGCAATGATAAAGAACGGCTGAAAGGTAATATGCAAATACCCCAGTAGCGTAGCGACTTGATTCGAGGGATTGCCGCATTGATCGATAACGGAATAGGTGAAAGCCTGCAAAAGCTCCATTAACGAGAAATAGCCCAGCGCCATCCATAATACGGTAGGCTCTTTTTTATAGGCGGCATAAAATGTGCCGGCAAACCCTACCGTTGCTAATGCTGCTGATGCTTCTCCACTCCAACACATACCGTCATCCTTCTCTGTCTTATTTCTTAGTAAAGAATACCAAGTAATTGTCCAGAGTTAAGATGCGGCTTTTGCCTTTACCGTGGCCAAGAAAGCCCGTGTGGCGGCATTGACTTTGACAAAAGAAGGGCGGGCGTAGGCGCGCTCGATATAGGCGGTAAGCTTCGGATAGCGCTTGGAATCAAGGGGATAGCCCGCCATTTGCATATTCAAGAACCCTACCGTCAGAGCGATGTCGGCGATGGAGAATTCTTGGCCCACGATCCATTGGTTGAGGACAAGTTGCGATTCCAGATAATCCAGCAAAGGGGGAACCTTGACCTCAATCGCCTCGGTAAGCAGCGCTTGATCGGTGGGTTTGGCCAAATAGGTGGGGTTGAAAAACTTCTGGAAATAAATAACGCTCATGGCAGGCACCAGGGCACCATCACAAAATTCTTCAAACCATAAAGCTTGCGCAAACTGGACGGTGTCGGTCGGATAGAGTGCCGGCTCTGGGTAGGTTTTTTCAAGGTAAAGACTAATCACCGATGAATCGGCCAGCGCTATGCGATCATCTTGGAAGGCTGGTATTTTACCCAGCGGGCTGATAGCTTGAAAATCAGGATTGCGATCATGCGGCCGCACAGCAATCCATTCATAGGTAATGGATTTTTCTTCTAATAAGACGGCTACTTTGCGTACAAAAGGTGATAAGGCGGCACCGTATAAGCGCGTCATGCACTCTCCGTTTAAGAAGGGTTATGTTGAAGCTGGTGATATAGATGCGTCATCACAGCCATACCCCAGAGAGGTGCGATCAAATTAAGCACGGGAATGGTGGCCATAACAGCAAGCGCAATACCGGAGAAAGTGATTGAGCCGCTATGGCGCTGCCTGAGCAGCTGTGCTTCGGGTAGGGGAAGGTGGCGGCGCGCAACCATAATAAAAAATTCACGCCCCAGCAGATAACCGTTTAGGCCATAGAATATAATGGGTATGAGCGGTACAAATAAATAGAGTGGCAATACTGCTATGTTGAGTCCTATCACCAGCACAGCAAATTTAGCATCGTGCAAAAATTCGGGCCAGAACGGCGCGGTCGTTATCGGCTTGGCAGTAGGATAATCATGCCGCTCGATAGTATTGATAATGCGTTGATCGAAGAAGTTGATAATAATGGGCATAATGCCTGGGAACAAAAACCAGGCAAACAAGATCGCACTTAAACTGCCGGCTACGGCTAAGACCCAGCTGCCTTGGAAGACGATGGCAAATACACTGCTGGCGATAAATATAAACGCTAGCAATACGGCGCCGGTGATGACTAGCGATAGCACGGTGATCTTCAGCATCGCACCGGTAAAGAGCGATGAAATGGCGCGCGCAAAAGCATCCATCAGTGACATAGGCAACCTCCGTTATTGAGCGTTGTGGATCTTACCATGATCCGTGCAAGCGGGCGATGCTAAACGTACAAAAACATCGGTCACTGCATCAGGAGGCGCGTAGGTCTCGGGATCGGCGCCAGGGAAGGCCTGGGCATGCATGCGGGTGCGCACTTCACCAGGGCTGATTAAATTGATGCGAAGGGCGGAGTTAATATTCTCTGCTGCATACACCTTCACCAGCGCATCGAGCGCGGCTTTGCTGACCGCATAAATGCCCCAATAGGCTGGCAAGCGCGACGCAACGCCGGAGGTTACAAACAGGGCGCGCGGCGCATCCGATTGTTTAAGCAGCGCATCAAAACAGCGGATTAGCTGAAAGTTTGCGGTTAGATTTACATCGAGGGTTTGCTGCCAAATGTCAGGTGCCAAATGCGGCATGGGGGTGAGTTCGCCTAAGAGACCGGCATTGCCTACCAATATATCGAGCTTGCCATAACGCTCCGCGATTTGCTGCGCCAACAACTCAATCAGGCTGGAATCACTCAGATCCATCGGCACCAATGTCGCATTGCCGCCAATTGCGCGGATGGCATCATCGGTTGCTTCTAGCCCTTTCACGTCACGCGCCACTAAAATGACATGGGCGCCTTCTTGGGCAAAGCGTATGGCAACGGCTTGCCCAATACCGCGCGATGCGCCGGTGATAAGAGCTATACGGTTTTTAAGGGATTCAGACGGCATGTGGCGCTTGGCAAAGAGCATTATAGTTTAGCAGCGCCAAATAAATCTTTTTGGCCACATCCGAGCGTGGCGCCAGCATCGGTGAGTGCAATCGGATACTCGCCGCTGAAACACGCATCGCAATATTGCGGACTGGCGCTATTGCGAGGGTTGCCTGATACGGCGCGATGCAGGCCGTTGAGAGAAATAAAGGCGAGACTGTCGGCATTGATCAGCTTGGCCATTTCCAGCACGCTATGTTGTGCTGCCATCAGTTGATCGCGCGTTGGAGTATCAACGCCATAAAAACAGGAATGCGTGGTTGGCGGGCTTGCGATACGCATATGCACTTCCGAAGCGCCTGCTTCGCGCACCATATTTACAATTTTTTTCGAGGTGGTGCCACGCACGATCGAATCATCCACCAGCACCACGCGCTTGCCTTCCAGCATAGCACGGTTGCCGTTATGTTTGAGCTTTACGCCCAAATGACGCACATGATCAGATGGCTCAATAAACGTACGGCCAACATAATGGTTGCGGATAATGCCCAGTTCAAATGGAATGCCGGATTCTTTGGCATAGCCCAGCGCGCCTGGGATACCGGAATCGGGAACCGGAACCACTACATCCGCATGCACCGGCGCTTCGAGCGCTAGCTGCGCGCCAATGCGCTGACGTACTTCATAAACGTTTCTACCTTCGCTGACCGAATCGGGACGCGAAAAATAGACATATTCAAAAATGCAAAAACGCTTTTCAACCTTGGTGAACGGTTTAAAAGAGCGCATACCTTCTTGCGAGATAATTACCATCTCACCTGGTTCAACATCGCGCACATATTGCGCGCCGACAATATCAAGTGCGCAGGTTTCCGACGCCAGTAAGATGCTATCACCCAGCTTGCCCAGCACTAAAGGCCGCACCCCATATGGATCGCGCACGCCAATCATCGCACCGTTTGAAAGCACCACCAATGAATAGGCACCCTCAATACGATTAAGCGCATCCACCAGACGGTCAGCAACCGTGCTTTGCTTAGACAGTGCAAGCAGATGGACAATCACTTCGGTGTCTGATGTGGACTGAAACAAGCAACCAATATCGATCAGCTGTTTGCGCAGCGTCATAGCGTTGGTAAGGTTACCATTATGCGCAACGGCCAAGCCGCCGAACGAGAAATCGCCATAAAGCGGCTGTACGTTGCGAAGCAGCGTATCACCTGTGGTGGAATAGCGGTTATGACCGATAGCCACGCTGCCTGGCAGCTTGCCGATCACCTCGGCTGAATTAAAATTATCGCCGACCAATCCAAGCGCGCGGTGCGAATAAAATTGTTTGCCGTTGTGGCTTACAATACCGGCTGCTTCCTGACCGCGATGCTGTAGCGCATGCAGACCCAAAGCAGTATGCGCGGCCGCATCCTGATGGCCCCATATGCCAAACACGCCGCATTCTTCATGCAGCTTATCATCGTCAAACGGATGGGTAGTTAGGGTCATTGCGTATCGCCCGTATCGCCAATCATCTTGCGAATATATTCTTGATCATATTTTCGATAATTATCGTGGCTGCCTAAATCATCGCGGATATCGAGTTCATCATCCTTACGATTATTTGCGTTTTCCTGCAGCTCTTTAATCTCGTTGATGTATTGTGGCGCAAGACGCGTCAAAATCATAGATCCTTTTTCAACATAAATGCGGGTTTTTGCTTCTTTTAGCCAGTCGGGGCGCTCTTTTTCCGGCATGGCCACCGTAATCACCAGATAACCCAGCGATAAGATAAAAGCACCGCGCAAAAAGCCGAAAATAAGCCCCAGCATATTATCGAGCATCCCCACGTCACTGCCGCTTTTGACGAATTTTAGAATCAGCATGTTAAGCAGCGAAAGCCCAAACAAGGCGCCAATATAGACCGCAAGTGTGCCCACACCGGAGGCGGCGGTTGGGTTTTTGAAATACGGTTTGAAGATTTCCGCTGCGTGCGGAAAATAATAGAGAGTGATAATACCTGCGCCAATCCAGGCAGATAGCGATAAAATTTCGCGCACAAACCCGCGGAAAAAGGCAAATAAACAAGAAAGTACCATCACAGCAATGACGGTGGCATCGAACAGATTTAATTGTGTTTCAATCATGCGGCGTCCGTTTTTTTACGTGCATTGGCACCGAATAATCCGCGTGCCAGCGATGCCACTGTTTCTACATGGTTTATTGCGATCGTCAAACCCTTAAATGCACTGGTTTTAGGGATATAAGCAGCTGTAAAGCCTAGCTTCTCACTTTCCTTGAGTCGCATCTCAGCGCGGGCAACCGAGCGTATTTCGCCGGATAAACCAATTTCGCCAAATAAAACGCAAGCGGATGGCAATGCTATATCATAGAGCGCTGAAAGCAGGGCACCGGCAACGGCCAGATCGGCAGCAGGCTCATTGATGCGGATGCCGCCGGCCACGCTTAAATAGACTTCTTTATCAGAAAAGCGGATACCGCAGCGTGTCTCCAGCACCGCTAAAATCATCGCCAAGCGGTTGGAATCCCAGCCGACCACTGCGCGCCTAGGCGAGCTCATGTAAGACGGCGAAACCAGAGCTTGGATTTCCACCAAAAGTGGCCGTGATCCTTCCATTCCAGCAAATACGCAGGCGCCGCTGATTGGCTGATCACGGTTGGATAAAAATAACATCGATGGGTTGGCAACTTCTTTGAGGCCACTATCGGTCATCTCAAACACGCCGATTTCATCCGTGCTGCCGAAGCGGTTTTTAACTGAGCGTAAAATGCGGAATTGATGGCCGCGCTCACCTTCAAAATAAAGCACCGTATCGACCATATGTTCAAGCACGCGCGGTCCGGCAATTTGCCCATCTTTAGTGACATGCCCGACTAAAAACAGAGTGATTCCCCGCTTTTTGGCGAGTTTTATCAACTCATGACTCGCTGCGCGTACCTGGCTTACCGTGCCGGGTGCGGCATCGAGATTATCTAAAAACATGGTCTGCACCGAATCGATAATCACCAGTTCCGGTGGATTCGGTGTATCGAGAGTTGCGATAATATCGCGCACTGAGGTAGCTGAGGCGATCTCTACGGCTTTGCTGGCCAGGCCTAAGCGCTTAGCGCGCAGGCTTACTTGCGCGACCGACTCTTCACCGGAAATATAGGCGCTGGTAATGCCCAATTTGGCTGCGGCTGCCACGGCTTGTAGCAAGATGGTGGATTTACCAATGCCAGGGTCACCGCCAATCAGCACCGCAGAACCGGCTACCAATCCGCCACCTAAAACGCGATCGAGTTCGCTGATGCCGGTTTGCCGGCGCGGCGCCTCGCCCTCATTATTATCGAGTGCGGTCCATTCGATTTTCTTGCCTTTACCCGACGATAGGCCTTTGGGAGTGGCATCCATCGCCTCTTCAACGATACAGTTCCACGATCCGCAATCATCGCATTTTCCCGACCATTTGGGGTGAATTGCGCCGCAGGATTGACAGGTAAAACGCGAAGTTGACTTTGCCATAGGAGAATATCTAACCTATATAGAAACTAAAGTCACCCAAATGGAAGAGCCACGTGAGCAATTTTCTCGATTTTATTAATCAACAGATTTTACTGCTGGATGGCGCTATGGGTACGCAGATCCAGGCAGCGGATTTGAAGGTCGAAGAAGATTACTGGGGCCAAGAAAACTGCTCGGAAATCTTAAACTTATCGCGTCCCGACTTTGTGCGCGGCGTGCATATCAAATATTTGGCAGCCGGCTCGGATGCCATTGAAACCAACACCTTTGGCGGCTCCAAAATCACTCTCGGCGAGTTTGAGCTGTCGGATAAAGCGGTGGAAATCAACCGTCGTGCCTGCGAGCTTGCCCATGAAGCCATTGCCGAATTCGCCCATGATGGCCGCAAGCGTTTTGTAATCGGCGCGATTGGTCCTGGCACCAAACTTCCAAGCCTCGGCCATATTGGCTATGACGAGCTGGAAGCGGGCATGATTCCGCAAGTGCAGGGTCTCATTGAAGGTAGGGCTGATGCGATCCTGGTTGAAACCGCGCAGGATCCGCTGGCCATTAAGGCCTGTGTCAATGCCGCTAAAGTCGCAATGAAAACAGCAAATGTCGATTTGCCGATTATGGTACAAGTCACGGTGGAGACCACCGGTACGCTATTGGTTGGCGCTGATATTGCAGCGGCTGCTACGGTGATTCATGCGCTCGATGTGCCAATTATTGGGTTGAATTGCGCCACCGGTCCGCAGGAAATGGCTGACCATGTGCGTTGGTTGTCGCAAAACTGGCCAGGCAAAATCTCGATTCTACCCAATGCCGGCTTGCCGGAAATGCATCAGGGCCATGTGCACTTTCCGCTCTCGCCGCCCGATATGGCCAAATGGATGGAGCGCTTTTTAAAAGAAGACGGTATCCATATCATCGGCGGCTGTTGCGGCACTAATGAGAATCACATTGCTGCGCTTAATGCCATGTTGGAACAACAGGAAAAAGGCAAACGCCGGCCAGCCCCCACGCAGCGCAGCCATCACTGGGTGCCGAGTGTGGCCTCGCTTTTTCAACAAGAACCGCTGCGTCAGGAAAATGCGGTTATGGCGATAGGCGAGCGCTGCAATGCCAACGGCTCCAAAAAATTTCGTGAAGCACAAGAAGCCGAAGATTGGGATACGTGCGTCGATATGGCCAAAGAGCAAGTGCGCGAAGGCTCCCATACGCTCGATATTTGCACGGCCTTTGTCGGGCGCGATGAGGTGCGCGATATGACCGAAGTGGTCACCCGCCTGCGCGGCACGGTGACAGCACCGCTGGTGATTGATTCAACCGAACTGATTGTGCTCGATAGCGCATTGAAACTTTATGGCGGTAAGGCCATCTTAAACTCCATCAATTTTGAAGACGGGGAAGAGCCCGCGAGAAAGCGTATGGAGTTGGCTAAAAAATATGGTGCGGCTGTGATTGCGCTCACCATTGATGAGCAGGGCATGGCCAAAGATGTCGATCGCAAACTAGAGATTGCGCATCGTTTGTATGATTTTTGCTGCAAGCAGCACGGTCTGCCGCCGAGTGATTTATTGATCGATCCGCTGACCTTTACTATCTGCACCGGCAATGAAGACGATCGTAAATTAGGCGTGTGGACGTTAGAGGCCATCGAGCGCATCGCAAAAGAATTGCCCGATATTCAAATTATTTTAGGTCTTTCTAATATTTCCTTTGGACTTAATCCGGCCGCACGTCACGTGCTGAATTCGGTCTATCTTGATCATGCGCAAAAGCGCGGTCTGACGGGCGCGATCATTCATGTCAGTAAAATTGCGCCGCTGCATAAAATTCCTAAGCATGAAGTAGAGGCGGCTGAAGATCTTATTTTTGATCGTCGCAGTCCGATGGAGGAAGTAGCATGAGCGGGATTAATTGGCATGACTTATTTGTGCCGGATATGCCGTTTCTTGAAATCTTTGTGCGCGGCAGCTGCATCTATTTTGCCTTGTTGTTTTTGTTGCGCGTGGTGCTGAAGCGCCAAGCGGGTAGCCTAAGCATTAGTGATTTGCTGGTGATTGTATTGCTTGCCGATGCCTCGCAAAATGCGATGGCGGGCAGCTATCAATCGATTACCGATGGCGTGTTTTTAGTGTCGACTATTGTGGGTTGGAACTACGCGCTGGAATTTTTGGCTTATTATATCAAGCCGATTGAATGGCTGGTGCATCCAGGACCTATGACGCTGATTCAAGATGGTCGTGCGAATTATAAAAATTTACGCTCGGAATTTATCACCAAGGATGAGTTGATGAGCGCTTTGCGCGAACAAGGGGCTGAGCATATCAGCGAAGTAAAAAGAGCTTGCCTGGAAGGCGATGGCAAAATCAGTGTGATTAAATATGAAAACTCACAGCAGCGTCCTCTGGCGCAAACGCTAACATGAAGCACGCGCCTGGTTTTCTGGCGCTCGTTGAAGCGGTGATGCCGCGCATCCGCGAAATTAGCGCCGATGAGGTGGCCGCCATGATAAGCATGTCGGCCAGTAGGCCGACCAGCCATGAGCATAGCGCCATGCGAGGGTCAGTAGACCCGCAGCGGTCGCAACATATAGTACTCATTGATGTGCGTGAAGAAAGCGAATTTGCTGCCGGCCATGCACAAGGCGCTATCCATTTGGGGCGCGGTATTATCGAGCGTGACATTGAAAGTAGTGTGCCTGCTAAAGACGCTAAGATTGTGCTTTATTGCGGTGGCGGCTATCGCTCAGCACTAGCGGCGGATAATTTGCAAAAGATGGGCTACACGAATGTGTGGTCGATGAGCGGCGGTTGGCGCGCCTGGTGCGAAAAAGGCTTTCCTAAGGAATAAGCGTCAGCGTGTCGCCAGTCACATGGTAGCTTTGCAGCTGTTCTAGAAAGCGCATACCCAGCAGCGAGCCATCCATATAAGCCTGATTCACCGTCATCGGCATGTCGTTAAATACCATCTGCCCCACCACGAAATTTTGTGCCGTCACAGACGCACCGCCGCCAATACCATTAGCAGTTTGCGTGCGCTGATCATAGCGAAGCGCTTCGGGATTAAAACCTGCGCGTTTGGCATCGGCAGGTGAAAGCACAATATCACTTGCGCCTGTGTCGACCATGAAATCCACTATTGCACCATTCACCTCAGCTTGAATATGAAAATGCCCGTCCTCGGCACGTTTGACCGTCATCTCGCCGCTTGCGCTCGTCTGAATACGGTTCGGCAGTAGTTCAGCTGCCAGCCTATCTTTCATGCTGTACCCAAGAATCAGCACAATAAAAATACATATCCACACCGCTATGTGCTGCATCATTTTCGGCAAATGTTCTCGCCGCATAACAGCGCTGCCAGCGAGCACGGCAATCAGCAGAACAGCCATATACGATATATCGCTCTGGTTTTGTGAATGCTGCGCCGCATAAGGAAAATACCGGTCGAGCACGACAAGCAGTCCCAAAACGCCAAGAATGATCAGCACAATGCGCATGCAATAAACCTAATGGAAATTTACGTCAGAGCCAAACTATTCCGGCTTGGGTGGTTTCCTAAACGCGCTCCCTAAACCCGCCGGCGCGTGGCGTAGTGGGTGCTTCGAAAGGAGCTATCCCCCGCTCAGCATTGATATGGCGCAATATGCCATTATCCACGCATTGCTGCATGGTCTGCAGATAGCTTCGGCTGAATTCTTGGCTCACTTCGGGGACCCTCATCTTTGCTTCGCCACCTAGCTCTGCGACAAGCCGGTCGCAGATATTCTTATTCATCTCATGCCAGTCGTCTTTGCTGAATTTGGGATTCAGGTAATAAATCTGCACGCCGTTTTGCATGGCTTCATCCACGCCACTCACGCGTATTTTTTCCAAAGGCCTGGTGTCGACCGCCGTGCGTGATACCCATTCACCGCTTTGAGTGCCATCGCGAAAACATACCGGCGTAAATTGCCCGGTATTGGGGATTTTATAAATGGTGGGATGGGCGCGCTTAAGGCATGCTTCAAATTCTTCCCCGCGGCTGATAACAGCAAGAGGAACTATTTTATCATCTGCCAGCTTGTGCACACCGACATTCAACATAAAGTCATAGCGCCGCTCTCGTCCCAAATGATTTTCTGTCTCGGTGGGGTGTTGTAATTTGAGTGCATAGGCGTATGCAGCCCCCAGCGTTTGCCCGGCGAATACGAAATCGCCTTTATGCTCGGCTTCTTGAGGGGTATCTTTATATTGCCAATGGGCGCAGGTTTCTTGTAGGCGCGGGATGAGCACGCCCCCCTCTATCTCTTGGGGGGAGGCATGATACAGCATGGGATGTGAGCTATCATTCATAGGTATTACA
Organism: Rickettsiales bacterium; assembly: GCA_033762715.1. GTDB lineage: Bacteria > Pseudomonadota > Alphaproteobacteria > Rickettsiales > SXRF01 > JANRLL01. The sequence goes on along the minus strand of JANRLL010000012.1, from coordinate 174,655 downwards.
ATAACATAATCCCTTGGTTTCTACGTGTGACGCTTTTGTGAAAGATGAACCTTTTCAAATAATACAAAAACTTATACAAAACCCGCATGACCACCGATAACCCGCATATACCCAAAAAACCGGCTGGAACGCCCGACGATCCGTATGACCCGCTGCAATATTTTATTGCGCTGTTTGAAGGGCGAAAAGGTGCGGCAACGGAAAAGAAAAAACGCGCCGATACCATCGAAGGCGTGCTCAAAGACCGCATCGTCGACGGCGATAAAAAAGGTCTGGAAGATGATCTGGCCGAGGCGATGAAAATCCATCCGCCGCTTTTGATTATCAACAACATCCTGCTCGAAGGCATGAAAGTGGTAGGCGAGCTGTTTGGCGCCGGTAAGATGCAGCTGCCGTTTGTGTTGCAGTCCGCCGAGACGATGAAAAAGGCGGTTGCGTACCTGGAGCCGTTCATGGAAAAAGCCGACGGCCAAGAAAAGGGCAAAATCATTTTAGCGACCGTCAAAGGCGACGTGCATGATATCGGCAAGAACCTAGTCGACATCATCCTCACCAATAACGGTTATAAGGTCTATAATCTGGGCATCAAAGTGCCGATGTCCAACATCGTAACCGCCATTGCTGAGCATAAGCCCGATGCGGTGGGGCTTTCGGGGCTGCTGGTGAAATCCACTGTCATCATGAAGGAAAATCTGAAAGAGCTCACTCAGCTGGGCTACGATATTCCGGTGCTGCTGGGTGGCGCTGCGCTCACGCGTGCTTACGTCGAAGAGGATTGCGTGGCCGCTTACGGGCCAGGCCGCGTGGCTTATGCGCAAGATGCGTTTGATGGGCTGGAGCTCATGAATAAAATCGCCGGTGGGCAATTTGATGCGTATCTTGAAGATGTACAAAAGCGCAAACATAATCGCCCCAGTAATGCGAAAGCCAAGCAGCGCTGGTCGCAAAATGAGCAAGCAGCGTTGGGTCTTATGAACCGCGAATTGCGGCCGATGGAAGCCGAAGCCATTAAATTGCGCCGCCAGGAATTAGCCGCGCAGGTAGATGTTCCTGTCCCGCCATTTTGGGGCGCGCGCATCATTGATAATATCTCACCCAAAGCGGTGATCCCCTATCTCAATGACCAGATGCTATTTACCTTCCATTGGGGCTTTAAAAAAGCCGGGCGCACGCTGGATGAATATTGGAAATGGGTCGATACCGAAGTGCGGCCCATTCTGCGCCGCCTACTCGATGAATGCGAGCAGGGCGATATTTTGCAGCCCAAAGCCGCTTACGGTTATTTTAAATGCGCCTCGCAAGGCAATGATCTGGTGCTGTTTGATGAATCGGGCCAAAAAGAAATCGGCCGCTTTAGCCTGCCGCGTCAAGATAAAGACGGCGGCATTTGCGTGGCGGATTTTTTCCGCGAAATTGATTCAGGCGAGCGTGATGTGCTGGCCATGCAGGTGGTTACCGCCGGACAAAAAGTAGCCGATGTGGCGCGCAACTGGTTTGAGAATAACCGCTATCAGGACTATCTCTATCTGCACGGGTTGGGCGTTGAAGTAGCCGAGTCCTTGGCGGAATATATCCATAAGCGTATTCGCTCGGAGTTGGGCTTTGGCCATGAGGATTCGCGCGAAATGAAAGAGCTGTTAAAGCAAGGCTATCGTGGCTCGCGCTATTCGTTTGGCTATCCTGCCGTGCCGCGCCTGGAAGACCAGCGTATTCTGCTGGATTTACTCGGCGCTAGCCAAATCGGCATTGAACTCTCGGAAGAGTTCCAGCTGCATCCCGAACAATCCACCTCGGCCATTGTCGTGCATCATCCCCAGGCGAAATATTTTAATATATAATCGGCTCATTATTTTTGCCGCTTGCGATTAATGCAATGCGGCGAATTGCTTTAAACAGCGGATAGAATAGACAAGCCAGTGGTTTGTAGCGAAATAAAGTAGTGGTGATGCGGTTAAACCAATCGTGCGATGACCCAAGCAGTGCCAGCATGTGTAGTGCGTCCTGTCCATAATAAAGCCGATCGTTATGAATCAGCGTCATCCCCTCATTTAAATCAAGCCCAGCCTCTTGAATACGCGCCATCGCAGGATGCCCCGCCGCATCGCGCATATTAATAAGCTGCAACTCACCTACTGCCGTGCGAAGGCGGTAGTAGGTGCGAGCATAGTTGCAGATGGGGCAATAGCCGTCATAGATGATGGTGGTTACGCTGCCGGTATGCATGGCTGTTCCTCGGTGGAAAAGAGTTTGAAGTGACGAAACTGTACCAGCGAGCGCATGTTAAAGAAATGCATTCCACCCAGCACCAGCACGACCAGACCAATCTTGGTGCTTAAAAATTCGATGCCCTGATCGAGTGTCTGCGGCTTGTCGCCATATTTGAGCGCCAGGCAGATAAAACCGATATTGACCAAATAAAAGCCAACCAGCAGCAGATGGTTCACCGAATCGGCAATCGCGGCATTGCCCTTAAAGTTTTCGACTAAAAATACACGACCGTTCTTATTGAGGCTGCGCCCGACCCATACGGTAATGGCAAGGCTAATCATAAGGTATATGAGGTAGATAGGGACTAGCATAAGGACTCCTTGTAAATTAACAGTTGATGATTTATATTTAACTAAATGACTAACTATTATTATGACCATTTAGATGATTAGTCAATAAGCTAAATATTTAATTTGTTGAGAAAGTGATAAGCTGCTGATGGAAAAAGTTTTTGATGCGTTGGCGTCGGGTGTCCGCCGAAAAATACTCGCCTATTTATCGGCAACCAGCATGACGGCGGGCGAAATCGCCGAGCGTTTCGATATCTCTAAACCTTCGCTGTCTAAGCATTTAGGCATCTTGGAAAATGCGGGATTGATTAGCAGCGAAAAAAAAGGCCAGTTTGTACATTACAGCCTGGTGCAAAAAAACCTAGTCAATACGCTGAATGGTTTTTTGCAGGATGTCTGTCCTGTCGCGCGTCCGCTCAAAAAAGAAAGTAAAGCCAAGGCGAAGGCAAAATCCAAATAATCTTAACCATTCACCGTGCGTGATAGCGTCAATACATTCACACGCATAGCGCCAGCTTTGATCAGCGCTTTGGCGCAGCTTTCAATGGTCGATCCGGTGGTCATCACGTCATCAATCAGCAGAATGGTTTTGCCTTTAATCGGTGCTTGGTATTTATGGGGCACCGAGAATGCATTGCGCACATTCTTCTCTCGCTGTTCGCGGGTGAGTCCGATTTGCGCTTTGGTGGCGCGGGTGCGTTTGAGCCCATCCAGCAGCAGGGTTTTTTGCGTCTGTTTGGCTAATTGCTGCGCCAGCAAGGCCGATTGGTTATAGCGCCTGCTGACAAAGCGCCAATAATGCAGCGGCACCGGGACAATCACATCGCTATCGGCCAGCAATTCTTTTCCAGCCTTGGCCAGCCAAGGGCCAAAGATGGTCGAGAGGTAAGTCTGGTCATGGTATTTAAGCCGAAGCACCATACCGCGGCTATGATCGTCATAGCGAAAAGCAGCACGCGCTTTGGCATAGGGCGGCAATTCGCGCAGGCACTCGCCACACAGCGACCCAGGCCCCACATCAAACTCAAAGGGCAGGCCACACGCATCGCACATCGGATCAGTGATGAAGGTCACATTATTCCAGCAGGTAAGGCACAGCGTGCCGTGGCTGGGGACAAGCGCACGGCAATTGAGGCATTGCGGCGGGAAAAGAATATCAAGCAAGCGGGTCATGGTTGCCGTCATACGGTTATGGTATTAGATACTATATAGCCCTTTTTAGACCAGCAATGCACTAATGACCGAACCACATGCTATTTTTGATCGCCGCAGTGTGCGTGCACACCGAGACCGTGCCGCAAGGCATACAGAGACCCATGCCTTCCTGTTGGAAGAGATGGCCGAGCGCCTCTGCGACCGTTTAAGCGATATTGCCAAGCCCTTTCCACTAGCGCTGGATTTGGGTGCGCATCATGGCGTGCTGGCGGGCATTGCCCAGCAAAGAGGCGGGGTTGAGCAATGGGTGCAGGCCGATCTGTCGAGAGCCTATATGGCAGCAGCAACGGGTCTACGCGTGGTAGCGGATGAAGAATATATTCCTTTTGCAGCGAATAGTTTTGATTTGGTGATGAGCTGCGGTTCCCTGCAATGGGTCAATGATGTGCCAGGCGCGTTGGTGCAGATTCATCGCATCCTCAAGCCAGGCGGCTTATTTTTATGCATGGTGCCAGGTGGCCAGACCTTAAAGGAGTTGCGGGAATCGTTTGAGCAGGCCGAGATGGCACAACGTGGCGGCATCAGCCCGCGCGTATCGCCCTTTATTGATGTGAAGGATGCTGGAAGTCTTCTGCAACGTGCCGGCTTTGCCGAGCCGGTGACCGATAGTCAGTGGCTCACGGTATCATATGCGCATCCGCTAAAGCTGCTTAAAGATTTGCGCGCGATGGGTGAAAGCAATGCGCTCACTCAGCGCAGCAAAACACTCACACCTTGTAGCATTATTATGGCGATGGCCGATCATTATTTGCGGCACTATAGCGACGAGCAGGGGCGGATTCCGGCGACGTTTGAGCTGGTGACCATGACCGGATGGAAAGACTAAAACGCGGCTTTGAGTTTTTCGATAAGCCCCATATCCGCTTCGATCATGCCCAGCTCATGCATGGCCTCAGGGGCTTTCCAGCAGATGGCGGCATGTTCCAACGCTTGCGGCGTGCCCTGCCAGCGGCGGCACAGATAGACCGGCATTAATAGGTGAAAACCAAATTCGGCTACATAATCATGCGACAAAAACCAGAACGGCTCCAAATCATCGGCGCGAATATCGATGCCGAGTTCTTCTTTGATTTCACGCACCAGTGCGGCTTCCGGTGTTTCACCTTCTTCCACCTTGCCGCCAGGAAATTCCCAGCTGCCTGCCAAGCGTTTTCCTTGCGGGCGTTCAGCAAGCAACACCTCGTTTTTCTCATTAATCAGGGCAATCGCAACGACGAGGAGGATCTTCATACGGTCAGCAGGCCGCCCAACCTTGAGCTATGTCTCATGTGAAGGCGAATAATCATGTCCGGTAGCTGCCATTGATGTCAATGTAGCGATGGGTGAGATCACAGGTCCACACGGTGGCGCTGCCGGCAGCAATACCGACATCGACTTCGATTAGAATCTCGCGGCCTTTCATATGGGCTTCAATCTGCGATTCGCGGTAATCGGGATTAAGCTCGCCATTTTTTGCCAAGGTCACGCCGCCCATTTTAATGGTGAGCTTGTCGCGGTCGGCTTTCTCGCCGGCTTTGCCTACGGCCATCACAATGCGGCCCCAATTTGCATCCGATGCGGCCAGTGCGGTTTTAACCAGCGGCGAGTTGGCAATCGACATGCCGATTTTACGGGCTGCTTGCGCATGCTCAGCGCCGCTTACGGTAATGGTCACGAGCTTTTCCGCACCTTCACCGTCTTTGACTACATGCAGCGCTAGCTCATGCAACAGCTCATGCAAGGCGCGTTTGAAATCGCTATAATCACCCGCCGCGTTGCCCGCCTTGCCGGTGGCAAATAGCATCAGCGTATCGCTGGTGGAGGTGTCGCCGTCAACGGTGATGCAGTTGAAGGTTTTGGTGGCGGTTTCTTCCAACATGTCCTGCAACGCTTTTGCGGGAATAGCGGCATCGGTAAATACAAACGCAAGCATCGTCGCCATATCCGGTGCGATCATACCCGAGCCTTTGGCAATGCCGTTAAGCGTGACGCTTTTGCCGCTGATGGTTGCGGTGCGCGTCGCCATTTTCGGATAGGTGTCGGTGGTCATGATGGCGCGTGCGGCAGCATCCCAAGCCATCTCTGACAGTTTATTTTTAATGTTGCCCAATACTGCGGTGATTTTATCGTCAGGCAAGCGTTCGCCGATCACGCCGGTGGAGGCTGAATAAAAATCGGAAGGCGTGCAGCCGAATAAATCACAGGAGGTTTTAGCAATGCGATTAACCGATTCAAACCCGACGCTGCCGGTAAAGGCATTGGAGTTGCCGGAATTCACGACCAGCACACGCGCTTTGCCGCTTTTAAGCGCTTCACGGCAAGCCAGAACCGGTGCCGAGGCAGTAAGCGATTGGGTGAATACGCCGGCAACGGTTGTGCCTTCGCTCAACTCAACCAGCAACACATCCGTGCGGTTTTGATAGCGTATGCCCGCTTCAGCCGTTGCCAAGCGCACACCGGCAATGGGAGCAAGAGTGGGGTAGGTGCTAGGGGTAAAAGGAGAGTTCATGATAGCCACGCACGCATTGTATCAATTATGGATTCCATCGCCCGCGTGGCTATTGCCTGATTACTTCTTCTCAGCGGGTGTCGCAGCAGCCCCTGCAGCGCCAGCAGCAGCTGGTGACAGCGAGCGAGAGAGTTCTTTTTGCGAACCATCAGCCGAGTAGTATTTAATATCAGCGGATTTGAGCAAGCCTTCGAGATAGGTTTGCACGGCTTTGCGGGTGACTTCCGCTTGCAGGCTTTCTTTCAACTCTTCAAAGCTTGGCACTTTAGCAGCACGACGATCTTCCACTTTGATGATATGCCAGCCGAAATCCGATTTCACCGGTTCCGAAATTTCGCCTTTTTTCAGCTTGAAGGCTGCATCGGCGAAAGCCGCGACCATTTTGCCTTTGGTGAACCAACCCAGATCGCCACCTTGTGCGCCGGAGCCTTTATCATCTGATTTTTCTTTAGCTAGCTTGTCGAAATCAGCACCTTTTTTCAACTGTTCCACAATGTCCTTAGCGGTAGCGAGTGCTTTTTCATTTTCGCTAGGGCTTGGCACAGCAATCAGGATGTGACGGGCTTTAACCTCTTCTTCGTTTTTAGCGGCAGCTACTTTTTGGTCATAGGCTGCTTTCAGCTGCGCATCCGACACCAGCGATTTGGCTTTTTGTTCCATAAACACTTGCATAACAATCTGTTTTTGCTGTGCTGCCAGGCGTTTTTTCACTTCGTCGCTTTTCTCAACGCCGGCTTTTGCCGCTTCACCGTAAATCAGGCGTTCGGTTGCAATGCCGCGCACGACATTTTGGCGGATATTTTCGTCAAACGTAGCAAAATCAGGGATCGGACCATCGGGGAAAAAGCCTTTCCAGGTCTCTAAGATCTCGGAATTCTTGATTTCTTCATTGCCTACTTTCAAAATCACATAGTCTTTGCCACCGCTAGAAGGCGCAGCTGCTGCGGGTTTAACGGCTTCTGCTTTAGGGGCTTCTTTGGCTTCCTGAGCCAAAACCGTGGTAGAAAGCAGAGTTGCAACCAGCAAAGAGGCGTAGAAAGTAGGTTTCATGTGAATATCCTTATAACTTACCGGAGGTTAAAACTATCTATTGAATGGTGGGGTTATCGCAGATTCTTGACCTATTGGCAAGCCTAACCGTTGACTTGCGGCAAGCAAGCGCCTATGTGTCTTTCCCATGTTAAATTCGATAGCTAAAAAACTCTTTGGATCGGCCAACGACCGCTTTATCAAGTCTCTGCAATCAAAATTGCAGCAGATCAATGCGTTAGAGCCACAATTACAGCGACTTAGCGATGAAGAATTGCGCGGCCGCACACAGTGGTTTCGCGAGCGCTTATCAGGCGGTGAGACGCTGGATTCCTTATTGGTAGAAGCATTTGCCACCGTGCGCGAAGCTGGAAAGCGCGCGCTGAATATGCGCCATTTCGACGTGCAGTTGATTGGCGGTATGGTGCTGCATAAAGGCATGATTTCCGAGATGAAAACCGGTGAGGGTAAAACCCTGGTATGTACCTTGGCAGCCTATTTGAATGCACTGTCTGGCAAAGGCGTGCATGTGGTTACGGTCAATGATTACTTGGCTAAGCGCGATGCCGAATGGATGGGCAAGCTCCACCGCTTCTTAGGCCTTACCGTGGGCTGCATCACCAATGGCATGGATGATGATGAGCGTCAGCAAGCTTATGGCTGCGATATCACCTATGCAACCAATAACGAGCTGGGCTTTGATTATCTGCGCGACAATATGAAATTTGCGCGTGAGCAGATGGTGCATCGCCCCTTTAATTATGCCATCGTCGATGAAGTTGATTCGATTTTGATTGATGAAGCGCGTACACCGCTCATTATTTCCGGTCCGACCGAAGATAACTCAGAGCTTTATAATCAAGTCGATCGCGTGATTATTAAAATCGACAAAGAAGATTATGATAAAGACGAAAAACACCGCTCGGTATCGCTGACTGAACAAGGCGTGCGCCATGTGGAAGAATTATTGATCGCTGCGGGATTGCTGAGCAAACAATCCTCGCTTTATGATTTAGGCAATGTCGCGCTGGTGCATCACGTGAATCAGGCGCTCAAGGCGCATACGATTTTCACCAACGATGTGGACTATATCGTCAAAGACAACAAGGTGATCATCATTGATGAATTCACCGGCCGCATGATGGAAGGTCGTCGTTATTCGGATGGGCTGCATCAGGCTCTGGAAGCTAAAGAGCGCGTGGCCATTCAAAATGAAAACCAAACCTTAGCTTCGATTACCTTCCAGAATTATTTCCGCATGTATCCGAAGCTGGCTGGTATGACCGGCACGGCGATGACGGAAGCAGGCGAGTTTCGTGACATCTATAAATTGGAAGTAATCGAGATCCCTACCAACGTGGAAGTGCAGCGTTTGGATCATCAGGATGAAATTTATCGCACCGCGGCTGAAAAATACCGCGCGATTGTAATGCAAATTGCGCAGTGCCATAAACGTGGGCAACCGGTGCTGGTGGGTACGGCCTCAATTGAGAAATCGGAATATCTGTCTAAATTGCTGGGCGACAAAAAGTATATTCGCCAAACCGGCGAATGGGTGCTGGATAAAGCCAAACAAGCCTCTGAGCTTGCGGTGAAAGCTGGTGGTAAGCAGCAGACATTGCTTGAGGCAGAGGCGGCTGACTATAAAGAAATTGGCGAACATCTATTATCGCTTGCCAAAAACAGCACGCCGATTGTGCATCAAGTGCTCAATGCGCGTTACCATGAGCAAGAAGCCTTTATTATCGCGCAAGCGGGTCGCGTGGGTGCCGTGACGATTGCCACCAACATGGCAGGCCGTGGTACCGATATTATGCTGGGCGGCAATGCTGAGATGTTGATTGCGCAAGAAATGGAAGCGCTGATCTCTGACGAGGAAAAACAAACACGCACGGCGCAAATTCGCCAGGAGATCGCCGGCTATAAAGAGCAAGTGTTAACGGCGGGCGGCTTGTTTGTCGTAGGTACCGAGCGCCATGAATCGCGTCGTATCGATAACCAATTGCGTGGCCGTTCGGGCCGGCAAGGTGACCCGGGCGCGTCGAAATTCTTCCTGTCATTGGAAGATGATTTGCTGCGCATTTTCGGCATGGACCGCATGGATGGCATTCTCAAAAAACTGGGCATGAAAGAAGGCGAGGCAATTTTCCATCCCATTATGACGCGCCAGATCGAGCGCGCGCAAGGCAAGGTGGAAGCGCGCAACTACGACATGCGCAAAAATCTACTCAAATATGATGACGTAATGAATGATCAGCGCAAAGTGATCTATGAGCAGCGCATTGAGCTGATGGAAAGCGAAGACGTATCCGAGACGGTGGCTGCGATGCGCGAAGAGATCAATAGCGGTATGGTGGATACGCATATACCAGCGAAATCCTATGCCGATAGCTGGTCGACCGAGGATTTGGAAAAAGAATTATTCCGTGTATATGGCCTGCATCTGCCCGTCGTCGATTGGGGTAAAGAAGAAGGCATTGCCGACCGCGAAATGCTAGAGCGGGTGAATAATGCAACGGCTGAGCATTTCGATGCCAAGGTCAAAAAATACGGCGAGCCGCTAATGCGCATGGCTGAAAAACGCATCTTGCTGCAAACGCTTGATCAGCTGTGGAAAGACCATTTACTCACCTTGGATCATCTGCGCCAAGGCATTCATTTACGTGGCTATGGCCAGCGTGATCCGCTCAATGAATATAAGCAAGAGGCCTTCTCGCTGTTTGAGCAGCTCCTGCATCAAATGCGCGAGATGACCATCAGCCGCCTGTCGCATTTGGAAATCCATGTGGAAGCGCCACCGCCGGCAATGCCTGCGCCTAAGCGCAAAATGTTTGAAAATCGCGGCGAGGAAGTCGACAAATCCGCAACCCCTAAAGTAGGGCGCAATGAGCCATGCCCCTGTGGATCGGGCAAAAAATATAAACATTGTCATGGGGCGCTGGGGTAGATGTCAACACCGGTACTGAAGCGCTTCTACCAAGACCCCTACATGCAGCTGCGCTCGTTTTCCTTGCATGCCGTCTGTACGGCCATCGCGGTATATGCGTTGATCCAGCTGCGATCGGCTGACTTTTACAACCTAAGTTTTTCACCCTGGCATTTGCTGCTGGTACCGTTTGCCATCTATATTGGCGGCTTATCGGCGGTCTTCATGCATAATGCAACCCATGGCAGCTTTAAGCCGCATTGGATGAATGTAGTTGCTGGCGAAATTGCAGGCATCCACCAGCTCTGGGGATTTTTGGGCTGGAAGTTGATTCACTTGGTGCATCATCATTATTCAGACATAGTCGAGCATGATACGCATCCGCCCAAAAACTATACGTTTTGGCAGTTTACCAAAATTATGTTTGCCTATTCATCGATTAAAATTAGCCAGCGCTACCGCGAACATTTTGGCACCACGCCGCGTATTAAAGCCATTCAGCTTGCAGGCTTTGTCGCTTTTGCCGTGTCGATTCTGCTCAACCTCGCCTTGCTATTCTTGTTGTTGGGGCCGGTGGGTTTCCTATGGTTTTACATTCCGTCGCTTATTGCCAATCACCTGCTCTATGCGCACATCAATCATCGCGCCCATCCTAAAAATGAGGAAGGTGAGACGGCCCCGGCCAACTTGAATCATAACCTCTATTTTAAAGTGGCGAATCTGATGTGGTTCGGTATTTATTTTCATGGCAATCACCATCGTTGGCCACGGCTGTTTAATCCGCGCTACGTGCCGGCGCGTATCCCGCGTCAACGCGCTGTTCTCACACAGCAGGTCGACGCCGCCTAATCCTTATAGTGCATGAAGCACGCCGGTGGCCATAAAGCCAATTATGGTGACCGATAGCAGCATGGCACCAATACCCACACTAATAGCCGCGCCATCGCGCTCCAGCAATCCCAAGGCGCCAATAGCCATGGAAAGGCCGAGCGGTGAATTGGTGAATGGAATCGGCAGGGCTACCAAAATGCCGGTAATAAAAAACATCAAACCCAATGCGCTATGTGCGGCTTTATTGGTCATGGCTGGCCAGCGTGGTTTAAGGTGCTTTTCAATTTTTTTCAAATAGGGCAGTAGCTTTTTCATACCGCGTAGGAACTTGCCAGGTCGCAGCGTGGCCCGTTTGATGCGTCGTGGAAGCCAGAGCTTGTCGTAGCCAAAAGCAAGCTGCAGACCAAAAATTGAAATAGGAATACCAAAAAGTGCGGCAATACCTGGCGCGCCCGGGATGCCAGGCAAAGCGCAGATAAGCGACAGCAGAATAATAACGAAAGCAAAGCTGCTGCGGCCCAATTCAGTGAGGCATTCGCTGACCGGCATACCATCGTGTTGCTCAAGTGAATCGATGAGATACTCGATATCTTCCGATACCAGTCTGGAATGGGGTGCTCTGGTCATGTTTTTCCTTATGCAAACACTACCCTAGCTAACTATATGTAAAAGGAGGATGTGTTTTTAGATTAATTAACGTCCGCTCGCGGTAATAGGGCCCTCGGCGCGACCATGCACGAATTGGTCGACATAGTCATTATCGCTGCGATCAATGGCATTAGCGGCCCCTTGCCAGATCAGCTTGCCTTTATAGAGCATCGCTACCTTGCTTGCGATTTTACGCACGCTTGCCATATCATGGGTAATGGTGATGGTGGTGGCACCCAGCTCCTTGGAGCATTTAACGATCAAATCATTGATTACGTCAGCCATGATCGGATCCAAGCCGGTGGTGGGTTCATCAAAGAAAATAATTTCGGGATTTGCGGCAATGGCACGAGCTAGCGCCACACGTTTTTGCATACCGCCTGAAAGCTCGGCTGGTGATAACTGCGCTACATCGGCGCTAAGCCCGACTGATTTTAATTTCTCAACAGCGAGTGCGCGTGCTTTTTCTTTATCCAACTGCTTGTTTTGCAGCAACGCAAAGGTGATGTTTTCCCACACTTGCAAGCTGTCAAATAAAGCACCGCCTTGAAACAGCATGCCGCATTTGCGCATGACTTGCTGACGCTCTTTGAAGCTGAGTTTGGTGACTTCTTTGCCGTCAATGGTAATGCTGCCGCTATCGGGCGAGAGTAGTCCCAAGATGCATTTAATCAGCACCGATTTGCCGCTGCCGGAGCCGCCAATCACCACTAGCGATTCCCCTTGCTCGATGGACAGATCGACGCCATCTAGCACCACTTTGGGGCCGAACGCTTTGCAGATATTTTTGAGTTCGATTTTGGCCATATTATTTTGCGAAGAAAACGGCAGTGAGGAAATAGTTGGACAGCAAAATCAGCACCGATGCCGATACCACCGCATGAGTGGTCGCAGCACCTACGCCTTGCGCGCCGCCCTTGGAGTGAAACCCGTGATAGCAACCCATCAGCGTGACGATGAAACCAAAAGCGGAGGCCTTCACCAGACCCGAGATTACGTCTTTGGCTTCTAAGAAATCAAACGTGCTTTTGAGATAAGGCGCCGGTGAGAAACCCAGCTCATGGATTGCAACCAGATAGCCGCCAAACACGCCAATAATATCGCCAATCAATACCAGCACTGGCAGCATAGTAAGGCCAGCAAGTAGGCGTGGCAGCACCAAGTATTTATATGGATCGGTCGACAGCGTGCTAAGCGCATCGATCTGCTCAGTCACACGCATAGTGCCTATTTCAGCTGCGTAGGCCGCGCCGATGCGTCCTGCGACCATAAGGCCTGCCAGCACCGGACCCAGTTCGCGGGTGATGGAAAGCACTACCACGATGGCAATAGAGCTTTCGGCATTAAAGCGCGAAAAGCCGGAATAGCTTTGCAAAGCCAGCACCGCACCGGTGAAAATCGCCGTCATACCCACTACTGGCAGCGAGTAATAGCCGATTTCGATCATTTGCTTAAACAGCATGCGTGAATAAAAAGGCGGACGCAATATACCGTTGACGCTTGCACACACGAATAGGGCAAGTCTGCCGACCGCAGCCAGAAAATCGAGGAACATCCGTCCTATGGGCGCAAGAAAATTCATGCAACGGTTGTAGGAGATTGTATGGAAAATGTCAAAGCGGACGATAGACCCGCTGCACACGCCGTCCGATACGCGTAAAAATCTCGTAGCCGATGGTGCCGCACGCCTGGGCAAGCGCATCTACCGGTTGCTCAGCATTAATAAATTCGGCGCGGCTGGAAGCATGCAGGTCGCTTTCGGGCAAATGGCTTACGTCGAGTGCAATCATATCCATTGATACACGGCCAATGATAGGCACTTTTTTACCAGCGATGGTGGCATAGCCTTTATTGCTTTGTGAGCGGAAATAACCATCCGCATAGCCCAGTGCCGTAATGGCAATGCGCGAGCCGTTGGGCAATGAAGAGGTGGCGTCATAGCCAATGGTTTCATCACGGTCAAGCGAGCGCACTTGCAGGATAGGAGCCGACAAGGTGGCCACATGTTTCATCGGGTTGGTGCTTTCGGTGGGATTAATGCCATATAGCGCGCAGCCAGGACGCCCCAAATCAAAATGAAAATCAGATGATAAAAACAGGCCCGCTGAATTAGCCAGACTTGCCTTAATGCCAGGCAATAAAGCAAGCGCATCTTGAAAGCGCCGCAGCTGTTCCTGGTTCTTGCTATGTTGCTCGGTGGGGCCGCAAGCCAAATGGCTCATGACCATCGCAATCGTTGCCGGCAAATCGGCCGCTACCATTTTGAGCTCGCTATGGGTAAGGCCCAGGCGTGTCATGCCGGTATCCACATGTAAAATGGCCGGCAGGTGATCGAAGCGCTCGGTATAATGTTCCAGCTGCTTGCGGTGATTGATCACCGGTGTGAGTTGATGGGCGAGATAGTCTTGCTCTTCTTTAGGCAAGGGACCCTGGAAGACAGCGATATTAGCGTTGGGAAGATAGCCACGCAGCTCAATGGCTTCACCTAAAGTTGCTACAAAGAATTTGCGGCAATCAGCATTCCACAGCGCTAAGCTTACCTCTTTTAAGCCCAGCCCATACGCATTGGCTTTGACCACCGCAGCGCATTGGCCTTTGGCATGGCGCGCGCTCAGAAGCTGGTAATTGGCAATCAATGCCGGAAGATCAACATGAAGGGTGGCGACATTAGCGTGGGGCATTAGGCGTGGCGCTCTTCGAGATTACCAAATTGGGTGAGGTTAGAATCGAAGCGTAGCTTCACGTTGCCAATAGGGCCATTACGATGCTTAGCGACAATCACTTCCGCCACATTCATCGCGCGGTTCATATCATCCTGCCATTTGGCGTATTTGCCTGAATCATCCATCGAAGGTTCTTGACGTGATAAATAATATTCCTCGCGGAAAATAAACATCACCACGTCAGCATCTTGTTCGATCGAGCCCGATTCCCGCAAATCCGACAAAAGCGGGCGTTTATCTTCGCGCTGTTCCACCGCACGCGACAGCTGTGATAGCGCAATCACGGGGATGTCGAGCTCTTTGGCAATGGCCTTAAGGCCTTGCGTGATTTCCGAGACTTCTTGCACGCGGTTATTTTGCGCCAGTGAGCTATTGCCGCGCACCAGCTGCAGATAATCGACGATCAATAAGCGCAAATTATGCATGCGTTTTAAGCGGCGTGCGCGGGTGCGAAGACCGGAAATGGAAAGCGCCGGCGTATCATCGATGAAAAACGGCATTTGCGACATATCATTACTGACGCGCACCAGATGCGCGAATTCTTCGGCGTCAATGCGGCCGTTGAAAATTTTGGAAGAATTGAGCTTGCTGGCCGAGGACAAAAGACGAGTAGAGAGTTGTTCAGCCGACATCTCCAGCGAGAAGAAGCCCACGCTGCCCACTTCTTTGGTGCTTTGGTTCTTTTCTTTGGCTTCCTGCGCTAAAGCCAAACAAGCGCTATAGGCAATATTGGTAGCCAGTGCCGTTTTACCCATCGAAGGACGACCGGCAAGAATCAGCAAATCCGAGCGTTGCAAGCCTCCCAAGAGCTTATCCATATCGAGAAGGCCAGTTGTCAGTCCTACCACGCCATTATGTTTATAGGCGAATTCAGCATGTTTAATCGCACCAATCACCGAATGGCGGATAGAGCGGAACCCACGGTCAGATGTGCCTTCCAGCGACAGGCTAAACAGGCTTTGCTCGGCGGTTTCAATTTGGTTGAGCGCCGGAATATCAATTTGATGTTGGTAGGCATTGTTGACGACATTTTCGCCAATGGTGATCAGCTGACGCTTCAGCGCCAAATCATAAATCATTTGGCTATAGTCGTTGATATTAATCACGGTAATCGCAGCAGCAGCAAGCTTAGCAAGGTAAGCGCCGCCGCCAATATCGGCCAATGCCGCATCCTGGTCGAAGAAATGTTTCAGCGTGACCGGGTTGGCAATTAAGCCCTTATTGTGGAACTTGTGAATGGCTTCAAAAATACGTTGATGCAGCGGCTCGAAGAAATGATCGGCGCGCAATTGATCGCCAATATGCTGAAGCGCGTCGTTATTGACGAGCAGGGCGCCAAGCAGCGCTTGTTCAGCCTCAATATTAGCGGGCGGCTGGCGATAAAGCTCATTGCCAGTCTCATCAAGAGGTGTTTCAGGGTCAGCGGAAAGTAACATAGCCATAGACCCCTTAAGCTATCAGGGTTTATATATCGGATCAAATTGATTCGTGAGGTAGGTGGTAACCTACCGCATGCGCCAATTAAGCGGCTTCCACTTCAATACGAGCAATGTTCAGATTGATCGTAACAGCGACTTCCGCATGCAGATTCACGCGCACTGAATAATCACCGGTATTTTTGATGGTGGTCGACAGAACGATCTGGCTTTTTGGAATCTCGTGACCGGCTTCTTTGAAGGCATCAGCGATATCGCGCACACCAACAGAACCGTAGAGCTTACCTTCTTGGCTGGCTTGACGCACGATCGAGAGTTTCAGATCGTTCAACTTCGCTGCTTGCGCTTCAGCGGCGGCTTTAGCGTTCGCATTTTGCTCTTCAATGAGGTGACGACGTTCTTCAAATACTTTTTTGTTATTATCGCTAGCACGCAGCGCTTTTTTCATCGGGATGAGAAAATTACGCGCATAGCCATTGCGAACTTTAACAATGTCACCAATACCGCCCAGGCGGCCAAGACGTTCAAGCAAAATCACTTCCATACTATTCTCCAACTCAAAAGGGACGGGTTATATAGACGAACTTGCGCCTGCTGACAAGCGTTTAATATGGTGCCATAGGCCAATGCCAGAGAGAATCATTACCGGGAAGAATTGGGTGATCATAATGAAATAGACAAAAAATAAGAAAAATCTGCGACTTGGCCAAGATTTGCTGGTTTCGTGCATGACGGCTACACCCAGAAAAAAATACGGCAGCATGAGGGTGAGCAAGCAGGCATTGCCTAAGAATTGCATGGTCGGACTTCCGATGAGCGACGCCAGGCCGCAAATGAGGATGGGTTGTAGCATCCAGGCTGGCATGACGAAGAGTTCGATGGACATCAACGGGCGCACATTGCGATGTTTGCTCGCAAGCAGCTTATGGCTTACCCAGGCGCTGCCATAGAGAAACAGCACCCAAAACCAGGCGGTGATGGAGAAGATCAAAAACACCAGTTTGGCGCTAAAGGGTTGAATAGGCATATCCAGATCTTTGCGCAATTCGGCAATAGCGGTGCCGAGGCGTTCGCTGAGCAACTCGTGAATCGGCATGCCTCGAGCCAGATAGTAAGCGGTGATAATGACCATGAATAAGCAGCTATACAAAGCCAGGTTGGAGAGAATGCGGCCCATGGGATACCAGTAGGTGGCCTGGCCTATCTCATCGCTTTCATAGCGCAGCGCATGGCGGCAAATATAATGGGTAGGCAAAGCAAACACGAAGAAAAAGACCAACGCGAGCTGCGAGCCGCCGATAAGGTATACAATGAAGCTTGCAAGCAATGCCGGAAATAGATTGGGATGGCGCAGTCCGATATGAAATAGGGGCAGGGTAGGGATGAATAAGAAGATAAGCCCCAAACCGAAATACACCGTCGCTAGGAACAAAGAGGCAGAAAAAAGCCCCGCTGCACAGGTTTCTGCTGACGGGGCTTTAAACATAGAGCTAATAGAATTTATTTCGTGACAAACGGTAGTAAAGCAAGGTTACGTGCGCGTTTCACAGCTGATGCCAGCGCGCGTTGTTTCTTGTGAGAAACAGAGGTAATGCGGCTTGGCAGGATTTTGCCACGTTCTGATACGAAGCGCTGGAGCAATTTCAAATCTTTATAATCTACTTTTGGCGCGTTGTTGCCAGAAAGGGGGCAGGTTTTTTTGCGGCGGAAGAATACTTTGCGTCCAGCGCCAGCGTTTTCAGTTGCTTTTTCCATGAGTCACTCTTCTCTTAATTCGCGGTTTCTGGGGTTGCTGCTTCAGCTTCGCTGCTTGCATATTCTTCACGAGCGCGCGATTGCTGCATCATAGCGGTAGGAGCTTCTTCCAGCTCTTCCACGCGGATGGTCAGCGAACGGATAATATCTTCGTTGATGCGGATGTTGCGCTCGAGCTCCTTCAGAGCCGGTGCAGGTGCATCGATTGCCAGCATGGTGTAATGGCCTTTGCGGCTTTTTTGAATCTTATACGCCAGGTTGCGCAGACCCCAATATTCCGTTTTCACCACTTTGCCGCCATTGGCTTCCAAGATAGCGCCAAATGACTCAGACAACTTGTTGATGTCAGCGCGGGAGACGTCCTGACGGGCAATAAATGTAGTTTCGTACAACGGCATATCTATCTAAGCTCCTGAAAATGCAACGCAATTTAGCCATAACGCGCTGCTTTTTTGTTAAAAGGGCTATAACTAATAGTCATTTTCCGGCGTAATGCAAGCAGAAAATAGCCAAGAACAGTTGCCAAGCCGGAATGGTTACGTTAATACTGGCCGCCGATTGATATGACAGACCATCTAAACAAAGGAAAGCACATGAAAAAAGCGCTGATTTTTCCAGGTCAGGGTTCGCAAGTCGTTGGCATGGGTAAAGAGTTGGCCGACCAGTTTTCGGTCGCCCGCCAGGTCTATGAAGAGGTTGATGCCGCCCTGGGGCAAAAATTATCGGCGATTATCTTCGATGGTCCTCAGGATGTGCTGACCATGACCGAGAACGCTCAACCGGCTATTATGGCCACCTCCATTGCCGCACTCCGTGTATTGGAAAAAGAACATGGGTTTAAGCTGGCCGAGCAGGCTGCCTTTGTGGCGGGCCACTCGCTGGGTGAATATTCGGCGCTATGTGCAGCGGGTTCTTTGTCGCTGAGTGATGCAGCACGTTTGCTGCGTATTCGCGGTAAAGCGATGCAACAGGCCGTTCCGCATGGCCGCGGCGCTATGGCGGCACTTTTGGGTGTCGATATTGAAGCCGCTCAGCAGATTGCAGACCAAGCGGCGCAGGAAGATATTTGTGATGTGGCCAATGACAATGCGCCAGGCCAGGTGGTTATCAGCGGTGCGAAAGCAGCGATTGATCGCGCCATTGAAATTGCCAAAGAACGTGGTGCGAAACGCGCGCTCTTGCTTGAAGTAAGTGCGCCGTTCCATTGTGCGTTGATGGCGCCTGCATCCGGCGTGATGGAAGAAGCGCTTTCGACCGCACAGGTAAATGCGCCGTGCGTGCCAGTAGTTGCCAACGTAACCGCCAGCCAAGAAAAAGATCCTGATGCGATCCGCCGTCTGCTGGTTTCACAAGTAACCGGCATGGTACGCTGGAGAGAATCGATTCAGTATTTGAAAGCACAAGGTGTAACGCGCGTGATTGAAATCGGCGCCGGCAAAGTGCTCTCAGGTCTTAACAAGCGTATCGAGCCAGAGATGGAAACCGTCAATATCGGTACGCCGGCTGATATCGAAGCATTCACTAGGGTGGAATAATATGTTTTCATTACAAGGTAAAAAAGCGCTGGTTACCGGCGCAACCGGCGGTATTGGGGGCTCAATTGCCAAAGCGCTGCATGAGGCCGGTGCCACGGTTGCCGTATCCGGCACCAAGCAAGAAAAGCTCGATGCGTTTGCAGCCGGATTTTCGGAGCGTGTAGTGCCGATCGTCTGCAATCTGTCGCAGCTTGAAACCGTTGATGAGCTGGTGAAACAAGCCGAAGAAAAAATGGGTGGCTTGGATATTCTGGTCTGCAACGCTGGCATCACCAAAGACAATCTGACGCTGCGCATGAAAGACGAAGAATGGCAGCAAGTAATTGATGTGAACCTAACCGCCAATTTCAAATTGGCGCGCGCTGCCATGAAGGGCATGCTGAAACGCCGCGCTGGCCGTATTCTCTTTATTACCTCGGTAGTGGGTGAAGCGGGAAATCCTGGACAGGCCAATTACTGCGCCTCGAAAGCAGGCCTTGCCGGCATGAGCCGTTCATTGGCGCATGAACTCGCAAGCCGCAGCATCACCGTAAACTGCATCGCACCTGGGTTTATCGCCACTGAAATGACGCACGGCTTAACCGATGATCAAAAAACACGCATTAATCAAGGCATTCCCCTCTCGCGTATGGGCACGCCGGAAGAAATTGCTGCAGCCACCGTATTCTTAGCCAGCGATGAGGCGGCCTATATTACCGGCCAAACGCTCAATATTAATGGTGGAATGTACATGGCATAAACCGAGAGGTTTATGCTCTTTTTTCTGGCCAAAGACAAAAGCTTGTGCTAACTCCAATCGAATCGCTTGACCTTTGTGGGGAAAAGGTTATTGTCCCCGCCTCTAACCTATGTATTGCGTAACTAGTAAGGATGAACATCATGAGTGATATTGAACAACGCGTAAAAAAGATCGTCGTAGAACATCTCGGTGCCGATGAAGCAAAAGTAGTTCCTGAAGCAAGCTTCATTGATGACCTGGGTGCAGACAGCTTGGATACGGTTGAGCTCGTTATGGCATTTGAAGAAGAATTCAATATTGAGATTCCTGATGATGCGGCAGAAAAAATTCTGACGCTGCAGGATGCAATCAGCTATATCCAACAGCACGCGAAAGCGGCTTAAGGTTCTTTAAGATAGTTTTATGAGACGCGTTGTCGTTACGGGTATCGGTCTGGTAACGCCGCTTGGTTGCGGGGTGAAGACGACATGGGATAATCTGACGGCATCGCGCTCAGGATTAAAACCAATCACCCATATTGATGTGTCGGATCTGCCTGCTCGTGTGGCTGGTGTGGTTCCGCGTGGCAGCGAGCCTGGCCAATTCAATCCCGATAATTATATCGAGCCTAAAGAACAAAAGAAAATGGATGATTTTATCCATTTCGCTTTTGGCGCTGCTACCGAAGCGGTAGAAGATGCAGGCATTGCAAGCCTGGGCGAAGAAGAAAAACTGCGCACTGGTGTGATGATCGGCTCGGGTATCGGTGGTTTGAACATCATCGAAGAAACCGTGTTGATCATGAAAGAAAAAGGCCCACGCCGCGTGAGCCCCTTCTTTATTCCAGCAGCGCTCATCAATTTGGCTTCCGGCCAAGTCTCTATCAAATACGGCTTTAAGGGCCCGAACCACGCGGTGGTTACCGCTTGTTCGACTGGCGCGCACGCCATTGGCGATGCTGCGCGCCTGATTCAATTTGGCGATGCTGACATCATGGTAGCAGGTGGCGCCGAAGCGACCATTTGCCGCATCGGTTTAGCTGGTTTTGCGGCCGCTCGTGCGCTATCGACCAGCTATAACGACACGCCGGAAAAAGCATCGCGTCCGTGGGATAAAGGCCGTGACGGCTTTGTCATGGGTGAAGGTGCAGGTGTTGTCGTACTCGAAGAATATGAGCATGCGAAAAAACGCGGTGCAAAAATCTATGCCGAAGTCGTGGGTTATGGTCTGTCTGGCGATGCTTATCACATTACCGCGCCGGCACCCGGTGGTGATGGTGGGTTCCGTGCGATGCAAGCAGCGCTGGGTCGTGCTGGTTTGAATCCAGGCGATATTGATTATATCAACGCGCACGGCACTTCAACGCCGCTGGGCGATGAAATTGAATTAGGTGCGGTAAAACGCCTGTTTGGCGATGCTGCTTATAAGCTTTCTATGTCGTCTACCAAATCGGCGATTGGCCATTTGCTGGGTGCAGCTGGTGCAGTGGAAGCAGTATTTTCGGTGCTTGCCATTCATACGCAAATTGCACCACCGACGCTTAACCTCGATGATCCATCGGAAGGCTGCGATATTGATTTGGTTCCGCATAAAGCAAAACAACGTCCTATCCGCGCGGCGCTGTCGAACTCGTTCGGCTTTGGCGGTACGAATGCTTCCTTGGTCATGAAAAAACTGTGATGGGGCAGGCGTGGCAGTCTCCTGACCTTGCCGTGTATTGTTCCTACCTTGCTGACAGCTTTAAGCGCTTCACCGGCCAACCTCTCATCCCTCAAACCGATCAACTGTTAGAACGGCTCTATCATGCGCCCTTTGCATTGGTGTCGCATGGGCTAGGGGCCGATCCTCTCTTTATCTATGCCAATGAGACTGCGCAGGAATTATGGGGCATGGAGTGGGACGAGATGATAGGCATGCCCTCACGCCAAACCGCTGAGGCAGATGAGCAAGAAGAGCGCGCGCGGCTGCTTACGGCCGTCGAACAACAAGGCTATATCGACGATTATCAAGGCATTCGTGTGACGCGTTTTGGCGAGCGTTTTCGTATCCAGAATTGTGTGGTATGGAATGTGGTAGATGGCAAAAATCAGCGCCTGGGCCAGGCGGCTAAAATTGATCGGTGGGAGTGGCTGTGAAATATTTTTTGTTAGTAGTAGCGCTGATTGGTTTAGTCAGTTTAGGCATCTTTGCCTATTTGTGGGATGATTATTATGCCCCAGGACCTCTCACCGAGCCGAAAACCGTGCTGTTTAAGCGTGGGCATGGGTTCCGTCAGATCGTGGATGATTTAGGCGAGCAGGGTGTAATTCGTTATCCGCTTGTGTTTAAAGCTATTGCGGCGCTAACAGGTGATGCACGCAAATTCAAAGCCGGCGAATATTATTTCACGACGGCTATTCCGCCGGCCATGGTGATGGGCATGATCGCGCAAGGCAAGGTGGTGGTGCATAAGGTAACGGTCGCAGAAGGTCTTACGGTGCAAGAAATCAATGCGCTGCTGACCAAAGAAACGTTACTGGAAGGCGATGTGCCTACCGGTATTGAAGAGGGCAGCCTGTTGCCGGAAACCTATTATTATACGTATGGCGATAATCGCGCGGATATAATCCATCGCATGCAGGCCGCCATGCAGGCAACCCTCAATGAGTTATGGGATAAGCGCCGCACGGATACGCCGCTTACCACCCGCCAAGACATCATCACCCTGGCCTCGATTGTGGAAAAAGAAACCGGTCTTCCGTCGGAGCGTCCGCTGGTGGCATCGGTCTTTATGAACCGCCTGCGCCTGGGCATGAAGCTGCAAACCGACCCTACCGTGATCTATGCCATTACCAAAGGTCAAACCTCGCTTGGCCGCGCTTTGACGCTTGCTGATTTGGAAACCGACTCGCCCTATAATACCTATAAATATGCAGGTTTGCCACCAGGGCCGATTGCTAATCCCGGCCGCGCCTCCATCGAAGCAGCGCTTAATCCGCTCGATAGTAATTATCTGTATTTCGTGGCAACCGGCAATGGCGGTCATAATTTTGCCGCTACCTTGCAAGAGCATAATAAAAACGTGGCCGATTATCGCCGTAGCGTAAAAAAAGTTGTTCAGTAACACGAAGCAGTCAGCCGATTGCTATGCTCGTAGCATGAGTGCTATAGGTCTTTTGCTGCCTTCAGCGTATTAGCCAATAAACACGCAATGGTCATGGGACCGACGCCGCCGGGCACCGGCGTAATCGCACCGGCTACTTCTTTGCATTCTGCAAAATCCACATCACCCACCAGTTTGGTTTTGCCGTCAGGCAGGCTGATGCGGTTGATGCCCACATCGATGATCGTTGCGCCTGGCTTGATCCAGCTGCCTTTGACCATTTCGGCCTTGCCCACGGCAGCCACCACAATATCGGCTGTCTTGACCAATGCCGGCAGATCTTTGGTTTTGGAATGAGCAATGGTCACGGTGCAGCTTTCTTTGAGCAACAGCGCGGCCATCGGTTTTCCGACAATGTTAGAGCGGCCGATGATGACCGCATGTTTGCCGGTTAAATCGCCCAGCTGATCTTTGAGCAGCATCCAGCAGCCCAGCGGCGTGCAGGGGACAAACCCGTCCTGGCCGGTTGCGAGTTTGCCGCTATTGATGACATGAAACCCATCCACATCTTTTTTCGGATCGATAGCGTTGATGATGGCATTTTCATCGATATGTTTGGGCAGCGGCAACTGCACCAAAATACCATGCACATCGTTATTTAAATTCAGCGATTCAATTTGATTCAGCAGCTCATCTTGAGAGATGGTCGCGGGCATATGAAACTCAAACGAGGCCATGCCGGTTTCGCGTGTTTGCTTGCCTTTATTGCGCACGTAAACTTCGCTCGCCGGATCATTGCCCACCAGCACGACCGCGAGGCCTGGCTTGCTGGGTAGCGCGGCCACATCGGCTGCAATTTTTTTGCGCAGATTTTCTGCAAAGGCTTTGCCGTCGATCAGCTGCGCGCTCATGCGGGAACACCTTTGCTAGTCGAATATTCAAAATGGTAAGCTTCACCAGGATGCACCAGGCTGTAAGAGGCGTGCGAGGCGCTCGCTGCTTCGGCAAAGCCGGAGAGAATCAGTTTGAGCTTGCCGGGGTAATGGGCAATATCGCCTATGGCAAAAATGCTCTGAGCCGAGGTTTGGCAGGTTTGCTGATCCACGATGATATGATTCTGATCGAGGTTTAAACCCCAGTTTGCAATCGGCCCCAGCTCCATGGAGAGTCCGAAGAAGGGCAGCAATACATCGGCTGCGAGTGCGCGTTTTTCCCCTTCGAGCGTGGTGACATTCACCGCTGTCAGCTTGCCATTTGCGCCGGTGAGTGAATCCAGCTGATAAGGCACCACCATTTCCACTTTGCCGCTGGCAGCCAGCTGCTCCAGCTTGGCAACGCTTTCGGGTGCTGCGCGAAATTTAGGGCGGCGATGCACGAAATAAATATGCTCTGCCAATTCCGCCAATGAAATGGCCCAATCCACAGCGGAATCTCCACCGCCAGCAATGACGATTTTTTTGCCGCGAAACTCTTCGCGCTTGGCCACCATATAAAACACGCTTGTGCCTTCATAAGCTTCCAGCCCATCCATAGGCGGGCGGTTCGGACCAAAGGCGCCGCAGCCAGCTGCGATGAAAATGGCTTTGCAGGCAATCGCGTTGCCCGTGGAGGTTTCCACGCTCCAACCCTCTGCGGTTTTGGCGACCTTCATCACCTGCTGACCGAGATGATAGGTCGGCGAAAAAGGCTCGGCTTGCTTGGCCAGATTATCAATCAGCTCCTGAGCCAATATGGCAGGGTGCCCTGGAATATCGTAAATCGGTTTTTCCGGATAGAGTGCGGAGCATTGACCGCCAATCATATCGAGCGTGTCGACCACGTGGCATTTCATTTTCAGCATGCCCGCTTCAAAAATGGCGAAGAGCCCCACAGGACCGGCGCCAATAATCACAATATCGGTTTCAAATTTTTGCATAGGATGCGGAATTTACGCAAAAACTAACGAAAAAGTAAGGGTTTTTTGCAATAATAAACCGTTATTTATTCAAAGAGAGGAAACCCCATGAGTAACGCCGTCATTTGTGCCTATGCCCGCTCTCCGTTTACGATGGCCAATAAGGGTGACCTGGCCAAAGTACGTCCTGATGATATTTTGGCGCAGGTAGTGAAGGGGTTGCTGGCTAAAACACCGGTCAATACTGCAGATATTGAAGATTTTATCGTAGGTTGCGCCTTTCCCGAAGGTGAGCAGGGTTTCAACATTGCCCGTATGACGAGCTTGCTGGTTGGGCTTCCTATCTCCATAGCCGGCGCCACAGTGAATCGTTGGTGCGGTTCCTCGATGGAAGCGATCCATATGGCAGCAGGCCGCATTGCAACGGGTTCAGGCGAGTTGTTCTTGGCCGGCGGGGTCGAGTCGATGACGCGTGTGCCTATGGGCGGATTTAACCCATCGCCCAATCCCACCCTGTATGAAAATATGCCCAATGCCTATGTGTCGATGGGCATTACGGCGGAAAATCTGTGCAAACAATTCAATATTGCCCGTAAAGAACAGGAAGAATTTTCGCTGCGCAGCCACCAAAAGGCGGCCAAAGCCGATCTGGCGAGTGAGATTGTTCCCATCACCTTCCGCACCACCACCGTAGATAAAGATGGTTGTATCCGTGCCGATACCAGCCTGGAAAAAATGGCGACCTTAGCGCCTGCCTTTGATGCATCGGGCACGGTGACGGCAGCCACCTCATCGCCGGTGACCGATGGCGCGTCGCTCGTGATTGTGGCCAGCGAAGCCTATGCCGATAAAAACGGCCTGCCTAAATTAGCGCGTATTAAATCGACCGCCGTGTCGGGCCTGACGCCTGAAATTATGGGTTTGGGGCCGGTGGAAGCATCGCGCAAAGCGCTCAAACGCGCAGGGCTTGAGCTCAAAGACATCGACATTATCGAACTCAACGAAGCCTTTGCCGCGCAGTCGCTCGCGGTGATTAAAGAGCTGGGCATTGATGAAACCAAGCTCAATATCGATGGCGGCGCTATTGCGCTGGGCCATCCGCTGGGTGCATCCGGTGCGCGTGTCACCGGCAAGGCCGCCCAATTGCTGCATAAACATGGCAAAAAATATGCTCTAGCCACACTCTGTATTGGTGGTGGGATGGGTATGGCCACCGTTTTAGAGAAAATCTAAAATCCTCCCGCCATGAGGCTGTGCTGCAAATAGCGCTTTTCTGCGCTTCCGGTGCTCACGTATTGTTAATATACGCTGCGCTCCAGTTCTCAAAAATCACTATTTTCGCTAAAGGCTGATGACGGCCTGCCCAATTTCTCGACCAAATTGTAAAATCTGATTTTACAAATATCAGATTTTATGTAATATTTCGCTCTTATGAGTGAATCAAAGACCATTACCGCCACCGAAGCCTCGCGCAGCTTTTCCGATTTATTGCATCGCGTTTGTTATGGCGGTGAATCATTTATTATTAAAAAAGGTAGCCGTCTAATGGCCAAAATTGGGCCGGTGGATGAGGTTTCGACGCAAGAAACAGCTGTAAAAGCAGAAAAAGCGCCTGCTCCCATCGCTGAACCTATTCGCCAAGAACCTGCCGCCGCAACACCCGTCGAGCCAGCACGTCCTGAGGCGATACAACCCCAGCCTTCTGCACCAGCGCCTGACCCTGATTATGTAAAACAGGTGGCTGCTGCTTTAAACAAGATGTTATCTGACTAATTCTTATAACGGTTTCTTAATATAAAACGATGACAATAAGGGGATTATTTCCCTAAGGAGACTCCCCGATGACCGATATCAAAAAAGTTGCAGTATTAGGCTCAGGCGTGATGGGCAGCGGCATAGCTGCGCACATGGCCAATGCTGGTTTAAAAGTGGTGCTGCTTGATATTGCCTCGCCCGAAAAAGCAGTCGAGCGTCAGCTAGAAAACAAGCCGCCTGGTTTTGTGCATAAAAGCCGCGCCAAGCTCATCACCTGCGGCAGCTTTGATAAAGATCTGAAGCTGCTTGCCGACTGCGACTGGATCGTTGAAGCGGTGCTCGAAAAGCTCGAAGTCAAACAAGACGTCTATAAAAAAATCGATGCCGTGCGCAAAAAAGGCTCGGTCGTATCCTCCAATACTTCGACGCTGCCGATCCATGAATTAGTGAAAGGCCTGCCCGCCGATTTTGCCAAAGATTTCATGATCACCCACTTCTTCAATCCGCCGCGTTTCATGCGTCTGCTCGAGGTGGTGAAGGGCGAGAAAACGCGTCCGGAAGCATTTGCTGCCATTAGCCATTTCGCTGACGTCACTTTAGGCAAAGGCATTGTAGAATGTAAAGACACGCCTGGCTTTATCGCTAACCGTATCGGTGTGTATTGGCTGATGTTGGGTCTGCTCGATGCCATCAAATTAGGCATCACCGTGGAGCAAGCCGATGCGGTGATGGGAAAACCCGCCGGCATTCCGAAGACGGGTGTGTTTGGCCTATTCGATTTGATCGGCATTGATTTGATGCCGCTTATTGCCAAAGAAATGCTGCATACGCTGCCTAAAATCGATCCGTTCGTGCAGCTATATCAAGAGCCGGATTTGGTCAAAAAAATGATCGCAGACGGCTATACCGGCCGAAAAGGCAAGGGCGGTTTTTACCGTATCAACAAAGAGGGCGATAAAAAAATCAAAGAGGTGATCAACCTCAAGACTGGCGAATATGCGCCACAAGGCAAAAAAGTGGAGCTGGGCAGTGTCGATGCGGCCAAAGGCGGCCTGCGCGCGCTCGTTACACATCCCGATATTGGCGGGCAATATGCCGCCAGTGTGCTGCTAGGTACGCTGCATTATGCAGCCTCACTCGTAGGTGAAATTGCCGATGATATTTATGCCATCGATCAGGCGATGAAGCTGGGCTATAACTGGAAATACGGTCCGTTTGAAATGATTGATCGTCTAGGCACCAAGGAGCAAACCGGTGTCGATTGGTTCATCGATTATCTGACCAAACAGAATAAAATCATTCCGCCGATCTTAGATAAGGCCCGCGGCAAAACGCTCTATTCGACCGAAGGTGGCAAGCGCCAGCAATTTGCCATTGGCGGTGGTTATCAAGCGGTGGTGCTGCCGGAAGGCGCGATGATGTTGTCTGACATCAAGCTTGGCACCAAGCCGGTCTTAAAAAATGCATCGGCGAGTTTGTGGGATTTGGGTGATGGCGTTGCGTGCTTAGAGCTCACCTCGAAAATGAACTCGGTCGATCCTGATATTTTAGCCATGATCGAGCAATCGATTGAAAAAGTAAAAAGCGATTTCAAAGGACTGGTGATTGGTAATGATGGCGATAATTTCTCCGTCGGCGCTAATTTAGGTTTCGTATTGATGGCCGCCAATATTGCGGCTTGGAGCCAAATCAGCGAGGTGATCAAAGGCGGTCAGCATGCGATGATGGGCCTTAAATACGCACCGTTTCCGGTGGTGGCATCGCTTACCGGTATGGCGCTTGGCGGTGGCTGTGAAATCGTGCTGCATTGTGATGCGGTGCAGGCGCATATGGAATCCTATCCGGGCTTGGTGGAAGTAGGTGTGGGCCTAATTCCGGGTTGGGGCGGCTGTAAAGAAATGCTGTTGCGTCATTTGGGTGAAGGCAAGGGCGGTAAAGGACTCATTGGTGGCTTAATGGCAACGGGTGGGGCGATGCCAGTGATCAAAACCGTCTTTGAAACCATTGCGACCGCTAAAGTAGGCGGCTCAGCGGAAGAGGCGCGTGACCTAAAAATCTTGCGCGAAAGCGATGCGATTTCGATGAATCGCATGCGCGTACTGCCCGATGCAAAAGCAAAATGTTTGGCAATGGCTGCGAATTACACCCCGCCAGAACCGGCTGTGTTGCATTTGCCAGGATCTACGGCACGTGTAGCGCTTTCCATGGCCGTAGACGGATTTGCTGCCATGGGTAAAGCGACGCCGCATGACGTGGTGGTCAGCAAAAAATTAGCGATCGTGCTTTCCGGTGGTGATACCGATATTTCCGAACCGCTCACCGAGCAGCAGATTTTGGATTTGGAGCATGCGCAGTTTATGGAGTTGATCAAAACCAAAGGATCGCTCGATCGTATTGAGCATATGTTGGGCACCGGCAAGCCGCTTAGAAACTAGAGATGATTGCAATCTTATCCCTATTGCACTACAGCTAGCACATGCAATATTTCTACGTCTCTCACTTGATTACCATTATCGGCCTGGTGCTCGCCTATCTCTGGGCAGGTGTCGATGGGCTCATCATCACCGGTTTGCTGATGGTGATGGAGATTTCGCTGTCTTTCGATAACGCCGTGGTCAATGCCGCGATTTTGCGCCGCATGAACGAGGTGTGGCAGAAACGTTTTTTGACCTGGGGTATATTGATTGCCGTATTCGGTATGCGGCTATTATTTCCGATTGTGATTGTTGCTTTTGCTACCGGTCTGCACATCAATGATGTAGTGGATTTGGCATTCAATAAACCGCAAGAATATAGCGCCCATGTGCTGGCTTCGCATATTCAAATTGCTGCTTTCGGCGGCATGTTTTTGCTGATGGTATTTTTGCATTTTCTGCTCGATGCTGGTAAAGAATTGCATTGGATTGCCTTCATTGAACGCAAGCTGACGCCGCTGGGTAAATTGGAATCGGTTGAGGCGGTATTGGCCTTATCATTACTGCTTACGCTAGCCCATTTTCTGCCAGTGGAAGAACGTGCCAGCATGATTACCGCCGGTGTGATCGGGGTGGTGTTGTATGTATTGGTGCATGGTATTGCAGCGCTCATGGGTGGTGAAGATGCGGCGCATGGAACGGTAAAAGAAATGAGCTATAGCGGCCTCATGGGTTTTATTTATTTGCAGGTGCTTGATGCGTCTTTCTCGCTCGATGGCGTGATTGGCGCCTTTGCGATGAGCAAGGATATTGTGGTGATTATGCTGGGCTTGGGTATTGGTGCCATGTTTGTGCGTTCGCTGACCGTTTATCTAGTGCGCAAAGGCACGCTGGAAAAATACGTCTATCTCGAGCATGGCGCCCATTACGGCATTGGGGCCTTAGCGCTGATTATGCTAGCTAGCATGCTGATGCATATTCCTGAAATCATAACCGGTTTGATCGGGGTGACGTTTATAGTGCTTTCTTGGATGTCCTCGGTTCGCTATAACCGTCGTAAAATATAGAAAAACAGTGATTTTGCCCACGCCATTAATCCTTTTTTAGCGGCTTATATGTTAGGCTGGTAACTCCATTAAGGGGTTGATTATGCCGCAATATAAAGCACCAGTGCGTGATTTCCAATTTGTTCTGCATGAATATTTAAACGTCGAGCAATATAAAGATATTGCAGGCTTCGACATGAGTGGCCCCGACGTGATGACGCCAGTTTTGGACGCAGCGGCGCAGCTTTGCGAAGAGGTATTGTTTCCACTCAACGAAGTGGGTGATAAGGTCGGCCTCAAATACGATAACGGCAAAGTGATCATGCCGGACGGCTTCAAAGAAGCTTATAAAACCTATATGGATGGCGGCTGGCCGTCCTTCACCTGTGATCCGAAATATGGCGGGCAGGGGCTGCCCGATGTGCTCAACATGCCGCTGATGGAAATGGTGTGCTCGGCAAACTTATCGTTCGGCCTGACGCCAGGTCTGTCGCACGGTGCGTATAACGCCATCATGCTGCACGCCAACGACGAGATAAAACAAAAATATTTGCCAAAAATGGTCTCAGGCGAATGGTCGGGCGTGATGTGTCTCACCGAGCCGCAGGCCGGCACTGACCTTGGTTTAGTGCGCACCAAAGCAACGCCGAACAACGATGGCTCTTACAGTCTCGACGGCAATAAAATTTTTATCTCCTCTGGCGAGCATGAGCTCACGGAAAATATTGTGCATTTGATTTTGGCACGTCTGCCTGATGCGCCCAAAGGCATCAAAGGCATTAGTCTATTCATCGCCAGCAAATACAACATTAATGCCGATGGTTCGGTTGGCGAGCCGAGCGGTATTCGTTGCGATGGCATTGAGCATAAGATGGGTATTCACGCTTCACCCACCTGCCAAATTTCGTTTAATGGCTGCAAAGCCTGGCTGGTAGGCGAGCCGCATAAAGGTATGCGCGCTATGTTTACCATGATGAATGCTGCGCGTCTTTATGTCGGCGTGCAAGGCTTAGGCATTGCCGAAGTGGCCTATCAAAATGCATTGGCTTATTCGCGTGAGCGTTTGCAAATGCGTGCGCTGACCGGTGCCAAATTTCCTGAAAAATCTGCTGATCCGATTGTGGTGCATCCTGATGTACGCCGCATGTTGCTTACCCAGCGCGCCTTCTGCGAAGGCTCACGCGCATTGGCAATGGAAATGGCGCTTAAGATTGATTTGGCGCATCGTCATTCCGATCCGAAGGTAAAACAAGAATGCGATGATTTCGTGCAGCTATGCACACCCATTACCAAATCCTATTTGACCGATGGCGGTTATGAAATGGCAAGCCTCGCCGTGCAATGTTTCGGCGGCTACGGCTACATTAAAGAATATGGCGTCGAGCAATATTTGCGCGATGCGCGCATCACCATGATTTATGAAGGCACGAACGGCGTACAGGCGCTCGATCTCATCGGTCGCAAACTATCCTTCAGTGCTGGTCGTTATTTGCGCAGCTTCTTCCATCCGGCCACTGAGTTTGTGGCGAAACATAAAAGCAATCCTGAAATGGCGGAATTCACCAAGCCATTGCATGTGCATATCGGGCATCTGCAAAAAGCGACCTTATGGATTGCAAGCCGCGGCATGGCCAACCCGAATGAGGCAGCAGCCGGTTCGGTCGAATATCAGCGCATGTTCGCACTCGTCATCATGGCCTATATCTGGGCGCGCCAAGCAGAGATTGCACTCACTAAATTAAAATCCGGTACCAGTGAGAAAGATTTTTACCAAGCCAAAATCGACACGGCGCGTTTCTATATGGATCGCATCTTGCCGCAAACCGTATCGCTGCTCATGTCGATTACCAATGGCAGCAAATCCATGATGCAGGCAGCGATTTAATTGTTGGCAAACCTTACAAAAAGGGAATACTAATGCCAATATCACATTACGCAGAAGAGGATCATAATAGGTCGCAATTTATCAAGCACCTTCGTGCATGTTTGTTGTGCAATGGAATCTTCATATTAATACATGTGCTATTAGGAATATGGTTGCACTCACATAGTATGAGTCTAGGCAATTTTCTTGGTAGTTTTGTGGTATTCTTATCGCCATTTCTTTGGATTTTAGGATCGCTGTTTTTACAAGAGCTAGCCAAATGGGAAGCGTATTTCCTTATTGGAATAGTATGGCTACTTACTCTTTCGCAGATAGGCTTCCTTGTATACACCCTTATGCAACCATTTATGGGTATGTTTACGCAAACCTATGGTTTAGCCTTGCAGCACGGGGTTACATTAAGCAGTATGCTATTGGTCATCATTGCCAACATGGTACGGCGTTTTGCTCTCAATAAAGATGAAGATTAAATATCTCAAACGCTACGGCGATTAAGCGTTATTCCGGTAGTCAATTCGGCCTATTCGCGCTAAAAAGGCGATATGATTGCACTGATTGTCATCATTTTTGGCCTCGTGTTTGGCAGCTTCATCACCATGGCGAGTCACCGTCTGCCGCGTGATGAAGAGATGGTGCGTACGCCGTCGCACTGCCCCAATTGCAGCACGGCGCTTACCTTCCAAGATTTATGGCCGCTTTTTTCCTGGATCCTAAGCAAAGGCAAATGCCGCCATTGCGAGGTCAAGATTTCGGCGCGTTATCCGCTGACCGAAATCGTAACGGCTGCCACTTTCTATCTGATCTACGCCACGCATGGCATCACGCCGCTTGCCGTCGTGCTCATGCTGATGAGTGTGGCGCTGCTGATTATGATCGTGGTGGATCTGGAGCATTTCATCATCCCCGATGAGATACATTTTTTTCTGCTGCCGCTCGGGCTTGTCTATCATTATGTCAGCGGTTCCGATTGGCTAGAGGTTGCCATCAGCTTTGCGCTCGGCGGTGGTTTGGGTTTGCTTTTGCATTACGGCTATAAATGGGTGCGCAAAAAAGATGGGCTGGGATTTGGCGATGTGAAGTTTTTGGCAGTCGCCGGATTATGGCTTACGCTTCCGTTATTTCCGGCATTCTTGTTCCTCTCGGGTGTTCTGGGCGTGGCCACCGGTTTGCTCTGGCGCGTTTTGGGGCGAGGCCCTATATTCCCCTTTGGGCCGGCTTTAGCGATGAGTTTATTCCTGTGCGCGGCTTATCCAGATCAGTTCAACATACTGGAAAATATCAATCTAATATCAAATTAATACATTAATATAGTGTTATATACAATAATAACACTATTTTTTTGTGGCAAATTATATTATTTACTATAGATACGTGCAGATTATCTACCTTAACGACAGGACGACCTGAGTCATGACTGACGCACCCAAAAAACTATCTGGCCAAGAAGCCATCAAGCGCGAAAGCCATTATTTAAAAGGCCAGATTGCAGAAGAGCTGGCTGACAATTCCACACCCGAAGTCAGCGATCCTACCTATGAGTTGCTGAAATTCCACGGCAGCTATTTCGGCTATGACCGCGACAGCGCCACGGCGCGCAAGCAGCAGGGCCTAGACAAAGAATATGAATTCATGGTGCGTATGAAATGCCCAGGCGGTCGTCTGTCGGCTGCGCAATATGTCGCGCTTGATGTGCTATCGGAAAAATACGCCAACGGCACCATGCGCATCACCACGCGTGAAACCTTCCAGTTTCATTGCATTAAAAAAACCGGCATGAAGCCATTGATTGCCGACATCAACCATCTGCTGCTCTCCACCCTGGGCGGCTGTGGTGATGTGAACCGCAACGTCATTACCTGTCCGGCGCCGATCAAGGACCGCGAGCATGCGAAGCTGGAAGAAGATTGCTATACCTTGGCCAAACATTGCGCGCCCAAAAGCAATAGCTATTACGAGGTGTGGCTCGATGGCCAGATGGTGGCGGATTACAAATTCAATCCCGAACCGGCAGCTCCAGGCGAGCCGACAGAGCCGCTTTACGGCGAAACCTATATGCCGCGTAAATTCAAAATCGCGATCGGCGCGCCGGATGATAATTGCATGGATGCGCTGTGCAATGATCTGGCTATTTTGTCGTTATTCGATGATCAGCATCAGGAGCATTTCGGTTATAATTTTGCGCTCGGCGGCGGACTCGGCATGAAGCATAACACGCCTAAAACCTATCCGTATCTGGCCAAGCCCATCATGTATGTGCCCCCGGAGATGCTGGTGCCGGCGACCGAAGCGGTGATCAAACTGCAGCGCGATCATGGCGATCGCGGCGACCGTCAGCATGCGCGTCTCAAATACACCGTTGCTGAAAAAGGTGTGCCCTGGATTAAGCAAACACTGGAGGCCTATCTCGGCCGCAGCATGGACGATCCGCGCCCGACGAAAAAATTCGGTGTGGTCGATCATAACGGCTGGCATGAGCAAGGCGACGGCAAATTGTTTCTGGGCATTCCCATCCCGTCAGGGCGCATTGTCGATTATGACGGGCAAGCCATTCGCACCGGTCTGCGCGAAATCATTATTGATTATGGCATGGATCTGCGCCTCACCGCCGATCAAAACATTATTTTGTGCGATATCGAGCCGTCGGAAAAGCAGGCGATTGAACAAAAACTGCGCAAACATGGCATCAAGCTGCGTGATGATCTCACGCATCTGGCCAATCATCTGCTTGCCTGCGTATCCTATCCCACCTGTGGTAAAGCGTTGGCTGAAGCAGAGCGCGTCGCACAACCACTCACTGCACAGTTCGATCAATTGCTCGCGCGCCATGGCCTGTCCAATGAGCGCATCGCGATTCGCATCGCCGGCTGTCCGAACGGCTGCTCGCGGCCGTATGTCGGCGATATCGGCATCGTAGGCCGCACACCCGATACGTACGCGCTGTTCATCGGTGGCGATTTTGAAGGCACGCGCCTGAATGAGAAAATCTTTGACCGTGTGCCCTATGAATTCCTATCCGTCGCACTCGATCCTATGATCGCACTCTGGAAAGAGCAGCGCGAAGCAGGTGAATCCTTCGGCGATTTCTGCCAGCGCTTGGGTGTCGCCAACGTGAAACAGACAGCCGTTTCTGCGCTGTCTGCTGAACATAAATGGGCGGCGTAAACATGTATCCCATCGCGCTTAATCTCAGCTCTATACCCGTTCTGTTGGCAGGACGCGGAGAGTTGCGCGATAAGCGCTTAGCGCTGCTGCAAAAAGCAGGTGCGACGCAGATTGTAACGGCTGAGATTCCAACCGCCGAGCAGATTGCATCCGTGCGTATTGTAATGGCGGCGGGGCTTTCTTATGAAGAATCCAAGGCGATCAGCGACGCAGCACGTGCTGCAGGTAAACTGGTCAATATCGAGGACATAAACGATCTGTGCGATTTTTATTTCACTGCTAATGTGCAGCGTGGGGATTTGGTGATTGCTGTCTCTACTAGCGGCGCATCACCGGTGCTGGCGCGGCGTATCAAGGAATATCTGGAAAATCGTTTCGGACCCGAATGGGAACAGTATGTGGCAGAAATAAAATCGGCGCGCGCGTTGTGGAAAGCGGAAGGTAAAGGATTTAAAGAGCTGATTGCCGCCGGAGAGGCATTCATTAAAGACAGGGGCTGGCTCGGCTGTTCAAGAAACTGTCATTCTGAGCATAGCGTAGCGAAGTCGAAGGATCGTTTTTCCGTGCAAGAAAAAAGATCCCTAGGCGTTGATCGGGATGACAAGGAAGCCGTTGCATGAGCCAACCAATCTCGCTCTCACGGCTTGAGATGTTCTATGGTGGCCTAGACGCTACGCCGCTGTTGCGCGCTATGATTAACGATGAATTTCCTGGCCAGATTGCACTGATTTCCTCCTTTGGCGCCGATGCGGCCTTGTTGCTGGCTTTGGTGGCTGAAATCGATCCCGCCACGCCAATATTATTTTTAGAAACACAAAAACATTTCCCCGAAACATTGGAATATACGCGCAGCCTCACGCAGCATTTGCATCTTACCAACGTCAAATGGCTTACACCCGATCCAGCGCTTGTTGCACGGATTGATCCGGCGGGGGATTTGAATAAAAGTCAGCCGAATCGCTGCTGTTGGTTGCGCAAGGTCGAGCCGTTGGATCGCGCTGTGGCAGAGCTGGGAATTAAGGCATTGATCACGGGTCGCAAGCGTTACCAAACGGCTGAGCGGGCGAATATGTCATCCATCGAGCTTGATGATAAAGGCATTTTCCGCATCAATCCGCTGGCCTATTGGGACCGACAGCGCTTGAAACAAGAAAACGCCGCGCGTATCTTACCAGAACATCCGCTGGTTTCTGCCGGTTACCGCTCGATTGGTTGTGCGCCCTGCACGCTGCCAGTGGCGGAAGGCCAAGATGAGCGCGCTGGTCGTTGGGCGCAAACGATTGGCTTGGAGAATGAACAAAAAACCGAATGCGGCATTCATTTGCCTTCGGACGACGTATCGAATTGGAGTGTGTGATGGATCATCTAGATAAGTTAGAGGCGCAAAGCATCTATATTTTCCGCGAGGCCTTTCATGCTATCGATAAGCTTGCCATGCTCTGGTCGTTTGGCAAGGATTCCAACGTGATGATTCACTTAGCGCGTAAGGCATTTTTTGGTCAGGTGCCGTTTCCGCTGATTCACTGTGACACGGAAATCGAGATGGACGAAGTCTATGCTTTCCGCGATCGCTACAGTAAAGAATGGGGCGTGAATCTGATCAGCTATGTCTGCCCGCCGCTGGAGCAAACCGATGGCAGCCTGCCGCATGCGGCGCGTGTTGCCTCACGCAAAACGCTGGGTTTGAAAGAGGTGATCGAAAAACATGGCTTCACTGGCGTTATTGCCGGCATTCGCCGTGATGAAGAAGCCACCCGCGCCAAAGAGCGCGTGTTTTCGCCGCGCGGTGTGGAAGGGGGTTGGGATGTGAAGGATCAGCCGCCTGAATTCTGGAACCAGTATAAAACCGAATTCGCGCCAGGCACGAGCCTGCGCATTCATCCGCTCCTGCATTGGACGGAGCTCGATATTTGGCAATATATCAAACGCGAAAATATTCCCATCGTGCCGCTTTACTATGCGCGCACTTATAGCCAGTTTGAAGGCCGCGATTTTGGCGGCAAGGTCATGCGCTTCCGCTCGCTGGGCGAAAAAGGCATCACCTGGCCGATTGAATCACCTGCTTCGACCATTGATGAAATTATCGAAGAGCTTAAAATCACCAAAGTGTCTGAACGTTCCGGTCGCCCCATGGGTGCCGATGAGGATGAATCGTCGTTTGAGCGCTTAAGAGCTGATGGGTATATGTGACGGTAAGCCTTAGCGGTTATGCCGCCTTGGCTCTCGTCATCTCGCCGAAGCGCAAAGCGCGAAGGCGGATTGGAGCAATAAAAACCAGACCCCGCAATAAATGCGGGGTGACAAGAAAGGATAGTAATATGTCGATAAAATTTGACAAGCTGACCGACGCTTCACAGCTATCTGATAGATCTAGTAAGACCCAGATAATTATAGGGAAAATAGGGGGGGGATACCTGAAGAGCATAAAGCCAAGCTCAGGATGGGTAAGAGCTTCGCATTATTCATACAGCGCAATGGCCTTGATAAAGAAAGAATGGATGTACTGTACGAAGAATTAGCTAAAGAATGCCAAAAGAAACAGCTGAATGTGGTGGTGTTAAAAGACGATGAAAGATGGTTTGTTTTTGGAGAAATAGATAAGCTGATTAACTTGGCAAAAAATCAGGAAATTACATTACCTATCCATCCCATAATGTTTGACCACATTTTAGCGTCTCTTGAGAAATGCAAAAAACAGGAAGCAGATAGACGTAAAAAATAAAAAACCAGACCCCGTAATACATGCGGGGTGACAACATGAGAAGACAATGAAAACGGCAATAAAAGAAACGACTCACCACTCACCACTCACCACTCGCGAAGCGCGCCAGCAACTCAAAACCGTGATTGTCGGTCATGTTGATCACGGAAAATCAACGCTCGTTGGACGTTTGTTGTATGACACAAACTCACTGCCGGATGGTAAATTTGAGGCGATTCAGGCCAGCTCGAAAAAACGCGGCATGCCATTTGAATGGTCATTTTTGATGGATGCGCTGCAGACCGAGCGCGATCAGGGCATCACCATAGACACTACGCAAATCTGGCTGCGCACCGAGTCGCGCGATGTGGTGATTATCGATGCGCCTGGTCATAAAGAATTTTTGAAAAATATGATTACCGGTGCGGCGCAAGCCGATGCGGCGCTCGTTCTCATCGATGCGCATGAAGGCATCCGTGAACAAAGCAAACGTCATGGTTATTTGCTGCATTTGCTGGGCGTGCGCCAGATTGCGGTGCTGGTCAATAAGATGGATATGGTGGGGTATGATGAGAAAAAATTCCGCGCCATTGAAGCAGAGTACCGCGATTATTTGCGCAGTGTAGGGGTAGAGCCCACCTGTTTTATTCCGATTTCAGCGCGTGAAGGTGATGGCATTACCGGCATATCGAAAAACATGCCCTGGTATAAAGGCGATGGAGTGACGCAGGCGCTGGAGCATTTCGAAGTCGCCAAGGCCGATGATAAACAGCCGCTGCGTTTTCCGATTCAAGATGTCTATAAATTCGATGAGCGCCGCATTCTCGCCGGCCGTATCGAAAGTGGCACGCTGCGTGTGGGCGATGAGCTGCTGCTTTCTCCGTCTAACACCAAAGTGAAAGTGGCCAGCATTGAGGCCTGGGGCGCTTCGTCGGCACCCAGTGAAGTATCGGCCGGCCAATCGGTAGGCATTACGCTGACCGATCAGGTATTTGTCGAGCGCGGCCATATTGCAAGCCATATTGAGCATGCGCCGGTGCTGACCAATCAGTTTCGTGCGCGTATTTTCTGGTTGGG
The DNA here is from genome assembly GCA_033762715.1 of Rickettsiales bacterium. Taxonomy (GTDB): domain Bacteria; phylum Pseudomonadota; class Alphaproteobacteria; order Rickettsiales; family SXRF01; genus JANRLL01. The sequence goes on along the minus strand of JANRLL010000012.1, from coordinate 135,777 downwards.
TCATAAGCCGCTGGAGATCGGCAAACGCTACAAAATCAAATTAGGCACAACCGAAACGTTTGCAGAAATTAAAACCATCGAGCATGTCATTGATTCCGACACGCTGGCGCAAACGGCCGCTAACCGTATTGAGCGCGGGAATGTGGCGGAAGTTGTGTTTCGCACGCGCAGCCTGATTGCGGTCGATGATTTTAATCAAAACGCGCAGCTGGGTCGCTTTGTGATTTTGCAGGATTATGATGTAGCCGGCGGCGGTATTATCAGCATGGACGGGTTTTACGATCAGCGTACCGTCAAGCGTACCGATGTGAAATCCACCAATTTATTCGATGTCGATTTCGGTATTACGCCGGAACAGCGTGCCCTGGCGAATGGCCATATGGGCGGTGTTCTATGGTTTACCGGGCTTTCCGGCTCCGGCAAATCGACCATCGCTAAGCAAGTGCAAAAGCGCCTATTCGATAAGGGCTACCATGTATTTGTGCTCGACGGCGATAATGTCCGCAAAGGCTTAAACCGCGATTTGGATTTCTCACCCGAAGGCAGAAGCGAAAATATTCGCCGCGTAGCAGAGATGGCGGCGCTCTTTGCCAAATCCGGCACCATCGTGATTTCGTCTTTCATTTCGCCTTACCGCGAAGATCGCAAATCGGCACGCGCCATTGCCTCTAACTATTTCCACAATATCTATATCAAAGCGTCCGTTGAAGCCTGCGAAAAACGCGACACCAAAGGGCTTTATGCCAAAGCGCGTGCAGGCGAGATCAAGGATTTCACAGGTGTTAACGCGCCCTATGAAGAGCCGGAAAATCCTGATCTAGTGCTCGATACCGAAAGCACCAGCATCGCCGGTTGCGTGGATGCGCTGGTGAAATATATTGAGCATCAGCTGGTAGAGCCGGTGCGCAACTTAGAACTCCAAGATATGGAAGGCTACACACGCGACTATACGGGAACGGGGATTTAATGTTTGGATTCGGATTTCAGTTTGATGATTTATACAGCCGCGACGGGTTGGTACGGCTCGATGCCGCTTTTGTCGGTGAATTACAAGCCGGAAACCTAGAGATTTTCAATCGTCTCATGGCCGCTCGCGCCGACGCATCAGCGCTTTCGGATAAAGACCGTTCGCAATTATTGCTCGATGTCGCGCCGCATGTGGAAGATTTTATTGGCACGCTGTTTGGCATCGAAAAAGAAATTCGCGACCTGGCGGAAATACACCATATGCTCGCACCGCTTTATAGCTGTAAGCGGCTCTTTGTACAGCGCCGCGCCGCTAAGGCATTAAAACCGGAAGAGGCAAGCCGCGTCGATGGCGGGGCGTTGCTTTCGATGCTGCCTGTGCCCGAAGGCGAGCATTTTGAGCTGGTCTTTTCCAAAGTGGTGATGGGGTGGTTGGAAAAAGAAGAAGAGCATAAATCTTTATTGGAAATTGCGGCGCGTTATGGCGCCTGGGCGCTCTACAGCGAAGCCGGCCAACAGAAACACACCAAGGGCCTACTCTTCAAACAGCCGAAAAAATTAGATTTTGAAAAGCTGGTGGCCGTTGATACTGAGGAACGTGACGGCGTGCTGATTCAGCGCTCACATGCGTCGCATCTGCGTTACCGCGACGGCTTTAAACTAACCGATGATGCCGGCCATATCAGCGCGGCACTCGATAACGCGCATTACTGTATTTTCTGCCATAACCAAGGCAAGGATTCCTGCTCGAAAGGCCTCAAGGAAAAAACCGGCGAGTATAAGAAAAATTCGCTCGATATTCCGCAAGCGGGCTGTCCACTTGAAGAGAAAATCTCTGAGATGAATATGCTCAAAGCAGAAGGCGTGCCGGTTGGAGCGCTGGCGATGGTGACCGTCGATAACCCGATGTGCGCTGGCACGGGACATCGCATTTGTAACGATTGTATGAAGTCGTGCATCTATCAAAAACAAGACCCAGTTAATATTCCGCTGGTGGAAACCCATGTACTCAAAGATGTGCTCAAACTTCCCTACGGATTTGAAATCTACAGCCTGCTTACGCGTTGGAATCCGCTCAATCTCACCCGTCCTATTCCCAAATCAGATACGGGCTACAAGGTGCTGGTGGCGGGTCTTGGCCCGGCGGGCTACACGCTTGCGCATCATTTGATGAATGATGGGCACACGGTGGTGGGGATCGACGGGCTTAAAATCGAGCCGGTGGATGAAGCTATTTCGGGTGTGACGCAGCTGGGCGCGCGCGTGCCTTTCAAGCCGATTAAGGATGTTGCAGAGATTTACGAAGCGCTGGATGAGCGCACGCTCGCAGGGTTTGGCGGTGTAGCGGAATATGGCATCACCGTGCGCTGGGATAAAAATTATCTGAAAATAATTCGCCTGCTGCTGGAGCGCAGAACGCAATTTAGCATGATCGGCGGCGTGCGTTTTGGATCCAGCTTGACCCATGACAATGCTTTTGCCTTGGGCTTTGATCATATTGCGCTGTGCATGGGCGCGGGCAAGCCCACCTTGATCGATATGCCAGGTGGATTAGCACGCGGTGTGCGCACAGCATCCGACTTCCTGATGGCGCTGCAACTCACCGGCGCTGCGAAAAAAGATTCTATCGCCAATTTGCAGATTCGCCTGCCGGTGGTGGTGATTGGTGGCGGCTTAACCGCGGTGGATACGGCGACTGAATCGCTAGCGTATTATCCGATCCAGGTGGAGAAATTTCTTGCCCGCTATGAAGCGTTGGTGGCCCAAAAAGGCGAGCAGGCGGTACGCGCCAGCTGGAGCGAGGAAGACACGATTATCGGCGAAGAATTCATTGCGCATGGCAAAGCGATTCGCGACGAAAAAACGCGTGCGGCGAAAGAAAAACGCCTGCCGGATATTTTCTCACTGCTGGATAGCTGGGGTGGTGTGAAGCTGGTCTATCGCAAGCGCTTGATTGATGCACCGAGCTATCGTTTGAACCATGAAGAAGTCGAAAAAGCGTTTGAAGAAGGCATGTTTTTTGCCGAATGTTATGAGCCCAAAGCCGTTGATGTGGACCGTTTTGGCTACGCTGCGTCCATCACTCTGAAAAAAGCCGGAAGCGACCAGCAGGTAAGTGTTCCCGCCCGCACCATCCTGATCGCCGCTGGCACCAATCCTAACACAGTATTGCAACGTGAAGACCCGACGCATTTTGAGCTGGATGGCAAATATTTTAAAGCCATTGGCGAAGATGGCAGCGTGGTCAAACCCGAGCGCGTATCCAAACCTAAAGAGGTGCAGGTACTGATGTCGTTGGATGGTGAGGGACGCGCGGTGAGTTTCTTTGGTGACTTGCACCCGTCCTTTGCCGGCAATGTGGTCAAAGCCATGGGCAGCGCTAAGCAAGGCTATCCAGTGGTTTCACGCGTATTAGCTAAGAAAAAGCCAGCTACTGGCAACGATGCGAGCGCCTTTTTGCAACAGATCAATAGTCTGTTGCGCGCCACTGTGCATGCGGTGAATCGCCTGACGCCGACCATTATTGAAATCGTGGTGAAAGCGCCGCTGGCAGCCGCGGCTTTTGAACCAGGTCAATTTTATCGCCTGCAGAATTTTGAGGCCAATGCCATTCGCACCCATAATACGACGCTGGCCATGGAAGGCCTGGCCATGACCGGTGCGTGGGTGGATAAGGAGCAAGGATTGCTTGCCGCCATTGCGTTGGAAATGGGCGGCTCCTCTGATTTATGCGCGCATGTAAAGCCCGGTGAGCCGGTGATTTTAATGGGCCCGACCGGCACACCAACGGAAATCGAGCCCAATGAAACCGTTTTGCTGGTGGGTGGCGGTTTGGGTAATGCCGTGCTCTTTTCCATCGGTAAAGCCAACCGCGACCAAGGCAATAAGGTACTGTATTTCGCCGGTTATAAAAAGGCGATCGACCGCTACAAAATTGCAGAGATTGAAGCGGCTGCCGATGTCATCGTCTGGTGCTGCGATGAGGCGCAATTCACACCGAATCGCCCGCAGGATTTAACCTTCCAGGGCAATATAGTCGAAGCGATCAAAGCCTACGCTGAGAATAGATTAGGCGTTGCACCCATTGCGCTTTCTGCGGTGGACCGTATCATCGTCATTGGCTCTGACCGAATGATGGCGGCCGTTGCCGGTGCGCGTCACGGCGTGCTGAAGCCGTATCTGAATCCTAAACATGTGGCTTACGGCAGCATTAACTCACCGATGCAGTGCATGATGAAAGAAATCTGCGCGCAATGTTTGCAAAAACATGTCGATCCGGTGACTGGCGAGGAGCATTATGTCTATAGCTGTTTCAACCAAGACCAGCTGCTAGACAGCGTTTCCTGGCCTCATTTGAATGAGCGGCTGAAGCAAAATTCGGTGCAAGAAAAGCTGACGGCGCAATGGATTGATTATTGCCTTAAATCCATGCAACTGCGTGCCGAAGTTGCTTAACGTTTATTAAGCTTTTTTGCTCAATAGTTTAGTGCAATATTTACCTTTTTTTGCTATGCCTAATAGCAGGTGAAATGTAGTCCCTCAGCATTAAGGTAATATGACCCCTGATTCTCCTGCTTCAGGTGATCCCACTAATCAGCAAGCTGTGCCCTCGCAAGGCGCAGATAATCCTGCTGTTTCTCAGGATGCGGAAGCAGCCGATGGCAGCATTCGCAAGCCGCCTGCAAAGCCGATGCGCTTGGGCGAAAAATTATTAGCGCTCGGGCTGATTTCGCAAGATCAGTTGCAAATTGCCCTAACCGAGCAAAAAAATAGCAAAAAGTTATTCGGCGCCATTCTCGTTGAAATGGGCTTTGTCACCGAAAGCGCGTTGGGTGAAGTGCTCGCCGAATCATCCGGTACGCAAAAATTCGATCCTAAATCCACCGTGCTCGATTCGCTGGTGGTGCGTATGGTGCCCAAAGAGATCGCGGTGCGCCACAAGGTTATTCCGGTATCGTATCAGGATGACATGTTGCAACTGGCCATGGCCGACGTCTATAACGTGCTGGCGATTGACCAGGTGCGCAGGCACGTGCCGCGCAACACCAAAATATCGCCGGTCTATTGTACCGATTCGGAAATTTTAGAGCTGATCGACCAGTATTACGATTATGAGATTTCGGTCGATGGTATTTTGCGTGAGATTGAAACCGGTATTCGCGAGCACACCAAGCTCGATGGCCGCCAGGAAGGCTATATCAACCCTACGGTGCGTTTGGTGAATGCGCTGCTGGTGGATGCAATTAAAACCGGTGCGTCCGATATTCACTTTGAACCGGAAGGTGCGTTTTTGCGTTTGCGCTACCGGATTGACGGGCAAATGGTGCAGGTACGTTCATTCCACATGGATTACTGGGCGGCAATGGCGGTACGCGTTAAAATTATGTCGGGCATGAATATCGCGGAAACCCGTAACCCTCAGGATGGTCGAATTTCCTATAACGTGCTTGGCCGCGAAGTCGATTTTCGTGTGGCGACTCAGCCGACCGTGCATGGCGAGAACATCGTGATGCGTCTTTTGGATAAGGCAAAATCGCTGGTGTCACTCGAGGATTTGGGTTTCTCGGAATATAATATCACCACACTCAAGCGGCTACTGAAACGACCCGAGGGCATCATCATCGTAACCGGTCCAACCGGTTCGGGTAAAACCACCACGCTCTATTCGATCTTAAGCTACATCAACTCGATGGATGTCAACATCATGACGCTTGAAGACCCTGTGGAGTATCAGTTGCCACTGATTCGCCAAAGTAGCGTGCGTGAAGGCTCGGGCATGGATTTTCTAAACGGGATCAAGTCGCTGATGCGCCAAGATCCTGATATTATTTTCGTGGGTGAGGTGCGCGACGAAGATACTGCCTTGATGGCGGTACGCGCGGCGCTGACGGGTCACCAAGTTTATACGACGCTGCACACCAACGACGCATTAGGCGCGATTCCGCGGTTGGGCGATATTGGTGTGCCGGCGCATTTATTGGCAGGCTCGCTAATTGGTTGTTTGGCGCAACGCTTGGCGCGTAAGCTCTGCCCACATTGCAAAGCCGCCTATACGGCGAGTGAGGAGGAATGCCGTATTCTCGGCGTGGATATGCGAGAACCGCCGCAAATTTACAAAGCGGTCGGTTGCGGCAAATGCAAAAATAAAGGCTATAGAGGCCGCGTGGCGGTGGTAGAGGTACTGCGTATCGATAAAGGTTTGGATGAATTAATCGCCACCCACTCGACGCGTCGCTCAATGATGGAATATGCGCTGTCGAACGGATTCGTCACCATGCAGCAAGACGGTATCAATAAGGTGCTAGCTGGGGAAATCACCCTGGAAGAGTTGATTAGCACTATCGATTTGACAGATAGGTTATAACACCCAATGCCTGTATATAATTATATCGCGATTAACCAGGCCGGCCGCACGATGCGCGGGATCGTGATGGCAGATAACGAGTTTGATTTGGAAACCCGTTTAAAGCAGCTCGGGCTCGATGTGGTGGCTGCAAAAGTTGCGAAAACCAAAAAGCCTTCGCGCTTCAGCAAGATCCGCCAGCGTGACGTAATTATCATGTGTACCCATCTGGAGCAATTGGATCGCGCCGGCGTGCCGCTGCATGAAGCACTCGCTGACGTACGTGACTCAGCCGATTCGCCCAAGATGAAAGACGTGCTGACCGGCGTCTATGAGTCGGTGAAAAACGGTATGATGCTGTCTAAGTCATTGTCGGCCTATCCGCGTATTTTTAACGAGGTCTTCACCGGCCTGGTCGAAGCGGGTGAGAAAACCGGTAACTTGTCTGAATCCTTTGCGCATCTGGCAGACCATCTGAAATGGTCTTCGGAAATTCGCCGCAAGGTGAAAAAAGCCACGCGTTATCCGATCGTATTGCTGGGTGTGATTGCAGCTGTAATTTCGGTATTGATGTTGTTTGTGGTGCCGAAGCTGGTCGATTTTATTTTGGCGCAAGGCTTTTCGCTACCGCTGCATACACGTGCGTTAATATCGGTATCGTACGGCTTTCAGCATTACTGGTATTTGATGTTGGGCGTGCCGGTTGCTTTGATTGTGACCTGCGTTATTTTATATCGCAATGTAGAAAATTTTGCCTATCGCGTCGATGCCATATCCATTCGCCTGCCCATTATTGGGCCAACCATTCGCAAAATCGACTTAGCGCGTTTTACGCACTTTTTCTCAGTGATGTTCACCAGCGGCATCGATGTATTGGATTCGCTGGAAGCAGCAAAGAACGTAGTAAGCAACCGGGTGTTGCGTGATTCGATTGATCTGGTGAAAACCAACGTGACTGAGGGTAACTCGCTGACGTCGTCGTTGCGCCTATCCAATCAATTCCCCAACCTGGTGATTCGGATGTTCAAGGTGGGCGAAGATAGCGGTAACATGGCCGAAGCGTTGGAAAACGTGAACTTCTTTTATAACCGCGAAGTGGAGGATGCCGTAGATGGCATGGTGGGCATGGTGCAGCCTGCGCTTACGGTGATTATGGGTGCGATTATTTTCTGGGTAATCGCTGCGGTATTTGGTCCGCTCTACGAATCCTTCAGCAAAATGAGGTTCTAGCTATGCGGGTATTTTTACATCATACTAGACTAATGAAAGTCAGCAAGACAAGCGCGGGTCATGGAGCTCAAACTTAAAAGACGCAACAAGGCAGAGCAGACCAATTCCCCGAAAAAGCCTAAAATAAAAAAGGCGAGTCGGGGGAAAAAATTCGTGCTGTTCGTCGGCGACGAGGGCGCGATCCTGGTTTATATCCGCGATAACTTTGTGCAAAGCCGTCAATTTGTCCCCGATGCCAGTTTGCAAAGCCTGGATGAATTACGCGAAAATATAAGCAAGGATCCTAAGGCGCCGCTGATGCTGGTGATTGACACCATGGATCAATCTTACGTTCAGCAAACCTTGCCACCGGTAAGCTCACTAAGCGTTGGCAAGCTGATCAAGCGTCGTCTGGACCGTGATTTTGGCGCCAGCGATATTAAAGGCGCGCTGATGCTCGGGCGCGAAAAAACAGGTCGGCGCGATTGGAATTTCTTGATGATTGCTGTCGAGCAAACGCCGCAGCTATCGGTATGGCTTGATTTCATTGCGAATTTGCCCAATTACTTCCGCGGTATTTATCTGGTGGCGGTCGAAACCGAGACGCTGGTTAAAAGTTTAGACGCGATGATTCAGCTACCGGCCGATAGTCCCAAGTCGGAATGGAAATTTGTCGTAACCCACAACAAGGTGAGCGGTTTCCGCCAGGTGATTTTGCATAATGGCCGCGTGGTTTTTACGCGTCTTGCCCAGCCGATTGGCGATAGCAATGTCGAGGTGATTGCCGGCAATATTGAGCAAGAAATGCTGGGTACCATCGAGTATATGAAACGCTTGTCGTTTAATCCGCAATCGGGATTGGATATTTATATCCTCGCATCCAGCGGAGTGAAGGCTGCCATTGATCGCAATAAGTTTAGCGCTCGTAATTTCCATCTGTTTACGCCGTTTGAAATCACCGAATATTTGAATATCCAAGGCGCAACCCAGCCGGCCGACCAATATGGCGACGTGGTGTTGGCATCAAGCATCGGCACCAGCCGCAAGCATATTCTCACCCTATCGGTGCCGCTCTTTAAAAAGATGCATATGTACTACAATCTGCTGCTTGCGCAGCGATTGGTGGTGGCATGTTTGGTCTTGGGCGCGCTTGCCTATATCGGCACCGTGACCGTGGATTTGCTGGTCAAATCGGACCAGAAGCAAGAGCTCAATGGTAAAAAAGCCGAGAAGCAGAGTGAGCTTATCAAGCTTAAAAGTGAGATTTCACGAACGCAGCTCGACGTAGAAGGCGCTGGCGATATTATCGATTTATATACCTATTTGCTCTATGAAAAACTCTCACCCATTCCTTTCTTCCAGCAGCTGGCTGCGATCAAGCAATCGCCGGTTGCGCTCAAGAAAATTGATTGGACGTTGGATGTAATGGATGCCAAAGCGGCGGCCAAAGCTGGTAATGCAGCCGGTGTAAAAAACACCAAAATAACATCGATTGTAACCCTGGAATTCCCTGAAGCGGAAAATAATGCGCGTGCGTTTAATAAACTCACCGAAAATACCTTGCTTGACTTTAAGAAAATATTTGAAGGCTATGAGGTCAAATACCTATCCAAAGTATCAGGTACGGGCGAGAGCGATGTGCTGGATGTGAATTTGAGTGCAACAGCCCCTGCTACCGAACCTAAAATCATGACCGACGGCAAAACGCCAGAAGCGCAAATATCGATTAAAGGCACTATGAAGCTTGATAAACCAGCTATTTTAGCGACTCCTAATGGACAAAAGAAGGTGCAGTAAAGGCAAGCGATGAAGCATAAGGAAACACAAAAGAAGCTATTGCAAGAATCGGGCGTGTTCCTGGCGGTGCTGGTGGTGCTGTCGGGCCTTTCCTATTTCTTGAATGTGTTGTCTGATGATTATGCCAAGGAGATTAATGAGCTGGAGCGCCAGACGACGGAAACGGTGATGGAAGCTAATAAGCTTAAGGATCAGTTCCTCAAGGTGCAGGCGAATTCGGGCCTATACCGTGAAGCAATGCAAAAGATTTTGGGCGAGCAGCTCTCTATTAGCAATCGCCAAGCCATTCGCGTTAAATTTGAAGAATTGAAAACGCGATTTTTTCTAAGCAATGTGCGCCTGACCGTATCTGCGGTACAGGATGTACCCGGTCATAACTATAAATCGCTCAAAGACGCAGTGGTGAAAAGCGAGGTAGTGATTAGCGCTGACGCGCTGACAGATGAGGATATCTATAGCTTTATGGATGCGCTGCAGACGGAGTTGCCGGGTATTACCCAAGTCAACCAGTTCAGCATTACGCGCGCCAGCCGCCCGACCGATGCCGCGTTGCGCAATATTGTAGATACAGGCCAATTTTTGCTGGTAAGCAGCAATATCAAATTTAACTGGTTTGGCTTGAAAGATTTGGGTATTGCACCGGTTACGAATCAGCATAATTCAAACAACGATACAGCGGGGCAAAGTGACAATTAAGTGGCAGATGATGGCACTGATTGGCTTGGCATTCATGGCTGCAATGCCCTTGGCTTCGCATGCACAGCAAATAACCGAAGAGGGGGAGATGGCCGACAAAAAAGATCCCGCCAATCCTAATCGGCCCGCCGCTATTCCTATGTTGCTGCTCAAGCGTGAGGATGGTCCGCCGCCAGTAGTGCCTAGCATGTTCTACAGCCCCGATGAGATCCGCCAGATTCATCTCGCGATCAACACCTACATCAAATATTCCAACGGCAATGAAAAAGAAATGACGGCCGATGAGGCCGATTTCTTGAATAAGATGGCGGCCATTTTTGGTAAGAAGGAAGTCAAACATAGTGCCTACTTCACCTATCCGCAGTTTTTCCTCAAATCCATCGTGTTCCATTCGGCCGATGATTGGAGCGTATGGGTCAATGATCGCCGTATTACCCAGTCTACCCCTAAGGATATCGGCGATCTGGAGGTTTCAGCTATTAGCAGCGATCAGGTGCGCCTCGCTTGGCGGCCGCAGGATATGGGGCGCGTCAATGACATATGGTCGAAGCAGCCGAATGATAAAATTGAGGTCGATCAGATTCGCCAGATGGTAATATTCGATTTGAAACCGAACCAAACGTTTTCATCCTATAAAATGGATGTATTCGAAGGGAAGGTGTTGCCGGTGACGATTGGTGTCGAAGAAGAAAAAGAACCACCGCCGCAACCGCAAGGCATCAATATTCAAGTGACCCCAGCCGAAAAAGCTAATCCGCAGCCGCAAACACCGCTTATCCGCACGCCGCAGCCTACGGCTGAGCCTCCAAAGCAGCAGCAAGAAGGCTTTGGCGGGTTGATGAATATGTATAAAAACCTCAATCAAAATCAGTAAGGATCGTATGACGTCGCTACCGATTGATATTCAGCATATCCATAAATCCTATGGCACCCAGCCTGTCTTGAACGACATTCAATTTTCGCTGAACCCAGGTGAAATTTTTGGTTTGATCGGTGTCAATGGCGCCGGTAAGACCACTTTGATTAAAATATTGCTCGATCTGATTACGGCCAATCAAGGCGATGCTCGTATTTTCTCGGTATCCACGCGCGATTTGAATGCGCGCAGGCAGCTGTCCTATTTGCCCGAAAAATTCCAGCCGTCGCGCTATTTAAAAGGCGAAGAATATCTTGATCTGGCCCTTTCCTATTATGGCAAAAAACTCGATAAAGCGCGTGCGCGTGAATTAGCAAAAAAACTGGATTTAAATCCCGATGTGCTAAGCGCCCGTGTGGGCTCCTATTCCAAGGGCATGGGCCAGAAGCTGGGTTTGCTTGGTGCTTTTATGGTGGATGCGCCGCTGCTGATCTTGGATGAGCCTATGAGTGGCCTGGATCCTGGAGCGCGCATCAAGCTTAAGAATATGCTGCTTGCGACGCGCGAGCAGGGACGCACGGTGTTTTTCAGCTCGCATATTTTGTCGGATATTGATGAGATTTGCGACCGTATTGGCGTTATTCATAACGGCAAGCTGTTTTTCACCGGTACGCCTTCGGCCTTTAAGCAGCAATATAGCGAGACTTCGTTGGAGAAAGCCTTCTTGCATGCGATTGAAAGCGATTCACTCGCTGCTTAGAATCGTTCGCGATTTTGCAACGTAAAATCGTTATCGGCTTTGGAAGCCTGCATGCGGCGAGCCACCTCATATTGCTGAATAGCCAGACGCAAGTTAGCGGGGTTATCGGCTTCAGTCAGCGCTACGTCTTCAGTGATAACGCCTTGCGTATAGAGATCAATCAGCGCTTGCTCAAAGCTTTGCATGCCCAGATCGCGGCCCTTTTCGATGAATTCTTTGATTTCTTTGACGTTGCCTTCTTTAATCAGTGTGCGGATGATGCCTTGGTTGCGCAAGATCTCGAGCGCAATGGTGCGCGATCCCCGCGTATTGGGTAGTAAGCGCTGCGACATAACCGCTTTCAAATTGAGAGATAAGTTCAGCAGCACCTGCGCATGTTTTTCTTCAGGGAAGAAGTTCAAAATACGCTCAATGGCTTGGTTGGCGTTATTGGCGTGCAGTGTGGCCAAGCATAGATGGCCGGTTTCGGCAAACACGATAGCGTGTTCCATCGTTTCTTTGTCGCGGATCTCACCGATCACGATCACATCAGGTGATTGGCGCAGCGTGTTTTTAAGGGCAATGCCGAACGAATAAGTATCCATACCGATGTCACGTTGGGTAATGATGCAGCGCTGGTGATCGAGAATAAATTCGATCGGATCTTCGATGGTGACAATATGTCCGGTGCCGTAGAGATTGCGATGTTGAAGCATGGCAGCCAGTGAGGTGGATTTACCCGAGCCGGTCGGTCCCACCACCAAGATCAGCCCGCGTTTTTCCATTACCAGCTCGCCGTATATTTTAGGCAAATGCAGCGATGACAAGGATGGGATATCGGTACGGATACGGCGCATCACAATGCCCGTATGTTGGCGCTGGCGGAATAGATTGATACGAAACCGCGCCGATGGTCTCCAATGCAGCGCCGTATTATATTCAAGTGTAGCTTCGAATTCTTCAATAGCAGCCGGTGTCACGATTTCTTTGAGAATCGCGCTAATATCTTCATCTGTGAGGCGGTCATCGCTATAAGGTTCAATCATACTATTGACGCGGAACGAAGGTGGCGCATCATAAGTAATATAGAGATCCGAGGCATCGCGCTCGATAAAGTCTTCTAGGAGCTTTGTAACATTGATAACCATGGCTAGAATCCACTATGCGTCGAGGTGTTGCCTGAGCCGGTTGGACGGCGCTTGAGTTCTGGCATAGGTTTTGCCGCGCTGCTATTGATGCTATCGTTTTCTTCTTTTTCTTCAGTCACGCTGGTTGCAATCGCAGCTCGCGCAACCTCGTCGCTGATGACGCCGTTTTCCAGCAGTTTATAGACGCTATCGCGCATGGTGATCATGCCAACTTTGCCGCCCATTTGTAGGGCTGAATAAAGCTGCGGAATTTTTGCTTCGCGAATCAAGTTGCGCACCGCCGGTGTGCCCAGCATGATTTCATGAGCCGCCACGCGGCCACCTTTACGGGTTTTAAGTAGTGCTTGGGTGATAACGGCTTCCAGTGATACCGATAACATAGCGCGTACCATTTCTTTTTCCTCAGCCGGAAATACGTCGATAATACGGTCGATGGTTTTAGGTGCTGAGTTGGTGTGTAATGTGCCCAATACTAAGTGGCCGGTTTCCGCAGCGGTCAGCGCCAGATGAATGGTTTCAATATCGCGTAACTCGCCGGTGAGAATAATGTCTGGATCTTCGCGCAGCGCGCTTTTCAGGGAACGGGCGAAGGATTTTGTGTGGCGTCCGACCTCACGCTGATTGATCAGCGATTTTTTGGAACTGTGTACGAACTCGATCGGATCTTCAATGGTAATAATATGCTTGGCTTCATTGGAGTTGATATAGTCAACCATGGCAGCAAGCGTTGTCGATTTACCCGAACCGGTGGGGCCGGTAACAAGCACTAGGCCTTTTTTCAAATTCGATAGCCGTTTGAGCACTTCAGGCGCGCTCAGCTCATCGAGCGTTTGAATGCGGGTAGGGATGGTACGAAATACGGCCGCCGGTCCGTTTAAGGTATTAAAGGCATTGACGCGGAAACGCATATCGTCGCCAAACGAGATCGCGAAATCCAATTCCAGGTCGCGCTCATAATCGGAGCGCTGTTGTTCGGTCATAACGGAATAAAGCAGCGCCTTGACCTCTTCTGATTTAAGGGGTGGCGATTTATGCGGCGTCATATCGCCATGAATACGCAAAATGGGCGGATTGTTCGACGACAGATGCAAATCCGACGCATTGTTTTTCTGCGTATAGACGAGTAGGTCCGTAACTTCCATAATAGCTCCGATAGGAGGTAACCCGTGAAAACGAGCTGTTACGGTCTATTAGAACTGATAAAGGTTAATCTTTGCTGAACTTTTTGCGCATCACCTGGGATCACTTCCCCGCGCATATGGGCCTCTAGAATTTGGCGATATAGCTTGGCGGCTTCGTCATAATTCTTCTGTTTATCCAATAAGATAGCTAGGTTGTAGCGATAGGTAAGATTTTCCGGTGCCAGGGCGATGGCGCGAAACATTTTTTCAGTAGCTTTATCCGGTTTGCCGATCTTTTGGTAAATCACCGCCATTTGTGCCGGAATCGGGCTGAAATCGGGATTGCGTTTTTCGAGCTTGGAAAGCTGCGTAAGCGCTTCTTCCGGTGCTTCATCGGCAAGTAACACCAAGAAGTTATTCAGCGCGTCACGATGATCGGGCGCCAGGCTTAAGAGCTTCGCATAGAGCTCGCGCGCTTTGCTCAGCTGTCCGGCGCGGTGCAGCGTCGTTGCCAAACCAAACAATGCCGGCTTATTGTCGGGATCGTTTTCTAGGATGTTGCGATAAATGGTAATGGCGGCATCGGTATTGCCGCTGATGAGTGCATTATAGGCTTTTTCCAGCTCATAATCCCAATTGATAGGCGAGGCATTTTTCACCTCCATTTTCACCCCGAATTGCGAGGATACTTTTTCGCTATTACGGGTGGGCTCTTTCATGCGTAGATAGTCGGTGTCTTTCGAGCGATCCACATCCAGCGGTTCGGTCACGCGTGAATGTTCGGCATCGATATTGGAGGGAATCGCCTTGATGAGTTCACGGCTTTGTTTGGATAAATGCGCGCTGGGTTCGCTCAGCGTATCGGGTTTGGCAATATCGAGCAGCGCCTTGTCCACATCGGGTTTTGTCGGTGCGATGATAGCGGTTTTGGGCGCGGTTTTGGTTTCGGTGGTGATCGTGGTGGTGGTTTCTTTGGTGACGGTAACCACAGGCGGCATATTGTCTTTTACTTCAATGGGCGGCAAGCTGCGTGGTACTTCGTTCAGCGCAGTGTTCTCGGTGGGATCGAGCAAGTTATCAAATACTTGGGTGCCGTTGCTGATGGGTTTTTGCACTACCACGCCACCGGCTGGCTCAGGAGGTGTAGCGCTGCTCGCGGTAGGCACAGCGGTGGGCTCTACCAGCGGTGTAAGCGCCGGCACAGTACCCGAGATCATCGCATCTCCCGTAGGGCCTGGCACGATGGGTACCACGGTCGTTATTGGGGGATTGCTGCCAGCGGGTTGGGGTGGTGTAATATCCGGCAGCTGGATCAGCGGCGTATTATTATCAGCCATGGGCTCACCCGCGGCCGGTACTAGCTGCGCTAGCTCTTCTTCTGTGAGCGTAAATACATCATCGTCTTTGGCTAAATTCTGGCTCGATGCATAGACGATTTTTTGGCGCTGCACGATAATGCCTGGTGATTTATAGCGCTTGGTGGCCGGTGATGTGATTGCAGGCAATGCCGCGTTGCTGGCCACAACGGTGGCTTGGCTGGCGAGTTTTGCTGCGGCAATGGCCTTAGGTGGCAGCGGCACTTGGATGGTGGGTGCGAGTACCGCCGAGAAGGTGGTGTAGCGCGCGCGTTGCGTTGGATTATGCACCATATCAACCGTGCTGATCGGGCTATAACGATACGCGGATGGATAAGAGGCCGCGCTGGTGTCGTCTAGCAGCAATGACAATACGGTGCCGGCTTGTGGGTTGGTTGCCTCAAAGTGATTGTTCAAATTCGGTAGGAAATCGATCGCAGCAGAGGTTTCGTCTTCACGGCTTGCAGCAGGTGCTTTTTTAGCGACTTTGCTGACAGGTTTTACCGCTGCAACCGGAGCAGCTGGCGCTAAAGCCACAGCATCATTGGTGATGGGTCTAACCAGCAGCTGGCGGTCCAGATGCGTGGTATCGCTATATTGTTTGTAAGCGGATGGTTTGGTGAATTCACGGTAGGCCGCACTTTTTTCCCAACTCGACAAGCCGTCATTGCTGGTAGCCCAGGCAGCAGGGGCAAGACCAGTGCTCGCCACTAATATGCTACTGAATGAGCAGGCGCGTACCGTCTTCGAAACTGTCCTTTTTATGGGCACCGACAAATAAACCATAAAAGCTATATATAGTATAACGTGCCGGCATTCTATCACAATATACCATAAAATCTATGAATTTAGACAAACCCTTACCTTGGCCAAAAGGGGAGTAAAAATTCGGCACGCAATTTGCTTTCTCCTAGGGGTAGTATTTAGAGGATTTTCTATGATCAAATACCTAACTTGCATCACTGTTAGCGCCTTAACGATAACCCTATCACAGCCGACTGCTGCCCAACCGCCATTGCGTCCGTTATTAGACAATGCGCCTGCTGCTGCCGCTACAGAGGGCGCGCAGAAGAAATTTTATCCCATTCAGCGCAACAAACCCATGCCGATAAAACCGATACCGCACATGGCATTTCGCAATCCAAAATTAGCACAACCGGTGGTCGCTCGCACGGGTGTCGCATCGAAAGGCGCTATGACGCCGGAAGTGGCGCAAGCCATTATCGCGTTATATCCGAATCGCGACGATAATATTTAACTTGAAACCAGGTGGCTGACTGCTAGCGTGTGACGATGTTGTATCGTCTGATTCGTCCCCTTATTCATTGCTTGCCACCTGAGGCGGCGCATCAATTAGCGCTCTTGGCGCTGCACTATCATTTGGTGCCGGCTAAAAAAGCTATACGCAGCGAACGCTTGTCTCAGCGTTTATTTGGGCTGACATTTGCCAATCCGATTGGCCTTGCGGCAGGGTTTGACAAAAATGCCTATGCGGTTGATGGCCTGCTTGCGCAAGGGTTCGGTTTTGTCGAAACCGGCACGGTGACGCCCCTGCCGCAAGTGGGCAATCCAAAGCCGCGTATTTTTCGGCTGCCAGATGATGAAGCGGTGATCAACCGTTTGGGTTTTAACAACCAGGGTCTTACGGTCTATGTACGCAATTTCCAGATGCGTCACCGCGAAGGAATAGTCGGTGCGAATATCGGTAAAAATAAAGACAGCCAAGATGCCAGCGCCGATTACATCTTAGGTTTGAATGCGGTCTATCCGTTTGCTGATTATATCACGGTCAATATTTCCTCGCCCAACACGCCAGGCCTGCGCTCCTTGCAGCAAAAAGATGCGCTGGAAACCTTGCTGATGGCGCTGCGCATGGTGCGAGCCGATAATATCGCCAAGCATGGTCGTAAGGTTCCATTATTGCTAAAAGTAGCGCCTGATTTACAGCCGGCCGAGCAGGAAGATATTGCACGCGCGGTGATACGTTTTGAGATAGACGGTATAATTATCAGCAACACCACCATTGATCGTCCGCATACGCTCAAACATAGTAGTAAGCGTGAAGCGGGTGGTTTGAGTGGAAAACCACTTTTTGCACCATCTACCGATATGCTCAAACGCTTTTACCGCCTAACCGAGGGCAAGTTGCCACTGGTGGGTGTGGGAGGCGTGGCCTCTGCCGATGATGCCTATGCAAAGATTCGCGCTGGTGCCAGCTTGGTGCAGCTTTATACGGCGCTGATCTATCAAGGGTTGGGTGTGGTGAGTGCGCTGGCAAAAGGCGTGGAGGAACGCTTGGCGCGTGATGGATTTTCGCATATTAGCGAAGCCATTGGGGTCGATGCGCGCTAAAGCGCTCAGTTATTAGCGTCTGGGTTTTTTCGCCGGCTTTTCTATTTTCTCAACTTTTTCCGGCGCAGGTTTTTTCGGTTTTTCTTTGATTTTCTCAACCGGCTCCGGCTCGACATAGCTGCTACATTCAATGACGCTAATATCGTAAACCGGATGTTGCAGCGCCGATAGCGCCGGGCTGGATGAAAACATCCAACCTAGAAAAATACGCTGCGCGCCTTCGCCGGGTTTAAGCTCAGAAATATCAAGCAATGCCGCATTTTCAGGGCGCTCTTCCGGTGGGGCTTTCCAGCAGCGTCGTACGATGATTTCCAAATTGCCAAACCGCATGACGGTACCTGCCATGCCTTCGATGGTTGAGATATTGCCGGTGACTTTATCCAGCCCTTGCAAAATAGCGACGTTATAGGAGGGGGTGAGTTCTTCCAAATCCTGCGCGGCCACCGACTGCACGGCAGTATCAGCCGTTGCGGCCCAGCTGGCCGCAGGCAAGAATAAGGCTAAAGCTAGTGCCGTGAGGCGCATTATTTACCGGCGGTTTCTTTGCCGTCTTTTTCTACGCCGCCGCCTGAGAACATGAATTTGCCAATCATCTCTTCGAGATTGATGGAAGACTGCGTGAATTCAATGCGGCCACCTTCTGCAAGCATGGCATCATCGCTGCCAGGCGAGAGTTGAATATATTTTTCGCCAAGCAAACCGTTGCTAACGATAGCAGCCGAAGAGTCTTTAGGAATTTTGGTGTCGTTTTTGATGTTCATGGTGACTACTGCTTCGTAGCTTTCGGGATCAAGGCCAAGCTCCGATACCACACCCACTTTAATGCCGCCAATGCGCACATCGCTGCCCAGCGATACGCCCGATGCGTTCGAGAAACGGCCCTTGACGCTATAGCCATTTTCCACGCTCATATCGCTGCTGTCATAAGCAAATACAAGAAAAACGGCAGCCACGGCTAGCACCACAGCGCCCATAATCGTTTCTAAGATATTCTTCTTCATAGCCACCTGCTTACTGATAATGAAAGCCATTACATATCAGAATCTAGTATATAGAGTCTAGAGTTTAGTACCTAAGGCTTTACGGCTTCCAGGCTTCATAATCAGCCGTTGCCGGTGCACGCTGACCGCCAGAGGCCAAATGCCCAGGTGGAACGTAAGCGCCAGGCGTGCCGGTTAGGTTGGGCTGATGGGTTTTTTCCCACTTGTGATGCGTGATGGTGCGCTCGGTTGGTGGCTTTTCGATGGTGTAATGCAGCCAGCCATGCCATTCGGCAGGCACTTTGCTGGGTTCAGCCAGGCCGTTATAGAGCACCCAGCGTTTTTCGCGCATGCCTTTAGGGGCATTTTTCTTATGGCGGAAATAGCGATTGCCAAATTGGTCAATGCCCACCAGCCGGCCATTAAAATAGGTGTATAAGCGCGTGGTCATGGTCATAGGATTCTCTTATTTTGGCTCAGGAAAATAGGTTGCTTTAAAGGCGGCGACTTTATCTTTGACTCGGGACATATCATTGTAATGCAGTTTACCATCCGCGAACAGCTTTCCAATAGCTTCTGCGCGATATTCAATATCGGTGCCGCCACCGCCAGGTCCTAGCGCCAGACCGCGTTGGCGAAACATGCCACCCGGCAGATCACGCAAAGCCATATCTAACCAAGCGCCATGCTCACGCACGACAGCAGCGAGGTCACTTTGAGAAATCCACCCCGCCTCATCCATGACTAGTAGTCGAGGAAGCTACGCAATTTACGCGAGCGGCTCGGATGCTTGAGCTTACGCAGCGCTTTGGCTTCGATTTGGCGGATACGTTCGCGTGTCACCGAGAATTGCTGACCCACTTCTTCGAGCGTGTGATCGGTGTTCATGCCGATACCAAAGCGCATGCGAAGCACGCGTTCTTCACGAGCGGTAAGGCTCGCAAGAATGCGGGTGGTGGTTTCGCGCAAATTCGATTGGATCGCAGCATCGAGCGGCAATACCGCGTTTTTATCTTCGATGAAATCACCTAGATGCGAATCTTCTTCGTCACCAATCGGGGTCTCGAGCGATACGGGCTCTTTAGCGATTTTCATCACCTTGCGTACTTTATCAAGCGGCATCACCAGGCGTTCTGCCAGTTCTTCCGGCGTAGGCTCACGGCCCATTTCATGCAGCATTTGGCGTGAGGTGCGCACGATTTTATTAATGGTCTCGATCATATGCACCGGAATACGAATGGTGCGCGCCTGATCGGCGATCGAGCGGGTGATCGCCTGGCGAATCCACCAGGTCGCATAGGTCGAGAATTTATAACCACGGCGATATTCGAATTTATCCACCGCTTTCATCAGGCCGATATTGCCTTCTTGGATCAGATCCAGGAATTGCAGGCCGCGATTGGTGTATTTTTTCGCAATCGAAATCACCAGGCGCAAGTTAGCCTCGATCATTTCTTTTTTCGCACGGTTGGTTTCGCGTTCGCCTTTTTGTACGGCAAGTACCACGCGCTTGAATTCGCCGACATCCAAACCTGCGGTTTCCGCGATTTTGGTAATATCGCCGCGGATCGCTGCAATATCATCCTTGTCTTTGCTGACAAATTCTTTCCAGCCTTTGTCGGATTTAGCCGATACATCTTTCAGCCATTTCGGGTCGAGCTCGCGGCCAATATAGCTTTCTAAGAATTGTTTGCGGTTGACTTTGCGGCCTTCCGCCAAGCGAAGCAGGCGGCCTTCCAGCGTCATCAACAGGCGGTTGATGTCATAGAGTTTATGAATCAGGCTTTCGACGCGGAAAATCGTGAAGCGAATGCCGAGCATGATTTCCACCAGCTCTTTATGCAGCTTTTGATACAGCTTCTCATCTTCTTTAGTATAGGCACCCGAACCCAGCGCGCGGCTTAAGCGCTTTTCTTGCAGCGTGCGCATTTTTTTGCTGGTTTTAGCGAACTTATCCAACGTCTCGAGCACTTGCGGTTTCAGCGCATTTTCCATCGCAAGCAGCGACACGGCGCCGTCATCTTCGTCATCGAATTCTTCTTCGGCGGGTGCGGCACCTTCTTTGCCTTCTTCCTCTTCGCCTTCTTCCGCTTCCTCGTCTTCCTCTTCTTCTTCGGCGTTATCTTTTTCAGCGGTTTCTTTGCTTTTCACGCGTGAGGCAATATCTTCAGCTGAGAATCCACCCGCTTCGCTGCCGGCGCCATAGGTAGCATCCAGGTCGATCATATCACGAAGCAGCAGCGTGCCGGCATCGAGTTCATCGCGCCAAGATAGAATTTCGCGCATTACCAATGGGCTTTCAGTCAGAGCGCTGATAACGGTTTCGCGACCTTGCTCGATACGTTTAGCGATTTCGATCTCGCCTTCGCGTGACAGCAGTTCCACATTGCCCATTTCGCGCAAATACATGCGGACTGGATCATCCGAGCGGCCAGCATTTTCTACCGCTTCTGCTGCATCAAATTCCTGCGGCATCTCCGAAGGATCGGTAGGGGTTTCTTCTTCCACTACGTTGATTTCCACTTGGTTGAGGGCGCTGATCGCCGCATCAATCACTTCCGGTGAAAACTCATCGGCAGGTAGTAATGCATTAAGCTGGTCATAGGTGATAAAGCCGCGGCTTTTGCCCAAGGCCATCAATTTACGCACGATAGCAAGCTGAGCGGCGGTATCGTCTTTGCTTTCTTTTTTGCTGCTATCTTTGGCTTTTGCGCTTTCTTTCGCAGTGTCTTTTTTGCTGGCTGTGACAGTCGATTTGGTATCAGTTTTAGTGGTACTGGATTTTTTCATTTTCTCTACGGGCGCCTTTTTAGCGCTATTTTTAATGGTTTCTTTGGGTGCGGGTTTAGCAGCCGGTTTTTTAGCCAGCGGCTTTTTGGCGACGATTTTTGCTTTAGCGACAGGTTTTTTAACTATGGCTTTTTTAGCTGCTGGTTTTACGATTTTTTTGACCGGTTTTTTGGCGGCCGGTTTTGCTTTTGCTTTGACCACTTTAGCAGCCGGTTTTTTAGCCGGTGCTTTTTTAGGAGCAGCTTTGGTTGCGGTTACTTTTTTGGTTTTTGTTGCGGTTTTGGCCATTGGTTTCGAACCCTTTCGATCATCGCGTGCTGATTTGCTGCCGGTCATTATTTCTAACCACTTGGTAAACAACATAAATCAGCCTCACCTCCCCATGGGGAATGATATAAACGCATTAGAAATAAGGCATTTTGTGCATTTTTCAATCGCTTTATTAAGAAAAATGCGGATTTTTGCGGAAAAAAGCTAGGCGATGTCGCTCTCGGCGGGAGCAAAACTGCGGGAATTGGCTTTGCGGATGGCGTTTTGTAGCTCGACAAGCCGTTGTAAATGCGCGTCATCCATGGTTTTACCCATATGTTCTTCCAGCTGTTTGAGCTCCACTTGCAGGTGGGTGATCTCATAAGCCGAAATGGTTTCGTTCCAGAGATGCAAGGCATCCTCTAGGGTCATGTCGCCCTGTTTGCCGATGCCCAGCGGTCCCTCGATCAGCGGCGCCATCGAGCCGTCGGGCAATTGTTGCTGCACGTAAGCAACCACGGCGCTGCGATCATCGATATTACTATGGGTGTGGGCCAAAAGCAGCGTATTGCGCAGCGCATCCAAGCGGTGATTGCGAATTTCGATATGGGCGAGGGTCTCTTCCACCTGGCTTTTATGCAGTAGCGCCGGAAATTTCAGCAAAAGTTTCAGCAGGCGCTGGGTCAGTGTTTCAAGCGCGGCGGAATGATGCGCCACCACCATATGCTCCACAATCGCCGAGCGCAGCGGGGCTTTAATCGTGGTGGTTGTTTTGCCTTTGGTGGTCGTGGTGGTGCGGGTCCATAGCTGTTTGCGGAAATAATCCAGGTAATGGCTGCGCACGTTAGGATCGGTAATTTTATCGGTGAGTTTTTTGCAGGCATCTTCAAGTGCCGCGCGACCTTCCGGCAGATTCAGGCGATATTGCGGCACCAACGTGTCCCACAAGGTTTGCGACAGGCGCTGCGAATTTTGCACGATTTTCTCAAAGCTCACCTTGCCGTGTTTTTGGATATAGCTGTCAGGATCTTCACCCGAAGGCAGCAGCGCAAAACGCAAGCTATAGCCAGGTTTGAGCAAAGGCAGAGCAATTTCGGCGGCGCGCAACATGGCGCGTTTACCGGCAGCATCGCCATCGAGACAGATCACCGGCTCTTTGGCCAACTGCCACAGCATTTTTAGATGCTCGGCGGTCGTGGCGGTGCCCAGTGTTGCAACGGCGTAATTCACACCGCCTTGCCAGCTGCTAACCACATCCATATAGCCTTCCATCACCACCACGAGATTATTTTCGCGGGCAGGGCGTTTGGCCAGATCGAGATTATAAAGCAATTCGCCTTTTTTGAAGAGCGGTGTCTCCGGCGAGTTGAGGTATTTAGGCAGATTTTTTTGCACCGTTTGCCCACCAAGTAAGCGGCCGCCAAAGGCAACTACTTTGCCGGAGGCATTGCGGATTGGAAATACCAAGCGCCCACGGAAACGGTCATAGACGCTGCCGTTATCGGTGACGATGATGAGGCCTGCTTCTTGTTGCAGGGCTTTGTTAAATCCGGCCGTAAGCAAATATTGGTGCAGCGCGGTTTTGTCTTCCGGCGCATAGCCGATGCGGAAATTGCGAATGGTCTCGGGTTTCAGTCCGCGTGCCTGAATATAGTCAAAGGCAATGGCGCCGCTGGCGGCTTGCAGTTGGCGCTCAAACCACTGGCAGGATGCTTCCAGCACATCGATAAGCGTTTTTTCGCGCTCGATTTTTTTGCTTTCTTCCGGTGTAAATTCCGGCATCGGTACGCCAATTTCGCGTGCCAGGGTTTCCAGCGTTTCCGGATAGCTCAGGCGGTCGTGGCGCTTAATGAATTCGATGGCATCGCCATGGGCGCCGCAGCCGAAGCAATGGAAAAATCCTTTAGCATCATTGACGGTGAAAGACGGCGATTTTTCTTTATGGAACGGACAAAGCCCTTGATATTCGCGGCCATGCTTTTTGAGCGCCATGCGACGGCCGATGATTTCAGACATCACCGATTGCGAGCGCAAACGTTCTATGAAAGAAGGCGGAAATTTCATATACTATCCGTCATGACCACTAAGCTAACATCCCCCCGATATAGCATTACGATTGATAACCAGCTTTTGCCTGTTTTATTCCGTAAGCATCCGACTTCACGTCGTATTATCATACGGTATCAATCGCACGATCGTTTCGTGTGCGTTACTTTACCCCGATATGCCACCATCAGGCAAGGACTACGTTTCGTTGAAGAAAAACAATCTTGGATTGCGGCACAAATGCAACGTGTGCCTGTGTCTTATCCGTTCGAACCAGGCCAAATAATTCCTGTGCTCGGTGTGCCGCATCAGCTGGTACATATCGGAGGGCGTGGCGTGGTAACGGCCAGTGATGGCCAGATTACAGTTCCAGGTGAAGTTGAGTTCATGGCGCGTCGCGTGCGAGATTTTTTACGAAAACACGCACAGCGCGAAATTGAGCAACTGGTTCAACACAAAGCATCTCTGATTGGTGTGGCGGCCAAGAAAATTGTTCTGCGCGATACGCGTTCGCATTGGGGCAGTTGCACCCATCGCGGGCATTTATCCTTTTCCTGGCGGCTGGTGTTGGCGCCGTATGAGGTGCTCGATTACGTGGTGGCGCATGAAGTGGCGCATCTAGCCGAGCTCAATCACAGCCCTCGGTTTTGGCGCCTGACACAGCAGCTATGCCCGCAGATGGACAATGCCAAAGGGTGGCTCTCCGAACATGGCGACCACTTGCATCGCTATGGCTGATTAGCGCAGTAATTTGTTCCAGAAAGTTTGGCCCAATTCACCGCCATGCTTGTTGCCTGCTGGTTCCCCGTCCTCATCATGCGACTCATGTATATCGGCAGGTGCGGTCATGTCTTGTTGCCAAGGCAAGGGGGATGGGACATCATGGATGGGGATTTGGCGCACCGGTACATCGGCCAGCGCCGCTTGCATAAAATCATGCCAGATCGGTGCTGGCAATGTGCCGCCCGTTACTTTTTTCATCGGGGTATTATCGTCATTGCCGACCCACACGCCGGTGGTCAGATCCGGTGTATAGCCCATGAACCACGCATCTTTATAATCCGACGTCGTGCCGGTTTTGCCAGCCGCCGGACGGCCGATGCGTGCTGCACCACCGGTGCCGTTATTAATCACGCCCATCAGCATTTCATTCATCATGCCAACCACGTCAGGGCGCAGCACATAACCACTTGGGGGTGGCTGGCGGCGATAAAGCGTATCGCCCTGAGAGGTGTCGATTTGGATAATGCCATACGGATAAACAATAGCGCCGTTAGCCGACAGATGCGCATAAGCAGCCGTCATCTCCAGCAGCGACACTTCGGTGGAGCCCAACGCTAAGCTTGGCACCGGATCGAGATTGGCCGTCACCCCTAAGCGACGCGCTACATCGATGACGTTATCAATGCCGGTTTCCTGGCTGACGCGCACGGCCACCGTATTGATCGATTCCGACACCGCTTGGCGCAGCGGCATTGTGCCTAAATAACGTCCGGTATAGTTTTTGGGCGTCCATTTGCCGCCGGGGATCGGAATGGTAATCGGATCATCTTCCACCAAACTATCCGGGCGCATGCCATATTCGAGCGCAGCCAGATAGACAAATAATTTGAAGGACGAACCAGGCTGGCGCAGGGATTGCGCGGCGCGGTTATATTGGCTTTGGCCGTAATTCTTGCCGCCCACCATTGTGCGCACGGCGCCATCGGGCGACATAGCAACCAGTGCGGCTTGCGATACGTTCATGGTTTCGCCGTGTTTGGTCAGCTGATCATTCACGACTTTTTCCGCCAGCAACTGCCATTCGGGATTGATAGTGGTCACCACCACTAAATCCTGCTGCACGCTGCCCACATATTCTTGCAGCTGTTCCATAATCCAATCGGCGAAATAGAGGCTGCTTTGCGGACTTTTATTGCGGTGGGTCATCGCCGAATCCAGCGCTTCGGACGCACTTTGCGCCTGCTTCTCGGTTAAATACTCCGCATCTTGCATATTCAGCAGCACTTGCTGCGCGCGTTTTTTAGACAGTTCAGGATTACTGGTTGGTGCGAATTTAGACGGCGCTTTCAATAAGCCCGCAAGCACCGCTGATTCTGACAAGGTGAGTTCACGGCCCGATTTATCGAAATAGCGTTTGGCCGCCGCATCAATACCATAACAGCCTGCCCCTAAATAGACGCGGTTGGCATAAATACTTAGAATTTCTTCTTTGGAAAAACGGATTTCCAATTTGAAGGCGAGCATCATCTCGCGCAATTTACGCAGTAAGCTGCGCTCGGGTGTCAGGAAAACGTTTTTGGCGACTTGTTGGGTGATGGTGCTGCCGCCTTGCACGACGTGGCCAGCGCGCACATTCGCAACCATAGCGCGGATCAGGCCAATCGGATCAATACCGAAATGATGGAAAAAATTGCGATCTTCGGTGGCTAAAATCGAATGCACGAGTGAGGCAGGCAAATCTTCATAGGGAATATAATCACCGTACACATCGCCGAAGCTGCCGACGATTTGGCCGTTTTCGGCTTTGACGATAATGCTTGGAGCTTTGCTGAAGCGGTTGAGGTTGTCGATATTAGGCAGGGTGATATAAATCCACGCCAGTATCAACGCAACACCCATACCGCCATAGAAAATAAGTTTACCGATAATGGGCGGAATAATGCTTAAGCGTCTGCGCTTGGGTTTTTTGCGGCGTGTCTTTTTCGGCGCAGCAGCGATGGTGGTGGGTTCGCCGGATTCCAAGCGAGGGGGCTTGCGCGGAGGTTGGGATTTTTTTCTAGCCATTAACTGTCTTTATCTCGTTCAATTACATAATGCATTTTGCGCACGGCGAGCCGTATCAATTCGTCTTTGCTTACACCACGCGCACCCATCATGGATACTTCTTTTAAGCTCACAGGATCAATGACGGTTACTTTCACGCTGCGACCGATAGTGACGAACTCGACAATATAGCCCTGTTCGTTATCGGTTGTCATTACATCTCCTCGTCCACCTTATTGCGGCTGCCGGGCAATCTTTCGATGCGAAGGCGTGTGATTTGCGATGCTGCTTTATCGACGACGGTGAAGCGGAAGCCATGCATATCCACATACTCGCCAATCGCCGGAATGGTTTGCGCCTCATGAATCAGAAGGCCGGCCACGGTAGAAGCTTCGTCATCGGGCAGGTTCCATTCCATCTGACGGTTCACGTCGCGAATGGTCATACTGCCGGCGACAAAATAATTATCAATGCCGATTTTTTGCACATCGCTGGCGGTTTCGTCATGCTCGTCATCGATATTACCGACGATTTCTTCCATGATGTCTTCGAGTGTCACCACACCCTGCCAGGCGCCATACTCATCGACGACAAAAGCCAGATGCTGGCGCTTATTACGAAAAGCAAGCAGCTGATCGCGCAAATTGCTGGTTTCGGGAATAAACCACGGGGTAGTCGAGATTTGTAAGATATGCTCATTGGTGAGCCCATCGCCATGTTCGCCAATGGTTTTAATCAGGTTTTTCACATGCAGCACACCGACAATATTATCGGGCTGTCCGCGCCATAGGGGCAGGCGACTATGCATGGTGGAAAAGGCGCGTTTGACCAGCTCGACTGGGGGCAAATCGGCATCGACTGTTTCCACCTGCATGCGATGCACCATGATATCTTTCACCTCAATATCGTTGAGGTCTAAAATACTGCCTAGCATATCGCGATCCTGCTTGATCATTTTGCCTTCGCGGTGATGCAGCTCGATCGTGCCGCGCACCACATCGGTGGCCGATACCAGCGTATCCATTTTAGTAATATCGATGCCAAATATTTTAAGCAGCATACGAATGAAAAACTGGATGGTATGGGTGATGGGTGACAGCAGTTTCACCATCGGTGAGAGCATGGGTGAAAGGAAGAGTGCCGTGCGCTCGGAGTTTTGAATCGCGTAGGTTTTAGGCAGCACTTCCGCAAACACCACCACCAGTACCGTCATCACCAGCGTGACGATAACGAGTCCCATCTCGCTGCCGCCGGTCAGGCTGATAGCAAAGCTGGTTGCAAGCGTTGATGCAGCGGTATTGACCGCATTATTGCCCAGCAGCACGGCGCCGATCAGCGATTCTTTTTCGCGGCGCAGGCGGCTTACAATTTGCGCGCGGCGGTTGCCATCCATCACTAGCTGGTAAATACGCGCGCGGTTCACTGCGGTAAGTGCCGTCTCCGAAGCAGAGAAAAACGCCGAGATCAGCAGTAATATGCAAACGGCTAGGCCGTAATAAATCGCTTCATCGGTAATCATGATGGGGTGCATATCCTTTGTAAGATCGAGCGAATACGGTCTTTATCGACATCATGTGCAATAAAGGATTGGCCAATGCCACGCGCTAAAATAAAAGTAAGCGTGCCGGCGATGGTTTTTTTATCATGGGCGAAATGCGACATCAGCTGTTCAATATCCCAATCGGCGCGAATTTGCAGCGGCGAGTGCGGCAAGCCCACAGCTTCATAATGCGCGCGCAAACGCACCAGATCGGCGGGCGGGCACAATCCCATTTCCACCGAGGCTTCAAAGGCCATCATCATGCCGATGGCGACTGCTTCGCCATGCAGCAGCGTATTGCCATAGCCGGTTTCGGCTTCTAGCGCATGACCAAACGTATGGCCTAAATTAAGCAGCGCACGCACTCCGCCTTCGCGCTCATCGGCAGCCACAATAGCCGCTTTGGCTTGGCAGCTGGTAAGCACCGCATGGGTGAGTGCTTCGCTATTGCCGGCTAGCACCTGTGCGCCATTGATCTCCAGCCAGCTGAAAAAATCAGGGTCATTGATAAGACCGTATTTCACGATTTCGGCGTAACCGGCCAAGCGCTCGCGCACGGGCAGGGTGGCCAATGTGTTGACATCGGCCAGCACCAAAGCCGGTTGATGGAAACTGCCGATCAAATTTTTGCCGAAGCGCGAATTAATGCCGGTCTTCCCGCCCACGGAACTGTCGACTTGCGCCAGCAACGTGGTGGGAATTTGCACAAAGGATAAGCCGCGCAAGAGCACGCTTGCAGCAAAGCCGGTAATATCGCCAACCACGCCGCCGCCTAAGGCAATCAGCAGGGTGCTGCGATCGGGCTGCTGTTCTAAAATCGTCTCCAGCACCGTTGAAAAACGCTCTAAGCTTTTGCTGCTTTCACCGGCGGGAATAATCACCGTGCGCGAGCGAATGCCGACTTCTTCCAAGGCGCCGCTGATACGATGCAGATAGAGCCGCGCCACCTGTTCGTCAGTGACGATGATAGCTTGTTTATTCTTGCCGATCACGGATGCTAAATAGCTGCCGGCTTTAGGCAGCAAATGTTCGCCCACAACAATAGTGTAGCTGCGCTCACCCAATTCGACGGATAGTTGTTGGGTCATGCTCAGGCCTTTTCGCGCAGTGATTCGATGATCGCATCTACCACGGTTTCATGCGGGCCGGAGCTGCTATCGATGGTGATATCGGCTTGTTCGTAAATGGGATAGCGTTCTTCCATCAGCTTATTCAAAATCAATCCTTTATCGCCGGTGCGCAGTAATGGTCGTGTGTCGCGGCGCGATACGCGTTCCACCAGCACATCCAGGTCAGCCTTCAACCATACGGACAGTGCTTTTTCTTTCACCGCTTCGCGAATGACCGGTTGAATGAACGCGCCGCCACCGGTTGCGATCACGGCCGGTTGGCTGCTGAGTAAGCGCAGCAAGATGCGTTGTTCGAGATCGCGGAAAATAGTTTCGCCGTATAACTCGAAAATATCAGAAATACTGCAACCAGCTGCTTCGACAATCTCCTGATCGGAATCGATGAAAGCCACACCCAGGTTGCTTGCCAGCCTGCGGCCTACGGTCGATTTGCCGGCGCCCATCAAGCCGACCAGCACCACCGGTTTAGTCAGGTGGATAGGTGTATAAGCCAATTCTGTCATTTTTCCTTGTAATATCTAATCCAGTGATTACGATTCTACCCGTCAGAAACTTAAAGGAATTGGTGAATAATGCAACAAAAGCGAAAACGTATTCTACCTTTACTGCTTGTACTCGTGTTTTTGGCGGCAGCGGTGGCTATTGGCGGCGTGATGATGCTCGATTTGCCAGCACCCAGCCAACCCGTTGAGAAAGAAATAAGTCCTCCTAGCGCGCCCTAATGCGTAAATCGGTGCCTCCTTCTGGATCGTCTGGGCCCCATGCGGGTGAGGATGGCCGGCTGATAGAGCAGTTTTTGGAAATGATGGCAGCTGAGCGTGCATCATCGGTCAATACGCTTTCGGCGTATCAGCGTGATTTAACCGATTTTCTGGGTTTTTTAGCCAAGCGGTCAGAGGCTTTGCTTTCGGTGGAACGTCCGCAGCTGGAGCAGTTTCTAAGCCTGTTGGCGGGTCAAGGGCTGTCACCGCAAACGGCTGCGCGCAAGCTTTCGGCGCTTCGCCAACTTTTCGCCTTTTTGTATAGTGAAAAACTACGCAACGATAACCCCACCGCCACGCTGGAAACTCCGAAACGCGCTAAGCGCCTGCCCAAAACCTTAACGATGGAAGATATTAAAGCGCTGATTCATGCCGCTTACGAAGACGACACCCCCACCGCCATTCGCATGCAGGCGATGCTGGAGTTGATGTATGGAGCGGGGCTTCGTGTTTCCGAATTAGTATCGCTCAAGCTTTCGGCCTTACAGGTGAAAGAAGGCGAGCATCAGGTGCAGGTGGATTTTTTGCTGATTCAAGGCAAGGGTAACAAAGAGCGCCTTACGCCGATTAATCAGCGTGCGCGCGAGGCGTTGTCGCGTTATCTGGCGGTGCGGCATATTTTTATCAAAGGCGAAAAAGCCTCGCCTTACCTCTTTCCCTATCACCGTGCGCAAGGCTATGTCACGCGCCAGCAATTCGGCGTGATGCTCAAAGAATTGGCGTTGGAAGTGGGGATCGATCCGGAAAAAATTTCACCGCATGCGCTGCGTCATAGCTTTGCCAGCCATCTGCTCGAAGGCGGTGCCGATTTACGCGTGATTCAGGAACTGCTGGGGCATGCCGATATTTCCACCACGCAGATTTATACGCATGTGGTAGGTGAGCGGCTGAAGAAGCTGGTGCGCGATAATCACCCGCTGTCTAAGAAGAGCTAGCGTCACCTGAGGCTTGGATGCTTTGCCACTGCGCCACGATGCTTTCGATATAGTTCGATTTTTTGGTTTGGCGCGTGTCGTCATTGGCGGTTGCCATGTCGCTCGATTTACCGCTTAACGCATTTAAAAACATCTGTGTCGGATTGAACGAGCGGATACTGTCTTGCTGTGCCAGCTGGTCGGGTGCGAGCCCTATTTTTTTGAGTTCATCCTGAATTTTTTCAAAATTCTCCTGCGTCAGTTCCGCATTTTTATAGTTAGCCAAAACATCGGTGATTTGCTGACGTTGTTTGCTGCTTAAAATAAAGTTCGTATCCAGGCTGGTCGTTTGACTCTGGTAAGAACTTAGATATTGTTTGGCCTGAGGGCTTAAATCCAAAATATCGGTGGTGCTGGTGCCTGATAGCTGTGAAGCCAAGCTTGGTGTGTTGGTGTTGCGCAAGGCGCTAGTGAGGCCAGATGCATCCAGTCCGCTTTGTTGATTTGGCAACTGGTAATAAGAACCGCTGCTAATCCAATTATTAATCGTGCTCATACCTATCCCAATGGTAAAAAGTGGTGATACTGGGGATATAGGAGCAACAACCATGCCTAGTCTTTTAAATCAATGACTTAGCGATGCATATAGTAAATGCCGGTACCGATGCGTGGTCCGTAATACGAGTCATAACGCGAGCGGGTTGCTTGTTCTTGGCGTGCTAGATCCAGCTCTTCCGGTGAAGCGCAGGCTGCGAGTGCTGTGAGTAATATAAGGGAATATTTCATAGTAAAAGCGGAAGGCATTTCTGCCTTCCGCTTACTTCCTTACGACAGCGGATCTTTCAGCTTGCCGTAATTTTTTTGGGCATTGCCCGCGACTTCATCTTTTAAGCCCAGAGCAGCACCTTTGTTACTGCCAATGGCTTTATTCACTTTTTTGCGGATTTTACCGCCGGTTTCGCGAATAGCACCTGCTACTTCATCCTTATTCATAAAAGCCTCCTTGGTTATACCGTTTTCAGCATAGCGAAATCGGCGTAAGAATTCCGTATGGATCGAGGAAGCTTTGGATAAATGACTGAAAAGAAAAAGGCAGCCTTAGGGCCGCCTTTTTACTTGAGTAGAATGGCTAATGCCTAGTAACGACCGCGATCACCGCCTTCTCTATTACGGCGCGCCTCTTCTTTTAGCGCTCGAAAATCGCTCTCATTTTCTGGATCAAATCCCATGCTATTGCGGTATTCTGAGCCATATCGCTCACGCCACATCCCTTGCGCTGTTTTATAATCTTCATTTTCTTCACGTTGTCTTTCTATTTCGTCGCTTGCTGAATCAAAGCTATCACCAAAACCCATATAACTCTCCTCTGTTAGGTTGCTAATTTTTATTAAGCTGCACTATAGATTGCTAATAAAAAGAAGCGACTAATGCTGTATGAAATTTTTATGACAGCAAGTATAAAACAAATGGAATCAGTTGGTTATGCTGTGTCATGCTTCAACCAACAGGAAAAAGGGCGAGGAAGTTAATCCCCGCCCAATAAGTTAAAACATCCAAGTAGTAGAATAGCTTACGAGCAGCCGCTGGTGGAACCGCAGCTATCGCATTTCATGCAGGTGCCGTTACGCACCAGGGTGAAATTGCCGCATTCGGTGCAGGCATCGCCCTCATAACCTTTGGCGCGCGCTTCACGAATTTGCTCGATACGTTTTTCCTGACCTTCTTCGGCCGCACCCAGCTGCAAGGTCATGCGCTCTTGCGTGGTTTCTAGGTAGGCTTTGGTTTCGGTTATCTGTTCGGCGGCGATGGCAAGCGAACCGTGATTTTGCGGTGCACCGCTTCCAATATTATTGGACACCACATAAAGTTTGCCGCGCACGAAACCATTGCTGGTTGCTTTGTTGAACAGATCTGGCAGTTCAGGCTCATCGGGGGTGCGGGTGGAATCCCCAGCGCCACGGCCGATCGAATCCGAGCGCATTTCGCCCATATCCACATGCGCCAGATCATTGCGGCCCAAATACGAGATCGCCAATTCGCGGAAGATATAATCCAGGATCGAGGTCGACATTTTGATCGCCTCGTTGCCTTCCACCATGCCCGATGGTTCGAAGCGGGTGAAGGTGAACGCATCGACGAACTCTTCCAGCGGTACGCCATATTGCAGGCCAATGGAGACGGCAATGGCGAAATTGTTCATCAGCGAGCGGAAGGCAGCGCCTTCTTTATGCATATCGATGAAGATTTCACCTAATTTACCATCGTCATATTCACCGGTACGCAGATAGACTTTATGACCGGCAACAGCTGCTTTTTGCGTATAGCCTTTGCGGCGTTCCGGCAACTTGCGGCGTTCGGATGCTTGAATGATGCGCTCAACAATACGCTCTGCGATCACTTGCGGTTGACGCAATGCGCGCATTTCAGTTTGTTTCACGGTATCATCCACCTCATCAGCGAGCTCTTCGGCAATGGCTGAATTGAGCGGTTGCGAGAGTTTCGAGCCGTCGCGATACAGCGCATTGGCTTTCAAACCCAGCTTCCATGACAGCATGTAGGCGGCTTTGCAATCGTCTACGCTGGCACTGTTTGGCATGTTGATGGTTTTAGAAATCGCGCCGGAAATGTAAGGCTGTACGGCGGCCATCATATGTATGTGGCTTTCGGCTGACAAATAACGCGTGCCTTTTTTGCCGCACGGATTAGCGCAATCAAATACAGCCAGATGCTTGTCTTTGAGTTGCGGTGCGCCTTCGAGTGTCATGGTGCCACAGCAATATTCGTTAGCGGCATCAATATCGGCTTTGGAGAAGCCCAAATGTTGCAGCAAATCGAAGCTGAAATCATTGAGTTGCGCATCGGTTAGACGCAGTGTGTTTTTGCAGAAGGCGTCGCCCAAATTCCATTTATTGAAAGCGAATTTGATTTCAAATGCGGCCGCGAGTGCTTTCTCAACACTAGCCAATGCCTCATCGGTAAAGCCTTTCGCACGCAACGTATCATGGTTGATGGCAGGGCTATCTTTAAGCGTGCCACGACCCACCGCATAGTTGATGATGTCGGTGATTTGCTTTGGGTTATAGCCCAATGTTTTGAGCGCTTCGGGCACTTGCTGGTTGATGATTTTGAAATAACCGCCGCCGGCCAATTTTTTGAATTTCACCAAGGCGAAATCTGGCTCGATACCGGTGGTGTCGCAATCCATCACCAGGCCAATGGTGCCGGTGGGTGCGATGCAGGTGGTTTGCGCATTGCGGAAGCCGTATTTCTCACCGAGCATAATCGCAGTGTCCCAGGCTTTCTTCGCAGCTTTGATCAGTTCTTTATTATCGCAATGATCCACAGCGAGTGGTACCGGCAAGGTCGATAATTCTTCATAGCCGGATTCTTCGCCACGGGCTGCGCGTGCATGGTTGCGGATAACGCGCATCATATGTTTCTTATTGATGTCATACCCGTCGAAGGCGCCGAGTTCTTTAGCCATTTCCGCTGACGTCGCATAGGAAACGCCGGTCATGATCGCAGTGAGTGCTGCTGCCATCGCGCGGCCTTCTTCGCTATCATAAGGAATGCCCGATGCCATGAGCAGGCCGCCAATATTGGCATAGCCTAAACCCAACGTGCGGAACTCATATGACAGCTTGGCGATTTCTTTGGATGGGAACTGCGCCATAGCAACAGAAATTTCCAGCACCAGCGTCCATAGGCGGCTTGCATATTCAAACGATTTAATATCGAACACGCCATTTTCTTGTTTGAATTTGAGCAGATTGATCGATGCTAAATTGCAGGCTGTGTCATCGAGGAACATATATTCCGAGCACGGGTTGCTGGCGCGGATGCGGCCCGATTCAGGGCAGGTATGCCATTCATTGATGGTGGTATCGTATTGAATGCCAGGATCAGCGCAGGCCCAAGCGGCATAGCTAATGTCATCCCACAGCTCGCGCGCATTAAGCGTTTCCGACACTTGGTTGTCGCGGCGGCGCAGCAAGTTCCATTGTTTGTTTTGTTCAACCGCTTCCAAAAACGCATTGGTGACACGCACCGAGTTGTTCGAGTTTTGGCCCGACACGGTAAGATACGCTTCCGAATCCCAATCGGTGTCATATTCAGGGAAGTCAATTTTGGTGAAGCCTTGTTGCGCGAATTGAACGATGCGCTGAATGTAATTATCAGGCACCAAGGCTTTGCGAGCGGCCACAATAGCCGATTTCAGCACGGGGTTGTCCGAAGGGCTGAAGCGCGATTCGCTTTCGCCTTTTTGGCAGGCTTCCATCACCGCGGTTAAATGCTTGCGGCAAATTTTAGAGCCGGTAACCAGCGCTGCTACTTTTTGTTCTTCGATCACTTTCCAGCTGATGAATTCGCGCACGTCCGGATGGTCGATATCGACGACCACCATTTTGGCTGCGCGACGCGTGGTGCCGCCTGATTTGATAGCGCCAGCGGCGCGATCGCCGATGCGCAGGAAGCTCATCAAGCCTGATGATTTACCACCACCCGAGAGTGGCTCTTCGCCGCCGCGCAGGTCGGAGAAATTCGATCCGGTGCCGGAACCATATTTGAAAAGGCGCGCTTCGCGTTCCCATAAATTCATGATGCCGCCTTCATTCACCAAATCGTCTTTGACGCTTTGGATGAAGCAGGCGTGCGGTTGTGGACGCTCATAGGCGCTTTTCGATTTGGTCAATTTTTTGCTGTCGTCATCGACGTAATAATGGCCTTGGCTGGGACCATCGATGCCATACGCCCAATGCAGGCCGGTATTGAACCATTGTGGTGAATTAGGCGCTGCCATTTGCGAGGCGAGCATGAAACGCATTTCGTCGTAGAAGGCGCGCGCATCGTCTTCCTTATCGAAATAGCCACCTTTCCAGCCCCAATAGGTCCAGGCACCCGCTAAGCGGTCGAATACTTGTTTGGACGAGGTTTCACCGCCGGTGCGTTTATCGCTTGGTAATTTAGCCAAAGCGTCTTCATCGGGTACGCTGCGCCACAACCAAGATGGTACCGAATTTTCTTCGACTTTTTTAAGCAGCGTAGCAACGCCTGCTTTGCGGAAATATTTTTGCGCCAACACATCGGTTGCAACCTGCGACCAGAATTCTGGCACTTCAACGCCGCGCGCATCAAACACGGCCGAGCCGTCCGGATTTTTCATCACCACATCAACTTTTTTAAAGGTAATGGAATCGTAGGCGGACTGGCTGGCTTTCGTGAAGTGACGCTCTATACGCATTGAATTATTCCCCCAACAGTTATTTTTTTTAAATCTAACCCCTTTTACCTGGGTAACACAGGGCAAAAATCCGTCTTCCAGTGGGATTCCAAGAGAAGGGGCAATGCAGGTGTCGTCAGGAAGGTGTCTTGGCAAAAAATCTAACATTACAAAAATGTAATGCAACTAGATATTGTGCTTGACATCCATTTTACCACAAGATGCTGTGGATATCTAGCATTATAACCCTTTGTGAAACCTGTGGATAACTTTGGAAAATCAGTGTGAATGGGTTTTTAGCAATGACAGTGCTGTGGATAGATCGGGTATGAATAGTGAGAGGGGCTAATAGGCCGCGATGATAATTTAGTGTGCGATGCCAATACGTGTTTTACCACGCATATCGGCTATCTTTAACTGCTCATATTCGCCGCGCAATTCATTGCGATTAGGTGCATGGGTGAAGAGCTCCGGACGTTGCGCATAAAATTTCTCGACCATTTCTACGGCATTATGGAACGCAATATCAGGATAGATTTTAGCTTTACTGCCAGACGCACCCGGCACATCGGCCATGATTAGAGTTGGTACCGCGTCATCCTGTTTTTGTGACTGCAAAATAATATCGCTGGTGAAGGATTTGCCACCTACCAATATCGAAGCGCCGTTATGGTCGCGTAAGAAATGTACCACTTTGCTAGGCAAAAAGAGCAGCGGCGTGTCGAGCAGATGTGTATGATGAATGCCAGGCATATCAGGGAATAGCCGCGGATTAGTTTGCGCCAATATGCGCACGCAATCGAATTTTTTCTTATTGCGGGACTCATTATTATAATCCACTAACGCTTCCACTAAATTGAGATCGGCGCCTTCATGCTTGGTGCGCCCGATCATGAAGCAGACTTTTTTGGGATCGAGATGATTCAGCAGTAAATGCAGGCCATGTCTGAACTCATCTTGTTTTTGAGGTGGCATGCACAACCAATCATTACCCGAGGCGCCGCCGATAAAAATAGGTGCGCGTTTACGAATGAAGCCATCAAGCGATGGCGTGTTAAGCGGCGGCTCTTCTGTTTTTTCAGCTTGCAGTTTTTGCACCGGTTTGGACGGTTTAGGTATGGTTTTGAAAAAGTTCTTAGGCAGCGTTTTCATCTTTTGTTTGAAAATATCGTCTTGGATTTTGATGTGCTCCAGCTCGGTTTCGCGCATTTTCTGGAAACCCACTGTATTCACCCCGCATAGGGCTGCTGCCATGGCAATTTGCTTGGCATTGGTCCGGTAAAGACCGGCACCATCCGAACCCATCACGCAATCGGCGTCATGTTCCAGGAATTTATTGACCGGCACTTGTTTGGGATCATCAATGTTATTGCAGCAGAGATTGGAATCGGGATTGAATTCGATCGCCAGATTCTGGCCAGCCAATTCTGCGACGCGATGCAAAACGTTGGAGTCAATACCATGTACCGCATGTCCAATGCGCAGCCGCACATTGTGATGGCGCGTAAGGTCGATTGCCTCATCGACGTTATAAGAGTTTTTCGGGTTCTCGCCAGCATGGATGCGCATGATAAGTTCGGGATGCTTGGCGCCGATCCACTCAGCCAGTGTATTCAGATGTTTCTCAAGCGATGAAGTTTTGT
Source organism: Rickettsiales bacterium (assembly GCA_033762715.1). Taxonomy (GTDB): domain Bacteria; phylum Pseudomonadota; class Alphaproteobacteria; order Rickettsiales; family SXRF01; genus JANRLL01. The sequence goes on along the minus strand of JANRLL010000012.1, from coordinate 98,154 downwards.
TGATTTCATAGCCCAACAAATCCACACCAGCGATATAGGGGCTTGCCGCTACTGCTTTAAAACGCTCAATGCGTTTTTCAAAATCTTCATCGCTGATATTGCGGGGAAACCCGGCCAAGAAACGCAGCTGCACACCGGTTTTTTTTTCGATGGCCGGCATCACCTCATGCACGACCTTAAGCCAGGTAGGATCGAGCACGGCGTTGGATGAGAGCTCGGCATATTGAATGCCCTGGCGCTGATAATCCTCGGCGATTTTAGTCAGTACATCCGGCAGCAGCTTCACATCCTTGGTGAAGGGTTCGCGCAGATAGTAGCAGATCTCCATTTCCTCATAGGTGCATTGCGATTCGGGCGAAAAGCTCAGTGCATGAGCCAGGCGTTCGCGCACGGGTGCGCTCAGCATGCGCAAAGGAATTGCTTCTTCGGTGTTGCCTTTGGTGAGTTGCAAATGTTTCAGCGGCAAAAATTCGCGCTTGGGAATCATGCAATGGCCTTCTTTAGGGTATTGAAGACCCAGAAGGCGTAAGGCTGCCAAAGGATAGGCCACATCATGTTTCAGGCCGATCTCCATCAGATCATGAGCGGTAATCTGGCCCGACATATGGGTGTGCAGATCGGTAATCGGTGTCAGTATATCGGGGTTGTCGACCAACAGTGGCATGCCTTTACCATCATTGGAGCGGCCTAGCATGCGGGTTTGGATCACTGATAATTTATGGCTTGGCTGATGGTGTGCGACAATCTCGCCATCTTCAATGGTAAAGGCGGCATGCTGGTGGTCGGCAATATCGATGTTGAAATCGGGATGCTTGGGATCGAGCGGAATGGTGAATGTTTGCGAATCCGGTGTAAAGGTTTCCCCCTTACTATGAATGTTGAGCATCGCTAGCAGATTTCGGGCGGCCCGACTTTTATCGGGGCTGTATCGAGAGAAAAGACGCGCACGGATTGCATCCCCTTTGGGGACAATATCCATTTTCAGGACTAGGTTGTTATTCTCATCCAGTGGATAGGTAAAGGGCATAGCCAACATCGTTAATGCGCGTTAACTATGTATATCGGTTTCTGGGCCTTCAGTAAAACGCTTTTCAGGCACTTAGTTTATAAGTTGCACAATATTGGCAGTGTTTCTCGCCATATTCGGGATGGGTGCGGTCTTCGGGCGTTAAGGCATGGCCACAATTTTGGCAGATACTGGCGGTTTGCGATGGATGCAGCCCATGACCCACCGCCACGCGGTTGTCAAATACATAACATTCACCCTGCCAACGGCTATCTTCGGGTGGAATTTCCTCTAAATACTTCAAAATCCCGCCTTTTAGGTGATAAACATCCTTAAAACCCTGTTCTTTCATCCAGGCGGTAAATTTTTCGCAGCGTATGCCGCCGGTGCAGAAAGTGGCAATTTTTTTGTCCTTTAAATCCTGCATCTCGCTGGCCACATATTGTGGTAATTGCTTAAAATTCCGTATGTTGGGGTCGATAGCACCACTAAAAGTGCCCAGATGGGTTTCGTAGCTATTGCGCGTATCGAGCACCACGGTGTTGGGATCATCGATCAGCGCGTTCCATTCTTGCGGTGTGACATAGGTGCCAACCTCGCGCGGCGTCACGTAAGGCCCGAGCGAAATCAGCTCTTTTTTAAGCCGCACCTTGGCGCGACCAAAGGGTTGGGACGTATGGGTCGATTCCTTATGCTCAAACGTGCCCCCCAAAATGGTTAAAAAGGCGAGTACCGTGTCGATGCCGCTGCGGCTGCCGGAAATCGTGCCGTTGAAGCCTTCAGAGGCAATGAGAATGGAGCCTTTAATATCTTCGCGCTTGAGCAACGCCAGCAAGCTTTCCCGATGGTGTTTATAGTCGGGAAAATCGAAAAAATGGTAAAAAGCGGCAACAATAAAAGCCATGGTCAATCTGAATGATTGCGAGTTATAACTGCTGCATATATAATGAATCCCTCTCAACCAGCAACAGTAAAACCATATGGCTATTCAATTAGATCCCAATCGCGTCAGGATGCCTACGGGGCGCCCCGCTGACCAGCGCCGTCCCAAGCTCACCGATGAGCCGATCGTAGTACCCACACGTGCCGACATCAACTATGTTCCTGAACCACAAACTCTCATGACCCTGATCAATAGTGCGATCGCATCGCTGCGTCGCGGCGTGGTCTGGGATCGTGGCACTATTCTCAATATTCTCGCGTAATCTCCATGACTTTTTATGATGATGCATTGCTGCTGGAAGAGCAGCTAACGGAAGAAGAGCGCATGGTGCGCGACACGGCGCGTTCCTACGCGCGTGACAAGTTGATGTCGCGTGTGCTGGAAGCGAACCGCCATGAGCATTTTGACACGGCGATTATGCGCGAAATGGGCGAGCTTGGCTTGTTTGGCGCCACCATTAAAGGCTATGGCTGCGCTGGTGTAAGCAACGTGGCGTCTGGTCTGATTTGCCGTGAAATCGAATGGGTGGATTCGGGTTACCGCTCGGCACTTTCGGTGCAATCATCGCTGGTGATGCACCCGATTCATGCCTTCGGCACCGATGCGCAGAAGGATAAATATTTGCCTAAGCTGGCGCGCGGCGAATGGATTGGCTGTTTCGGCCTGACCGAACCCGATCACGGCTCCGATCCAAGCGGCATGGTTACACGCGCTACCAAAAGCAAAGACGGTTATGTGCTAAGCGGCGCGAAAAATTGGATCACCAATTCGCCGGTGGCCGATGTGTTTGTCGTCTGGGCTAAGGTATATGGCGACAGCGCGATTCCCGACGGCACCATTAAAGGATTCATTTTAGAAAAAGGCATGAAGGGTTTAAGCGCGCCGAAAATCGAAGGTAAGTTTTCACTGCGTGCCTCCACCACTGGCATGATCGCCATGGAAGACGTACCGGTTCCAGTTGAGCAAATCTTGCCAAGCGTGGCCGGATTAAAAGGACCTTTCTCCTGCCTCAACAAAGCGCGTTACGGCATTGGTTGGGGCGCCTTGGGCGCAGCCGAGTTTTGCTATCAAGCCGCGCGTAATTACACGCTGGAGCGCAAGCAATTTGGCAAGCCTTTGGCTGCCAATCAGCTGATTCAAAAAAAGCTTGCCGATATGTTGGTCGACATCACTTTGGGTCTGCAAGCCTGCCTGCGCGTTGGCCGTTTGATGGATGATAATAAAACGGTGCCGGAAATGATTTCGCTGATTAAGCGCAACTCCGCTGGCAAGGCGCTCGATATTGCGCGCATCGCGCGTGACATGCATGGTGGCAACGGTATTGCCGATGAGTATCATGTGATTCGCCATGTGATGAATCTAGAAAGCGTCAACACCTATGAAGGCACGCATGATATTCATACGCTCATCATGGGCCGTGCCATCACCGGCATTCAAGCGTTTAAAAGCGAATGAAACTCTACGCCATACTCGCGGTTTTAATCCTGGGTATGATCGTGGGCATCTATCTACAATTCTTCTCGCAAGGTGCTGCGCGTGAACGCGCAGTTACAGCGCTATTGAACAGCATCACCGAAACTGTCAATGGGCAGGATCGCGCCAAGATCGGCGCCGCATTCAACGACGCGCTCACCGACGATGCCAAGGTACATCTAGCCGTGCAGTTTGCGACCTTAGCGCAGCCCGATGCGCCGGCAGTGATTCAGGATTTTGACAAGGCAAGTTTTCTGCCCTTTATTGATAATTTGCTGTTTTCGTTGAGCGCCTATCAGATGCAATATCAGATCACCGAACAGTTGCCTAATGCTGTGCCCGATGAGTTGATAGTGCGTTTCAATGTGCAGCAATCGGCTGACGGCAATGCCTATTATGCCGGCATTACCGTGCAGTCGCGTTTTATGTTGCAAGGCGCGTGTGAAATGCTACTGCGCTTTGAAGGCAAAAAGCCGCGCATAGCAAATCTGTCGTGCAATCAGCGGGTGCGTAATTCACCGAAATCGGAAGAAGCGAGCAAGCTGCGCGGCAATCCCGAAGCGATGCGCGCCTTGATGCGCTAGCGTCCGGCGTTAGATTTTTTGGCGGGCTTTCCCGTTGCAAACGCATTCTCCAACCAATCATTGGCGGCCTGCATACCCAGATCATGTAGATACATGATAAAATCCCAATCAGTATTGAGTTTGCTTGCGCGCCCCAGGCTTGCCAACTCGTCTTGCGCGCTGATGCGGTGCAGGCGGGTGGGGGTGGCTTTGAGCTTGCCCTCATAGATCATCTGATTGCGCCAATCGAGCAGCTCAATATCTTTGCGTAGAATGTTGTTGAAGCCCATTTCGGTTGCGCGATCGAGAATATCGGTCGCCGTGCTGGGCACTTCATCCACGCTCATCGCATGCACTTGCACCAGCAGCAAATCAGCTTGTGCATGATGATCGGCAAGCGGCATTAGTGGTGGGCAACCGCTGAAGCTGCCGTCCCAGTAAAGCTCATCGTCAATCTCAACGGCTTTGAATAAAAACGGCAGGCAATTGGAGGCCATGACGGCAGCCAGCGATATGTCTTTATGGCTGAAGATACGGCTCTCACCAGTTTTGGCGTTGGTGGTGTTGATATAAAGCGCCAATGTATTGCTAGCAGCGAGCTCACCAAAATCCACCAGCTCATCCACGATGTCGCGCAGGGGGTTGATGTCAAATAGGTTGAATTGCGAGGGTGAGAAAATGCGGGTTATATAATCGAGCGCCATGGAAGAAGGCGATAGGTCAATCCCGACATGGCTTAAAAATTTATCGACCACCTGCATGCGCAGCGGAATCATGCCGGCGGCGATATGCAGTTTTTTCCAGAGGGTCTGCAGCCGTTCGCGCGCACCTTCTTTGCCGCCTTCTAGCAATCCTTGCGCGAGTACGGTTGCCATCATGGCGCCACTGCTGCTTGCACTGATGGCTTCGATATGCACGCGCTCGTCGGTGAGGAAACGATCAAGCACACCCCAGGTGAAGGCGCCGTGCGTGGCGCCACCTTGCAATGCAAAGGCGATAGGTCGTGAGGCGGATGGGTTGGTGGTCATACGCTACCTCGTAAGGGCAAGATATCTGCGTGTAAGGCCGTCTATTTTACCACAACGGGCAGGGGGGGTTCAAGCGTGCAGCGTGTTGTCTTGGCATTTGAGAACACGGCTGGCCGCCACCGCATCGGTATATTTTGTAATAGGTTGGCCGTGCGCAGGCTCTTCTTTAGCCATGACAGGCAGTGTCACCGGGTAGGGTTTTAGGGCTTCGGCCAGGGGTTTTCCCGCCTGCACGTCGTGCACGACTTTTTTCAGGGCCGGGATGCCATATTGATTCGCCACTTCTATGTAAGCCAGGCTTTGCTCAACCTGAGTCGGCTGGATTAAATTATTGCCGATCAGATAGAGGAATTTGGGCAAGGTGAAATCCATATTATCCTCTTTGTCATGGCGATATTGGTAAGTGCAGCTCATGAGATGCGCCATGCGTTCGAAAATGACCTGGCTTTGTTTCCAGACCTGGCTATTGATTTGGCCTTTAAACGCAATAGACGGATTATTATCCAGCGCATTGCGCTCATATAAACCGATTAAGTCATGTGCGTTCACTGTGTCGCCAAGCGCATGGTCTTGGTTGAGCTTGCTGTCGACGAAGCTTTGGATACGATCAAAAAACGTGCGGTCACGACCCAGAATTTCGGTCACTAGATAAGCGCCGTTTAAGCCCACGCCCAGATCGACGGCTTCGGTGGTGCGGAAGCGCCCTGGCAAGAGCGAGGCGAAAAAGGTGCCATTCACCAGCGTGCGCAGGCTGTTATAATAAATAAAATTGTGACGGGTGCGACAGACCACATTATTGGTGCTGTGCATGAAATCACTCAAGCCCACCTCTTCAGGTTTTTTGTCAAACTCATAAGCCACCACTTCCGACAGCAGGCTTTTCATATCCTTGGCGGTGCGCTGCGCGAAAAAGCCTGTGACGGCTAGCATCCAAAGGCCAGCAGTGACGTCGAAGATGCGGTTGTCTTTTAGGCCCGACAAGCGCTGGAAATAGCGACCCACATAACGCACGCCCAGTGCTGGCAGAGCTAAACGCCAATAAGATGGGGTATGCTGGTTGATGGAACCAGACACTTTGGTGTGTTGATAGCTGTTGTTTTTATCTTCGGTCATACCTGTATTAGCAAGCAATTGCCTAAGTTATTGTGCCAGCTGTCCCTAAAGAAGACAGGAAATTTTTATGAAGATTTTATGACGCCATTTTATTGGCCGGCAAAGACCGGTTTGCGCTTTTCGTTAAAGGCATTAATGCCCTCATGACGGTCATTAGATCCAAGTAAGCTATTGTAATAGCTCAATTCATGTTCGAGGGCGGTTTTAAGTCCCAGGGCGCTGGTCTCTTCGGCCGCTTGTTTCACCGCGGCAATGGCCAGTGGGGCTTGTTGGGCGATATGCTGGGCGCAGTCTTTGGCGGCGGCTAGTAACCCGTCCATGGGGTAAAGCTGGTTTACCACCCCCCAATTTAGCGCTTCCTCGGCACTGAAGGGTTTGCCGCAATAAATCAGCTCTTTAGCACGCGCCAGGCCTACGCGGCGGGCCAGCTGATAGGTGCCCCCTAATCCTGGCATAATGCCCAGGCTGGTTTCGGTTAAGCCAAAGCGGGCATTAGGGCTCGCATAAATGAAATCGCAGGCAAGAGCTAGTTCCAATCCACCGCCCATGGCCGCGCCGTTGACGGCGGCAATCACCGGCACTGGGCAGGCAATCAGCTGCTGCAGCGCTCGCTCGAAGCTTTCATGCTGCTTAAACCAGGCTTCTTCATCCATGCCTTGGCGCTCTTTCAGATCGGCTCCTGCGCAGAAATGCTTGCCTTGGCCGGTTAAGATCACCACGCGGCTATGGCCTGGCTCATTAATGATGGTGCTAAAGGCATCGCCTAATTCCAGCGCCATCTGCATATTCAGTGCATTCGCCGCCTCAGGCCGGTTAAAGGCGATCATGGTGATATGCGGCGCAATTTTCTCAGCGATTAGGGTATGATAGGTCAGAAACACGCGAGCCCTCCCTTATTTTTGTTGAAAATACTTGAATATTGACGAAAAACCACTAAAAAGCGTCCTTCACCTAAAGATAAGCGTACATGGCACGGGCAAAGAACCGGCCGTGGTTGAGCACGCTGCATAATGAGAGGATAAAGACCATGACGTTGCCGTTAATGCCCAAAGCCACTGCTGTATGGTTAGTTGAAAATACTGCGCTTTCATTTGAGCAAATCGCTGATTTTTGCGGTATGCATCCGCTCGAAGTGCAAGGCATTGCCGATGGCGAAGTAGCAACCGGCATTCGTGGCAACGATCCAATGGCCAGCGGCCAGCTGACGCAAGAAGAAATCGAGCGCTGCGAAAAAGATACGGCTGCGCGTTTGTCTATTAAAGAAACCGCGCGCAAATATATTTCTAAGAAAACCAAAGGCAGCCGTTATACGCCGGTTGCGCGTCGTCAAGATAAGCCCGATGCGATTGCTTGGTTGATTAAAAACTTTCCAGCCATGACCGATGCGCAAATTTCTAAATTGGTAGGCACTACGAAAAACACCATTCAAGCGGTGCGTGGAAAAACGCATTGGAACAGCAATAACATTCGTCCGCGTGATCCGGTATTGCTCGGCCTGTGCAGCCAAACCCATTTGGATGCTGCCGTTTCCACCATCAAGCCGGATACCAAAGAAGCCGTATAAGGTCGCTTTCAAAGCAATCTGTTGCAAAAAAAGCACTAGAGAACGTTAGATTGGCTATAAATCAATCGCATGCTGTTTTTTAGTAACACTTCCTTAACTTTTAACTCTTTATACTTTTGGGTAAGGCTGCGCACACAGCATATTTGTAGTATTTTGCTACATATATAAGGTGGTTGCAGTGTGTAATAAATATTTTGCCTATGTACATATATAAATGTGCGGGTAACAAAACAGGAGAACGAGATGACTCAGGTTAAAGCGAAAAAAACAAATCAAAAGGGTTTTACCCTGATCGAGTTATCGATCGTGTTGGTAATTATCGGTTTGATTGTAGGCGGTGTGTTGGTTGGTCAAGATTTGATTAAAGCAGCGGAGATTCGCGCAACTATCAGCCAATTGGAAAAATATAACACCTCAGTCAACGCATTCCGTAGCAAGTATAATGGCGTTCCAGGCGATCTTCCAAACGCGACCAACTTCTGGGCATCATTGGCTGGCGGCACCGCTTCTCAGGCCGGTGAAGGCAATGGCGACGGTTTGGTGCAATCAGTAAGTGCCGATAACACTGTGTGCGCTACCTTAAACTGCATATCGGGCGAAGGTGCAATTTTTTGGTATGAATTGGCGCAAGCAAACTTGATCAGTGAAGCTATTACCAGTACCAGCTTTGCAACCTACAACTATGCGATCAGTGACTCGGTATTGCCCTTGGCGAAAATGGGTAAAGGTATTCGCATTGCAGTCAACACGGCTGGTGGTCTGAACCACTTTGTGCTCGCTAACATAAGCGGCACGGCTGCTTCCGGTGTTCCCACGTACGCATGGGGCTTAACACCAACGGAAGCATTCCAGATCGATAGTAAAATTGATGATGGTCTGCCTGCGATCGGCACCGTAGTATCGATTTCGTCTGTAGGTGCACCGGGTACCGCAGTCGGTAACCCTTGCGCAACCGGTACGGCTTCTACCTCGATCTATTCGACGGTAACCACGCCAAATACCGCATCGTGTAACTTAGCGGTTCGCGGCGCGTTCTAAACTAATGCGTATCTAACAAAAGCCGCTCCATGTAATGATGGGGCGGCTTTTTTGTTTGGATTTAAGACTACAGTAAGGTAAAGCAGATAGGGTGTTTGCAACAATCGGACAATAACATGGAGAAAATTATGACTTTTAAACGCGCATCTCACTGTCAATCGCAATCCGGTTTTACTCTGATCGAGTTATCGATCGTGTTGGTAATTATCGGTTTGATTGTAGGCGGTGTGTTGGTTGGTCAAGATTTGATCAAAGCAGCGGAAATCCGCGCCACCGTGGGCCAAATTGAGAAATACAATACCTCGGTCAACGCGTTCCGCAGCAAATATAAAGGCATTCCAGGCGATATTCCAAACGCGGCCAACTTCTGGGCATCATTGGCTGGCGGCACCGCTTCTCAGGCGGGTGAGGGTAACGGCGACGGCCTGGTGCAATCACTCAGTGCAGATGATACCGTGTGCGCTACCTTAAACTGCGTATCGGGCGAAGGTGCAATTTTTTGGTATCAATTGGCGCAAGCAAACTTGATCAGTGAAGCTATTACCACCACAGATTTTACCGATGTCACCCTTGCCATTAGCGATTCTGTATTGCCGCTGGCTAAAATGGGTAAAGGTATCCGCGTTGCGGTAAATGCTGCCGGTGGCCTCAACTACTTTGTATTGGCTAACACGTCTGGCACGGCTGCTTCCGGTGTTCCCACGTACGCATGGGGCTTAACACCAACGGAAGCATTCCAGATCGATAGTAAAATTGATGACGGTCTGCCTGCGATCGGCACCGTAGTGTCTATTTCAGCTGCCGCAGCTCCTGGTACCGCAGTCGGTAACCCATGCGCAACCGGTACGGCTTCTACTTCGATCTATTCGACGGTAACCACGCCAAATACCGCATCGTGTAACTTAGCGGTTCGCGGCGCGTTCTAAACTAATGCGTATCTAAACAAAAGCCGCTCCATGTAATGATGGGGCGGCTTTTTTTATTGTCATCTGCGTTAAAGCTGCTATCCCAAATCATCACCTATAAATGAAGGAGTTTCCTATGACGCAGCCTGCGCGCAAAGCCGATCAGTCTCTTCAAATTCTTGGCAGCATGACACCTGCTTATCACGCCATCCTCACACCTGAGGTGCAAGGCTTCGTTGCGGAGTTGGTATCGCGCTTTTCCGGTCGCCGTGAAGCGCTGCTTAAAAAGCGTGTGGAGCGCCAAGCCAAAATCGATGCTGGTCAGCTGCCGGATTTCTTGCCGGAGACGAAAGCCATTCGTGAATCGGAATGGAAAGTGGCGTCCATTCCACCTGCGCTTCTCGATCGTCGCGTGGAAATCACCGGCCCGGTCGATCGCAAGATGATCATTAATGCGCTTAATTCCGGTGCCAAAGTATTCATGGCCGATTTTGAAGACTCACTGTCGCCGCTGTGGGAACAAGTGATGGATGGCCAGGTGAATTTGCGTGATTATGCCGATCGCAGCATCAGCTATAAAAGCCCTGAGGGTAAAGAATATAAGCTAGCCGATACCATCGCGACCTTGATTGTGCGTCCGCGGGGCTGGCATTTGGATGAGAAGCATATCACCTACGGCGGCAAGGCCATTCCTGGCGCGCTGCTCGATTTTGGCGTGTATTTCTATCTCAACGCCAAGAAGCTTTTGGAAAACGGCACCGGCCCTTATTTCTATTTGCCGAAATTGGAAAGCCACGAAGAAGCCGCGCTGTGGGCCGATATTTTTGCGTATGGCGAAGAAACGCTGGGCCTTGCTAAAGGCACCATCAAAGCCACCGTGCTCATTGAAACCATTGTCGCCACCTTCGAGATGGATGAGATTTTGCACGCGCTTAAAGATTATTGCGTGGGCCTTAATTGTGGCCGCTGGGATTATATTTTCAGCTTCATCAAAAAATTCTCCAAGCGCGACGATTTCGTATTGCCGGATCGCTCGCAAGTGTTGATGACGACGCATTTCCTGCGTTCCTATTCGTTGCTGCTGATCAAAACCTGTCACCGTCGCGGCGCTTTTGCCATGGGCGGCATGTCGGCGTTCATTCCGGTTAAAGGCGACGAGGAAGCTAACAATAAAGCCTTTACCATGGTGCGTGCTGATAAAGAGCGTGAAGCAGGCGACGGCCATGACGGCACCTGGGTTGCGCATCCTGGCTTGGTGCCGGTTGCGATGGAGGTGTTTAACCGCATCATGCCTGGTAAGAACCAGCTCGATCGCGCGCCAGCAGATGTAAAGGTAACGGCAGCGGATTTGCTGGCCATTCCTGAAGGCACCATTACCGAAGCGGGTCTGCGCAACAATATCAGCGTGTCGGTGCAATATCTGGCTAACTGGTTAAATGGCAATGGCTGCGTGCCGATCTTCAATCTGATGGAAGATGCGGCAACCGCTGAAATCGCGCGTTCGCAAATTTGGCAATGGATTCATCATGCCAAGGGCGTGTTGGCCGATGGCCGCAAAGTGACGCTCGAGCTTTATAACAGCTTGCTGGCTGAAGAGCGCGCTAAGCTCAGCGGTGAACTGCCCTATGATAAGGCTGCCGCCATGCTCACTGAGCTGGTATCGTCTAAGGACTTTGCCGAGTTCCTCACCTTGCCTGGCTATAAGAAATTAGCGTAATAAAAAAGCCCGCCAGATGGCGGGCTTTTTTTAGAGTCTCTGAAAAGCTATTTAGCGAAAATGCTGCTCAGCGGAATCGAATAGGTCGCCGTTACCAGCTCAACGCCAGGATTGTCATCATAGAGGCTCGCATTCGACAAATGGCTGAGCGATATGCCCAGACGGTGGCTGTTTTCAAACTGATACGCCACTTCGACGCTCGAGCGGAATTCAAGCGCACCACCTAAATCTTTGCCATCATCACCTTTGCTATAGGCACCCACAGCAAAGCCTGGAATTATATAGAGGTGGTTTTTGATAACCGGCACATCCCAGTTAAAGCCCACATAGCCGTAGCTCGCGCCATCGGTAGTATAAAAGCCGCCAACGATGGGGCGGATCATGTCGTAGAATAGATAGTTGCCGCGATATTCGAGATTAAACGCGGTCGCATTTTGATCATCAAACACATCGTAATAAGCCACACCGCCGGTCAAATAATCCGTAGCGGATGCTGCGCTGCTTAATGCTGCACTCAGTGCGAAAGCGGTCAGTCCTAAGCGTGTAAGTGATGTCATAGCGTACTCCATCGTAAGATATTGATATAACATTTGGTGTAAGCAATTACGTGCGATATTGCAAGCATCCGGTTAAATTAGGGTTAACGTGCTCAGTTTCTTATAGAATATTCGCAATATACGATGCAGGCTGACCAAGCCTGCCAGCAAGATTGCCATATAGATAACCGCAATGATAAGCGCCGTGGTGAGGCCGTAGGTTTCAATGGGGTAAGGCATCCAATGATCGAGTATATCGCGCAGCAGTGGGTGCCACAGATAGATGGTAAAGCTTGCGCTGGCAATGGCGATGGCAAGCGGATCCAGACGCTGCGGATTCGTTGGTTGCAGGCTGTAATAATAGCCGCGGTAAAGCAGCAGATAGGCAGCCAGCCCATAGAGCACGCAGGTAAATTCACTCCAGTAGAAAAATGGATGGGTGGTGTATTCGAAGAAAGCGATCAAGCCATACACACCCAACACGCAACAAAGCAGCGCGATGCCTATGCTGTGATGCGCAAGGTCAGTCTGCCGCTTATGGTAGATGCGCCAGGGGTTGGCTGCAAGCGCCAGACCCAGCATGTAATACAGCAGCGACACCAGCCATAGATGCGCATTAATGCCAAGGAATTGGTGCGCCATCAATTCCATGAGCGCTTTGGGATTGGCCAACAGATAATACAGGCACAGCCCATACCATAGCAGCAGTAAAGCGGTGAGGCGCACATGTCCTATGCGTGTTGCAACCCGGCCGATGAGTGGCTGCGCCAGCGAGAAGCAAATCCACAGATGCAAAAACCACAGATGGTAATACCAGGGCGACAGCATCTCCCACAGCGTGTTATGTGCCGGCAGAGCCAGTTTGGGCACACCCCAGGGGAACAGGTTATAGACAATGCTAGCAAGCACCAGCCATCCCAGACGCCAACCGATGCGAGATAGGCGTTTCCGGTAGGGTAATGGAAAGCAATAGCTGTTCCATCCGCTAATCAGCCAGAATAGGGGAATGGCGATGCGGGTAAAGCTGTCGAGCATAAAGAGCGTGGTGGCCCAGCTGGCATGAAATACCGCGCTGCTGGCTAGCACATGCATCAGCACAATGCCGCACATAGCTAGTGCCCGTAATTGATCCAGCCACACTGCGCGAGTGATCACGTGCTGTATTTTCCGACGAGTTTTTGCAGCTCGGTTACGATCTCAGCACCTGCCGCACCGGCAATACCGCGCATATTTTTAGCAAACAACACGCGCAGCACATCGATATGTTTTTGGATGATGGCTTGGTGAATACTGTTTCGTTGCGGATCGAGTTGATTGCGGCAGAATAGATAGAGCATATAGGCAACTTCCGAAGCGCGCGTATAGCCAAAAGTGCCTGCCCTCGCATTGACGGTCAATGCCAAGTCACACAATTGATTGACCAGGTCGGCGGTGGCATCACCTTGCGCCATCTGTATCGATAGCGCATTCAGCTCAGTGAGGTTTTCTTTAATCCAGGTCAGCGATTCGTCGGTGATAGCATCGATCGCTTGTTGAGCTTGGTTGAGTAAATCATTGGTGATGAATTGCTGGATGGTTTTATTTTGTCCGAGCTTTTGCTTCAGCGAATAGTCCGGCAGCCATATTCTCGGCTCATTACCAGGTAAATTCTGACCATGCACATCCGCTGGCGCTTGTTGCGGCTTAATGCTGCGCACGCGACGGTCCGATACGCCTTCAGGCGGCGTGCCTTTATGGCGGCGATCAGGGCCTACGAATTCATTGCTGATAACGAAGGGCCGCGGCCGCTCTATAATGCGCTCCAAGCGGCTATAAATGGTCTTAGGCGAGAAGGGCTTCACCACATATTCATTGATGCCATGATCGCGCGCCAGATGCACGTCGGCCACTTCCGCGCGCCCAGTCAGCATAATAATCGGCAGCACTGGATTGGGTGAATCCGGATTGCGGCGTATATGTTTGATCAGGCTTAGCCCATCCAAATGCAGTGTACTCCATTCGGTGATCAGGAAATCGGTGGGATTAGTGCTCAATAGGCGCACGGCATCTTGTCCGCTACGCGTAACGTTGATATTTTCAAAACCCATTTCACGCAACACCATACGCAGCACCTGCCCGAGCTGTTGGTCAGGGTCGGCAATCAGAATGTTATAGAGTTTTCTGGGATCGGTCGACATGGGTAGATCGTATTCTATCAGGAGCTATTTAAAAAACGCTTAAGCGCCGCGCTTGATTCCCTTAGGCGACATTTTTGATCTTTTCAAGTGTTCTAAGTCCGCCCAGTCCTAAAAGTCCCATGAGTACGGTGGTCAGCTCATCCATTCTAAATTGCGGCAGTTCGATGATAATACCGCGATTTATCAGCACAAAACATAGAAACGGCTGCAGCACGAAATGATAAGCAAAGGCCACGCCGCACACCCAGCCGATGAAGGGCCGCCAGCCGGAGACGAAGAGATTGGGGTTGGTAGCTTCCTGCGCGTTGATGGTGGTTTGGTTTTCGTCGGCTTTGGCCGCGAGTTGCAGTTGCTGCAAGCTTTGCGCGTTTTGCTCTTTCAGCAATTCCATTTTGGCGCGATCGCGTGCATCGGGATCGGGGATGATTTTATCCAGCAGTTCGGAAACAGCCGGTATTAGCGCTAGCCATGCAGTCATAGAATACTCCTTGAAACATATTCCTATGGCATCATGAAGCGTGTTGGCAGGGAAGGGGAAAAACCCTCTTACCGGACAGGAGCAGGCGCGTTAGCATATAAGGATGAGGGCGCACGCAATGTCACATAAAAGGAGAAAAAACGGGCATTTTCTGGGTAGGTATTTGAAATAGCCGCATTCCAAAAGGTGCCAAGCGGGGTGCAAGCGGAACGAAGTGGGGTGGAAAGAGGATTGAAGCGGGTGTGAAGTGGGCAGAAATGGGGTGATTACTGATTCTCGCGCGTCTTTAAAAACTCAATATCCGGAAAATCTTTCTGGATGCGTTCTAAATGCCAGGCATTGGGTGCAAGGTAAGCGAGCGCGCCGGAGGCATCTTCGGCGGTGTTGTATTTATTCTTGTCGCAGAATTGTTTCAAGGCAGCGCTATCTTTGGCTTTAAGCCAGCGTGCGGTGGTGTATTGCACGGCTTCGAAGCTGCCTTTGACGGCATATTCAGAGGCGAGGCGCGAGGCGATCACATCAAACTGCAGTGCGCCGACGACGCCGATGATCCAGGATGAGCCATCGAGCGGTTTGAAGATTTGCGAAGCGCCTTCTTCCGAGAGTTGTTCGAGTGCGGCTTTGAGCTGCTTGGATTTGAGCGGGTCTTCCAAACGTACGCGTTGAAACAATTCCGGCGCGAAATTAGGAATGCCAGTGAAGTAGAGTTTCTCGCCTTCGGTCAGCGCATCGCCGATATGCAAATGCCCGTGGCCTGGAATGCCGATAATATCGCCTGGCCAGGCTTCTTCGGCGAGTTCGCGTTCACGCGCCAAAAAGAGCACGGGGTTGTTGAGCGCCAGTGTTTTGCCCGAGCGCACATGCAGCACTTTCATGCCGCGTGTGTATTTGCCCGAGCAGATGCGCACAAACGCAATACGGTCGCGGTGGTTTTTGTCCATGTTGGCTTGGATCTTGAACACGAAGCCGGTGAATTTCGGCTCTTCCGGCGCGATGGTGCGGGGCTCGGCTGCTTGGATACGGGGGGCAGGCGCCATGCTGCACAGCGCTTCCAACAATTCGCGCACGCCGAAGTTATTGACGGCGCTGCCGAAGAAAATAGGGGTGAGGTGGCCTTCGCGGTAATGCTCGGCATTAAAGCGCGGGTAGATTTCTTTGACCATGGCCACTTCTTCGCGGAAGGTGGCAAGCTCGGCTGCGGGAATACGTTCATCGAGCGCGGGATCATCGGTACCGGCAAATTGCTGGCCGCTGGCAATGATGTCACCGGCTGCCGAGTCGAAGAGATAGAGCGTATCGGTGGCCAGGTTGTAGCAGCCGCGGAAGCGTTCACCCATGCCGATCGGCCAGGTGATTGGGCAGACATCGAGCTGCAGCGTTTTTTCGATTTCATCGAGCAGCGCAAACGGTTCTTTGGCCTCGCGGTCCATCTTGTTGATGAAGGTGATGATCGGCGTATCGCGCAGGCGGCACACCTCGAACAGCTTGAGGGTTTGCTCCTCGATACCTTTCGCGCCGTCGAGCACCATCACGGCGGAGTCTACAGCCGTAAGCGTGCGGTAGGTGTCTTCGGAAAAGTCTTTATGGCCGGGGGTGTCAAGCAGGTTGATGGTATGATTTTCATACTCGAACGTCATCACCGATGCCGTCACTGAAATGCCGCGCTGCTTTTCGATCGCCATCCAATCGGAGCGTGCGGATTGGCCGCCCTTCTTGGCTTTGACCGCGCCTGCCAAATGAATCGCGCCACCGAAGAGCAACAGCTTTTCAGTCAGCGTCGTTTTACCGGCGTCAGGATGCGAGATGATCGCAAAGGTGCGGCGCAGGGTGATGGGGGAGGCGTTTGACATGCAGCGTTTTTACCCTGAGCGGCGCTTTGTGCAATGGCTTTTTACGATACGCCTTGCTTTTTCTATGCCCGGCCGGTCCCATGGGTGTCGCGATGGCGCCTAGACTCCTCCACGCGGATGACGTCATTCAGGGCAAAGTCTGCACTATCCTTGGCAAGGAGTTGGCACGGGTTGTCTTGTGCCAAACGCAGTTGGATGCCCGGCTCACACCCATAGGCAGGAAACAGGATGTCGTTCATTACCCGCGTGACTGTGCCTGCGTCTTGGGGGCTGCGCAAGGTGCGCGACCATCCTTTGCGCTGTAGGCCGGATAGCAGGGTTTTCCACTCCAGGCTGTTTTTGGGGAAGCACAATGTATAAAGGGCATCCAGGCGCTGCTGCAATATGTTGAAGGGGGCCTCGTGTTCTGTTCCTGATGCGCCGTGGTAAATCTCGGCAATCAAGGCCATTGCCCCCCAGCGCATATTGCGTTCGGCCTGCGCGCGCGTTTCCGGTACCGGTGTGCCTGACCGATTGTCATCCGGCAATTCCAAATCCGCATCGAGCATATGGCGCGGCGCGCGGTTGGAATAATAGATGACATTAAATTCGTTATGAAGCCCGTCAACCTGTCGCAGGTAATCGGCAGGCAGTGGCGCGGTGGGTGAGGCATTCTCCGTGTGGGCGGCTAAGGCGCGTTCGATATCGGCGCGCTTATATCCTTGTTGCTGCCAATCTTGCAATTGGCGTGCTGCCAGAAAGAATATGCTCTTCATAACGGGGTTCCGCACACCCAACGCATCCAGGCCATCTCTATCGTATGGGGTACTCAACCGCGGGGGTGCCATCCGGACCGGTCACAATGGCGTGCAAACTTTGCGGGGTGAGTTTGGGGGTATCCTCACGGCTCATGCGGATTTTCTTGTCAGGCGAGATGGCCGCAAGCGTCTCTTGGAGCTTTTCGATATAAACCGTTGAGGCTTTGGCTTCCTGTCCATTATGCGAAATGAGGCGATCTTTGTTTTTGGTTTTTGCGGCATCGCTTTGCTCAATGGCGTGTTCAATAATCTCAGAGTTTGCCTTATCAAGGCCTCTGACAATATCCGGCGTTACTTCATACACACCGCAAGAAATGGATAAAGGAATATCGGTGCCTTGGTAATTGCATGGGCTATGCGTGATGGCGTCCTGCAATTTCTCTATCACCCTTTGCGCTTCGGAGGCATCTTGCCCTTCGAGCACGACGACAAATTCATCGCCACCTAAACGTGCCAGAAAATCTCGGTCGCGCAAATGACCGCGCAAGGTTTTTGCTATGTGACGCAACACCGCATCGCCACCGGTAAAGCCAAAGTTATCATTGATGAGCTTGAATTTATCGCAATCGATGAACAATAAGCATGATTGAGGTTTTTCCAGTTGTCCAGTCGAAGAGCCGTCACGGCGGCGGCGCTCATGGGTGCCGTCGGTGCGCATAAATTCGATGACTTTAGTCGCCTTATTTTCAAATGCTTTTCGGTTTGGCAGACCGGTTAGATTGTCGGTGACTGAGGATTTTCTGAGTAGCTCGTTTTCTGCTTTCAGCTCCCGGTTTTCATCAGCCAGGCCATGAATGTAACGTTGTACGGCTTCCGGCAACGCTTCGAATAAAGCCTTCGACATTTCCACCACGGAATTGGCAAATCCCAGCGGTAGTTTAGGCAGAGCATCGGCGGAGCGGCCCGTGATAGTACTGCTTGGTTCGCCCACCAGCGGTTCCGTCTGAGGATCCGCCGGTTTTTTAAATCCAATGCGGCCAACATGCGTAGCGCGATGCGCTTCCTTTTTCTCCTGGTCGATACCGCGAATTTTTTGATTTACCACCGTGAAGGCTTGATTCACATAGGATTGTGGCACCACGCGCAGTGAAATCTGTGCTGTAAGTAATGCTTGTTTGAGTTGTTTGAGATCGGCTTCAGCGGGAGGTTGGTCTTGTCCTTCGCCGGCTATGAAGCTATTCACTAATGTTTCGATTTGAGGAATTTTTTCGGAGCGTGTGCCATCTTGATCGGCAATGGCAATGACCTGTTTTACCAGATCATCAATATGTGTCTTATTGGAATTTTCCAAGGAATCAGCCATCTAACACCAATCGCTAACTATTTTTAACTATTTTACAGCAATTTAGCCTAGAAGCAATCGCGAATACCAGGAAGGCGGAAAATAATTAGCAAGAAAAATCAAGTGGATGGCTTATTAAGCGCCGGTTTTATTTTCCCAAGACCCCTGAGGCGTTTGGCGCATATAGGTAAGTTCGTGGCCGGCCGTTTTATAATGCGACCAACGCCTGCGTGCAGCTTCGACCGCTTGCGGGTCGCTGCCATTAAACAAATCAAACACCCGCTCAAATTGCTCAGGCGCATCCGGCATGCTGCCATCGGTGACGACCAGCAAGGTCGCCTGGTTTTGATTATCGGCGCTGGTGGAAAGCAAAATAGGTTGCTGCGCCTGATGGGCTTCCTTGACACTACCATGTGGCAAGAAATTACCGGGATTATAGGTCCACAGCCATTGGTTGAGCGATTCCATTTGCTCTTCAGAGGCAGTGACGACCAAGGTTTTCATACCAACGCTATAGGCTTTTTCCAGCAGCTTCGGCAGCGCCCGTTCCAGCGATGTGGTGGTTAGGTGATAAAACTGGATGGCGGTCATTTCTCGTAGAAATCTTCCACCAATTTATTGAGTAGACGCACGCCAAATGCCGTAGCGCCTTTGGCAGCAATCGCCGAATCACGTTTGCTCCAGGCAACACCCGCAATATCCAAATGCGCCCACGGCACATTGCCCACAAAGCGCTGCAGGAATTGCGCAGCGGTGATCGAACCGGCTTCGCGGTCTTTGCCAATATTTTGCATGTCGGCAATGTCTGAGTTGATTTGTTTGTCGTACACATCCGCTAGCGGCAGGCGCCATAGCTCTTCACCAGTTTTCTCGCCGGTTTTAAACAGCTGGTCGGCTAACTTGTCATTATTGGAGAACAGACCTGCGCGCGAGGTGCCGAGTGCCACAATAATTGCACCCGTCAGTGTTGCCAGGTTGATCATGAATTTGGGTTTGAATTTTTCTTTGGTGTACCATAGCGCATCCGCGAGTACCAAACGACCTTCCGCATCGGTGTTAAGCACTTCGATAGTTTGTCCCGACATCGAAGTCACCACGTCGCCAGGGCGCTGCGCATTGCCATCGGGCATATTTTCCACCAGGCCGGCAACACCGACCACATTCACTTTGGCTTTACGGCCGGCGAGGGCTTTCATCAAGCCAATCACCACGCCAGCGCCGCCCATATCCCATTTCATTTCTTCCATGCCAGCTGCCGGCTTGATGCTGATGCCGCCCGTGTCAAACGTCACGCCTTTGCCCACAAATGCAATCGGCGCTTCTTTCGAGGCTTTGCCCAATCCGTTCCAACGCAGCACTACTAATTTTGATTCACGCTCGGATCCTTGACCCACACCCAGTAGCGCGCCCATGCCGAGTTTTTTCATCTCAGCTTCACCGAGCACTTGCACTTCGACGCCAAGCTTTTTGAGCTCTTGCGCACGCGCGGCTAAGGTTTCGGGGTAAATCACATTCGCTGGTTCATTGACCACATCGCGCGTGAAGAAAATACCGTCTGCCAACTTCTCAAGCGATGCATACGAGGCCGCCGCTGCTTTGCTGCCGGTCGTTGCCACGGTAAAATTCGCAACCAGGAATTTTTCATCGGCGGTGAGTTTGGTAAAATATTTATGGAAGTGATAGCTGCGCAGATGCGCGCCGTGGGCGATATAAGCGGCTGCTTCTTTCGGTGTGCCTTTGACGCCGTCCCAAATGAATGTAGCAGAGGTTGCACCGGCTGCATGAATATGCGCAATGGTGCCGCCGCCTAAATTTTCCAGTGCCTTTTGATCAAGAGCAGAGGCCTTGCCATAGCCCGCTAAGATCACGCGCTCGGCTTTTAAGCCTTCGGGAGCGATGATGGTGATATATTGTCCAGCTTTGCCTGAAAATTTCCCTGTGGAGAGCGCTTTTTGCAAGGCGCCACCGGCTGCCTTATTAAGGGCCGCCGCGCTGGCAGGCAGCTTTTTATCGTCACCCACCGGTATAATAATTAATTTATCGGCAGGCAGGGCTTTGGAAAGTTCAGAAAAATGGATTTTCATGAGGGGACTTCCTTTTATATTGCTTTCAGGCTAAACACAAAACTATGTATCGTTATAACAGCTATATCGCGCGACATCTTGTCCATTCAACGTTGCTGATTACGTTCAGCCTTACCAGTATCATCTGGCTGACGCAAGCGCTGAGATTTATTGACTTTATTGTCAACCAAGGTGTGTCGGTTGCTATCTTTTTGAAACTAACCGCCTTGTTGGTTCCCTCGCTGCTATTTATGATTTTACCACCGGCTTTTTTCTGTTCGGTGCTCTTTGTTTACCACAAGCTCAAGGGCGATAGCGAATTGGTGGTGCTGCAAGGGGCGGGCTTAAGTAATTGGCGTTTGGCGCGGCCTGCCATTCAGGTGGCGATGATGGTCACGATTCTTGCCTATCTGATTGCGATTTATTTATTGCCGGCGAGCTACCGCCAATTC
Organism: Rickettsiales bacterium; assembly: GCA_033762715.1. Lineage (GTDB taxonomy): Bacteria > Pseudomonadota > Alphaproteobacteria > Rickettsiales > SXRF01 > JANRLL01. The sequence goes on along the minus strand of JANRLL010000012.1, from coordinate 77,169 downwards.
AAGGAAATGCAATATTTCTTGCGCAATAACTACGCCTCCATTTTTCTTGAAGAAGGCGTCTTTAGCAATCCGGTGGATGGGTTGACGGTTTTTATTCGCGAGCGCGATAGCGACAATATTCTCCATGGCATTTTGGTGCATGACAGTAGGCAGGCCAACGCATCGGTGACCATGATGGCCGAAGAAGGCAAGCTGGTTGAAACGCCGAAAGGTCCGCGTTTTTTGCTGAAAAACGGCAATCGCCAAGAGATGAGCAAGGGCAAATTATCACTGCTTAATTTTGAGCATTATGCGCTCGATATCAGCCTCTATACCAAGTCGATGCGCGAACGCATCCCTGATCCGCAAGAGCTCTATATCGATCAGCTATTTACCAATGACCCGAATCTGACCGAGAGTGAAAATAAAAAGCGCGTCGCTGAAGGGCATCAGCGATTATTATGGCCGGCCTATGTGTTTTGTTTAGGCTTGATTGCGCTGGCCGTGGTGCTTTCGGGCCAGTTCAGCCGTCGTGGGCAATGGCAGCGTATTGCCTTTGCCGTGGTATGCGCCACGGTGCTGCTATTTAGTTCGGTGGGGCTACGTGGGTTTGTTGCGATCTACGATCATGCGGTGGTGGTGGCGTATCTGAACTTGTTGCTGCCGATGTGGGCGGCGTGCTGGGTGCTCTCCGATCATAGCCGTGTTCGGAAAATAAAATCCACTTCCGGAGCATCCTCATGAGACTGCCCTGGATTTTATCGGTCTATATCGCGCGGCATTTTCTGGTTTCGATTTTGATTGCCTTATTTGGTTTGGCGGTGCTTGCGGTCTTGATTGACGTGATCGAATTACTGCGCCGTGCTTCCGGCCGTGATACGATTCCCATGTCGATTATCTTAGAGCTGACCGCACTCAAGCTTCCCACCTTGATTCAAAAATTCGTGCCCTATGCGGTGCTGATTGGCAGCATGCTGGCGCTGACGCGCCTAACGCGCACGCATGAGTTGATTGTCACTCGCTCGGCCGGCGTATCGGTGTGGCAATTTCTAGCGCCAGCGATGGCCGTGGTGATGGCATTCGGTGTGTTTATGACGATTGCCTTTGGTCCGTTCGCGTCAGTCTTACTGCTTCGGCATGAACAGGTAGAGGCGCGTTATTTCAGCGGTCGCATCAGCTTGCTGTCTATTTCATCTTCCGGATTGTGGCTGCGGCAAATTGAAAAAGACAGCGAGCATATTATTTATTCGCCCAACGTATCGCCGTCGGACATGTCGTTTCATGACGTCATTATCTATACGTTTGATGGGCACAAAAAATTCGCCGAGCGCTTGGATGTGAAGCGTGCAGTGCTGGAACCAGGCCGATTAAAACTGTCGAATGTGACGCGCTCGGTGCCAGGAAAGCCGCCGGAATTTATTGATGAACAAGATTTGCCAACGACGCTGACCATGGGCAATATTCAAGAGAGTTTTGCTTCACCCGAGACCATGTCGTTTTGGGCACTACCGGCCTTTATCGAGATGCTAGAACGCGCCGGATTCTCGGCGATGAAACACAGGCTGTATTGGCAGACCTTGCTGGCATCACCCTTTCTGCTGATGGGAACGGTGCTAGTTGCCGCGGTGTTCTCACTGCGCCTGCCACGCCGCGGTAAAATCGGTATCCTGATTGTGGCTGGTATGATCACCGGCTTCTTGCTGAATTTCTTCACACGCATCATCAATGCGTTCGGTGAATCTGGATCGCTGCCGATTTGGCTTGCCGCTTGGGCACCGGCCTGCATTGTCATCATGTTGGGTGCAGCGTTGTTGCTGCATTTAGAGGATGGTTAGGCTTACAAAATGAATTTGCTGAGGTCGGTGTTTTGCGCGAGTTTTTCGAGCTGTGCGTTGACATAGGCCGTATCGATGGTGATAGCAGAACCTTGTTTATCGGGTGCTTCAAAGCTCAAGCTTTCCAACAGTTTTTCCATAATGGTATGCAGGCGCCGCGCACCAATATTTTCCACCTCGCGGTTGATGCGGGTTGCAATTTCAGCCAGTGCAGCAATACCATCATCGGTAAAGTGCAGCGCAACCTGCTCGGTGGCAAGCAAGGCCGTATATTGTTTGGTCATGCTGGTTTCCGGCTCGGTTAGAATTCGCACCATATCGTCTTCGCTCAGCGCATTAAGCTCCACACGAATGGGCAGACGCCCCTGTAATTCCGGCAACAGGTCAGACGGCTTGGCCATATGAAACGCACCCGATGCGATGAATAAAATATGGTCGGTTTTAATCGGGCCGTATTTGGTGGCAACCGTGGTGCCTTCAATGAGTGGCAGCAAATCACGCTGCACGCCTTCGCGGCTGACATCGCCGCCGCGTAATTCGCTGTTGCGCGCGATCTTGTCGATCTCATCTAAAAACACGATGCCGTTATTTTCGACGGCTTGGATCGCTTCTTGAATCACCGTATCCTGATCGAGCAGCTTTTCACTTTCTTCCTGCATCACCAATTCACGGCCGGTTTTCACCGTAGTGCGTTTTGTCTTCGTGCGGCCACCCAGCGCTTTGCCGAGCATATCGCCAATATTGATCATGCCAATCTGGCCGCCAGGCATACCTGGAATATCGAAGCTGGATGCGGCCGAACCATTATCGGCTACTTCCAAATCGATCTCTTTATCTTCCAACTCACCCGCATGCAATTTTACACGGAATTTAGCGCGTGTATCGGGACTAGCGCTTTCACCCACCAGCGCATTGAGCAGACGTTCTTCTGTGGCAGCAACGGCTTTGGCGTGTACTTCTTTATGCTTATTGGTGCGCACCATTTTGATCGCAACTTCTGCCAAATCGCGCACGATTGAATCGACATCGCGCCCGACATAACCCACTTCGGTGAATTTGGTGGCTTCAATTTTCAAAAACGGTGCCTGCGCCAATTTTGCTAGGCGACGAGCAATCTCCGTTTTGCCCACACCGGTGGGTCCAATCATCAAAATATTTTTAGGGATAATGTCTTCGCGCATGGCTTCCGGCACATTGGCGCGGCGCCAACGGTTACGCAATGCCAATGCAACCGAGCGCTTCGCATCCGATTGACCGATAATGAAACGGTCGAGCTCGGCCACGATTTCCTTAGGCGTTAAATCGGAAGGGGATAGGTTGTTCATATGCGCAATATTAGGAGCTGCTAGATAAAGTTTCGATCGTGAGGTTGCTATTGGTATAGACACAGATATCGGCAGCGACTTTCATCGCCCGGCGCACGATTTCTTCTGCATCCAACCCCTCAACGGTGGATAAGGCACGCGCGGCCGATAGCGCATACATGCCGCCTGAGCCAATACCGATAATGCCGTCTTCCGGCTCCAACACATCGCCGGTGCCGCTTAAAATCAACGCCGTTTTGTCATCGGCCACTGCCATCATCGCCTCTAGGCGGCGCAAATAGCGATCGGTGCGCCAGTCTTTGGCCAATTCCACGCAAGCGCGAGTGAGCTGGCCTGGGTGCTTTTCGAGCTTGGCTTCGAGGCGTTCAAACAGGGTAAACGCATCAGCCGTTGCACCCGCGAAACCTGCAATAATACTGCCATCGGCGAGGGTGCGGACTTTCTTGGCGGTTGCTTTAATAACGGTATGGCCCAGCGTGACCTGTCCGTCGCCCGCTAGCACGGTTTTCCCGCCCTTGCGCACACAGAGAATGGTCGTGCCATACCATTGATTAGGATTATGATGTTGGTCTTGCATAGTAAGTAAGATGGTGCTTTTGCCCGATGTTTTCAAGGGATGGCTTGTCAAGGGCGGATTTTCTGCTAAAAACTAAGCATCTAGAAGCATTTATAAGGATAACGCCATGCGTAAAGCAACGGTCACGCGCAAAACCAATGAAACCCAAATTACGGTCGAGGTGAATCTCGATGGGACCGGTCAATATACCGTCTCGACCGGCGTTGGATTTTTGGATCATATGCTGGAGCAATTATCGCGTCACAGCTTGATCGATTTGAACGTATCGGCCAAAGGCGATTTGCATATCGACGCGCACCACACCACCGAAGATACCGGCATTGCCATTGGCGAGGCCATTGCCAAAGCGCTGGGTGAACGCAAAGGCATCACGCGCTATGCGCATGCCTATATTCCGATGGACGAAACCTTGTCGCGCGTGGCGATTGATTTGTCGGGCCGTCCCTATTTTATTTGGAAAGTGGATTTCACCAAACCGAAACTAGGCGAGATGGATACGGAATTATTCCGCGAATGGTTCCAGGCCTTTGCCTTTGCGGCGGGTGCGACCTTGCATGTCGAAAATCTTTACGGCATCAACAACCACCATATCATCGAATCTTGCTATAAAGGTTTGGCGCGCAGTTTGCGCGTGGCAACCAGCATTGATCCGCGCAAGAGTGATGCGATACCATCTACCAAAGGAACGCTGGGAGGCAGCCTCTAGCATGTTCTTTAACCGCACACGCATCTATACTGTGCATGTGAAGCCCTCCATTCCGCATGCGGCTGAAAAGCCGATTTTTGTGCTGGAAGGCTTTAATCTATACGGCTTCATATTCACCGGCTTGTGGGCGCTCTATCAACGCTTATGGTTGCAGACGATTCTGCTGGTATTGACCTACGCATTATTAAGCGCGCTGGTAAAACAGCATATGCTCGGCATGGCTTCGGCGGGTATTATACAATTTGCTATTCAGGTTTTTGTCGGGCTGCAAGCCAATGATTGGATCCGCGCCAAGCTGACTCGCAAAGGTTATATTGTTGCCGATGTCTCGGTTGCCGATAATTTGCTGCGCGCAGAGCAGCGCTATTTTGAACGCTATATAGCGAAGGCCGGATGAGTGTAGCGATTATTGATTATGGCTCCGGTAATTTGCGTTCGGTCGCCAAGGCCTTTGAGCGCATAGCAGCAGGCAAGCAGGTGGTCGTCACGAATGATCCAGCCGCGCTAAAAAATGCGAGCCACATCGTGTTGCCAGGTGTAGGCGCTTTTGCTGATTGCATGCGTGGCCTCAAACAAATTACCGGTATGATCGATGCGTTGGAAGAGCAGGTGCTTGAGCATAAAAAACCATTCCTGGGTATTTGCGTGGGCATGCAAATGCTATTTCAGAAAGGGCATGAGCATGGGCTGCATGACGGGTTGGGCTGGCTCATTGGCGAAGTAGTGGCGCTTCCGCAGCAGCCGCATAAAATTCCGCATATGGGCTGGAACACACTGGCCATAAAACATGATCACCCGCTGCTGAAGGGCATTCAAGAAGGCGCGCATGCGTATTTTGTCCATAGCTATCATGCGGTGGGATGTGACCGCGCCGATGTGCTGGCTACGGTGGATTATGGTCAGGAGATTACCGCCATCGTTGCGCGAGGCAATATTATCGGTACACAGTTCCATCCGGAAAAAAGTCAGGCAACGGGACTGGCCTTGTTGAAAAATTTTGTGGGTATTGCTGCATGAGTGGCGCGCGCGTTGAACGATTAAGTGAATTTCGCCATGCCGATTTAACAGAATTGGTCCAGGCCACCGAGGATGCTATTCGCGATGGTATCGGCTTTAACTGGGTGGTGCCGCCAGGCAAAGATTTGCTGGAGACCTATTGGAAAGGCGTGCTGGTAGTGCCGGACCGCGTGCTATTTGCTGCGCGCTTAGATGGCGTATTGGCTGGCAGTGTACAGTTGCTCAAACCAGGTCCCAGTAAAGAAACCTCGTCGTTTTGCGTCGCGCTGGAAGCGCATTTTGTTGCACCTTGGGCGCGCGGGCATGGGTTGGCGAAAATGTTGCTTGAAGCAGCAGAGCGTGAAGCGCGGTCGCAAGGCTTTTCTGTTTTGCGCCTAAGTGTGCGGCAAACGCAAGAGCGTGCGATTCGTATCTACGAAGAATGCGGTTATATTTGTTGGGGTGAGCTGCCTTACTATGAATTTGTGAACGCGCAGATGATTGGCGGACGCTTTTATTATAAAAACCTGGAGCCTATTAGTACTTTGATATGATTCTCTATCCTGCAATTGATTTAAAAGACGGACAATGCGTGCGCTTATTGCGCGGCGAGATGGATAAAGCCACGGTGTTTGCAAAGAGTCCCGCCGAACAGGCAGAACAGTTTGAGCAGGCTGGATTTGAATGGCTGCATGTGGTGGATTTAAATGGCGCATTTGAAGGCAAGCCGGTGAATGAAGCGGCGGTTAAATCGATTCTCTCTCGCGTGACTATGCCGGTGCAATTGGGCGGCGGCATTCGCAATATGGATCTGATCGCGCGTTGGCTGGAAGCCGGTATTTCACGTGTAATTTTGGGCACGATTGCGCTGCGCAATCCGCTGTTGGTTAAAGAAGCCTGCCGTTTATTTCCTGGGCAAATCGCAGTGGGGGTTGATGCAAAAGCTGGCAAGGTGGCGGTGGAGGGCTGGGCAGAGGTGTCGGATCAATCGGCAATTGATTTGGCTAAGCGTTTTGAAGATGCCGGCGTGTGCGCGATTATCTATACCGATATCAGCCGCGATGGCGCCATGCAGGGGCCCAATATTGAAGAAACCGTGAAGCTTGCCGAAGATATTACCATTCCGGTGATTGCCTCCGGCGGCATTAGTTCGGTGGCTGATATCAAAGCCTATAAAGAGCATGAAATTAAAGGTATTGAAGGCGTGATTATTGGCCGCGCGCTCTATGATGGTGCCATTACCCCTAAGGAGGCGCTTGGCTTATGAGTCTGTGGATCGATATTATCGGATGGGTAGGGGCGGTGCTGGTGTTGGCGGGCTATTTTCTGATCTCCTTTAAAAAACTCACCAGCGATAGCTATAGTTATCAGGCAGTGAATATCATCGGCGCATTGTTTTTAGCGACCTATGCCTATTATAAAGACGCAGGCGCTTCGGTGTTGGTGAATGTGGTGTGGTTTTTCATCGGTGTGGTGGCCGTCTGGTCGCTTTATCGCGGCCGCAAAAAGGATGGACAATTGTGAAGCCGCGTGCGCGTAGCTTTGCCGTTGCCATAGATTGGAATCGCTTGCCGGTTATGCTGGGTGGATTAATGCTGCTTATCGTAGCGGTGGCGTGGTCTCAACAGCAACAGCCTAGGATCGAAGAATATACGCTTGAGACTTTGCGTAAGCTGAGAATTGAGCATACCGCACCCAAATCTATTGCCCAACATATGACGGTGGAAGCGGCCTATAAAGCAACAGGCGTGCAATTTACCCCTTTTGTACCGGCTGCCACTAAAATGTCTAAAGGGGACGCCAACTATATTAAATCCCTTTTTGACCTGATTAATATTGGCGTAGTTGAGCGAGTGAGTTTGCTGAATAATCTCAATAATCCGGCCATGCGTAAATCCATTGTGCGCAATCACGGTGAAATTTTGCGCCGTATCGATACACTTGCTTTTCCTGCGCATTTGGAAAAACTGCATCTGCTCATTCTGCATGCGGTGTATGAGGAAAAAGAATATTTCGATATTCTAGTGAATAATCCATCTCAACGCTTTGACCCGATGGCAAGCCTTGTGGTTAGTTCTGATAAAAAATTACGCGCAGCCTATCAAATATTGATGGATACGTATGTCGAAGAAGATGAAAAGACACGTCAGTCTTTTTATAGCCAACTCTGTGCTTTGAGTTTTATCTAATGCTGAAAACCCGCATTATCCCCTGTTTAGACGTGAAGGATGGCCGCGTGGTCAAGGGCGTCAATTTTGTTGAACTGCGCGATGCCGGTGATCCGGTGGAGCAAGCGAAAGTCTATGACGCACAAGGCGCCGATGAGCTGTGCTTTCTTGATATTACCGCCTCAAGCGATAACCGCTCTATTCTCTATGATGTGGTCTCGCGCGTGGCCGAACAGTGTTTTATGCCGCTAACTGTAGGCGGCGGCGTGCGCACATTAGATGACATCCGCAACTTATTATTGGCAGGCGCTGATAAAGTATCAATTAATACCGAAGCGGTGAAGCGCCCTGAGTTTGTGGGTGAGGCGGCGCAAAAATTTGGTTCGCAATGTATTGTAGTGGCGATTGATGCCAAGCAAACCGCACCTGGAAAATTTGAGATTTTTACGCATGGTGGCCGCAACGCAACCGGCATTGATGCGGTAGCCTGGGCACAAAAAATGGCTTCACTCGGCGCCGGCGAAATTTTACTTACCTCGATGGACCGTGATGGCACCCAGCAAGGCGTCAATATTGAGCTAACGCGTGCTGTATCGGAAGCCGTGACCATTCCGGTGATCGCCTCCGGCGGTATCGGTACGCTGGAGCATGCGGTCGAGGCCGTCCGCCAAGGCAAAGCCGACGCGGTGCTTGCCGCCTCCATCTTCCATTTTGGCACATTTACCATCGCGCAGGTAAAAGAGGCTTTAAAAGCAGCGCAGCTTCCGGTAAGGCTATAGCTATGACCCAAGATATTTTCGACCATCTCTATACGGTGATTAATGAGCGGCGTGGTGCTAATACCGACAAGTCGTATGTCGCTAAACGCCTAAAACAAGGCACGCCCAAAATTGCTCAGAAATTTGGCGAAGAGTCGGTAGAAACCATCATTGCCGCCATGAGCAAGGACCGCCAGGAAACGATCAATGAAAGCGCCGATATGCTGTTTCACTGGTTGCTGCTGATGGCCGATGCCGGCATTAGCCCCGCTGAAGTGGCAGATGAGCTGACGCGTCGCGTGGGTATTTCCGGATTGGATGAAAAAGCCGCGCGCAAACTCAAAGAAAAAGAAGAGGAATAGTTATGGCAGACGAAAAAACATTGGATCTTTTGTTTCGTAATGCCCGCACCCATAGCGACTGGCTGGATAAGCCGGTGGATGATGCGCTGCTCAAGCAAGCCTATGACTTGGCTAAAATGGGGCCCACCTCGGCTAATTGCCAACCGATGCGTATCGTGTTTGTAAAATCCAAAGAAGCTAAAGAAAAGCTAAAGCCAGCCTTGGCTGCCGGCAATGTTGATAAAACCATGAAGGCGCCAGTGACTGCGATCATTGCGCAGGATATGGCGTTTTATGAGCAGTTGCCGAAACTCTTTCCGCACACCGACGCGCGCAGCTGGTTTGTGGGCAATCAAGCCTTGATCGAATCTACGGCTTTCCGCAACGCATCGCTGCAAGGCGGGTATTTCATGCTGGCGGCACGCGCCGTGGGCCTGGATTGCGGTCCGATGTCTGGCTTTGATAATGCGAAATTGGATGCGGCCTTTTTTGCCGGCACCACCATCAAATCCAATTTCTTATGCAACTTAGGATATGGCGATGCGAGCAAACTGCATCCGCGCTCTCCACGCCCTGATTTTTCGGATTTCTGCAAGATAGTATAAATAGGCCGGCCCTTTTTCTGGAGGCACTTATGACGTACGATACGAATAATATCTTTGCCAAAATACTGCGCCGCGAAATTCCATCCAATACTGTCTATGAAGACGATTATGTGCTCGCCTTCCACGATATATCGCCCGCCGCACCGGTGCATGTGCTAGTGATCCCAAAACGGGAATATGTCTCATTTGATGATTTTGCTGCGAACGCGCCAGCAGATTATATGACCTATTTCTGGCAATCAGTGCGCAAAGTGGCTGAAAAACTAGGCGTGGATAAAAGCGGCTACCGGCTTATTACTAATCATAAAGAGCAAGCTGGACAAAGCGTGTTTCATTTCCACGTGCATATTGTAGGCGGTAGGGCGCTAGGCGGCTTGCTTCCCTGATTTCTTTGCTGCCCTGCGTTCAAAATCTTCACGCTTCTTCTGAATGGTAGGACCATGCTTTTCCGCCCATTGCGCCAGTGCTTTGATCGGTATAAAGAGCGAATGCCCCATATCGCTTAGCGTATATTCAACGCGCGGCGGGATTTGCGGGAAAACAGTGCGGGTAACAATACCGGTCTTTTCAAATTCGCGCAGATGCTTGGTTAATTCGCGCTGGGTGATGCCGTTTAATTGCTTTTGCAATTCACTAAAACGCAGCGTGCTTTTATTCGCCTGCATTAGATAATATAGAATCTGCACTGACCATTTATTTGCAATGAGGCTCAGTGTCAAAAACACGGGACAATCCTTATGTGAACTTTCATCACAGATCGATTTTTTGCCTGCTTTACCCATAAAACCCCCATTAGTATACATTTGTATACTGAGTATATTTAAACTGCCTACTATACAAAATATATTTTGTTACTATAACCCTAGATAACAAGCAAGGAGTGGCTTGACTCGTTCGTTAAATATCCTACGTTCTTGCTCAAGAACATAAAGGAATTCCTCATGAATCGTTTCGCTAAATTGATTGTGTTTGTGGCGATTGCCGGCGGTCTTTATTATGCTTACGGGCATTTTATCGGGCAGGGCGACCCTTCGGCAGCTGGTGGTGCACCGCCCGTGGGCGTGGCAGAAGTCATTGAGCGCGATGTGCGCCAATGGAAGGAATTCTCAGGTCGTTTGGTGGCGGTGGATCAAGTTGATATTCGTCCACGCATATCGGGCACCATTGAGTCGATTCATTTTACCAGCGGTTCGTTGGTTAAAAAAGGCGCTTTGCTCTTTGTCATCGATCCCAAACCTTTTGAAGCCGCACAGCTTTCTGCTAAAGCGCGCCATGATTTGGCCAAAGCCGATTTTGACCGCGCGCAATCCTTGCTGGAAAGCAAAGCGATTTCGCAGCGCGAATTCGATCAGCGCAAAAATGATTACGATGTCGCCAAGGCAGATTTCACCAAAGCGCAACTGGATTTAGGTTATACCAAAGTGATGTCTCCGATTGAAGGTCGTGTAGGCCGCGCGGAAATCACGGTGGGTAATTTAGTGGAAGCAGGGGCAGCCGTGCTGACCTCGGTTGTATCTAGCAGCCCTATTTACGCCGATTTTGAAATCGACGAAGCCGCCTATATTGATTACGCCAAGGAAGGCGCTACCACCACATCCGATCCGAAAGAAGTGCCGGTTGAGCTGTGGTTGGCTAATGATGTGAAACGTGATGGCCATGTCGAATCTTTCGACAACCGTTTGAATACTGGCTCAGGCACGGTACGTGTGCGCGCCATTTTTGATAATGAAGACGGCGCGTTGGTGCCTGGCTTGTTTGCGCGCATTAAAATGGGTAGCGTTGCCAGCCGCTCCGCCATTTTGGTGACGGATCGTGCGATTGGCACCGATCAGAGCAAGAAATTCGTCATTGTGGTAGGCGACGATGGAAAAACCGAGCGCCGCGAACTCAAGCTCGGTGATACCGCTGATGGGTTGCGCATTGTAGAAGAAGGCCTCAAACCAGGCGAGCGCATTGTTGTAAGCGGGTTGCAGCGTGTGATGATGCCAGGCCAGCCGGTTACGCCTGAGCCAATGCATATGGACGGTACGCCATTGGACAAACCAGCTGATGTCCTATCAAATACGCCGAAAGAGGAAGTGGAACCGAAGGCTGAGGTTACGCAGTAGTCATGAATATTTCTCGCTTCTTCATTGACCGGCCTATTTTTGCTGCGGTGCTTTCGCTACTGATTTTTATCGGTGGAGCCATTTCGATTTGGCAGTTACCGATTTCAGAATATCCCGAAGTGGTGCCGCCCTCGGTGCAGGTGATTGCGCAATATCCAGGAGCCAATCCAAAGGTGATTGCAGAGACCGTGGCAGCGCCGCTCGAAGAGCAAATCAATGGCGTGGAAAACATGCTGTATATGTTCTCGCAAGGCACCTCTGATGGTCAAATGAACCTGACCATTACCTTCAAGATTGGCACCGATGCCGATAAGGCGCAGCAGCTGGTGCAGAACCGCGTGAATCAGGCCTTGCCGCGCTTGCCCGACATCGTGCGCCAGTTTGGTGTGACCACGGTAAAAAGCTCGTCGGATCTTACCATGGTGGTGCATATCCTTTCGCCCAAAAGTGGTTATGATCCACTGTATCTGAGCAACTACGCCACGCTTAATATCAAAGACCGGTTGCAGCGTATTTCCGGTATTGGCCAGGTAGAGATTTTTGGCGGTAGCGATTATTCGATGCGCCTATGGCTTGATCCCGATAAGATCGCTGCGCGTGGCATGAGTGCCAGCATGGTTGTTGCTGCTATCCGTGAGCAGAACGTACAGGTGGCGGCCGGTGTGATCGGCGCTTCGCCTTCGGCCAAAGATGTGGAGCTGCAACTCAACGTCAATGCGCAAGGCCGCCTGCAAACCGAAGAAGAATTCGGCAATATCATTATCAAAACCGATAAAACGGGTGCGGTAACGCGCTTGCGCGATGTGGCGCGCATAGAGCTGGGTGGCTCGCAATATGCGCTGCGCTCATTGCTGGATAATAAGCCCGCGGTCGCACTGGGCATTTTCCAAATGCCTGGCTCCAATTCACTTGAGATATCCGACAATGTGCGTGCGTTGATGGAAGAGCTCAAACATGATTTCCCCGAGGATGTCGATTACAGCATTGTCTATGATCCGACCTCCTTCGTGCGTGATTCTATCAAGGCGGTAATCCATACCTTGCTTGAAGCCGTGGCGCTGGTGGTGCTGGTGGTAATCTTGTTTCTACAGACATGGCGCGCTTCGATCATTCCACTACTTGCCGTGCCGGTATCGATTATTGGTACCTTTGCCTTTTTGCTGTTGATGGGCTTTTCGATTAACGCGTTGTCCCTGTTTGGCCTGGTACTTGCGATCGGAATCGTGGTCGATGATGCAATCGTGGTGGTGGAGAATGTCGAGCGTAATATTGAAGCGGGCTTAAGCCCGCGTGATGCTACGTACCAAGCCATGCGCGAAGTAAGCGGACCCATTATCGCGATCGCACTGAGCTTGATTGCGGTGTTTGTGCCCATCGCATTTATTAGCGGTCTCACCGGCCAATTTTACCGCCAGTTTGCGCTCACCATTGCAATTTCCACGGTGATTTCTGCTTTCAACTCGCTCACCCTATCGCCGGCTATGGCCGCGTTGCTGCTCAAGCCGCACGACGCACCAAAAGACTGGCTTACGCGCTGGATGGATGCACGTTTTGGGCGATTTTTTGCCTGGTTCAATCGTTTCTTTAGCTCGGCTTCTGATAATTACTCCAGGCGTGTAACCCGTGTGTTGGGCCGCAAACGATTAGCCTTTACCTTGTATCTTGTGCTTGTTTGCTTAACGGCGTTTGCTTTCTATAAAGTGCCCACAGGCTATGTGCCCGCGCAAGATAAACAATATCTGATTGGCTTTGCGCAATTGCCGGATGGCTCGTCGCTTGACCGTACCGAAAAAGTGATCCGCCAAATGTCGGAGATCACCATGAAAACCCCTGGCATCGCACATGCGGTGGCGTTTCCAGGTCTTTCCATCAATGGCTTTACCAACAGCTCAAGCGCCGGCATTGTGTTTCTGCCGCTCACTGATTTTTCTGAGCGCAATTCTTCTGAGTTATCGGCCAGTGCCATTGCGCAAAAGGTCAACATGCAGTTTGGCGCGATTAAAGATGCGTTCGTGTTGGTCTTGCCGCCGCCGCCGATTTTGGGATTGGGTACATCGGGCGGGTTTAAGTTGCAGCTGCAAAATCGTGTCGATTTATCGGAAGAAGAATTCTCCGGCGTAAAAGATGCAATATTAGGACAGATTTACAGCGGTAAAATCCCACAGCTCGATCCCCATCAAACCTATAGCGGCTATCAGATCAATGTGCCGCAATTGCAAGTCGATATTGACCGCACCAAAGCCAAACAGCTCGGTATTGCGATCACCGATATTTTTGACACGATGCAGATTTACTTAGGCTCACTCTATATCAACGACTTTAATAAATTTGGCCGCACCTACCGCGTTATTGCCCAAGCTGACATGCCGTATCGAGCGCATGCAGACGATATTACCAAGCTGAAAGTGCGCAACGCCGTCGGTGAAATGGTGCCGCTTGGTAGCGTTGTTACCGTCAAGCAAAGCTATGGGCCGGAGCGTGCTATGCGCTACAATGCGTATCGCACCGCCGATATTAATAGCGGGCCCGCTAAGGGATATTCGACTGGCGAAGCGCAAGCAGCCATCGAGCAAATCATTAAGCAAACTATACCCAAAGGCGTTAGTTACGAATGGACAGAACTTTCCTATCAGCAGATTCTTGCCGGCAATACGGCGATCTTGGTGTTTCCGCTTTGCGTATTGCTGGTGTTTTTGGTGTTGGCTGCGCAATATGAAAGCCTATCGCTACCGCTTGCAGTCATTCTTATCGTTCCGATGTGTTTGCTGTGTGCTATTTTTGGCGTTTGGCTTACCAACGGCGACAATAATATCTTTACCCAGATCGGCCTGATGGTGTTGGTGGGGCTTGCATGTAAGAATGCGATCTTGATCGTCGAATTTGCGCGCGAATTAGAGATTCAAGGAAGTACGCCACTAGAAGCCGCCATCGAAGCTACACGCATGCGTCTTCGCCCAATTTTGATGACATCATTTGCCTTCATCATGGGGGTGGTGCCACTGGTAATGTCGACCGGCGCAGGGGCAGAAATGCGCCATGCCATGGGTGTTGCCGTGTTTTCAGGTATGTTAGGTGTGACGTTCTTCGGATTGTTTTTGACACCGGTATTTTATGTAGGGCTTCGTAACCTGGTGGGTAATAAATTGCATACGGCTGGCGAATGTCCCATTCACTCGCAGGAGCATCCGCATGCATAAGGCGCTCTATCTTTTTGCCGTAACGACGATGCTGACAAGCTGCAGCCTGGCGCCTGATTTTGTCGCGCCTGATATGAAGGTGCCGGAGCAATTCAAAGAAGTTGCGCCCCAAGTAGATATCCTGCAAGAGCAGGGGCGGTGGAAAGCGCTGGAGCCATTGGCACAAGAAGATCGCGGTCAGTGGTGGAAAATATTCCAAGACAGCACGCTCGATGACTTGCAAAAGCAAGCAGCGGAAGCCAACCCAAATCTTAAAATAGCAGCGAGCAGGGTTGAACAGGCACGCGGACTTGCACAATCGAGAAGCCCAAGTCTCATTCCTGATTTAGATGTGGGTGCTAATGCTGTGCGCGCTAAGCCAGCTGATGCATCGAATGCTGCCTTTGGCGGCCAGGCCACTACTTTGAAGCCTTATAATATGTTTAGCGTCGGTGGGGTACTTTCATATGAGTTGGATTTATTAGGCCGTGTGCATGATGGCTACCGTGCTTATATGTTTGATACCCAGGCACAGGAAGCTAATTACCGCAGCGTCTTGTTGGCGCTGCAAGCTGATGTGGCACAACATTATTACATGCTGCGTGCGCTCGATAGCCAATATATATTATTGCGCGACACTCTAGCCGAACGCGAAGAAGAACTGCGCATTATGCAAAAGAAGATGGAGCTAGGCGCTGTCAGTGAGTCCGATTTTGCTAAAACACAAGCGGATGTGGCCACGGCAAAAACCGAACTGACCGCAACCGAGCGTGAGCGGAACTCTACGCAAAATATGCTGGCTACCTTGCTTGGAAAAATGCCGTCTGAATTTAGCTGGGAAGGAAAACCATTAGACGGTGTGCCGCCTGCGATTCCGGCTGGCCTGCCGTCGGAGCTTTTGGCGCGTCGCCCCGATATTGCTGCTGCCATGGCAAACATGCAGGCTGCTAATTTGCGCATAGGTGTTGCCCGTACGGCCTTCTTCCCACGCATTGCATTGACCGCTAATGGCGGTGTGGAATCCACAGAACTGGGTGATTTGTTCCAATGGTCGAGCCGCAGCTGGGCGTTAGGCCAGACCGCAGGCAGCGCGATCACCATGCCGATATTTGACAGCGGCCGTAATTTTGGCAATCTCGATTCGGCTAAAGCGGCCTATGAAGAAGCTGTCGCTACGTACCGTCAGCAGGTATTGGTTGCATTCCGTGATGCAGAAAACAGCCTAAGCGATCAACGATTACTGGCCGAACAATCTAAAACAGTTGAGCAATCGGCGATTGCCGCCAAACGTAGTTTTGAACTCATCAAAAAACGTTTTGAAGAAGGTGATGTGGATCATATAGATCTAGTCATTAATCAGCGTGATTCGGTAGCAGCCGAGCGCGTCTATATTCAGACCCAGCTACAGCGTTTTGTAGCCACCATTACCCTGATTCGCGCACTGGGTGGGGGTTGGGAAGAGCCTAAGCCGGTGCAAGAAACCCCATCGACAGATATTAACTAATTTTATATAATACCTGCTTAAAATATTACCGGTCTTTCTTTGATACGGTTTTGTAACCCCTACAGATTTAGGTAGAATATTCGTGTCTTCGCGTAAGCCGCATATCAATCATGTTTCATACCGTCAGCTGGCGGAAAGCTCCGAGCAGGGCAGAATTCGAACGCTCGATGAATTTATGCAAGACAACGTGCCGCGCCAAAAAGAGCTGATTAAATTATGCGCCCGGGCCATGTATGCCTCGCGCCTAGCGGTCATAAATCAAAATGATGATGCTCTGCGTTCGCAAGAGCTTCCTACCGATATTACCAATACCGGTTCACTGGAGCGCTATTATGAAACAGAAGTAGTGCCGCTTCGGCGCAATCGTGACGCGTGTGGAGAATATCTCAAGCGCCTTGATAAGGACAATGATGAATCAAATAGCTTAAGTGCTGAATTTGATGAGGTGCGTAATAATCTAGCGTTAACACTCAGTCCCGAATTACGCGAAGCGATTGAGCAATTTAACCGCGAGTATCCTCAGCAACAAATTGCCATCCACGAAGACGAGATAGAAGGTAAGAAATCCTATACGATTTCTCGATCACCCAATAATTATGTCCATGATATCAATGAATGTTTCCAAGAAGAAGGCCGCAGCCCCAACTATTTGTGCATGCAAGAAAACGGCGCGAAAACGCGTGATAGCGTGCAGCGAAAACTCCGCACCAAAAAACTCACCCTTTCCGATATTGCCGATTTAAATCGCGTGCGCATTGTGGTGGATTCGGATGAAATGGCGCAGAAACTCTGCGATTATTTTTCGGAGCGTGGCCCCATGTCGACCGAAGGCTGGACCGTCAATAAGCGCGGCCTTATGGATATGAAGGTATGTATGTTGCTGGATGATCGTGTGTGCGAAGTACAAATCTTACCGCGCTCGATGGCTGAAATTGATCGCACCTCACATCGCGTGTATGAGTTGATGCGCGACATGTCGAAAAAGATTGGCAATGAAACCGTCATTCATGGCGATAACTTTAGCAATGCGACACTGGAGCGTATGAAAGAGACCTATAACTGGTTGACCAAGTATTTAAGTCATAACGCGGCTGAGCGCGCGCCGCTCTCACCTAAGGAGATTGGTGATTTTAAAGGGCTCAAGCTTTTCTACCGCTACCGAGAATTAGAAGCGGCAGCGAAGCAAATTCATCTCGATGCAGCTGAGAAAATGCCGGATGATTTGCAAGCGGTTTATCAAGCGCTGGAACATAATGTGCAACCACCTAAAGTGAGTGCAAAACGATAATATGGCACCGCAATATGAATATTATGTATTAGATCGCCAGCTTTACCGTGTGACGGCAATACCGGAGCGTGGTGCCTTTGCCGTTGAACGCTACGTTGCGCAGGAAGGCTATATTTCCGCAGGTGACTATACCCAGCTCAATTGGAACGGGCAGCTCATAAACAAGCAGCAGGCCGATCGCTTTATTGTCGATCTAGCTGTTAGAAAATAGATTGTTACCCATGCGATTTTTTATTTACCTCACCTTATGGTTTTTTTCCTATAACTCGTTACCAGGAGGCGCATTGGCCATGGATAATAAAACAGAACGTGCGATTTTTGCCGGTGGCTGCTTTTGGTGCACGGAAGCAGAGTTTCAAGGCACCCCAGGAGTGGTTTCGGTAACATCAGGCTATATTGGCGGGCAGGTCGAGAATCCTACCTATGAGCAGGTCAGCAGTGGCCACACCGGACATGCGGAAGCCATAGAGGTGGTTTATGATCCGGCTGTTGTCACCTATGAAAAATTGCTCGATATTTATTGGGGTAATATTGATCCTACGGATGCAGGCGGTCAGTTTTATGATCGCGGCAGCCAGTATCGCACCGAGATTTTTTATACCAGCGAAGAACAGCGCCGCGCCGCCGAGCTATCACGCGATGCCAAACAAAAGAAATTAGGCCTTGCTATTGCCACTGCCATTACGAAAGCGGCCATTTTCTATCCGGCCGAAGAGTATCACCAGGATTATTATAAAAAGAACCCGTTGCGCTATAATGCTTATAAAACCGGCAGTGGCCGTGAAGAAAAGCTCAAGACCCTCTGGAAAGATTAGGGTTGTAACGCGCGAATGCGTGTTTGCAATAGTTCGCTGATTGCATGAATACCCTTGGAGTTGGGATGGGCTACATCGTGAAAATAGGGCAAGGTGAGGCGCTCTGATAAATCTAAGCATTCCACGCCTCGATAACGGGTACAAAGCTGCATTAAATAGCGTGATATCTCACGGTAGTCCTTTTTGTTAAATCCATACTCATCAAATGCTTCCAACGCATGTGGCAGAAGATAGACCAGCGTTGGCCTTTTAGTCTCAGATAATTTTTCCAACATCGGTGGCAGGTAGCGATCAATGGCCTTGCCGTTTATCTGCATATAGCGATCACCGAGTTCTATATGGCTATAGGTTTCTCTTGGTTTATTTAACCGCTCTGTAAAATAAGGCTCAATGGTATTGCGATAGCGCGCGGCGCAATAATAATAGCCCAGATTATAGGGTAGGTAGCTAAGCAGGTTAACTCGCGTTTCTACCCCACCTTTGGATCGGAACTTTTTAAAATGCGTATGCTTGATGGTGGCAATGCTCATGTCAGGTTTAATCTGCTTATACTCTAATAGCTCTAGAACATTGACGATGTCGTCTGGATGCGCATTAATGATGGATAAATTAATTGGCAGGTAAGGGCTGGGGGTGGCTAGGTAGGGAATAGTATTTTCCAGCGGGTGTCCATTGCCAAACATATGAGAATCGCCAAAGAAGGCAATGGTTTTACGTTCCGTCCAGGGTTGCAGTTCAATAAATTCCCGTACAAAGCTTAGGCGGCATTGCACCGGTGCTACGCGAATATTCGGTAGGCGATGATCGCTATCATGTAGCCAGGCATTTGATGCGCGAATGGCCTGCGAAAAGGATGACAGCTCCAGACTCATCAGCACCGCGGTAAATAGCAATAAAGGGATCAACTGTTTCATACTAAAAATTGAAATAGATAAAGTTGACGGCGGTGTAAGACTGTATCTGTAAGAGCTTGGCTAGCACCACGGCGCTTATCACTGCCAAGGCGATGCGCAGAATATAGGCTTGCTGTTTGCCGCTATGCACTAGGCGGTCATAGAGCATGATAATATGGGTGCTCGACGGTAATAGCAGCGCGGCAAGCATGGCAAAGGCCACATGGGTACAGGCGATGGTTTGGATCAGCTCTTGCGGCAATAAAATAGCTTCTGTGGTAAAAGAAGAAGGAATGATTTGCCGGATTGCCTGCTTATAGGACTCGGAAAACGCAGTGATGGTTTGCGTATCCCAGGCGAGGAATCCTACAAATACATTTATGGCGCTGGCAAAGGATTCGGCACGAAATAGCACCCAGCCCATCACCACAAAAACAAAAGTAAGCAGCCAACCCAGAAGCGCGGGTATAGGCAGCGGCACATAGCGTCGATAGAGCAGGGCTGTGACCAATGCGATGCCATTGAGCACACCCCAAAGAATAAAGGTCCAACCAGCGCCATGCCACAGGCCACACAGCAGCATGGTGATCAGCAAAAAAAGGCATTGGCGGTGTAATCCGTGTTGATTGCCGCCTAAGGGAATATAGACATAATCGCGAAAGAAGCTGCCCAGCGTGATGTGCCAACGTTTCCAGAAATCGGTGATGGAGCGCGAACGGTAAGGTGTTTCAAAGTTGCTAGGCAGCGCAATACCAATCATCCAGGCAAGACCGATGGCCATGGTTGAATAACCGTTGAAATCAAAATAAATCTGACCAGTGAAGGCAAATGACGCGAGTATACTTTCGGCAAATGTAAGCACCCGCTCATTGGCGGTGGTAAAACTTGCATTGACGATAATGGCCAGAGGATCGGCCAACATCACCTTTTGCAGAAACCCATAGAGGAAACAGGCAAGACCTATTTCCAGGTTGGGCCTGCTTAACCGGTAGCTTTCATTATCGAGTGCCTCGTAGAGATCCTTCCGGCGCACAATGGGGCCAGCGATGAGATGCGGAAAGAAAGTGACAAAGGCCATATAGCTGCTGGCATGAACGGGCTGGTTGCGATTGCGGTAGCTATCGACGCAAAAAGCAATCTGCTGAAAGGTGAAAAACGAAATGCCCAGTGGCAAGGTAACATCGCAAACGGTGGGCTTTAATGCCAGCAGTAAGGCAGCGTTTTCCAGCAGGAAGCAGCTATATTTAAAATAGGCGAGGGTGCCGATGTTAAAGGCCAGGTTCAAGTATAGATAGCGCTTAGCATAAAGACTGCTGCGGATACGCTGGCAGGTGATGTAATTGATTGCAATTGATAGCAGCAACACATAGGTAAGGGTGTAGTCGTAGGCGCTGTAAAAAATCAGCGAGGCGACAATAATGATGCTGTGAGCGACCAGTCGCTTCGAGCGAGGGATTATAAGGCCAAATGCCATCAACCATATCGGCAGGAAAAGCGTAATGAATAACTCTTCATTAAACAGCATGAACGGCGCCTTTTAGTACGAATGACCGGGCGCAGCTTGCGGGAAAACGCCCATATTAGCAACCAGATCTTGCACAGTGGGCTCTAGTTCAGCGTAGGTAGAAATTTCTACATTCTTGGGATGATAACCTGTATGGGATGCCACATATTCTTTGATGGCGGTGGTTTGCACAAGTCCTACACGTTCTTTAACAATCGCAACCATATGATCGCTGCCATCGGGTTTTGTAACTTGGGTAAAACCCAGTAAAGCCTCTGGCTCTTGCGTGGGTTTATTAGCATGTGCCTGCCAACGCTCAGTGAGGATCTCATTTTGGATATCGTCTAAAATAGAATGAGCGGCATCATTAAGTGAGATGGTTCCATGTGGCAGCGGCATGTTAGCTGCTAAAAGTGGTCCCATCACATAGAGGCGACTAGATTTTTTTGATGGCCCCTGAGTGGGTATAACCGATAGTCGATGCGGATCGACTAGAATGCCGCCATCATCGCGGTAGTAACGGCCATCTTTATAAAAAGTACGTTGCGCGCCACCTGATTTCAACTCGTCTATATGCGCCTTTGCTCCCGCCGAACTGTTGTGATAGGCACTCGTAGGCGATTGTACTATGCCTGAAGCGAATAGATTTTTCATCAGTTCAGAAGAATGCCTTAATTGGCGGGCATCATCGCCTGATGCTTTGATTACTACAGCATGATGTGCGTAATGTTCATGGCCTTGCTGGTCGGTATAGCGGATCTCAGCGCCTGGTAGCTTATCATTGCCGTTACGCGCAGTACCCAATGAGTGGTGTTTGCCTAGCCTATGCACATGGAGGCGATCACTTTCTAATAACGCCAATATTTCTTCAGCATTACCTTGCACCATAGGCACCGCCAGTTTCATATAAAGCGGCTGGATATATTCTGAAAAGCGGTCTTTATCTTCAGCGCTGAAATATGGGTAAGCCTTATCTATCGCGTACATCGCGTTGATTAAATAATTTTGCCAAGAAATAGTAGTGTCGTTTTTTCGGGATTCTTTCGCCAAATCACATTGTATGCGCAGCCATTCGGTCGGTCCGGTTTTCTCATAGGCCTCATATACCGCGTTGACGGCATCTTCTAATTTTAGCGGCTGCTTAGTGAGCGTCCGCCTGATTTTAGCAGTTATGGGACTGTTATCAACACCCGAATAGCGCATGAAATCATTACTCATGGCAGCAAATACTGCATCCAGTAAGATAACGCCGTCTTTGTCTTTAAGTCGCTCAATAGCGCTAGAAGACAGTATGTTTCGTAGCCCCAAGGTTTTGCCTTTCCCCCCAGGCAGCATGCCATGCGGCGAATAGGCCTCAAGTGCGAATGCGGGATTTTCGGGATTGGGAATAAAATGCAGTTTATTATCGGCATCACGTTCAAAATGCCCTGCTTGATGGGCCAAGGTTAGCATGGCGTCGACCGCACTTAAACTAGTGCCCATCACGGCAATGGACTGATTAGTGTCAATGGCTTCGAGTTTGCTGGCAGGCCAGGGGGAATCATATATACCAGGGTGGCTGTTTAATGCGCCTTGGCCTTGCCAATGCCCGGTGGCAATGGTTGCATAATCGGCATGGTAGTGTTTGCCGGTGGCCGAAATCAGATTATAGCCATCCTCTTGTTTCTGCACATCTACAATCGTACAATTGGTGTGACGATGTATTTTTACGCCAGCGCTTTCTAAATTTTCAAGCATGCGCTCCATTCGTCGTTTGCGCATTTTCCCGCTTAAGGCGCGGCTTACTTCATGACGCTCCACATCGAGATGGCGCATATCGCCATTGACCAATGACGGATCGTTCCGAATGGCTTCGGCAACTTTTTTAATATAGTCGGTAGAAAAATAGATCGTCTCGCGGTGAAAATAACGACCGGAGGGGTCCCAGGCGATGCCGTTTTGTAATTGCGCACCAGCCTCATAAATATCCAGCTCCAGCGGAAGCAGGCTTTTGTCTTTTTGGACGCGCTCCAATAGCTCCTCAGCAAAGGTATTAGCCGAGATACCGCTACCGACAATGGCTATATGGGGCGCTTCTTTTGCCACGAATTGTCCCTTAATTGCTCACTCATTATAGTCAATTAAGGTTAAAAGAAGTATGAATGCTTTGTGACAATACTTTGCTTTTATATTGCTATATATCTGTAATATATAAACTATTTATCTTCTGCCTATGTTAGATAGCATTTTATCTAACATTCACATTATGTTAAAAGGCTTTAACTAAAATACGAGAAGTGTTTCGTTTTGGAATGAAGAAGTAGGAATTATGATGCGATTACCCATTTTACTATCAGCGATATGCGTAAGCCTTGGTTTATTTACCAGCAGTCCTTCGATTGCAGAACAAATAGCCATTTCACCGGAAAAAATTACCAAGCGCGAAGAGCTGGTCAAAAAGATGACGACGGCAACGCTTGCGGTATTGCAAGATCAGCAAAAATCGTTCGATCAGCGTGCAGAGAATTTGCAGAAAGGGTTTAAAACCCTGGTTGATATTGATTGGATCGCTAAATTTGTAGCCGGCGCGGCTTGGCGCCAGGCATCAGACGCGCAACGTGAAACCTATGTAAAACTCTATGAAGCCTTTTTGCTCAAAGCTTACGTGGAAACATTTGGCCAAAGCAAAGAGCGCAAAATCGTGGATATGAAAATTTTAGGCATCAACCATGCCAATAATGAAAAGTTCACCGCCCGCACCGAATTGAAGCTGTCGAATGCCGATCATTTGAAAGTGGATTATACGGTGATTGAACGTGCCGATGGCAAAAATCGCATTATCGATATTGCTGTTGAGAATGTTAGCATGCTTGCTACCCATCGCGCCGAGTTTGGCAAGATCATGGCGGCAAAAGGCATGGACGGTGTTATCCGCACGCTCGACCAGCGGGTGAATTCCGTTATGCTGTCGATGAACTAATCAAAATAGCCCATCTATCAATAATATAGCAAAATCGCGATAGGCTCGCCTGCTGCGCGAATCCCTTTTACTATCAGTCTTTTTTATGATTATGTGAGGGCCAACTCGCATATAGGCACACACCGTCTGACCATGTCTCTTGTTCGTTCACAACGTTTCTTACCTTTGTTCATCACCCAATTTTGCGGCGCATTTAATGACAACATGCTCAAAAATGCGTTGGTGATGTTGATCACCTATCGCATTTCGGCGCAAATCGGTGAGAATACGCAATTACTGGTCACCATTGCCGGTGCTATTTTTATCCTGCCCTTCTTTTTATTTTCGGCCACCGCCGGCCAGCTCGCCGATAAATATGACCGCGCTAAGTTGGTGCGTATTATCAAAATCACAGAAATCATCATCATGGCGGTTGCCACGATCGGTTTTCTTTTGCAAAGCCTATCGGTATTGCTGATTTCGCTATTTGCCATGGGCACCCATTCCACCTTTTTCAGCCCCATTCGCTATGCGCTTTTGCCGCAGCATTTGCGCGAGCACGAGCTGCTTACCGGTAATGCTTATATGGAAGCCGGCACGTTTCTAGCGATTTTACTCGGCACGATTTCGGGTGGCTTAATTGTACTCAGACTCCATGGCGATTGGTTGGTGTCAGGCGCTCTATTTGCCGTAGCTTTAATCGGCTATATCAGCAGCCGCTCGATTCCTGCCGCCAGCCCACCCGACCCAGGCTTGGTGATCAGCCGCAATATCTGGAAAGAAACCTGGCATATCGTAGGCTTTAGCAAGCAAAACCGCGCGGTGTTCATTTGCGTATTGGGTATCTCTTGGTTTTGGTTGATTGGTGCGACCTACCTCACGCAATTTCCCGTGTTTGTAAAAGATGTATTGGGCGCGACTCCCGAAGTGGTAACGCTGTTTCTGACTATCTTTTCCATTGGCATTGGTTTTGGATCCTTCTTATGCGATCGCCTGCTGCATGGCACGATTCATAGCACCTATGTGCCGTGGGCAGCCCTAGGCATGGCTTTATTTGGCGTCGATTTTTATTTTGCGAGCATCTATAGCGGGTTTAGCGTCGGCGAAACGCTTATTCCTATTGAGCAGTTTTTGGCATCATTGGCCGGATGGCGCATCACCTTGGATCTGTTAGGTGTTTCGATTTGCGCCGGACTGTATATCGTGCCGCTTTATACCATTATGCAGCATCGCAGCGAGATTCATTATCGCGCGCGCATTATTGCCGCCAATAATATTATGAATGCTATATTTATGGTGGGCGCGGCGTTTGTCGTATTATTTTTATTATCTCTATCCTTTACCATTCCAACGATTTTTGTCGTGCTGGCGCTCGCTAACGGAGTGGTTGCGTTTTATATTCGTGCATTGAAGGAGTAGCCTATGAAACAGCTCTCAATGATCGCGCTGGTGATGATGAGCACGTTGCCTGCTACACCGGCTTTCGCGCGTGATCAAATCCGCGTAGTGGGCTCTGGCACCGTATTTCCTTTTGTGGCGATGGCCGCTGAGCAATTTGGCAAGGCCGGAAAATTCCGCACACCCGTGGTAGAAGCAACCGGCACGGGCGGCGGCTTTAAGCTCTTTTGCTCGGGCACCGATCTTGCAACAGCAGATATGAGCAATGCTTCCCGCCCCATGCTGCCGGATGAAGAAAAGCAATGTGAGAAAAATGGCGTTGTGCGCTGGACGCAACTGACCATCGGCTATGACGGCATTGCCATTGCGCGCAAGAAACAAGGCAACCCTATTATCCTAACCAAGAAAGATTTATTTCTGGCATTGGCGCATCAGGTGCCGGTGGATGGCAAGCTGGTGGCAAATCCCTATACGCGCTGGCGCGAAGTGAATCCAGGTTTGCCCGATATACCGATTAAAATGTATGGCACCACGCCTACTTCCGGTACGCGTGATACGTTTGTCGAGCTAGTCATGCATGAAAGCTGCGAGCATTTTTCTGAGTTTAAAACCGTTTATCCCGATAAGAAAAAATACAAGGCTGCCTGTGGTGCCATCCGCGAAGACGGCGTCTATATTGAGGCAGGCGAAGATTACAATGCCACCGCTAAAAAGCTGATTAACGATCCGCAGGCCTTCGCTATTTTTGGCTATAGCTTCCTCGATCAAAATGCTTCGATCATCCAAGGCATGTTGCTGGATGGCGCCGCGCCCAGCTTTGAAAATATTGCCAACGGCAAATACGGTCTTTCGCGCAAACTCTACGTGTATGTTAAAAATGACCATGTAGGCCAAGTGCCAGGCCTAGCGGAATTTGCGCGTGAGCTCACCAGCGAAGCTGCTGTCGGCACGTATGGCTATATCGTGGATAAAGGAGCAGTACCGTTGCCCGAAGCAGATCGTGCCAAACAGCGTGCATTGGCGGCAGCGTTAAAACAATAAGAGCAGGTGTGTATGGATAGCTCACTAAATCAGATGCGACTGGCAATTAGCGGCAAGGCTTTTACTGACGAAGTAACCCAGGTCAACCAGCTGCTAGAGCATATCGCACCGGTTGCTGCTTTTGAAAATGCAATCCACCAACGGGCAGAAGAATGGGTGCGCACCTTGCGCAGCGAAGGCCCTGGGCATGGGGTAGAAGCCTTCCTGCAGGAATACGGCCTTGATTCGAAAGAGGGCGTGGCGATCATGTGCTTGGCGGAAGCGCTCTTGCGCATTCCTGATGCGCAGACGGCTGACCGCCTGATTCATTCCACTTTTGAACATACCGAATGGGACCGGCATTTGGGTCATAGCGATTCGCTGATGGTCAATGCCTCCAGCTGGGGATTGTTGCTCACTGGCAAGGTGGTCAATTTGGGCCAGGAGGGTGCATCGAATATTTTAGGCAAGCTGGTGGGCAAATTTGGTGAACCGATTATCCGCGAGGCGCTCAAAAAAGCCATGCGCTACATCGGTCAGCAATTTGTGCTGGGTGAGAGTATTGAAGATGCGCTGAAACAGGCGAAATCGTATGCCAAAAAAGGCTATCGTTTTTCCTATGATATGCTGGGTGAGGGCGCGCGCAGCCAAGCACAGGCGGATTTCTATCTTGCCAGCTATAGGCATGCCATTAATTGTGTCGGCGAAGGCAGCACGGCGTCGATTTTGGAGGCAGCGAGTGTCTCGATCAAGCTATCAGCCTTGCATCCGCGCTATCATTTGACCAAGCTGGATCGAGTGGTGAAAGAGCTATTGCCGCGTGTGAAAGAATTGGCTTTGCTCGCTAAATCCAAACGCATTGCTATTTCACTCGATGCCGAAGAAGCCACACGACTGGACATTCAATTGCATCTGTTCCAAGCGCTGCTGGAAGATCCTGAGCTGGCTGATTATCAGGGCTTGGGCTATGTGGTGCAGGCCTATCAGAAGCGTGCTATGGATGCGATCCAGTTTCTAGCTGCGCTATCACGCCACTGCAAAAAGCGCATTCCAGTGCGATTGGTAAAAGGCGCCTATTGGGATTCCGAAATAAAATGGTCGCAGATTAATGGTCTGAGGGGCTATCCGGTTTTCACCCGCAAAGAACATACCGATATTTCATATATGGCGTGCGCCGATACAATGCTTAGCCAAGTCGACGCGTTTTATCCACAATTTGCTACCCATAATGCTCGCACCATCGCAACCATTGAAGCACTGGCAAAGCATTATGGCGTGTCTTCTCAGCAATATGAATTGCAGCGCCTGCATGGCATGGGCGAAAGCCTGCATAATTTAATTGTGCCGCAAGTGGCTAGCCGTATTTATGCACCGGTGGGTGCGCATAAGGATTTGCTCGCTTATTTGATTCGTCGCCTATTGGAAAATGGCGCCAATACCAGCTTTGTGAATCTCTTGATGGATAAGGATCGCAGCCTGGAAGAGATTATTGTGAATCCGGCCAAAACCGTACAAGAGCAGGGTATCTCACCGAATCCGGCGATTGCCTTGCCGGTGGATATCTATGGCAGCGAACGCAAAAATTCGATGGGCATCGATCTAGGTAATCTTGCTGAAGCTCAAACGCTGCGCCAATCGCTGGATCAGCATTTGGCTCGCCCCATAACGCCCCCTCAGGAAACCATTGCAGCTGAGATAGAAGGCATGATGAAAAGCGCGCAGGTCGCGCAATCGATTTGGGGCCCGCTTTCAGTGCAGGCGCGTGCGTCGCTGCTGGATAAGGCAGCAGATGCTATCGAGCAGGCGCATGATGAGTTGCTCGCGCTTCTGATAGCGGAGGCCAAGAAAACCATTCCTGATGGTATTGCTGAAATACGTGAAGCGGCAGATTTTTGCCGCTACTATGCCCATCTGGCGAGAACCACGCAGGGCGAGCTGCGCCTTCCTGGGCCGACTGGGGAGTCGAATCGCCTTAGCTTGCATCCGCGCGGTGTCTTTATTTGCATCAGCCCATGGAATTTCCCATTGGCGATTTTCATGGGGCAGGTGGCAGCGGCTCTAGTGACGGGCAATAGTGTGATTGCGAAACCTGCCGAACAAACCCCTGCCATTGCCAAACGTGCGATCGAGATTTTGCATAGTGTCGGTATTCCTGAATCAGTGGTGCAGCTGTCAGTAGGTGACGGACCCAGCATTGGCAAAGCGCTGGTAGCGCATCCGGCTATTGGCGGCGTGGTCTTTACCGGATCGGTGGAAACTGCGCAGGCGATCAACCAAACCTTGGCGCAACGCAAAGGCGCAATTGTGCCGCTGATTGCAGAAACCGGCGGGCAGAATTGCATGGTGGTAGATAGCTCCGCCTTATTGGAGCAAGCGGTGGATGACATCATGCTCTCGGCCTTTGGCAGTGCTGGCCAGCGCTGTTCGGCGCTGCGTGTATTATTCGCGCAGGAAGATATTGCCGATGATTTGCTGCAATTGCTACGTGGCGCGTTGCAGGAAATTGCCATTGGCGATCCGGCTCAATTCGATACGGATATGGGGCCGGTGATCGATGCCGAAGCCAAGCGTGGTCTCTATGCGCATATTGCCGAAATGGAGCGCAGTGCTAAGCTGGTGGCGCGCGGCGATATTAGTCATCTGCCAACCACCGCGCATTATGTCGCGCCGCATATTTTTGAAATTGCTCACTTGGGTGCGCTCACGAAAGAGCAGTTCGGCCCGATCTTGCATGTGGTGCGCTTTTCAGCGGCCCATCGCGAATTGGTGGCCGATAGCATTAATGCGACCGGTTTTGGCCTAACCTTTGGCATCCATAGTCGCATTGATGATAACATTCAGTTCTTCTTATCGCGTGTGCATGCTGGCAATTATTATGTGAATCGCAGCATGATCGGTGCGGTGGTGGGTGTACAGCCGTTTGGCGGTGAAGGCCTGTCTGGAACTGGCCCTAAAGCCGGCGGACCGCATTACCTGACGCGCTTTGTAACCGAACGCACAGTCACCATCAACAGCGCTGCTGTCGGTGGCAATCTGGAATTGCTGTCCGCGAAGACAGTTTAGAAAAATCAACCCAAGGCAGCTCTTTTAGGCTGTTCGGCTTTCCAATCACCTCTACGTTCCATGCCGGCTGTGAAGCCCATTTCACGAGTTTCCCCGTGTGGCTGCAACCATTTTGGTTTGTCTTTTTCGATGTTTTTAAGGCGCTTTAAGATGCGATCATCATCTTCCAAGAAGTTATAATCACTGGCTTGCTCTTTGGCGTTTACAAAGTCAGCGGGTACTAAGCGACGTATTCCATCAAAACTATTTGGCGGTGCTTCACGCCCAAAGAATGTCTTATAGGCATATTCACATTGCTCAGTCGTCAGGAAATCGAAGGTGGTTCTAAATTTAAACCGTCTGAATACCGCGGCATCCAATGATTTTGGGTTGTTGGTTGAACAGGCGATCATACCTTTATAATGTTCAAGATTGGTGAGGAATTGATTCACTTGCGAGACTTCATAGCCTCTTTCGGCGCCGGAACGTTCCCGTAAAATAGAATCGACCTCATCGATAAATAAAATAGAGCCTGATTCTTCAGCGCGTCTAAAATATTCAGCGATATTTTTCTCGGATCCACCTACATACATATCTAAAATATCGGACGCTTTGGCATAAATCACGTCTCTGCCGATCAAATCGGCCAGATGCCAGATATATTCGCTCTTACCTGTCCCTGGAGGACCATCAAGTAAGATGCGGAATTTTTGCTTTTCAGGAGGCTGGCTACGGGTGAATTCGGTAAATTGCTCTAAAGAGACACCATCTTTAGCTACAGGGTTTACCAATTTAAAATCATATCCGTGTTCAGGACGCGTATGCATTGAAGTAATAGCGCTGACGCTACCATGGTCGCGTACAGCCTGTGCTTCAATCCAATATTTAATTTCAGAAATGATTTGGTCTGGACCCTCAGCAGTAATAGCAGCATTTTTGATAGCAGAAGCCCATTTACCAGCAGCTACGCGGTAAGTAATGGCTAATTTTTCAATATCTTTATCTGATATATCAAGATGTTGCTCAGCGCAAATATTGCGAACAATTTGGGCGCGTTTATGTGCATTGGGCACCGCAAAATCGACTTGAACATGGGCACGGCGTTTCACGGCTGGATGAATTTGTTCCCAATTATTGGTAGTAAATACAAGTCCAGCCGATGGATTGTTCTCAAATAAACGCTGTACTAGTACGCGATCCACCTCATCATTTTCACCATCGGTGGTTGGCATAAAGCGATCTGGTTCTTCAACCAATAATAACGTATTCGGATCTTTCTCGCTTAGCCGCGCGGCGGTCTGTACTTGTGAGAAGCGATCAAGCGCACTAAGCTTTTTGTTTTTACCGTCTTGCGTGACCTCGCGGGAAACTATTTGGCCTTCACCGTCATCATCGGAATCAAATTCCTCTCGCACGGTTTTTAAATTTTTCTCTGCGCGTTCGCCGACAACTTTTACCGTCATGCCTAAATGCTTGCCGAGTGCCGCAACGGCTGAGGTCTTGCCCGTATCCGTAATACCCGAGAAAAAGATTACCGGGCCTGGGGTTTTCTTGCCTGCTCTTCTTTCTTCTTGCGCGTGACGGATAAGCTTTTCAATGCGTTTTCCATGTTCACCTAACCCATCAAAATCTTTTTGCCAATCGAGGTTAGTGGTGATGGTTTCACCGGCAAGTTTACTGCGCAATGTGCTTACATCTAGATTGGGCTCGGATAAGAGACCACTTATATGCCCAGAAATCCAAGGGAATGTTTCTTCTGCATTTTTTGAAATAATACCATAGCTGATAAGCGGTGAATCCTCTGAAAGGAGCTTGGTTACTTTGGCAATATCCATGTCCAGCATTCTGGCGACTACCGCATTGAAATGCGCTTGTGTCGTAGGATTTCCGCAGACCCCATCGATAAACGATCTTAAAAAATCGGATCTTAGTGCCGTAACAAGAGTTAGAAATTTCCTGGCATCGGGATCAAGCTCTAGCTCATTGCTCAGATGTTCCATATTGGTGAGCAATGGTGATGGCTTCTCGTTTGCCAATCTTTTTTCCTGCTTACCAAACCAATCTTTAAGAAATTCCCAATCTTCTGTGCGAACATCCACCGGCTTATCAGCTTCTGAATCATAATAAGTGTCTCGCTTAGGCGGAATCACTAGCTCTTTCAAACGGGCTTGCAATTCTGATAGTTTTTCTTCATCCGCTTTGTCAACGGAGTCGGTGGCAGATATTTTTTTCTCTAATGCCTTAATTTCGGTTTCCAATTTCTTTTTCTTGGATTCCAGTTTGTCTCTATTTTCGGTGTACTCTTTTTTATCGGGTGGGAATATTTTGCTCAATTTAGGCAGAGCAATTTCATCTTCTTCAACCAGGCCACACACTTTATAGGCGGTACCACGCGATACATCCGTATTTTCTATAAAGCGTTTTATGTACCCATACGCAAGGGACTCATAGTGTTTCTGTCCATTATCACTACCCAAAAGATCATCTAAATCATGTTCTGCTTTACCGTGACTTTTGAGAGCTTGTGCCATAGGGCCTCCGATATGAGTAGTTGGACTAATCGTTAAAGAGGCTTAATTATAATGTTAATGATTTCTTAATAAAGAACTTTGTCAGGAAAATATATCATTATAATACAGATTGTTAATTTGTATATTTATTAACAAAGCTACTAATGTGCCATTTTAGGCATAGGCAGCGCTCTGCCGCTCAATCATATGAGCGGCATTATTTTGCGTAGAAAAAATGAAGTGCGTTATGTGTGTAAGTCGTTAGCCTTTTACGCCACCCACTAATTTGTCGCATAGGCCTTTGGGCGTGTAGACCCATTCATTGGGGCTGGCATTTTCTTTGGCGCTTGCGGCACAACCATGTTTGCCATCTTTCGAGCTGCAATCATTTTTACCGGCTTTGACCACGCCGTAACATTTTTCACGTTCGGGCGCGGCAGATTTTTCGTCTGCTTGTGCCGTATGGGCCGTTAAGAGTGCAGTCAATGCGGTAGCAGCAATCCATGATTTGTTCATATAGACCTCATAATTTCAAAGCAGAGCAACAATACACAAACTAGCGCGACTATCGGTAAAGTCAAATATGGATATATAAAAAAGCAGACGTAATTTTGAAAATCACGTCTGTTTTTTTAGGCTCACGCATAAACGTAGGTTTGTTAAAGCGGGGGATTCACCCGACGCCCGCTTACTAAGCAGACAGAAAAGAAACATACCATCCGCAATGACAGGCTAATTGGCACATTAACCTTGTGTGCCGATGATAAGCCTATCACTACGGTAAAAGAGCTCAGCAATCAGACACGCGCAGAGTTGGAAGAATTTTTCATCTATTATAATCGCTTGGAGGGAAAGCGATTTACCCCGCTTGGATGGTATGGGCCTAAGCGCGCCCATAGGCTGATACAAGAAGGCACACAGCTGCATATAAATAAGCAGCAGAATTAGCCACATCGCGTGTGTTCTTGTGATGGTTCCAAAGCGCGCTCCAGTAATGTTAGTGCGTGCTCCGCCACTTGGCGCGTTACAGGCTTGGTGCCGGAAAAATGAATAGGGAAGGCATGTGTTTGTTCTGGGTTTTTCGTTGCGATCGCCATGATGGCATGACTGTTATCTACGCTGTACGCACTTATAGCCATGGTTGCAGGTGATGTACGTATAATATGTGCTGCCATAGCTTTGGCATGATCTTCGGGCGATAGTTTGGCATCTAATGGCAATATATGATCCTGCGCGGCGCGATTAGGTAGGATATAGGATCGGTCCACCACTTTTGAAGCGCCGTTAAGTATGGTGAGCATATGGGCCACTTCAGAGATAGTACCATCACCACCTACAGCGATTGTCTGCCTGTTACCAACCGCATCTTTATGCAGTTTTCGGATGCGCTGGGTTATTGCAGCCCCATATTCCTGCATCAGTAGTTGATCGGTCGGCTCACCCGATTGGTCTTGATAAACCGCGCGATTAGCATCGGTAATGGCGCGCACC
The DNA here is from genome assembly GCA_033762715.1 of Rickettsiales bacterium. Lineage (GTDB taxonomy): Bacteria > Pseudomonadota > Alphaproteobacteria > Rickettsiales > SXRF01 > JANRLL01. The sequence continues at coordinate 44,192 of JANRLL010000012.1, read as the reverse complement.
CAGGGATCTTGCGCGCTGGTTGCTTGAACCTTGCTTGCAATGGTGCCTTGCAATTCTGCTTGTTGAGCGATGCTAGCATCGAGTGATAATTCGAGCGCGCCGATGGCGGCAATAATCGTCTTGCGTACATCCAGCGAACGTAGCTTATCGAAATGCAATTCTTCCGCCTGGGTTGCATAGGTGCCGTCAGGCTGTACATGAGACGTGCCTACGAAAATGGTGCTGCCGTCAATATTACGCGACTCATCACCCCAGGGCCCCGAATAGCCAGTGACGGAAACGCTAATCTGTGCATCCGAGTTCGCTAACGCACCTTCTGCCATTTGTCGCACTACTGGTTCACTGACCGCTTCGTAATAAGCCAGATCTTCTCGGCTGACGCCGAGCATTTCAGCCTTTGCATTATTATTATAAACTGCTTTGCCACTGCTTAAGACGCTGTGATCCGTATCCAAACTATAGAGGAGATGGGCAATGCCGCCTGCGGTCAATGATTCAGCCGTTGCGATCTTGATACGATGTGCTTTCGCTTTAGCCAGTAACGTCTGCACACGCTGCACTAGCTCATCGCCATATCGATTTTTCAATGCGGCTTCATCCATACAAGGCTCTTGAATTTATTATGACGTAAGGCGTTGCTGGCCGCCTGGTTTAATGCTATCGGCAAAGCCTAACTCTATCGCATCTTGGCGTGCAATTTCGGCAGCAACCATCGGCCCAACGGAAAGCACTTGCGCTTGCAGTGCTAAGGTTGGTTGCTTCTCGGCTAGCGTGGCAATTTTTTGCTCAACACTGGGTATGGTGTCAGTGACAATAAGCCTATCGATGGCAGGCGTCATGCCATCGGGTTTGACCGAGAGAATTTTCTCCAGCGCATTATTGGATAATATACCATGGGTGGCATAGGCGGTTACAGATGCTGCACCGCGGGCTTTCAGCAGGCTTGCAGCATTGATAATAGTTGAGCCGCCATCGATCATATCATCGACAATGACGCAATGCTTGCCAATAACATCGCCTTCAAAGCCTGTGATTTTGGTATCGCTTACACCGATATGGGTTTTAGAAATTTTAAACAGGCTGGCATTATGGTTACCGGCGCCGAAGACGGCGTCGCATAATTCTCTAGCGCGTTGCTGTCCGGCATCGAGCGGTTTATCGGCACCATCGGGTGCTCCAATCATCACATTGGGCAAATCCTCACCGAAGCGCTTTTTAATATCATCGGCAAATAGCTGTGTGGCAGACAATGCCGTAAAGCGATTACCGAATTCATTTTGGTAGAATTTGACGGCCGCTTCGGAATGGGGTGTCACCGTGATGACGCGATCAACACCCGCTGCTTTTAATTGCTTGGGAAAGAATTCGGCGGCAACCGATGCGAAGCGGTTTTTGAATTCGCGGTCCTGCCTGGCAAAGGCGGCAAACGGCATCACGGCCGTTACTTCATTGGCGCCATAATGTTTTAAGGTATGAGCCATCAATAAGAGATGTTGGCAATGTTCGCTGGCAGGCTCATTGGTCGATTGGACGACATAGGTTTTGGCATTTTTTAATGCAGCTGCATTTGCCACAGCATCCGACTCCTGGCCATGAAATAGCTCTACGAAAGGTTCACTGCTGCCAAATTGGCCAATACTGGCGGGAATGGAGGAAAATCCATTCGCTGCTTCTAGGGTGTGCGCAATGGCAGGCGAGGCATTGTTTCCGGTCAGTATAAGGCTCGGCTTGGGTTCCGGCATGGTCATCTCCTAATGCCGCTTACTTTAACCCATCAGCCAATGCTTGTCACAATATTTAATATTTGTTAAGGGATGGCCCGCTCTGGCGGCCACTCTTGCTTATTCCTTGAAGGGCTCCTTGCCTAATTGAACCAGGCGTGTCGGCGGTGAATAGGTGCTGGATGTCCTCATTGGCTCCTCAATTTTTGTACAAGATGCATGGCAGAGAGCCATACATCCTCAATTCGAGAGGCGCCGCACCAATCGCCTGTCGCGGCGATGTATTGATTTGGGTCAATATATGGCTCAAATTTCTCTGGCTGATCCACAATCGCATATTTCCAGCGGTGTGTAGATATATGATTCGCTGCACTGCAATCAATGCCTGATACTGCTTGAAAATTCTGTAGCAAGAACTCTTCTGCTATTTTCACATCATCGTCGATGTGATCTTCTGCCCACTGATTTTGTGTATGTACAACAATGCTCGTAACATCACGATTTCTGTGCGGCTTTGTTGAATTAATTGCAATCCACTCAATTGGATTGTCGCGAACTTTAGCGGCAATCCATTGCTTGTCCCATGGCTTATTAAATCCAATCATCAGTGTATAGCAACCTTGCATGCGCACGCTGTTCATCTGTGTTTTCTCAGGAAGCTGGGCAGCAAACAACCTAAGTGTTTGAGCTGGAGGTGCCGTTGAAATGACCCAGTCATAGGTGCCAAGTGCGTTACCATCTTTATCGCGCAAATGCCAGCCATCAGATTGTTTTGCAATTAGGGGTGCCACCTCAGTATTAACTAAAACAGCAATCCCTTCGGCCATTTTCTTGCATAGGCTATTCATGTTGGGAGTTGCGACTAAATGCGGCTCGAACCACACGTGCTTACTTAATTTTTTGCCCGCTTCAAGGCTAATGATCTTACCTTTCCACTCGTCGAGGGCGCCCTGCTGCATATAGTGCTCAAGAAAATCTCTGAATGCCTGAGTTCGCGCTGTAAAAAACTGTGTGCCGTGATCAAAATAAAATGGCTCAGCATAGCGCGTACTCATTCGTCCACCAACGCCACGAGATTTTTCAAAAACATTCACCTCGGCGCTACCTGTCAATGCGCGGGCGACTGTCAAACCAGATATTCCAGCGCCAATGATGGCAATGCGTGGTTTCATACAACGTCCTTGAGTCCATTGATAGACGGTGGTGAAGTCGCATCACTTTTATGCATCTTGTATGCATGCAAAGCAGCTTCGCGTGCAGCCGCGTGGTTTACGATAGGACCCGGATAATTTTTTCCAAGCGACACACCTGCGTGACGCAATATTTCCTCACCGGCTTCCCATGGACAATGGATATAGGTATCAGGTAGTTTTGATAATTCTGGAATCCAGCGTCTTACATATTTTCCTGCTGGATCAAACCGCTGGCCTTGCAGTATAGGATTGAATATCCGATAATACGGTGATGCATCTGCACCACATCCTGCAACCCACTGCCAGCTTGCGCTGTTATTTGCCAAATCGGCATCTACCAGCGTATCCCAAAACCATGCAGCACCGTGCTTCCAGTCCACTTGTAAATGTTTGGTGAGGAAAGATGCAACAATCATGCGTACGCGGTTATGCATATAACCCGTTTCCCATAACTCGCGCATACCGGCATCCACCAGCGGATAGCCGGTTTCCCCACGCTGCCATGCACGCAATGCACCATCATCACTCACCCAAGGAAAATCTTTGAATTTTAGGTTAAAGGGCATCGAAGGCAGGTTGGGCACATGATACAATAAGTAGTAAGAAAACTCGCGCCATCCCAATTCAGAGAGGAATTTTTCTGCCGCACGGCTATTACCTGTAAGTGCTTCATGGTAGCGAGTGGCGTTGTATAACTGACGTGGACTAATTTCTCCCCAATGCAAGTGTGGTGAAAGATAAGAAGTGCCGGCATCCGAAGGAATATCGCGTTTTTCAGCGTAAGCGCCCAAGCAATTATCCAAGAAGGAGTGCAGGCGTTGATGGGCGAACTTTTCGCCAGGGTGCCATAAGTTGCGGAGTCCCCCTGACCAATCTGGATGGGTTGGCAGCAATTTCCATTCAAGCAAATCGTCGCACTTATTACTGTGCGTGGATGGTAAAAACTCAGGCACTTCGTAAGGTTCACCAATACTTACGGCTTGAGTAAGGCAGTGTCTCCAGAAAGGCGTAAACACCTTAAAGAAATCCCCTTGCTTGTTTGCAATTTCCCATGGTTCAAATAGCAGCCCAGTCTTGAAGCTTTTTGCTTCAATTTTTTGTGCTTCAAGGGCGGTTTTTAAGGTTTTCCCTTTCTCAATTGCATTAGGTTCATAACAGCGGTTCCAGTAAACACCATCGGCTGCACATTCCTTGAGCAATTGCGAAATAACGGTGAGTGTATCGCCTTGCCGTAAAATTAACTGGACGCCGCGCTCTTTAAGGCTTGCTTGTAAGGCGAGTAAACTATGGTGCAGCCACCATTTGCTCGCACCGCCTAACCCTTGAGAGCCGACGATATTGTCCCATACATACACAGGAATAACTTCACCACGTTTTGCAGCATAGATCAGCGCTGGATTGTCGCTTAGCCTCAGGTCTTGCTGAAAAAGAACAATGGTTTTTTGCGGCATTTTTCTATTATTCCGCTTCGCTCAGCGCTGATTCAATAACCGTTTTCACTTTTGTTGAATCAGGTGATGTGGTTGAGTTGAAATAATCAATTAGCACACCTTTGCGATTAATTAGATATTTGTGAAAGTTCCATTTTGGCGCAGTGCCGAATCCAAGCGTTTTTTTAGCATATTGATAAAATGGATGCGCACCATCACCTGATACAGCTTCTTTAGATGCCATCGGAAAAGATACACCGTAATTGAGCTTACAGAAATTTGCGATCTCTTCGGAGGAACCAGGTTCCTGTGCCCCAAAATCGTTGCTAGGCACACCAATAACCACCAATCCTTTATCTTTATAGCTGGTATAGAGTTTCTCCAAACCTTCATATTGTCCAGTAAATCCACATTTGGAGGCAGTGTTTACAATCAATAGAACTTTGCCCTTATAGTTTGATAAGGGCATGGGTTCCCCGCCCATGAGCGTATTGAAAGAAAAATCATACGCGTTCTGTGTAGGTGTTTCAGCGGCAGAAGGGGTAAGAGGCCACATAATGAATATTCCTAGTATCAGTGTGAGTAGATATTTCACGCTATTTCACCTCAATCATAATCTCATTGCGGCGGTTCCAAGGGAAGGTGAAAGGATCATCGTAATAGGCAATGGCCGGATCACCTATGCGCACAAGTTTTTGCTGTGTAATGAACGCTTCCAGCAATTTTGTTTGTTCAGCAATGACAGTATCGGTTGCGAAGCCAGAAAACCTAATCGCCACATGCTTCTTCGGCTTGGTTGTTACAAAGCGTATGCGCGTATCTTTGGTTTTAGGGAGCGTTTCCGTAGTATATTGTTTCGGCATGCCAAACCGCACCACCCACGAATCCCCTGATTTTTTCTGGGTCACCGGTGTTGTCATGGCAATTTTCTCTGAAGCCGGTTCCTGCGTTACCGGTGTCGTCATTGCCACTTTAGCTGCGCTTTCATTATCACCAAATATATAAGCGGCAAGGATCCGGAACCCTGCGCTGACGGCTTCTTTGCGTTCCCCTTCCATGGTGACTTCTGCCATCAGCTGCGGCGCATATTGCCTGATCTCGGTGTTCTCTTCTTTTTGTAGAACAGTATAAGGGGGAAGCTCATAGCCGCGATAGCTACCGAGTTCTTCTTTGGCGGTGCAAGCAGAGAAAAATAACGGCATAAGTAATAATCCTATGATTTTTCTCATGCGCTTGCCCTTTCATTTTCTACTAAGAACGGGTAATCAGTATAGCCTTTTTCTGCACCGCCATAAAAGGTTGCGCGGTTGTATTTATTGAGGGTTGCTAAGGTTTTTATACGTTCAGGCAAATCGGGGTTGGCAATAAAATGGCGGCCAAATGCCACCGCGTCCACTTCGCCACTTTCGACCGCTTGCTTTGCATTCTCGGCATCATAACCACCGGCAGAAATAAATGCGCCTTTGAAGCTTTTACGGAAAATCTGCGATGTTGAAGGTGCAGACTGCGCTACTGCGTCACTACCACCGGCACTGGTGGCACGTGGTTCAATCATATGCACATAGGCAATACCGCGCTTGCTGAGTTGATCTAACACATAATTGAAGAGTGCAATCGGATCGCTATCGTCCATATCGTTGAACGTGCCATAGGGCGACAGGCGTACACCGACGCGGCCTTTGCCCCATACAGCAACCACTGCATCCACCACTTCGAGCAACAAACGTGTACGATTCTCGATGGAGCCGCCATAGTTATCGGTGCGTTTATTGCTGCCGTCTTGCAGGAATTGATCGAGCAGATAACCATTGGCACCATGCACTTCCACACCATCAAAACCTGCGGCCTTAGCATTCTCAGATGCTTTTTTATAATCCGCTACAATGCCTGCAATTTCTAAGGTTTCCAACGCACGCGGGGTTTCGTAATCTACCTGCTTCCAATCCGCAGTGAATACCTTGCCTGTTGGCTTAATGGCTGATGGAGCAACAGGTAGTCCATCATTTGGCTGGTGTGAAGAATGGGAAATGCGGCCCACATGCCAGAGCTGCAGGAATATCTTTCCTCTTTGTTCATGCACAGCCTCTGTCACCAGTTTCCATCCCTCAATCTGTTCGGGTGAATGAATCCCCGGTGTGGCTGGGTAGCCTTGTCCTTGCTGGCTTATTTGCGTAGCTTCGGAAACGATGAGCCCCGCACTAGCGCGCTGTGCGTAATACTCCGCATTCAGCGCATGGGGAATGTTGCCGGGCTGTTTGCTGCGCATGCGCGTGAGTGGCGCCATGATAATGCGGTTTGAAAGTGTTATGTCGCCAAGCGTGAGTGTGTCGAATAATGTGGTCATAGGTCATCTCCTGATGATGAAAATAAGTTGATAGCGTACTGAGTGAGTAGAATACTCACCAAGATTCCTAGCGTCGTAAATGTGCAGACCATGCCGCGGATTCGGTAGCCAAGGCCTGAAGGTATTTGACCATTCCTATGTTGCTCGGCTTTTAGAATGCCATACGCATGACTTATTCTTCCAAGTAAAAATAAGACTCCAAGACCATGCACGCCGTAGGTAGGAAGGCCATTATATTCCGCCAGCACTAACAGAATAAGAAATATCGGCGCATATTCAGCAAAATTTCCCTGTGCACGCATACGCCGTTGCATATCATGATTACCATTGTCACCCAGGGCTATTTTGTTTTTACGGCGACCGCGAATGACATTCACGCTGAGTGCGATAAACATGAGGGCAACCAATGCGGCATAAAGTGAAGTGGTCATAAAAATCTCTCTTTTTTATTGCATTTGGCGACTGATAAGAAGTTTCAGCGGATAAGGCATCAACCTCAGCAGCTTGAGCATCAACGTAAATTTCTTGGGAAAGTGAATTTCAAAACGCTTGGAGTGAAGTGCGCTTGCAATCGCTTTGGCGGCTGCCTCCGGTGTAATAATCATCGGCATGGAGAAATTGTTTTTATCCGTAAGCGGTGTGCGTACAAATCCGGGGCTGATTAGTTTTATGTCGATATGGTTTGGACATTCCGCATATAGGCTTTCCGCCATATTTATCACGGCTGCTTTGGTGGCGCTGTAGGGCTGACCGCCCGATAAGCCAGTATAGCCAGCAACGCTTGCGCATAATGCAATCTGCCCTGATTTTTGCTCTTTTAGTAAAGCCAACACCGCATGCACTACATTAAACGCACCCATGATATTCACATCAACCATATGTCTGGTAACCAGCATATTGAGTGCATCAAGCTGCATCGGCGTATAAGCCGCTGACATAAAAATCACGCGATCAATACGTCCGTTTCCGGCGTGGATTGCTTTTGCGGTACGAATAGTTAGCTCTGTATCGGCAACATCCAGCGGATAAATCATGTGGCGTTCACCAATACGTTCTTTTAGCTTCTCTAATTCCTCCTTACGGCGTGCGGAGAGCGCAAGCGTTGCGCCGCGTGCTGCGAGCTCCACTGCCAGGGCGTAGCCAATGCCGCTACTGGCGCCAATTATCCAGATAATTTCATTTTTGTATGAGATATTTTTCATGGTTTTTGTTTCTGCATAAACAGGCTGAGTTCTGCGACCGTAATGCCAAATTTTTTGAGATAGGAACGGTTGATCAGCACGCCATCATTCATTTGCCACATCCAGTCATCAAAATTGATACGGTAAGTGGTTTCACCCACCGGCAAATCCATCGTATAACGCCATTGAACCGCGCTACCATTCATTTTTCCATCGGCTTTATCCAGAATATCGGCAGCAGTGCCCACATATTTTCCGTCTGGTAATTTTTTGATCGTCCAGACACGTTCTTGTTTCTTGCCGTCATAATACACAAAATGCTCAGTCAAGGTTCCAGTGTCGCCATCCCATTTTCCGACCATATCAATATCGAAACGGTTCACCACACGGCCACGCCAATCCTGAACCACGCCCCAGCCTTTAATATGGCCATTGAAATATTCTTTGATGTCCGCCTTCGGCGCTGTGTCGCCATAATAATCAAGTGAATGGGAGCAACTGCTAAGCATGAGGGCGACTCCTATGAAGGTGAGTTTCCAAAGATGTTTCATGATTTTTCTCCCTGTGTGAGGTGATAAAAAAATGATAGAGCAAGTATGCAGCACTCAATTTAATGAGGCAGGGTATCAGGGCGTAAGCTGTGCTTAGGCTGGTTAGTGCTGTATCCGCATTTTGTGTAGCAGGTACAAAACCTACTGCATCCAATAGCGGTAGTGTAATGGCTGAACCAATAGCAAGACCTGCTTTGGTGAGGAGCGCCAGTATAGAAAATTGGGTGGCAGCGCTAGAATCCGACTCATGCTCATGGATGTGATCGGCAAGTATGGATGGCGGCAAGGCAAGATCACCCCCCAGCGCCATACCGGATGTAATGCAGATCATTGCATATTGCCAGACATCACCTGCCCCTAGAAAAAACGCCCACACGAAACTTGCGACCGCAAGCAGAATGGACATGAGCCATGCGCAGTGTTTCCCATATTTTGCACTGAGCTTTTTCCACATAGGCATGGCAAGTGCACCAGAAAGGAAATAGAGCAGCAGAAAAATGCCTGTGTAGCTCTCCGCGTTTAAGCGGTCACGAATAAAAAAAACCACCAACACAGCAGGGATACTAGAAGCCAGTACGCTAAGGCCATACACCATATATAATCGGTGTGTGGCAGCAGGCAGCAAGCGCAGTGTTACCCATATTTTTTTTTGACTATGTGGCGTGCGATTCGCCTGTGGTTTATGCGCGAACCAGCGGCTAAAGGTGAGTAATGCAACGATCATCAGCACGCCAAGAATGGTGCTAAACCAGATAAATACCTTCTCAGCAGGTAGGTATTTTCCGAGAATACCAGGCATGATTACCGCGAGCAAAAGCCCAAAAAGTCCGAAAGCCTCACGCGTGCCAGCAATACGTGTTTGTTCGTTTCTATTGCTAGTCCACAATGCACCCAGCGTATTTAGATTGATACTCAAAATACTGTATACCGTCACTGCAAGCAGCATACAGCCCGCAAACCACCAAGAGGGGCTTAGCCCGACTGGATTGAAAAGTGCGTAAATGCTGGCGACCAGCAGCAATGCAGAACCAAGCATGATAGGCAGCGCACGCACAGAAAAACGGTCGCTCATAGCGCCGATAAAAGGATCTTGCACCGCGTCAAATGCACGAAGTCCAAGCAGCACAATGCCTAGCACCGAGAGTGACACACCATGATGTGTCGCGTAAAAATCGGGAGCAAGCACATATAAAGGAAATCCAGCAAATGCTACGGGCACCGCAAGAAATGCGTATTGCATCAGTTGGGTGCGGGTGAGGGCATGGTTCATGAAAGCCCCAGCAATTTCCTGCGCAGCTCAGGTTCTGATGTTTTTTCACTCAGCCAGATATTGAAAAACTGTGTGCCAAATTCAGTGCCTTTGATGCTGCCTATATGCTTGCCATCAGAGTAAAAATCGGTTGATTTTTGATGTGTAAATACTGCAGTAAGTTCGGAGCCATTTTTGACATCGGGAAATATGTCGCGCATTTGTGTTTGCCACTTAGTCAGCTTAGCCGCATCTGAAAATCCCTGCTTCTGCATTTCTTCTACAGAGCGTTTCGCAATATCAGCGCCTTCAATTTCACGGAAATAACGGATGGATAATGCGTAAGGTTTACGCGAATCCCATTGTCCATTCGGTGCATAGAGTGTGGCGTCATACACATCCCAGAATACAACTGAAAGCCTTCCGGTTCCTACCTGCTCAGCATTTGGCACATATTTCTGCGCAACATCGTTTGCTATCACAGGTGAAGCGGAAAGCAAGAATAGTGCAAAAAGCGTGAATAGTTTACGCATGGACAAGCTCCACCTGCATCACATCTGTCCGACCCACTTTGAAGCTGGCGATGCAACAGGTAAGGTAAAATCGCCACAGACGAATGAACGGCTCATCAAACCCAAGAGTTTTAATGTCGCCCAGTTTTGCTTCAAATCGTTTAAGCCAATGCTGGGCAGTGAGTGCATAATCCTGTCCAAACATATGCGTATCAGTAATTTGCAGTCCCGCTTTTTTACTTTCTTCCGCAAAGCGCTGGGATGACGGAAGCATGCCGCCGGGGAAAATATAGGTGCGGATCATATCTCCGCCTGTGCGGTAGCGTTCAAAATATTCATTACCAATGGTAATGGTCTGAACAACGGCCTTGCCTTTTTGCTCAAGCAACGACTTTAACTTGCAAAAATACACAGGCCAGAAGCGTTCGCCTACCGCCTCAAACATTTCAATGGAGACGATATTGTTATATTTTCCCTGCTGAAGGCGATAATCTTCAAGTGCAATTTGCGCATTGTTACCCAAACGATTTTTTGCATACTCATGTTGCGCATTTGAGATTGTAAGGCCCTTTATTTCATAATCTTTTTTGCTTACAGCACGTTCAGCAAATCCACCCCAGCCACAGCCAATTTCAAGCAACCTGCCTGAATCACCTAAACGACCAATAATACGATCATATTTATTATACTGCGCTTGCAACAAATCTTCAGTGGCAGAGGTAAATAATGCCGATGAATAGGTCATGCTCTCATCGAGCCATAATTTATAAAATTCATTCCCAAGATCATAATGCGCGTGGATATTTCTTTTGCTACCACCCAGCGTATTTCGCGTAAATAGATAGGAAAACCTTGCTGCGATTCGACCAATCACGCTGCCGTAAATATATTTGTCGAGCGCTGACTCGTTTTGCAGGCCAATCAGAAAAAGGTTGGTTAAATCATCGCTATCCCACCATCCATCGCGGTAGGCTTCAGCAAAACCTGTATCGCCTTTTGTAGCAAAAACGGGGATTGCTCGCCAATCATGCAGCTTGAGTGTCGCATGAGTGCTGGGCTTTCTGCCGCTAAATTGATGTAGTTTTCCATCCGGCGTGGTCACATCCATCGAGCCAAATTCAATATGTTCAAGTGCTTTTAGGAATTTATGTGTGATAGTTTTTTCAAGCATAGGCGATCCGTTTTAGATTTATTGATGATTACTGCTTACAACATATTTTCCAACCATTGATTGTCCAGTCCCTTACCGTTTGGTAAGGTTGCGAGTCGTTGATATTCTCTCCAACAATTGTAATGGCTTAACAATGTATCGCACACCTTTGCTGGTTAGCTTTAATGCCTGCCAGTGAATAAGGGCAATAACCTTAAGCGTTACCAGCGGATGTGACCAGAACGCATAGCGCAACGATGCAGCATTAAGCGGCGTGAATTTTCCTGTAAGTGATGTAATCAACTGTTTGTTGCTCTGTGCGTCATAATAATCAATCCAGATGCCAAGTTGATTTTCGGTAAGCGCAAAGCGGAACTTATAGTGACCATTTCTTGGTAAAAAAGGTGAGACATGAAAAAGTTTGTCGGCTTCCAGCCATTCATCGGGTGAAATGGGGACGCGATCAGCGCTGGCGCAGAGATAGCTATGCTGCTCACCAAATGTGTTGTGCACCTCGCAAATCACGGCACGCAAGCGCGTGTCTTTATCCATACACATAAAAAAGCTGACTGGGTTAAACACATAGCACAACACACGTGGCATGGTGATGAGAGTTATATTCTCTACCAATGCATCAAGGCCGTAAGTTTTCAATATGCTTCTCGCCCATGTGCTCACATCTGTGCCATCACGCGCACCATGATCTTTGTTGTGAAAGCTAAGCATACGGCTTGGAAGCGCGGCGGCAGGGAGCGGCAAGGCCACATAATATACACCGTAAGTAAACTGGTTCACCTTGGGGAATAGGCGCTTATGCATTACCTTGGCGGTATAAATCTGCGGGGTTACATCCATGGCGGTTCAATACCCATCTGTCTGACCATTGCAACAGCACTACCCAGCCCATCCTCATGGAATCCATAGCGCTGATAGGCACCGCAGAACCATAGCCTGTCTCTGCCTTGAATGTTTTTTATGTCGGCTTGTGCGCGAATGGCAGCCTCATCAAACAATGGGTGTTCAAACCAATACTCATCATGCACCAGCTCATTGCTGGGTTCGCGTCCGGGATTTAGCGTCACAATCATCGGGGTATTGGTTGCTAGCGGCTGCAGACGATTCATCCAGTAACTGAGCGACACGCAAGAATTTTTATCTTCGCGTTTTTCAGATAAATAGACCCAGCTTGCCCACGCACCTTTATGTTTTGGCATAAAGCTCGTATCGCTATGCAGTACCATGCGATTATTTTGATAACGAAAACTGCCAAGAACACGCTCTTCATCGGCAGTCGGATTTTTGAGTATGGCGAGCGTTTGATCGGCATGACAGCCAAATATGACCTGATCGAATATTTCTCTATTTCCGTGTGTATCTAAAATTGTTACGCCATTATCATTGCGCTCTACTGTTGTAACTCCACTATTCAGGCGAATACGGCTCTTAAATGGCAAAGTCAGACGTTCTACATATTCTCTGCTGCCGCCCACGACCGTGCACCACTGCGGTTGATCGTTTAAGGTGAGCAGGCCGTGATTATCAAAGAACCTAATAAAACTATGGGCTGGGTATTCAAGCATCTGTTCTAGCGGCGTACTCCAGATACATGCGCCCATCGGCAGCAGAAAATAGTTACGATACCACGCACCCATACCCAATTCATCCAGACACTTGCCAAGCGTAATGGAGGGGTCTTTATCCAGATAGTTTTTTGCACGCTTGTTAAACTTTAATACATCCCGAATCATTCCCCAGAATGCAGGGCGCAGCAGATTGCGCTTCTGGGTGAAAACATTCAGCGGATGATTGGTGCCATATTCCAACCAACCGTCCTCAATGCTTGCACTAAACGACATATCGCTTTTTGCAATTGGAACATTCAGGTGAGAAAACAACTTGGTAAGCAGTGGATAATTCCGGTGATTGAAAACAATAAAACCGGTGTCCACCGGAATTATGCCATCTGGAGTTTTTGCTTGCACCGTTCGGCTGTGGCCGCCGACAGTACCATTTTTCTCATAGACAGTAATCTCATGATGGGGATGCAACAGCGATGCTGCTCCCATGCCTGATATGCCGGTGCCAATAATCGCGATTTTCTGTTTAAGGTTGTTTGTCATAGCAGTACATTACAATGCACCAGCTATTCTTGCAGCACATTTGCTTGAAGTTAAACTATTGGTAAGATTGTAGGGTAACCCGAACGCGCAAGCCAGGATTGTTATCTTCCAGTACGATGCTACCTTGATGTAAATCGACAATGGCTTTTACTAAACTGAGGCCTAGACCGTTTCCTTCCGTGCTGCGGCTTGCATCGCCACGATAGAAACGCCGAAATACGGCTTCTTTTTCTGACGTGCTAATGCCGGGTCCGCGATCATCAATAAGCACACCCACACCATTTTTATCCGCATCAATTCTTACAGAAACCTCGCCTCCCACCGGTGAAAACTTGATGGCATTACTAAAAACATTAGCAAAAAGTTGGAACAACAGATGCCGATCCCCCTTGATTATCTGTCGATCTTGCTGCTGCAACATAAGATGAATGCTCTTTTCTTCCGCCACCGGTTCATACAACTCCGCCACATCTTGCAATAGCGTCGCAAGATTTACGTCTTCAAATGCCTGATGGCGCTTGGTTTTCTCTATATTGGCAATACGCAGCAATGAGTGAAAAATAGCAAGAATCCGGTCAGATTCAGTCAGCAGCGCATCAATATCAGAATCGGTTACGGGTTTAGTTTTTAACTCTTCAATTTGATTTCTAAGATGCGTAAGCGGCGTACGCAAATCATGCGCGATGTTGTTACTCACCTCTCGAATGCCATCCATAAGCGATTCAACACGTGCGAGAAATCCATTCAGCACTTGTGCCAAATTACTTAAATCATCCCAATTGGTATCAATAGAAATGCGCCTCGATAAATCGCCCGTATCCATGATTTCACGGGCAGTGCTAGCGATGGTGTTGATGCGACTCACCACAAAACTACTAATCACAAAACTCACCAGCACCACAAGTGACATGAGCACCATGATGAGGATGCTGAGCTGCTGGAAACGCGCATAGCTTTCACCAACCACCTCTTTTTTGCCGAAATCATAAAGAAAATAACCAAGGATGGCTGCCGATACACCAAGCAATACCGTAAACAGCAATGCCATTTTGAAACTGGAGCTCTTCCAGTAGCGCCTAATAGCTATCTTCGATGATGTATCCTGCACCGCGCACCGTTTTAATAAGTTTATTATTCGTATCGCCCAATTTCTTTCGCAGTCGGCTGATATGTACGTCAATCACGCCTGTTTGTGGGTCAAAATGATAATCCCACACCGATTCGAGCAGCATGGTGCGCGTCACCAGCTGGCCTTTGAATTTAAGCAGATATTCCAGAAGCCGAAACTCCCTTGTTTGTAACTCCACCACTTTACCTGACATTTTGACTTTTCGCGCCAACAGATCCATCTCAAGATCGCCAGCCGAAAGAACCGTGCTTTGGGCGAAAGGCGTTGACATACTACGCTTACCAAGCGCCTCTACCCGTGCTAGCAACTCTGCAAATGCGAAGGGCTTTACCAGATAATCATCACTACCGGAGCGCAGACCCATCACCCGGTCATCTACATCACCCAGTGAGCTTAAAATCATCACCGAGACAAGGTTGCCTGAACCTCGCAACGTTTTAATGACGTTAAGCCCATCTATTTTAGGCAGCATACGATCTACCACCAGTACATCATAGCGCTCGGAGCCGGCCATAAAAAGTCCTTCTTCACCGTCTTCGGCGTGATCAACTGAGTGCCCAGCCTCTTTCAATCCCTTTTGAACATAGGCCGCCACTTTCGGGTCGTCTTCCATAATCAGTATGCGCATAAACTATGAATTCAATGTTTGGTTTATGTATTTTCTCACGGGTGCACAGCCTCGGCGGAGAAAAACTTTTGCAAGAAAATTAAGCCACGCCTAAAATCACCAAAATTTTATCGTAAGTTACTTATATTCCATCAGGATTACAAGAAATGATTAACCAGTTGATGAGCCTTCGCAACACCTGGAAAACTTCAGGCTTTTTCCAAGTTCTACGTACTTGATAAGGCTTCTTCTGGCATTTTAAGGTTAGCGGCGCGTAGCGAACGGATTTCAAACTCACGGTACCCTTACGAGCACAGCAGTTTTCAAGCCGCTTTTTCACCCTTTATTACAGCTGATTACAAAACACCGCGACAAGCTCTCCATCACATTTTTTTGTGCGCGATTGTTAAAATTCGTAGCTGTTTGCGCCCGAGTATCCCATAGAGCCGCTGGTAGGACACTTTGTTCGAATGCCAAACTTGTGGTTCGTATCAAATAACTCCGCGCATGTGCGCGGTTGGTGCGTAATGCGTGAAATACGGGTTGAATTATTTCACGGCACAGCAGCTGGTTTTTACACTTTGGTTCCACGGCATCTTTGCCATCACTAGCGCAAGCCCGCAGAACCCTGTGAGGCCAGCAACGGTTAAGCCCGCGCCGATTAACCCTGTCAGCAAAAACCATGCGGGTGAGAACATTGTGCCCAGCACGCTACCTGCAATCAACAGCAGGCCAATGGTTATCTGCACTTGTCTATCCAACGGCGGGAATGCTTTGCCAGATGAGGCAACCGTATGCCCAGCGGCGTTCCACGCTTCGATGCCGCCTTCGAGGTTGTAAATATCGAGGCTTGGATCTTCAGCGAGCAGCTTTTGGCAAGCTGAACCACCGCGCCCACCTTTGCGACAGTGGATCACCAGCTTTTTACCCGCGCACGGCGGGAGCGCTGATTTGCTAACATTTCCGAGAGGTAGCAGCGTTGCACCTTTGATATTTTCGGCGGCGTGTTCTGCGGGTTCACGCACATCCACCAGTACGGCTTCGTTATTATCTAGCCACGTCTTTAGTGTTTTTGCATCGATGGTTTTGAGTGTCACCATGTTAGAATCCTCTAAAATTGTTACACCTTACGGCAATAGATGAGATGCAGCACTGAAAGCAGCGCTTGCGCTTCCATACTGCAAATCCGGTAATAGACCGAAAGCCCGCGCTTATCGGATGCAACTAAGCCAGCCTCGCGCAGCTTCGCAAGGTGCTGAGAAAGTGCAGATTGCGATAATCCAACGGACTGAGCAAGTTCCCCCACCGTTTTTTCACCCGAAACAAGGTGGCAAAGCACCATCAGGCGGTTGGCATTAGCCAGCTGCTTCAGCAGTAGCTCTGCCGCCGCCGCGTTCTTTTGCATTTGTTTCATATCGAGAGTGTCTGTTTCATTCTTCATATTGACATTGTATTAGTAGTTGCTAACATAGTCAAGGCAATCATTCATCAACCCCAAGAGGCATTTATGACAAAATCATACCCCGACATCACCAAGCGCATTAGCAGCAATATGAAGGTATTACGCAAGGATATTGCCGATACCATGCAGGGCTTTTCCGCCATGGCACAAGCCGCCACGAAGGACGGTGCGCTGGATAAAAAGACCAAGGAATTTATCGCCATGGCGATTGGCGTTTCCACTCGCTGCGATGGCTGCATTGGTTTCCATACAGAAGCATTAGTAAAGCTCGGTGCTACCCGCGAGGAATTCGAGGAAGTGCTGGGCATGGCCGTCTATATGGGCGGTGGACCATCGCTGATGTATGCGGCAGATGCAATGCTTGCCTATGAACAATTTTCAGAACTGCACAAACCTGCTTAATGGAGTATTTTATGAAATGTAATGTTGGAAAACGGATCGCACCCTTCGTATCGGCGCAGGCCTTGTTATTATCGGCTGGGGCGTGGCCACGGGCAACATCTGGGGCGCAGTTGGCGTTGTGCCGCTACTTACCGGCATCATCCGCTGGTGCCCTGCTTATGTTCCGCTCAAGATTTCAACGGATGCGCGTAAACCTAAATAGGCATGCGTTTCTCGATCACATAATCCAGCGATGCCTTGCCTGCACCGCAGATGGCAAGCCAGGCGAAGATCGCAAGGAATAGCGTTTCTTCAAAACCGAGCAGCGTGTGCAGCGAGTCCACCTCTGCCCATTTAGCGGTAACGATAGCGAAAATCATAGTGACGGCAAGACCACCTGCGCTGATGCGGGTAAGTACGCCCAAAATCAAAAATAGCCCGCCGAAGCATTCCAGTCCTGAAACAAATGGTGTGAGGATGTGTGGCGCAGGGATGCCGAGGCTCACGAAATACTCTGTCACGCGATCCAGATTCTGTAACTTGCCCCAGCCGGTGAGCATGAACACATAGCCTACGGTGATGCGTGCTATGAATGGTCCCGCCCATAGGAAATGGTTGGCAATGCGCTCAGGCCAGAGAATGAGGAAATTAAGCAGCTTTTTCATGAGTGGTTCCTTCTGTGGATTCACCCTTATATTCGTGCGCGGCGAGCATTCCGTTACGCATCCAGCGAGAAAAATATTCGGAAGTTTTGGCGGCGGCTGATTCATCGAGAGCGCCCAGAGTTTCACCCACCGTGCTGCCAGAAAATAGCGCTGATAAAAGCTGGTATTCCTGCTCTTCCAAATCCATCCGCCACACCACATCTTCATGACGAAATACGGCAATAAAGCTTGATTGCTGAGTTATTATAGGTAGTTGTGTTTCTTCTTTTACGGCCTTGTAATACGCGTTCACTGGATACTCAAAAGCAAAAAGCTGTAAGGCTTTGCGCGGAGTGAGATGCGATTCCATCAATGTTTCAGGTGTCATGCCTGCGAGATGTTCAGGCGCAAGAGCTTCGGTTTCCAGAGCATCGGCAAGCTGGGCGATACTAGTTTCCAGAACGCATAATTCAGTAGTGAATGTGTCGTGTGTAGCGTGTATTTGCTGATACGCAGGCAGCAACGCCGCATAGCGTGCCACGTTAAAATGCTGCGGCGGCACGGCGCTGATAAAATCATTGATGAGTGCGTCAAACTTCTCTTCGCCAAGATAGGTTTTTAGCACCGGATAATCCTCTGCCACTACGTCGAATAATCGCCAACGATAAGCATTCACATAGACACCGAGTTGTTTCTCGGCAGGAAAATCTTTCTTCTCACGAATCCACTTGGCAGGTTTGCTATCTTGTTTTTGACCCAGCATAATAGCGTCTTGCAGTGTTTCCTGCTGCTCGGCAAGTGGTAGAGTGTCATTCATTACATAGGGTGCACTTGGTTGTGAGAGGTTTGGCAGAGTATATTCATGTGCTGTATGGGCTGCCGCGCGTGCCTTTTCCAGTTCGGCATACAGCACACGGAATTCAGGGATTTTATCGTCCCACTCAATCATGGTGTTGGGCACACTGCCTGCTTTGTGCACCACATATTTGTAGAGGCTCCATACTTCATCAATCACGTGGTCGTCATGCGTGTCGATGATATGCGTACCTTTATTGGTATGGCCGGAAAGATGGATCTGAATCACGCGATCCAGAGGCAAGCTGTCCAGATACGCCTTTGCATCAAGCCTGTGGTTATAGCAAGTGACATAGACGTTATTTACGTCTAGCAGCAGGTTGCAGCCAGATTCTTCTGCCATACGCGCGATAAATTCCGCCTCGGGCATGGAGGAGCTTTTGAATTCAAGGTAGGTGGAGGGGTTTTCAAGCGCAATCGGGCGGTCTAAAAAATCCTGCACCTCACGGATGCGCTGCACAATATGTTTTAGCGCTTCTTCGGTGTAGGGTACTGGTAATAAATCATGTGTGTTCTTATGTGCCACACCCGTCCAACATAAATGATCACTCACCCATGCAGGGTTCACCTCATCAATAAGGCGTTTCAGTTTTTGAAGATATTCAGAATTCAGGGGATCGATTGTGCCGATGGAAAGCGAAACGCCATGCATCACAATAGGGTAATCCTTGGCAATACGCGCTAAGTTGCGGCGGGGCTTGCCGCCAGTGTCCATGTAGTTCTCGGAAATAATCTCAAACCAATCTACCGCTGGCTTATGGTCAAAAATATGTGTCATATGCTTGGCGCGAAGGCCAAGTCCAAAACCGAGAGATGTATGAGATGCTAAGTTTGTCATAGTGATAAAATGGGAAGAGGTGGCACATGACGCGCCACCTCTTTTGCCACCAGAGACTTACTTTTTCTCTTCTTTACCAGCGCAAGACGCTTTTCCGCCTTCTGCTTTACCATTGCAGCTGCTAGCTTCTTTTTTGTCTTTACCTTCGCAACCAGCTTTTTCAGCTTTGCCTTTGCACTCAGATTTTTCAGCAGCCGCTTTGCCTTTACAGCCGCTTTTGCCATTGCATGCGCCTTTATCGTGTTCACCAGCGAATGCAGGGGTTGCGGCAAGCAGGCCAGCGGTGAGCAATCCAGCAAGTGCAGCAGAAGCGAGTTTCGTGTTGGTGGTCATATGGTTCTCCATGAGTTAATAAGTGATGTAACGTTCGTATCCAAGTGAGCATTACTAATCATAGATTCGGTGGAACACCTCAAACGGTTACATGCTACCCTAAAAAATTTTACCAGCGCAGTAAATAATGCCCAAGCAGCGCACCCAGACTCGCAAAAAAGATGCTGGGCATATAATGCCAGCTGAGCAGATGCATGATTTCGTCATTCGCTTCGGCTAGTCTGAGGGTCATTGCACCGACAGACACTGCGGCGATCACGGCAAGCAGTCCCGCCTGTATCGGCATAACACTTGCCCCGTTGCGCAGCAAACCGAAAATAAGTGTGGCAGGCAGTATGGAAGAAAGAGCAATATACATGGTGCATTCATGGGTGTGAGAGGTGGCGTCCGACATCATCATCCGCACATCCTGCGGTAGGAAAAGTTGAAATATCACCAGCGCGAGCATGCCACCCGAAAAAATATACGGCGAACGCATCAGTGTTTTGCGCTGTGCGCCATCCGGCAGCATGGCATAGACAGACGCGACTGAAGCACTCACAAGCATGGCAGCAAGAAGCAGTAACTCCACCATAAATAATGGGCGCGTTAGCTGCATGGCAAGGTCAGGGCGGAATCCTTCCAGCCAGCACTGCGCGCAAATGGCATAGATGGAGAGAAGCGCCAGCAGTAACGCGGCATAACGCCGTGGGCGCACCAGTTTTACGGGCGTTGCCTCAGCACTTAAATCCTGAATTAACTGTTTCGTATCAACCATTTTTTAGCCGTTCTCTTATCTTTTTGATAGCGCGGTGCGCAGCGACTTTTACGGCAGATTCCTTCATCCCAAGCTGCGATCCCACCTCACTGGCCGTATAGCCTTCCACATGCATGAGCGAGAGGATTTTACGCTCCCGATGCCCCACACCATCCAACATCTCATTAATAGATTCGTTCTCGCCTACACTTTCGGTTACAGCCTCCAGCACATTTTCATAATCGGCAATATCCACCCGCTGGTGGCGCATCTCGCTATAGGTTTTGCGTAAGTAATCTGTTACTCGAAAGCTGGTAATTGCTATTACCCACGGCATCAGCGGTCGTTCACCATCATACGTATGGCGGGCTTTATGGATGGAGATCAGTACCTCCTGCAGTACATCTTCCACATCGCTCATGGGGATTTTGCGGCCAATCACCCTACGGAGTATTGGCGATAGCTGGCTTAGGAAATTTGCATAGGTAGCACCATCGCCCGCCAGCCCTGCTAGCAGTTTACGCGTCAACTCCGCCGTAATTTCATTTTGCGCCATAGCCAGCAAGTTCTATCATGCTAAGATGTTGATGCATCATTTTAATCAATAATCACACAAGCACAAGCAACCGATGTCCGGCCATTCTTTCAAAGCAAACATCTGGCTTTACCAGGGAAAAGCCGCGTGGCACTTTGTCACGCTGCCAAAGGCGATTTCGCAGGAAATTCGTGTGCTGTCGTTTGACAAAAAAGCGGCTTGGGGATCGGTACGGGTAAGTGTAACTATAGGCAGCACCTCATGGAAAACGTCTATCTTTCCAGATACTAAAGCAGGTGCCTACCTCCTGCCGATCAAATCAGATGTGCGTAAGAAAGAGAAAATTACTTCGGGTGATACAGTAAAAATTAGCATCACTATCGCCAGCTAAATGACTATTGACCTCAGCTGCCAGTAGCTTATCCGATAGAGGATGAAGCGAGATATTGCCAAGGTCATCACTAAATCCATGTTGCGCACAGAGAAGGCGTAAGATAATGGCAATGGCAACGCCACAGCCCAGTCATGCCTGAAAAAGGCCAAGCTCACTTGTGAGATAAGCCAGTATCGCCAATATAGCGAGGGTGCTGTGCTAGATGGGTATGCGTTGCATGATATTCTATCCTATCAGAATTATGGACATCAGGTTTTATACGCATCAGCTATTAGCGGTTCATATCCGTTTTGATACGCTTGCCGAGGCTCAGGCGCAGCGCGTTGGTAATAGCCAGCACATCGATACATTCCTGAAACAACGCCGCCTGCACGGGACTGATATATCCGGCTGCCGCGAAGCCCATGCCGATGAGCGAGAGCGCCATGCCACCGATGGCGCTTTGTAGCGCAATCAAGCGCAACCGCGTACTGATATGCAGCAGCTCATCTACCTTGGTGAGCGAGTTTTCCATGATAACCACGCCAGCCGCCTCAGCCGTGACGCTGCTATGTTGGCCAAAGGCGATGCCTACTGTGGCGGATGCTAGCGCGGGTGCATCGTTAATGCCATCGCCCATAAATAGCGTTGGCGCTTTGGCGGTTTCCTCGCGCACGATGGTCACTTTTTGCTCAGGGCTTTGCGAGGCCAGAGTTTCCTTGATGCCTAGCAGTTCCGCGAGGTAACTCACCTCTGATTCACGGTCGCCTGACACCAGCATGATTTTGTTAAACTGGTGCGAGGGCGCAAGGTGGCCGATAAACGATTTGCCGTCCGCGCGTGGCGCATCGTGGAAACGGAAAGTGGCGGCATAGTTGCCATCCATCACGATGATGCTCTCTAACCCCGCAGCGGTGGGGGGTAATGTTAATTCCGGTTGCAGTTGCAAAAGTTTTTTGCGACTGGTGACGGAAATTTCATGTCCTGCCACCATGCCAGTCAAACCCTGCCCAGGCTTTTCAGAAACGCTTGCTGCCTCTATCAACACCAGCTTGGCTTTTTCGGCAGCTTGTATAATCGCGCTCGCAAGCGGATGTTTGGAATAACGCTCAAGGCTAGCTGCATGAACTAAAACATCATCGGCGCTTAATCCCGCTGCGGGTAAAATCTCGGTGAGTTCTGGCTTGCCATAGGTGAGTGTACCGGTTTTATCGAAGATCGCAGTGCGGCAGGTCGGCAAGCGCTCCAGCACCGTTGGGTCTTTGATGATAATCCCCAAACGCGCCGCCATCGAAATCGCACCGATGATGGTAATAGGTATGGCGATAATCAGAGGGCATGGGGTGGCAATTACCAGCACTGAGAGAAAGCGCATCGCATCGCCCGTCACCAGCCACACAATGCCTGAAACAATCAGCGCGAAGATGGCAAAAGCTCCGCCCAGCTGATCGCCCAGCCGCCGCAGTTGCGGGCGCTTTTGCTCTGCTTCCTGCATCACCTCCATAATCTGCGCATAGCGGGAATCATGTGCGAGTTTCTCGGCGCAAATGGTGAGCACCGCTTCGCCGTTGATTGCGCCCGATAACACTGCTGCGCCTGGCGCTTTCGATACGCGGTAAGGCTCACCCGTTAAATACGACTCATCCATCGAGCCGTGACCTTCCACCACCACACCATCCACCGGTGCGGTTTCATGAGGGAACACAACAATCTCATCACCAATGGCAATGTCAGCGATTGCGATTTCTTCTACCTTCGCGCCATTCTTGCGGTGGGCTTTGGAAGGCATTCGATCAGATAGTGCACGCAACACCGAGGAAGCCTTACGCATCGCATACGCCTCCAACGCTTGACCGCCAGAGAGCATAATGATGATAAGAACAGCGGCGAGGTATTGATCGAGCAGCGCGGCGGCTACCAGTTCAATTGCGCCCAAGAAATCAGCGCCAACGCTACCTTTGAAGAGTTTAACCCCAATCTGAACCAGTAGCGGAATGCCGCCGATGATAATCACTGACAGCAATGGAATATCTACCGCCGCAATGTTTGCAACCTCAGGTAAACTAGTCGCGCCCAGCGCGAAATGCAGCGCAATGGAAAGCAGACTCGCAGCCAGCAAAGCAATATGCCAGCGCGAGGCCAGTGGAAGAGATGCGCTTGTTTTTACTGAGGTGGTTGTGTTCATAAGGCGCTATCATAGCTCCTTAAGCAGAAAATAGATTGCTATAATTTATCGCTGGCTTGTGCGGTCATTTATTTTGAACTGTCCCAGAATTGTCCCATGGGCGTTTTTGGCATTCGAACTGGATAGTGGCGGTGTGAGTGAGACCGGATAAAAACCATTCTCTACTGGGCGTAGTGGGGAGTAAATAGGCGAATTCAAGAATTTGCAAAAAATATGCACTTCGCCCCTTCCGGGACAGCAATTTCCATGCATCATGTATGATAAGGGCAGTTTTAGCTGCCATCATTCTCAATGGCAGGAAAGTATGACACTCGCATCAGCGCAGCACGCAACCACCTTAAGCCCCATCATTTACAGCATGGGCGTAATGAACCAGCAGCTTATTCACCGCAGCCTTAATCTGGGGCTGGTGGCGGAGGCAAAGCAGCTGCAGCGTATTGATAGGCATCTCACATGGCTACTGCATAAATCAAGCAGCTTTGATTTTGTAGCAGAGATATCGCAGGGCAGGACGCTGCTTGTTGGCGAGGGCAATCTGAGCTTTACCCTCAGCCTTGCTGCAATGTCGGGTATCACACCCAGCAGGCTGATTGCTACCACCTTTGAAAACAAAGAAGAACTATCTTCCGATGCCATTACCAATGCCGAAGCATTGCGCCGCAAGGGTGTAACGGTGCTGCATGGCGTTGACGCATCCAGCCTTGCATCTGTATTTGGGTCATGGCGGTTTGATACTATCGTGTTCCAATTCCCACACGCTGGCAGCAGAGACGCAGTGGAAGGGCATAATCCCAATTTCGTACTCGTGCGTGATTTTCTGATCAGTGCGGCAGCGCAGTTGCATCGAGGCGGGAAAGTGTTGATTTCAGCAGTTGATAGCCCACATTATCGTGGCGCGTTTCAGTTTGATGAGGCCGCAGATATTGCAGGATTTGCGCCGCCTGAATCCTATCCGTTTGATCCATCGGCGTTTCCAGAGTATGAACATACCATGACGCATCAGAGCGGCAGCGCGATTGATCATCATGATGAATTCAGCACGTGGGTATTCAGGAAACAGGCATGACATCTGGCGTAAAACAGGCATCGTTATTTGAAGAGGCAACGCCCGTTGCCCCAGCGATTGCTGGCCTGTCTTATATTCCCAATTACATCGACGAATCTACGGAAGCGGCACTGCTGGAGATCATCGACAGCCAGCCTTGGATGAATGACCTCAAACGCCGCGTCCAGCATTATGGCTGGCGGTATGATTATAAGGCGCGAAATGTCACCAACGACCTGCGAATAGGCGCACTACCTGACGGGCTACAATCCTACGCATTGCGCTTACAGCAAGTGGGATTGTTTACCGAAACACCCGACCAAATTATCGTTAATGAATACCAGCCCGGACAGGGCATTTCCGCGCACATCGACTGCGTGCCGTGTTTCGCCGACAACATCGCCAGCTTGAGCTTGGGATCATCGTGTGTGATGGATTTCACCCACAGTAAAACAGGTGATAAATCATCGCTGCTACTGGAGCCGCGCAGCCTGCTCGTGCTTACTGGCGATGCGCGTTATGTCTGGCAACATGCGATTGCTGGACGTAAAACCGACCGCCATAACGGCCAAATTATCCAGCGGGCCCGCCGCGTTTCGCTGACATTTCGTAAGGTGATTGTGGCTTAACATAAGTCGCTTTCCAGCTTATTCTTGTATTTTTCCCATTCGGGGAAAACGCGCGCCAGCAAATTCCAGAATTCTTTGCCATGATTAGCGTGGATCAGATGGCATAACTCATGGGTGATAACATAGTCGATGCACTGGGTGGATGCATGAATAAGGCGCCAATTCAGGACTAAATTTCCAGCCGCTGTCATTGAGCCCCAGCGCGACTCTAGGGAGCGGACGATCATGCCTTTAGGTGTCACAAGCGCAGAATCAGGAAAGCGTTCCAAGGCTGCTTTTAGGCATGCTTTGAAGCGTTCTTTAGCGCGCAGAACAAACCATGCTTCCAGTAGCTCCTGCGTATGCTTTGATCTTTTGGGGTAGTGAGTTTTTACAACGATAAACCCACCTGATAGGGATACACCAGACTGTATGCTTGGCTCTATCTTTAGGCGATATTGGCGGCCAAGGTAACGATGGGTTTCACCTGGCTCAAATTTGCGCTCAGATTTCTTTGGATGGAACTGCCTAAAAAAACAGACTTGCCGCGTAATCCATCTGGCGCGTTTCCGCACCTTTGCATAGATTTTCTCTAAGTCCGCATTGGGTGGTGCCACAACTTCTACGGACATATCGGGGTGTACATGGATTGCCAGCGTCGAACGATCTTTGCGCTGCAAAGAAAAACATAATTCCTTGCTGCCGTAAGGGATGGTATGAAGCGCGGCTTCCTTCATCCTGGGAACCTCGCCCTTGCTATTGCCATCAACGATTCCAGCACTTTATCCAGTTCGTCTGGTGTTAAGGAAACAGCCATCTCTGGCCCGACTACATCAAAGAAATAATCGTCCAGCGTATTCTGAATTTTCTTCATGGCATCAGGGTTCTGCCAGATATTCACGATCAGGTGTTTTTTGATAATGGATAATGCCGCAAGTGAAATCTCTGCGGCAGTGGCCTCCGCCGATGTGCCTTCTGGCAAGTGTGATTTTATCGTTGGCAGCAGCGCACCGTAGAAGGCTTGTGCATCAAGATTATCCTGAATCTTTGAAGGGATATTTTCTGCACGTTTGCCAGAGGCGACATCCTTGGCAATCTCGGATACGCGTTTCAGGTAATCCTTTTCTGAAATACGCTTGCTGCGATATTCCCGAATAGCTTCCTCCAGCATTTGCGAAAAAGCCTTGTAAAGCGTGGGGTCTTCTTCCATGCGCTCTGTGATGGTTTTTTTCGTAGCGGATGCGATGCGGTCTGCCTTGGATGCTGCGGTTACGCCCTGTTCCGCAATAACTGCCTCAAGCGCGGAAGGGTCATTGATATTCACCTCCGTGACAATGATCTGTGCGGGTGTGGCGATGATATGGTCATCCAGCAGTTTCTGTATTTTTGGTTCGTATTCCTTAATATCAACGACTTCCTGATAACGAATCTGCACCGACCGCTTCAAGTTGGTGAAACGCTTCCAATCCGCTTTGAACGTATCCAGCTCCTTTGCCCCAAAAACGTCATACGTTTTTTCCGATGAAAGAGCGGTATGCAGGCATTTAGAAAATTCGCGCAGAGCGGCATAGAATTCATCGCGGATAGCATCATCTGCCAGATATTGCTCAAGCTGTTCATGATCCAGCTTATTAGTGACGCTGGCAAAAATGCCCCATACGTTTTGATGCAATACGGGCAGTTTGCGCAGTTCTTCGCGTATATCATGCACAGAGCCAGCCAAATCTTCCTCGGCGTATCCGTCGAACGAGCTGTAGTTGGTTAATGCTTTATCCAACTCCCCCAGCAAGCCTTCGTAATCAACGATATAGCCAAACTGTTTTGGCTGATCGTTCTCTTCGAACAGGCGGTTCACACGCGCGATTGCTTGCAAGAGATTATGTTCTTTCAGCTGTTTGCATATATAGAGGATCGTATTGCGCGGTGCATCGAAGCCGGTCAGCAACTTGGACACGACAATCAAAATCTCAGGATCGCCTGAACCCTTGAAGGATTCAATGATCTGGCGGTTATACTCTTCTTCCGTGCCATATTTCTTCATCATGTCCGCCCAAAAGGTCTTAACGCGATCTTTGGAGGTGCGATCCACTTCTTCATTACCTTCGCGGTCATCTGGCCCAGAAATAACAACCTCAGAGCTAACATGGCCAATATCGTCCAGTATGTCCTTGAAACGTATGGCGGCGGATTTAGAAGGAGCAACCAGCTGCGCTTTGCGACCCGTTCCCTGCCAGGATTGGCGATAGTGCTCAGAAATATCGATAGCCTTGGCATAGATAGCCTGCTCGGTTTTTGCGAGCATAGACATGCGGCTGAATTTTGATTTCAGGTCGGCTTTCTGCTCGTCTGTTAAGCCCTTGGCAACACGATCAAACCATTCGTCAATCACCTGACCGCTGAGTTTCTGCTCAATATAACGCCCCTCATACAGCAGCGGAACAACAGCACCATCGCGCACCGCATCATCGATGGTGTATTTGTGAATCAGCCCGCCAAAGGTATCGAGCGTGCTTTTCTCATCTTTCAGCAATGGTGTACCTGTGAAGCCAATGTAGCATGCCTTGGGCAGAATACGACGCATCATCACCCCAAAGCCACTGAAACCTTTGTTTTTCCCCGTCTGTGTACGATGGCTTTCGTCCACGAGAACAAAAACATTTGGATCATTATCAAAGAACGCTCTGCTTTGACCAGCCGCATAAAATTTATTAATAATCGTCGTAATCAGAGGTTTTTTCTGCTGAATCAATTCGATCAGCTGGGTACCAGAAGTCGCACGAATTGGCTCAAGCTGGCAGGATTTGAAAGTGTCCTTGATCTGCTTATCCAAATCATCACGGTCGGTGGCAATGATGATGCGTGCGTTGGTAAGATCGGGGTCTTGAGCCAGAGCCTTTCCCAGCATCACCATGGTAAGAGATTTGCCCGAACCCTGCGTGTGCCAGATCACGCCACCGCGCCTGCGTCCTTCATGATCGAATTGTTTGAGGCGGCGCAGCGTTTCGCGCACCCCAAAGAACTGCTGATAGCGTCCGAGCTTCTTCACCCCACCATCAAACACGCAGAAATTTCGTATCAATTCGAGCAATCGTTCGGGGCGGCAGAGCGCGTATAATACCCGATCCTGCTCGGTAACTGCGCGTGTGCCTTCCGTCTGCATCTGATCAAAGAACCTACGGGCTGGAGCAAAATCACCAGAAAAAAGCGCGATTTTTGTGGTGTCGGTTAGAGGACGATTGACCAACGCATGGATGGTTTCGTCCTTATCCTGCTCATCTTTCCAGTTCTGCCAGTATTTTTTAGATGTCCCCACCGTGCCATAACGCACCTCGTTTTTATTGGTGGCGAGTAGCAACTGGGCATAATGAAACAGGTGCGGAATTTCATCCGCACCTTGGTTGCGAATTTGCTGAGAAATCGCCTGAGTGATGGATTCTGTAGGTGATTTGTTCTCAATCACCACCAGCGGTATGCCGTTAACAAACAGCACAATGTCACAACGGCGCGTAAGGGCAGAACCCGTGCGCTCTACGGTGACTTCCACCGTTGCGTGGTAGGCGTTGTTCTCTGGTGTATTCCAGTCGATATAACGTAGCGAATAGCTCTTACGGTCGCCATCGATGGTTTTTTCAATGGTGGTGCCAAGAATGAGCGCGTCATAAATATCCTGATTGGTACGCACCAACCCGCGCTGCTCAATAGGGGACGGCTTTAGGCGGCGGATAGCTTCTTCCGCATCACCTGCGCTGAAAGAATGCTCCTCACCGCGAGAAGTGAAGCGGTTAATCCGCAAAATTTGCTCTGCCAGCACATCCTCCAGCAACACGCGGTGCAGTTTTCCACGTTTCTTCTCCGCTTCAGCCTGCGACAGCGGTGTATAGCCAAACGCAATCAACGCCTGCATGGCAGGCACTTGGGATACATATTTCTCAGTGGTATGGAATGTTGTCATGCTGCTTTCTTTCGTGGTTTTTTCTTGCCCTGTTTTTTGGGTGACGTATTGTTCACAAAACAAAATACGGGCTTAACATTCATCAGATGTAATGCCTTAATACTGCGCATCAGGCTAATGCGAGAGAACAACGGCAAGTTGGTAGATTTTTTGCCTTTTTCTTTACGGCTAATAATCGCATAGACAACCTTGTATTCATCTTTTCCAACGGGTGAGAGATATGCCGCCTCGGTGTTGCTGCCCATTTTTTCTTTGAGCACCGCCTGAAATTTCTCTTTAGCCAAGGGTTCGGATTTTATAATCTCTATGGAGTTAACGCCCTGATTGAATAGATGACTTAGACTTGCTGAAAGCGTTGAAACCTTAACGTGATACAGCACGGCTTTACCATCTGTTACGGTATAAAGATCACAAGGCTCTATTTGTGTTTGGCCAGCGGGGCTGGTGTTTTCTGTGTCTAGGCAAATAATGGCATTATTCGACTCCGCGACCGCAATATTATAAGCCCCCTCCGTTGCATGATTATAATCGGGCAGGCTTTGATCTTCGTAATATCCATCTAAAGTGTCATGCAGCTTGGTAATGTAATCATTCTCAACCTTATACCAGCTACCATCACAAAGGTGATAACACTCCGTGGTATCATCCAGCTGCGTATCAAATACGAGGCACTTAAATATGCGGTATTCATCTTTAACGATGCCATTATCATCCGTCATCGCCAGCTTATGTTGACGTAGCGTTTCTATGGTAACATCAGTTAATGCGACACTAGCACTCTCCAACTGGGTATAATAATTGCCCAGATACACATCGCCATATAAATACCTCTCACCGCACCCCAAGAAGCATGAGTAAACTTTTTCTTCATAGTTAATGATGTCGGGAACGGTAAGTGCAATGCTCTCATCGTTAGCGTTGGCGCGGAATGCCGCCAGTAATTTTTCGTTCAGTTTATTAATAAGCTCCGGGTCTTTCACCGGCTCAATGTTGCGGATGCCGGGAAAGGTGGTTTCGTATTCATTGCTTTCATACAGCGCGAATAGTTTTTCACAAATGCCGGGAAGATCAGCAGCAGCCGCGCTGGAGCTTATGCGCAGGTTGCTGGAGCCGGTGACCTGCTTGAATAAATCCTCATATTCTTTCTTCACTGTTCCTGTCAGTTTTTTCAGGATGTTGCTGTCCCGGTCAAAGTCAAAATAGGTGAGGTCGGAGGGTATGGATGGCTGCGTTGTTTTCCTTCGCGCCTCACTGGGCTCAAGCACATCAGTGCTTTTTACTTTTTTAGGGTCAGCGCAATTAAGCGTTACACGCAGACCAAAATCATACTCATAACTTTCTTCCTTCAGGTTGTGATACACATGGCCGAAAGAAAGCGCGAAGCATCGTGTGCCAACATTCAGGAATACCAGCGCCCCTTTAGAGACCTGTGGCAATGGCTTCGAGATACCAAAATATCCACGCCACCATGGCTGCGATGGCATGTTATCAAGTACAAACAGCGTCGCGCCCTGTGGCAAATTGCTGGCTTGCGCCGCACCATCCAGACCGTGATCATCCTTCAACGCATTCGTTGCATTAAAATCTGGCTTCAGCAAATAGATGGAAAGCGGACGCGATTTACTCATGCCGCCTCCTTATCAACCTGCACGCGCCATTCGCCAGTAAGCAGTTTTTGCATCAGGCCGCGTTTTTGGGATTGGAGTGCGTGCTTGTAACGATACAGATCATCGATCAGATTCTGCTGCCCCTTTAGAAATGCACTGATTTCTTGCTGTTCCTTCAGGTCTGGCAAACATACGGGAATGCTGGAAAATTCTGCCCAACGTAGGTTGCCACGGCGGTCAACGGATGAGCTGGTGGATGCGCGGAATATGTGCGCGTAAGTTTTGGTTTTTAACAGGCGAAAGAGAAAATCCGCATGGATGCGTTTTTCGTCGGGCGTGAAAATGATGTAGATGGGGCTTACAAGAGCCTTATCTTCAAGGTTCTGTAAGCCAATGGAACCTTCTTCAACATGGTTGCTGGGGAAGCCAAAATCGCCACGATAAATGGTTTTATAGCCTGCAAGATTTTTACTGAAGATTTGCTTTTTGAAATAGTCTAGTGAGCGCACGAACCCATCATGCTTGGAGCATGACAGCACCGTATGCGTTGCACCACCCGTGTTTAGCTCTGACCGCTCAGCAGCAATATCGCCAATCTGCTGCAACTTCCAATCTTTCGGGCTGCTGACCCATTTATGCTGCGCGCGTTCATGGGTTGGGCGTTTACCAAGGCGGGCATGACCAAAAATCAGAGAGGTGGTGAGCAGAAATAGGCGTTTTTCATTCGCTTTGATCAGGCTTTCCGTTTTCTCAATCGCATCGTCCCAAGTGCGGAGGATGGCAGCAATCTTGCGCTGCTCTGGCAGCGGTGGAAGTGGGATTAATAAATCGGAATATTCCTGTGCGTTCACATTAGGCTGTGCACCAGCACGCAGATTGTTTTTAATCCAAGTTTTATAGTGGTCTGACTGTGTAAAAAGAAAAAGATACTCAGGAAGCACGCGCTTTCTATCTGGGCGGAAACGGATCAGATACCCCGCATAGGCAAGGACTTGCTCAGAATTGTGCAGGTAGGTTTTCCCAACCGTTGCGCCTGACCTTGCAAATACAATATCACCTCGTTCAAGATAATTACCTTTTGCATCAGCATGATTAATACTCTTGGGATTTTCGACAATTAGATAACCGTTTTCATCAATATCAGTGATACGGAGATAGCGCGGTAGGGCAGGATCAAAATCTACTGCAGCGGCATTCGCCCCATAGGAGGCTTTTCCTACGGTACATTCTGCCAAAGTTGCATCTTCCCACCCCTTACGCATCTTTTTTCTTCCTTGTCTTTTTGACCGCCACGGCAGTTTTCTCGGCGGCTTTGGGGGCGACGATGGCTTTTATTTCCTTGTCAAAATCTGACACGAAGACCTGGTCTTGGATGATGCGGTATTTATCAAACTCACTCTCGGCGTGTGATTTTGCGATGTCCGCGCTGATTTTTCCTGCATTCGGCAAAATTTCCCGCTCATCAAATTCTAGAAATTGATCCAGCCGTTTCGACCAATCTTCCATCGTCATCGGGATTTTTCGTTTGGCCCGATCTTCGGCAAGGTCAAGATAGGCGTTCACGATGCGCCCGAGCGATTCGAGTTCTTCGGGCTTCAGGTAATTCTTGGCGATGGAAACATCGGGCTTAACAATTTTTCCCGAAGGCGCAGCCTCCCAGCTGGTCAGCCCCATATGTGGTTTGGTGCTGTCGGCGCGTTTCTTAATCAGTTCGGCAGCGGTGTGACCGTGAATGGCGTAATGCAGCTTGTTTTGCACCTTGGCAAAGAAGGTGCGTGTGGTTGGGGCGTTCTGGTTGTAATCAACGCTGGTAGCATAAATATCGGTGATTTTCTGGTAGAAACGCCGTTCGCTAAGGCGTATCTCGCGGATTTCTGAGAGCAAGCGTTCAAAATAATCTTCACCCAGAAACGCGCCGTTTTCCAGCCGCTTTTTATCCAGCACATAGCCTTTAACCGCAAATTCCCGCAGCACCTGCGTCGCCCATTGGCGGAACTGTGTGGCACGCACCGAATTCACCCGATACCCCACGGAGATGATGGCATCCAGATTATAGAAATTAGTGTCGTAATTTTTACCATCGGCGGCAGTTGTCCGGAAATTCCGGACAACTGATTTTTCCTCTAACTCATGACTAGAAAAGATATTTTTCAGATGCTCACTAACCGTGCGCTTATCAACATCAAATAACTCCGCCATGAGTTTCTGGGTCAGCCAGATGCTTTCATCTTCATAACGCACCTCAATGCCACCCTTGCCGACTTGATTCGTAAAAATCAGAAATTCAGCGGTGCTATTGCGGATGGTCAAATTTTTTGAAGGAGGTTTTTCGCTCATACCGCAATCCCCAATTCTTTAAGATACCCATCCATCTTGGTGCGCACGTCCGTGAGTTCGCCCTCTATTTTTTTAATTTCTTTTTGCAGGGCGGCGATATCGATTTCTTCCTCTGCCTCGAATGTATCCACATAGCGGGGGATGTTGAGGTTGTATTTATTCTCGCGGATTTCATCGATGTTGGCACGGTAGGCATATTTCTCCACCGTTTTGCGCGCGCGATAGGTGTCGATTATTTTCTGGATGTGTTCATCTTCCAGATGGTTTTGTGCCTTGCCAGCACGGAAGGCTTTGCTGGCATCAATGAAGATCACGTCTTTGCGTTTTTCGTTTTCGCCACCCGCTTCACGTGAGCGGTCAAACACCAGGATGGCAACTGGAATGCCCGTGGAGGTGAACAAGTTGGCGGGTAAGCCGATCACTGCATCCAGCAAATTTTCATCAATCAGCTTCTGGCGGATTTGCCCTTCGGATGCACCACGGAACAGCACACCATGCGGCACGACCACCGCCACGCGACCCGTGAGACGCTTTGCGGTTTCGATCATGTGGGTGATGAACGCGTAATCGCCCTTGGTTTTAGGCGGTATGCCGCGCCAGAAGCGTTTGAAGTCATCGGTGCTGGCGTTTTCATGACCCCATTTATCAAGGCTGAATGGTGGGTTGGCGACCACCACATCAAATTTCATCAGCTTGTCATTTTCGAGCAGTGCGGGGCTGTTGAGCGTGTCGCACCATTCAATGCGCGCGGCATCTTTTGAGTGCAGGAACATGTTCATGCGTGCCAATGCCCAGGTGGCACCGTTCATTTCCTGACCACATAGCGCGTAATTGTCGTTACCCACTTCCTGCGAGGCACAGACCAGTAAGGAACCAGAACCGCATGCAGGATCGCAAATCACATCGCCTGGTTTTGGAGCCGCCAGTTTTGCCAGCAAGCGCGACACTTGTGTTGGCGTATAGAATTCCCCAGCTTTCTTGCCTGCATCCGATGCAAAGCGTGAGATGAGGTAAATGTAGCATTCGCCGATAATATCTTCGCTCACGCGGCGCGGACTTAAATCAAGCTCTGCCTTATTAAAATCTTCCAGCAGCATTTTCAGGCGGCGGTTACGGTCTTTGGGTTTGCCGAGGCTGGCTTCGGAATTAAAGTCGATATTGCGGAACACGCCTTCCAGCTTGGAGCGGTTGGCTTCTTCGATTTTCTCCAACGCCATATTAATAAGTTCACCGATGTTCGGCTCTTCGCGTTTTGCGAACAGATCGTAAAAACTTGCACCTTCTGGCAGGATAAAGCGTTCGCGCTCAAGGCGGCGGCGAATACGCACATCATCATCGCCGAACTGCTTGCGGTATTCCACCTTATGGCTTTCCCATACATCCGAGATGTATTTAAGGAACAGCATCACGAGGATGTAATCTTTGTAATTGGCGGCATCAATCACGCCACGAAACGTATCGCACGCTGCCCATGCCGCATTATTCACCTGCGCCTGTTTTACCTGATCGGTCATTGTACACCTGCCTTTTTCATTGTGTGATTATTAACGAGCAAACTCTCAATGCTCTGATTTATCAAGTGATGCTTTGCTTTGCCCAAGCGCGTGATTAACTCCTGCTCCAGCTTCTGAAGCTGTGCGAGGTCGCCTATTTTCTTCTGGGTTTCCATGTCAGGAAGCGGCACATCAAAGGTTCGAAGGTCAGCGATGCCAATTCCTGTGATAATGCTACCTTGAGTAAATTTTGAGAAATGTGCGGATGCTAAATCAGATGTCAGTATTCTGGCAAGAAATGTAGGCTCAACTATATTGTGATACGGGCGAAGCACGATAAGCGGGGCAGAGGCAACATAGTTGCGCCCGTCATCCGGCACTATTACAACGCCGATGCCAGCACCGCGACCACGGAAAACAAGATCGCCTGCACGCAGTACGAATTTAGCGTAAGATGCATCACCATCCGTTTTGGTGGCGGACTCAATGTTGATATGCCCAGCAGGATTAATATCGCCCAACTGCAAAAGAACATACTTTCCTGCTGCGCTGGGGGCTGGTTTGCCCCGGAGCGTAAGGCCGGTACTAATATCGCATAGGCTATCAAGATTCATTTTTGCGCTCTTGTGGTTAATTTAAGAGCATTATATCCGAATCAGAATCTCCCGTCAATATGTATTTTTATCTTGTTTTTGTTTTAAGAAAAATAATTTGTGTGTTTCTGCTCTTGGATGTTCAGACGTATCAACTATTCCATATGCCGCATGAACTCCACCACCTCACCATCGCAGCGGATGTCGGCGGGGGTAATGGGTTGTTTGAGGGCGATGCCTGAGAGCGATTTGCAGCGTGAGAGGGCAACGTAAAGCTGACCAGCGGCAAATGCGCCGCTGCCAAGGTCGATGATGACGCGCTCCAGCGTTTTGCCCTGACTTTTATGGATGGTGATTGCCCATGCGAGCGTCAGCGGAAACTGCGTGTAGGTGCCGAGCGTTTTTTCAGCTATCTCGCCTTTTTCTTCACTGAATTCATAGCCGATGGTTTTCCATTTCTCCGGCTCCACCTCGTGCAACACATCTCCCACCTTGATTGAGATCACCTCATTACCCAGCTTCTCCACCAACCCAATCGTGCCGTTCACCCAGCGGCCTTCGCTATCGTTCTTCACAAACATCACCTGTGCGCCGACTTTGAGAATCAGCTCTTCCGGTGCTGGTAATCTGCCGCCCTTCATGCCAAAATCACCGCTTAAGCTTCCGGCATAACTGCGCGGCTTTCCTGCGAGTCCGGCGAGCTTGCCAGAGTTGATGTCTTCGGCCAGTGCGTTAGTGGTGGTAAGCACCAGCGTGCCGGGTGCAGGGCTGGCTTTAGGATTCAAGCGACTGTTGAGTGCTTCGAGTTCAATCACGTCGCATGTGCCTGCGCGGATGGCGTTTAGAATCTGGATGAATGCGCCGTCATTCTGCCGGTGAATCGTGTTGAATTGTATCGTCTTGAAATTGGCGCTCGCATACGACTTGGTGCCGAAGAAAAACGGCGTTTGGTAATATTGCGTGAAAAACTCTTTTTCCTCGCGGGTGACGACCGGCGGCAGTTGAAACAAATCGCCAATGACACACACTTGAACGCCACCAAAGGGTTTGTTGTTTTTGCGAGCGAGTTTGAGGCTGTGATCAATACCCTCAAAAATATCGGCGCGCACCATCGAGATTTCATCGATAATGAGTAACTCCAATTCCTTTAGCACCTTCGAGCGGGTGGGTTTTAAGGCCTTCACATCAACGAATGCGGGTTTTAAGCGGAAAAACGAATGAATCGTCTGCGCGCCCACATTGAGCGCCGCCACGCCGGTGGGCGCTACCACCGCCATTTTTTTGCATGTGTTCTCGCGGAAATATTTAAGGAAGGTGGATTTGCCCGTGCCCGCTTTTCCTGTAAGAAACACATTGGTGTGCGTGTTTTCCAATAGCTCAAACGCTTCCTGAAACTCTGGCGTAATGGTCGGTGCGATTTTACTTTCTGGTTTCGGTGCCTCGCGTTTTTTCTCCACAGGCGCTGGCTCAGTTACTGTTGCTGGCTCTTCGCGCTCAATTAGGCCTTGGCGAATCAATTCAGCGCGAATACCACCCGCGCTGCGTCCATGCTCGCGTGCAATATCTTTAATCGCCATATCCTGCATAAACAGGTCTGCTACCGCCGCTTTTTCCTCAGACGTCCATGGCTTGCCGTGGTTGGCTGGCATGTCCAACGTCTTTGCACGTTCGGGCTGTAATGCTTCAATCTCTGCAAGCAAGGCTGCACGCTCGGCATCCACAGTAGAAAGCCGTGCAGTCAATTCTTCCAGCCGTGTGGGCGCGTCATGGGTCGCATGTTGTGTTTTCATGTGCGTAAATTATCGCAAGAGCAAGTGATACGCCATGATTTTGTGCAGTAGCGAGTGCGAACCGAAGGTGCGAACTGCGAACCCGGATTTTCGGGCTATCGGTAGGTAAATGGCGCGGCTTTGCCCCCCGCATACGCATTATGGCGGAGTAGGACCCGTGCCACTTTTGGGATGATGGTGAGGCCGCCACACTTACCCACGCGGCGGCCTCCGGCGGAGGAAAGGAGTCACCACCGCCAACCTACGCCGACCACCCGCAGCGCAGGCATGTCGTGCATCGTCAGATGACTATGGGTTTTAACCGTTCTTCCCGCTCACGCTGTTCTTGCTCGTGGTAGCGCTCTTGCCGCTGGCGGTCTTCAATGCTGTGTGCCATCGGCCTGATTCGATCCATCAGTGCGCGGGTGGGTGCCAATGCGTCCTGCCACGCCAGTGCCACCTCGCTGGGGTTAGGATGGGAGGCTTCACCGAGCAAAGGCAGGTTGTTTTTGTAGCTGGTGAGGTTCGCATCCGCGTAACGGGTTCGCAGCGGCGTGTGATCCCAGATAGTGTGGAAGGTTCGCGCCACCTGCAACACATCCTGCAGCGGAGCGCAAAGATGCTTGAGCTCTGCATCCAGCGTATCCATGGCGTGCAGCGCGAACTCACGACAGGCGGTGATCAGTTGCGCGTGTGCATCCACAATAGCATCCTCCTGACCAAGCTTCTTCTGGCAGAGGGATTTTGCTGCCGATTGCAGCTTGCGTTGCTCTGCGTGCAGTGCTTGCAGCTGCTCCTGCGTTTTGGATAGTTTGCTGCCGTCTGGTTTGCGTTTGAGCAGTGCATCCGCCTCCATATCACCCAGCGCATCTTCCAACTGAGGGATTTCCTGAGTGATGGCGGAGAGCCTTTCTTCAACGCTGCTGATGGCGTAATCGATGCGACGGCTTTCATCCATCATATCGCCAGCGTGTTTCATGGCGGTGGTAAGATAATCGGGTAGTGCGGGTTTGGTGTAATCGATGGTCATAAATGCCTCATGAGAAAATGTTGGTAAAAATATGCGTGATGTTTTCATGAGGCGGCGCACGCGCAGAAGATTCATATATGCCTGCCAGTATGTGCTGGCTGGCATATATGTAATATAGGAGCTGAGTGGACAAACTTATTTGGGGTATGTTTACCCTGCCATAATCCAAGCCACCGGCGGATTTGTAGCATGTTTGCCCACATCCCAAAATAAGTTCGCCCATGGGTAAACTTGTTTGCTTAACATTACAGCAGGTTAGCGAGGGCAAACTTCCAACTATGTTGTATGTTTTACCGTCATGGCTTCGCAGGATAATCATACCGCACCTCCTGCATCATACTGCCAGCGATGTACCTCATCATCGCCGAGCGCAAAGACCTGACCACTGCGCGCGCAGCGGTAATGTGTCGGCAGGTAGTGAACATCGCCGCTCTCATGATGCATGCCCTCAACGCAGAGATAGCCGTATTTGGAGCGCGTCTTTGGCAGATCATATGTTGCCGCATGCTCGTTGCTGATCAGGCGAATGTAGCCCTGCGTTTCATATTGGCGGATGAGTGCGCGGATGGTTTTACCTGCGCCCAACCCCATGCGCCCCGCCAGCGTGTCACTCAGCGACTCAGCATTATACAGTCTGCCACATAGGGCTTCTTCGTAGAGGAAGGTGAGAATATTGTAGCGGCGGCGCGATTGTTCTTCATCGTTACGCTGCCCCCATTGCTGGCGGATCAGGCGGATGTCATGTTGGTCAAACTGCTGCCACACGCCGTCTTTTTTGATAAAGCTGCTGGTGGGCATCGGTGCACCGTAACGCAGATCAAACCAGCAGGTGATGCCGTGATGGTCGTCATGTTTTGCCTTGCCCATGACTGTGAGTGCCGAAGGGTACGACAACATAGCGCCACCACCCGAAATCGCCGCCATCGGGTCTTCGGTGAGGGTTTTCTCGGTAATTTTATTGGTGTGATGCACCAGCACCAGCCCTGCTTGCGGATTGGTGAGTGCCAGCAGTTTTTCCAGCCGCAGACGAAAGAACGCCACCAGCTCGGCATTCACATCACCAGCGGCCAGCCCCGCCTGATAGATATTGCGAAAAGGATCAAGCGCGATGATGTCCACCGCATTGCCACAATGCTCATTTACGGCTCTGGCAATCGCCTCCACGCCAGCTTCATCGAGCTGGAAATGAAAGCGCGACGTCATCACCAGATTATCCAGCCCCGGCGTGAACGCCATCGCCTGTGGTGCGGTGATATGCCGATAACGCTCCTGCAGATAGGGCTGTTCCAGCTCGGCCTGCGCGTAAAATATGCGTAACGGTCGGCTCACACCAAAACACAGGAAATTGAGCCCCGCCGCCGCATGGCTGAATAATGATAGTAAAAAATCGCTCTTTCCCACCTTGGGCGGGCCGGCGATCAGCCATAATCCGCCCGGTGTCAGTATACGCGGGCTGATGATGTCTTCTGGCAGTTGCGTAGGCTGTTGCAGCGAATGCCGCGCCGAAAAGCACTCCACATGATGGTGCGTAGGCTGCTTGGGTGCGCCATGTTCAGCGCAGTGTTTCTGCCACAAGCGCTCGATCTCAGCCTGCACACGCGCTTCTGGCCATGGCGGCGACAGGCAGGCGGCGTTATAGGCGTGTATTTCTTCTTCGGCCTGCGCCTGTGTAATCTGCCCTTCATGCCAGCGTCTCAGCCAATGACCGATGACACGGCTGATGCCTTCAAATCGTGTCCAATTATCCACCCCATGTTCACGCACACGGTGCGTTAGCACGTTGTTGATGGTCGGTTTTGTAAGGGTCACGGCAGTTGGTGGATGATCCCGCCACGGCATGGCCAGCGCACGAGACATCAAATCCGCCAACTCATACACGCAAGCAGATTGCTCCCTGATATGCACGATTTTGGCAGTACCATGTTTGCGGTAAATAGACCCTGCGAGACGAATGGGCTGGTGCGCGGAAGCAAAATGCCGATCACCTCCCGCTTTTTCTGCGAGCATAAGCCGAAGCGAGAGCAACAGACGCAAATGATCCGCTGCCGCAGGTTCTTTGAGTTTCCAATAGAGATGGAGTTTCTTTTGCCCTTGCTCGGTAATGCCACCTGATTCCACCACGAGCGAGGGCGTGCCGATATGTTCGCACAGAAAAATTCGTTTTGCCTCCACATCCCCATCATCAATATCCACCAACACGCATTGCATCTGCTGAATATCGGTTGTACCCGCCTTGCCACGTTCTGCCACCGTGCCGGGGATCACATAACAGGCGAGTCCCTTTGCGGAGGCATGTTCACAGAAGCGCAATACTGATAGGGACAAATCATCACCACACGCGAACCAGCGTAGATAGGGTTTTGCAGTGTCATTGCCCTTTTCTGAAAATGCCCTGAGTGCCACGAATCCGCTGCAGCCACCGAACAGCAAATCAAGATGCGCTGCGAGTTGTTGCGCGTTGATGCTTGCTATTTCGCTGTCAATGGGCGGAGGGAGGTACATGAGCATGGCACCCCCGCATCATGCGGAGATTTCTGGCTGGTCGCTGAAGCGATATTCATCCGCCGTGCTGCGGCAGATGCGGCTGCGCTCAAATGACTCCACATCCTGCAGACGGTATTTTACGCGCCCACCGATTTTAAGGAATGCCGGACCAACACCCTGCCAGCGCCAGCGTTCCAACGTGCGATGGGATACGCCCAGCCTGCGTGAGAGATCGATTTGATTGAGATGCCTTGTGTCCGTCATGACTATGTTCCTCCGTCACTGGGTTGCGATGGAGGACATCCTGACTGCGATGATGATCACAAAAAACTGCCACGATATCGCACGATATCAGGACATTTCATGAAGCGATGGCGTGCGCGTTCCGGCGTAGTTTCTTGCGAAACACCCCGACATTATTGGCGATGGTGGCAACGCTTGGAATGCTGCGATCCCTGATCGTCGCTTCCGCCCAGCGGTAGAGATGTTCCGCCTCAGCATTATTGGATTTCATATCCTTGGCGGTCTCAATCCGCCGTTGCAGTTCCGCCATAATTTTATCCATCACACTGGGGCGGCCAGCGCGACCGGGCGATGCAACAGGGGATGCGAGATCATAGGTTTGCTCAAACCGCTGTAATTCCTCGCGGCTGATAAAAAGATCGGCGGGTCGTACCATCAACCCAGCTTGCGACAATTTGAAAAAATCGTCGCTTCCCGCTATGCGAAAACCAAATACCATGCATCCAAGCTGGCTGAATATGCGGCGGCAGGTTTCAGCGAAGAGTGCCGCATAGCCCTGGTGCTCCATGAACCACGAACGCACCTGACCCGTCTCTCCATCCACGCGACAAAACTCAACGTCTGTAAATGGCACCCATGCCTGCGCTTCCAATTGCCCATGCGTGATATAATACTGCATATCACCCATCGTTACATGCCAACGATCGGCACATTCACCCAACTCAAAAAACAGTTTTTCTGGTAATGGCATAATACGCGCGCTGGTGTGGTGGTGATGCGTACATCATAGCAACAGCGCGTAGTATCGACAATATATAATCGTTATATTACAGCATTTTGCCGCAGAGGATAAAATTATTGTGCGGGGTGAAATCCAAGTTTCTGACGCTGCAAATCCCATTCGGAGGGGAATGGATGCATCAGATCGGCGAGCTTGAGACCCTTGGGATGCGTGCCGTTCATAATGGCTTCCCGAATATCCGGTGCCAGAAAATTGAGCCGCATTACACGGGCGGTGTAGGACTTATTGAGGCGATGCCGCTCGGCGAATGCTTCGAGTGAGCCATAGTCGCCGTTTTCATACATATTCTGCCACTTCCACGCCCGTGCCAACGCATGGTTCATCACATCGTCAGGTTTTGCCGTATCCGCAATATTTTGTGGCATGCCTTCGGGGGATAGAATCAGTTTTCTGCCACCGCGCCGCCTAAACCGCACCGGCACGCTGATGCATAAATCAACGGATGGCTGCTTTTTCATGCTGCCACCTCGCGCCGTTTGCAGATGCTGCGCGCCAACTCATCCATGCCCTGCATGTTGAGCATAATATCCACCTTGTCAGGATGGATGGTGACGCTTTGCGTGAGGCTTTTGATCAACCGCTCTTGCTCGGCGGGGAACAAATCATCCCACAATGTGCGGATATTGCCCAGTGCGGCGCGTATCTCATGTTCTGTAATGCGTGGGTCATGCGCCACCGCTGCCTCCCATGTCTGCACTATCGCTTCAGGCGATTGCAATGCGCCCTGCAATTGCTGCAGCACAATCTCCTCAATCTCACCGGCACTGATGCTACCAACAGGGCATGTCAGGCAGGATTTTTTCAGATGATTATTCGGGACATAATAGCGATACAGTTTGCCGCGCCGCCTTGTGCTGCTGGGCGTCATGCCGGAGTCACAGCCAGCGCAGCGCATCACCCCACGCAGCGGCGCGCCAATCTCGCGGCGGGTCATATTGGCGCGGGTGCGCGGACTTTCCTTCATCACCGCATGTACTTTGTCCCACAAAGTCTGGTCAATAATCGCCGCATGCAGACCAGGGTAGCATTGGTCATGATGGGTGATTTCACCGAGATAAAGTCGGTTGTTCAGCAACCGATAGACGAAGCCCTTATCTATTAACCGACCCTCGCGCACGCGCTCCGTTTTGCTGGTGTAGGTCTTGGTGCGAAAGCCGCGCTCGCGTATTTCTGCCACCAGCGTGGTGATGGATTGCAATACCGCAAAACGCTGGAAGATGTGGCGGATTATCTCGGCTTCCTGCTCATTAACCACCAGCTTGCGGTCTTTGACGTCATAGCCCAGCGGCGGCGTGCCGCCCATCCACATGCCTTTCTTTTTCGATGCGGCGAGCTTATCGCGGATGCGCTCACCCGTAATCTCACGCTCAAACTGCGCGAAGGAGAGTAAAATGTTGAGCGTCAGCTTGCCCATCGGCGTCGTGGTGTTAAAATGCTGCGTCACCGACACGAACGTCACGCCACGCTTTTCGAACGCATCCATCAGCTTCACAAAATCATACAGTGAGCGGGACATGCGGTCGATTTTATAGACGATGATCACATCCACCAATCCGTTATCAATATCCTTGAGCAATCGCTTGAGTGCCGGGCGTTCGATGTTGCCGCCGCTGAACCCGCCATCATCATAGCGGTCTGGCAGCGCCATCCACCCCTCCGACCTCTGGCTTTGGATATAGGCAGTGCACGCCTCATATTGCGCGTCCAAGCTGTTGAACTCCTGCTCCAACCCATCCTCGTGCGATTTGCGCGTGTAAATCGCGCAGCGTATTTTGCGTTTGATGGTTGTCATATGATTCTCCTCATGAACGTTTAAGCCCAAAAAACAGCGGCCCCGACCACTGCGTACCCGTGATGCCGCGCGCAATAGCGGAGAGACTTTTGTAACGCTTGCCGCGATATTCAAACCCGTGCGCCAGCACCATGACGTGATGTTCCTCGCCGCAATATTCGCGCATGAGACGCGTACC
This sequence comes from Rickettsiales bacterium, assembly GCA_033762715.1. GTDB lineage: Bacteria > Pseudomonadota > Alphaproteobacteria > Rickettsiales > SXRF01 > JANRLL01. The sequence goes on along the minus strand of JANRLL010000012.1, from coordinate 730 downwards.
AGTGATAGGGCGATCCATGATGCGCTTGGGTTTTGCGTTGCAGCGTTGATCCATTCGCTGGCGGGCATAGAGCTCCAGCCGCTTTTCCAGCTTCCGCGAATCCACCCCATACGCCAGTTCCTGAATACGGTACGCCAGCCGCTTGATGTAATTGCTGCGATTGAATGGCGGTGGTGGTTTTTGGTAGAGGCGTTTCCAGAGGGCTTTCATTTCTGTCGCCTCCATCTCCGGCAGTGCTGCAAGCTGTGCTAAAAGGCTCGTATCCATGACGGTTTTCCTCGGTTGAGAAGTTTCATCATGAATGCGTGGGTAGCCGCTTGAATCCACTCTTTTACTGAGCGAATGCGCAGAATAATCAGTTGCTAAGTGAGAAAATCGATGCATGGGGCAAGCCTACGCAAAGGCGCTCGCTGTCACAATCTGCCATGATTGCGCGGAGCTTCGTTCTTCTCCGCAACAGGCGCGTATTATTGCCACCGCATCCACATTGCTGAAAAGTACGCGCCCATCCGCGCAGGAAAATTGCCAGCCTCACAGCGTGTATCGCCTACCGCAAGTACACACAAAACAGAGAATAATCGCTCTCTCATCGCAGCGTTTCGCAACCGTGAGCAAACCACCAGCCGCAGTAAAGTACACGGAAAATACCCCAAACCTCTACACAGGCTGGACACTTCACAACCACCTATAATCGATTGAGAAATACCACCTGTAAAGGTCTGGCGGAGGA
>JANRLL010000011.1:0-57293 GCA_033762715.1 Rickettsiales bacterium | reverse complement strand
GATTTCAATTTTAGGAAGATCGTCGCCTGAAATTCCTTGCTCAAAGGTTTTAAGGGCAGTTTCATAAGCACTTTTTGCAGCATCCTCACCATGACAAAGTTTGGTTGCCTCGTTTGCAAGAATCTTTTTGGCTTCATTTATTTCTGCCCCACCTAATTTTTCGAGCTTTTCGATTTCAGATATTGGAAGTGTGGTAAATAGCCTTAAAAACTTTCCAACATCTGCATCTTCTGTGTTGCGCCAAAATTGCCAGTAATCATAAGCTGACAATAAATCTTTATTGAGCCACACAGCACCATTGGCGGTTTTGCCCATTTTAGCGCCCGCTGCCGTAGTCAGCAGAGGAGTAGTAAGGCCATAGAGCGCTTTATTGTCACCATGGTTGATGTATTTCAAAAACGCTTCACCGCTATAATCGCTAGGATCTGTGCGTTTCGATTGAATCATCGGCTGTACTTCCAATACACGCAGCCCTTGATTATTATCTTTATCAAGTTTCATCGGCTGGAAACGGTTCTCGCTATCAATTTTGCGTGCGAGATCCAATCCCATCACGATATTGCCCCATTGATCGGAGCCGCCGATTTGCAAGGCGCAGCCATAGCGGTGATTCAGCTCAACAAAATCATAGGCCTGCAGAATCATATAATTGAATTCGAGGAAAGTCAGGTTTTGTTCCCGCTCCAAACGCAGTTTTACGCTATCTTGCGTCAGCATGCGATTGACCGAAAAATAGCGTCCATAATCGCGCAAGAAATCGATGTAGTTAAGAGTATCCAGCCACTCGGCATTATTCACCACAATAGCGTCATTGGCGCCGGCGCCAATATTCAAATAATTCGAAAACACCTGCTTGATCCCATCCATATTGCTTGCAATATCCTGCGGCGTAAGCAGTTTGCGCGCTTCATCTTTGCCAGAGGGATCACCGACTTTAGTGGTGCCACCGCCTAATAAGACAATAGGTTTATGGCCAGTTTTTTGCAGCCAGCGCAGCACCATGATTTGAATCAGGCTGCCTACATGCAGGCTAGATGCAGTACAATCAAAGCCAATATAGGCGGTGATGCGTTCTTTGTTTAGCTTCGTATCTAATCCAGCCGCGTCGGTGCATTGTTGGATAAAGCCGCGTTCCTGCATAACGCGCATAAATTCGGATGCGTAGGTTGCCATTCGGGGTTCCTCATTCATTTTGTTATGCAGTTATTAACTTATATAGGTTAAGTAGCTATTAAAAAGCAAGCAAACAGGATACGGCATGACGAAAGAAACTGGATCAGTATGGGCAATGGGGCTTATGAGCGGCACATCCCTGGATGGAATTGATGTAGCGCTCATTAAAACCGATGGCCATGTGGTGCATGAATTCGGCGCCTGGCTTACCGTTCCTTATGATGAACCCTTCAAAGTGAAGCTACGTGAGGCGGTGCACGGCCGTGGCGATTTATTGGCCGTCGAGCAGGAATTGACCCTAAAACATGCCGAGGCGGTAAAAGCCTTGCTGGCAAAGGCTGGAAGCCAGGCTAAAGATGTCCATGTAATTGGATTCCATGGCCAGACAGTGGCACATCGTCCGGCTGAGAATCTCACCTGGCAGATTGGCAATGGCTCGCTACTAGCAGAAAAAACCCGCATTAACGTCGTCTGCGATTTCAGGCGTCGCGATGTGGCAGCGGGTGGGCAGGGCGCACCGCTGGTTCCGCTCTATCATGCAGCCCTCGCACGCCATATGGAATTGCCCATCGTAGTGCTCAATATTGGCGGCATTGCCAACGTTACTTGGATTGGTCGTTCAGAACTAACGGGTGAAAGCCTCACCTCACTCGATATTTTGGCCTTTGATACCGGCCCAGGCAACGCGCTCATTAATGATTGGGTCTTCAAAAAGACAGGGGCCGATTGCGATCTGGATGGCAAACTCGCCCTGGCCGGCCAGATTCATCCCGATTTATTGGCGGCTCTACTCGATGATCCATTTTTTGCCAAACATCCGCCCAAATCACTCGATCGTAATTATTTCACCTTCCAGCAATTACAAGATTTATCGGTGGAAGATGGTGCGGCAACCCTAACGGAATTCACTGCAGCCGCCATTGAAAAAAGCTCGAATTATTTCCCGCTGCCGGCCACCCAATGGTTTGTAAGCGGCGGCGGACGGCACAACCATGCAGTGATGCAAGCCTTGAAAAAACGCTTCTTACAAGTCTTTCCAGTAGAATCGCTCGGCTGGGTAGGGGATGCGTTAGAAGCGCAGGCCTTCGCCTTTTTAGCTATGCGGTCATTGCAAGGATTGCCACTCTCGCTGCCTACCACCACAGGTGCGGCACGCGCCACAACCGGCGGTGCTTTTCACAAGGCTTAAGCGACTTTTTGCAGCAATGTTAAATCAGGCTTGATGTTCAGGCGCTCAAACGTCCACACAAGCGCACGGGTCAGCTCTAGCATCATACCATGTGTGTGGGTTGGATTGGGCGTAATACGCAGGCGTTCAGTGCCACGTGGTACAGTTGGGTAATTGATCGGCTGCACATAAATATCAAATTGATTAAGCAACATGTCGGATGCTTGTTTGCATTGCACCGGATCGCCCACTAAGACTGGCAAAATATGGCTCTGCGTAGGCATTACCGGCAGACCGGCTGCCGTTAGCATATCGCGCAGTACGCGCACATTATATTGCTGGCGTTCGCGCTCATCATTGCTTTCCATCAAATGACGAATACTAGCCGTTGCCGCTGCGGCAAGCGCTGGCGGAATAGCAGTGGTGAAAATAAAGCCCGATGCGTAGGAGCGAATCATATCGATAAAAGCAGCAGAGCCGGCGATATAGCCACCCATCACGCCAAAAGCTTTACCCAGCGTGCCTTGAATGACCGTCACACGGTCCATGATGCCTTCACGTTCGGCAACACCTGCGCCATGCTCACCATACATGCCCACCGCATGCACCTCATCGAGATAGGTAATCGCATTATATTGATCAGCCAGATCGCAGAAACGTTCAATCGGTGCAATATCGCCGTCCATGGAATAGACCGATTCAAAAGCAATAATTTTAGGACGCGCGGGATCAGCTTGCTTCAGTAGCGATTCCAAATGATCGGGATCATTATGTTTAAAAATATGGCGCTCAGCCTTGCTATGACGAATACCTTGAATCATAGACGCGTGATTATAGCTATCGGAATAGACAATCGCATTCGGCAGTAAATTGCACAGCGTCGTCAAGGTTGCTTCATTGGCGACATAGCCCGACGTCAGCACCAATGCGGCTTCTTTTTGATGGAGTTCAGCGAGCGCTTGCTCAAGCATGACAATCGCATGATGCGTGCCAGAAATATTACGTGTGCCACCTGCGCCTGCGCCATAACGGCCAATGGCTTCGGCCATAGCGGTGGTCACTTTAGGATGCTGCCCCATGCCGAGATAATCATTGCTGCACCATACGGTCACGTTGCGTTCGGTGATATGGCTGCGCGCCAGTGGGAAAGAGCCGGCTTTGCGTTCCAGATCATTAAACACGCGGTAGCGACCTTCGCGTTTTAGATCTTCAATACGCTCTTTAAAATACGCTTCGTAATCAATCATTATCCTTCAACCTTATGCCACGACAAGCGATGCAAAAGCATCACCGATACTGCCAATAACCCCAGCGCGATCATTTGATGTGTCCATGCTAAATGCAACGGTACGACACCTGTAGCGCCACCAAGCAACGTCCATACACCCAATATAAATTGGGTTCCAATCAAGAGCGTAAGCCCAGCACACCACTTGCCAAGGTGATTATTTTTAACATATTGACGATGCAAACACCACCAAAAGCCGTACGAAATTACAACAAAAAGCGCTAATTTTCGATGAATGAACTGTACCAATACCACTGAAGAATCAACTATATCCGCCGGTATCCAAGCGCCACCCATGTCTGGCCAGCTATTATAGATAAGCCCAGCGTGCGAACCTGCCACCAGCGCACCTACCAGGATTTGCACAAACAACACTATGCTCCATAGCCTAAACCAATGGCGCGTTTTGGATGTAATAGCGATCAAGGGGCCATTACGGCTAATGTCAAGAAACGCCCATACAAGGAAAGAAAATAGTGCAAAGGCGAGCCCCAGATGCAGCGCGAGCTTAACCGGATGCACATACGGCCGGTCCACCAGCCCGCTTGCCACCATAATCCAGCCCACCAGCCCTTGCAGGCCGCCCAGCGCAAAAATAAGTGCAAGCCTGCCGGCAAAGCGCGGGGTGATGCTTTTACGCAGCCAGAAAAAAACCAGTGGCAGCAAAAATACTATGCCGATTAAACGCCCTAGCAGGCGATGGGCATATTCGGGCCAATAGATGGTTTTAAATGCATCCAGCGACATTCCTTGATTCACTTTTTTATATTGCGGCGTGGCTTGATAGGCAGAGAACTCTTCTTGCCATTCCTGTTCATCCATCGGTGGAATCGCGCCATGCACCAGTTTCCACTGCGTAATCGAAAGGCCTGATCCGGAAAGGCGCGTATAACCACCCACCGCCACCATGCACACCACCAGCGCCAGGCAAACCAACAACCAGGTTTTCACAGCTACGAAATCGCGATGCATCAGGTAAGTAGACATTATTTACTGGAACCTTGAATAAACGCTGTTTATGTTGTCGGTGCTTGTATCATAAACCATAGGGCATACAATGGAAAAATCAGCGGAAACATCAGGAAAAATTCTTTCTCGCTGGTGGCTCATCATCGGCGTTATTTCGCTTGCCATTGCCGGACTTTACGCCGTGCCCTTAGCCGGTATGCGCTCGCCCGCAGTAAAAGCCTCCGAGACGCTGACACGTTTGTTTCGCGATGCGCTGGTGGTGCATGTTGATTTGTCGGTATTAGTCTGGTTCTTAGCAGTGGCGTGCATGATGTGGAGCTTGATTAGCCGCAATAGCAAACCAGTCCTTCCTTATATAGAACATGCTGCGCTGCTATGCTTTGCCGCCGGCACCTTATTCATCGCGTTATCGCCGCTGGATCCTGCCAGCCAGCCGCTGATGAGTAACTATATTCCCGTGGTCTACAGCCCTGTCTTTTTTCTAGGCCTATCGTTCATATTCTGCGGTGTCGGCTTAATGTTAGTTCAATTGTTATTCGCACGACCTTTATCCAATGAATTTCCACCTGCTTTGCGTTTTGGCCTGATCACTGCCGGTGTGATTGCCGCAGCCAGCATTGCAGCCTTTCTCTATTCGGGCCTAACGCTGCCGCACGGTTTTGACCTGACCTATCATTACGAATTGCTGTTCTGGGCAGGTGGGCATTTGCTGCAATTCACCCATCTACAGATCTTGCTAGTTGCCTGGGTGTTGTTGATGAGCGCTTTGCGCCCTGCGGCAATTATTTCCTCCAAATATCTCTATGCTATTTTTTCCATTGGTTTGCTTGCCGTATTGGCCGCGCCGATTGGCTATATAGTGGGCGACGTGACTAGCTATGAGCATAAGCAATTTTTCACCACCCATATGATTCATCTCGGTGGCCTTGCGCCCACCATCCTCGCATTTTGGGTGATCGCCACCTTGTGGAAAGCACGCGAAACCAAGCATGGTGTGCAAGGCGCCTTATGGTCGAGCCTGCTTATGTCGCTATCGCTTTTTCTCTATGGCGGCCTGCTGGGTTTACTGATTCAGGGACAAAATGTTACCATTCCCGCTCATTATCATGGCTCTATTGTGGGCGTCACGCTGGGCTTTATGGGCCTTGCCTATTTGCTCATGCCAAGACTCGGTTATCGTGATCCAGCCGGCTGGCGCTTAGCCTTTTGGCAACCCATTGTCTATGGCATTGGGCAGGTGATGCATGTATCGGGTCTAGCTTGGTCGGGTGGTTATGGCGTGTTGCGCAAAACACCAGGCGGGCTTGAAAATGCACCGTTGGATGTCAAAGCAGCCATGGGCTTCATGGGATTAGGCGGATTACTTGCGATTATTGGCGGGTTAATGTTTGTGATTGTGGCTTACCGGTCTATTTCAAACCGCAAGGCCTAGCTCTTTTGCAAGTGCTGCTACACGCCCAATAATGATCAAGCTGGGTGGTTCAAACGCAGCATTTTTCACCTCGGCAGCAATTCCTGCCAAGTTCGACACTACGCTTTTCTGGCGCGATGTGGTGCCTTCTTGAATGGCAGCTGCTGGCGTGTCAGGTGAGAGCCCATGTTTGATTAATTGGGTCGCAATCACGTCCAAATTTGCAAGCCCCATATAGACCACCAAGGTCGTATCAGGGTCAGCCAAACTCTGCCAATTCAATTCTAGCTCTTCCCGCGCATCTTCCGCGCTCATGCGGTGGCCGGTGAAAAAACGCACACTGGTTGCCAGTCCACGATGGGTAAGGGGGATGCCAACCGAGGCTGCGCAGCCTTGCGCTGAGGTTATGCCTGGGATGATTTCAAAGGGAATCTGGTGTTTGATCAATTCCAGCGCTTCTTCGCTGCCACGCCCAAATAGCAGAGGATCGCCGCCTTTGAGCCGCACAATGCATTTGCCCTGCTGTGCAAGCGTTACCAGCAGGCTATTGATCTCATCTTGGGTCATGGCTTTTTGCTTACAGGATTTGCCCGCAAAATAGCGCTGGGCAACGGGCGGAATGATTTCCATGATTTCCTCGGAAACCAGGCGATCATAGACTACGCAATCCGCTTCCATAAGCGCACGGTGCGCTTTTAGCGTCAAAAGCTCCGGATCGCCAGGGCCGGCGCCTATTATAAACACTTTGCCGTTCATCATTGTTTCTTTATTACACGCTTGTAATACATACGTCACCTCTTGGTAGTTGCCAATGGTATAAGTTTGTGAAATATATGGGGACGTCTCCATAGACCGCTATCGCGGAATCTGTTCATATTACATAAGGAAAACGATATGAAGACCTCAAAAATTCTCGCTGTGTTAGTCACCGCTAGTATGTTAACTGCATGTTCTCAGCCCATGGGTCGCGCTGGCCAAGGTATTAGCCAAGGTGGCAGCAGCGTAAACAAACAGGACATCGGCACCTTAGGCGGTGCGGTTGCAGGTGGTATCATCGGCAGCAACATCGGCAAAGGCAAAGGCGCTATCGCCGGCACCATCGGCGGCACCTTGCTGGGCGCGATGCTCGGCAGCTCAATCGGCGCATCGTTAGATAAAGCTGACATGGCCGCTATCGACAACACTTCACAACGCGCGCTTGAGACCGCTCAACCTGGACAAGCTCTGCCTTGGAGCAATCCGCAAACCGGTAACTCTGGCACCGTGACCCCCTCGAACTACTACCAGACCGCAAGCGGTCAATATTGCCGTGAGTTTAATCAAACGGTAAATGTGGGTGGTAAAACTGAAAAAGCCTATGGCACCGCATGTCGTCAGCCGGATGGTTCCTGGAAAATCGTACAATAATTAGTGGATAATACATGACTGTTGAGAATGAGAAGGAAGCCAGCGTGCCTACGGGCACGCTGATGTCCGGTAAGCGCGGCCTCATTATGGGCGTTGCTAATGATAAATCACTCGCGTGGGGTATTGCAAAATACCTGCATGCACAAGGCGCAGAACTTGCGTTTACGTTTCAAGGTGATGCCTTGGAAAAGCGTGTGCGCCCACTGGCAACCAGCTTAGGCTCAACGGTTATTCTTCCCTGCGATGTGACGGATATGGGCAGTGTAGATAATGTGTTTGCAGAGCTAAAATCCAAATGGGGATCGATCGATTTCTTGGTACATGCGATCGCTTACTCCGATAAGAACGAGCTCAAAGGCAAATATGTCGACACCACGTTGGACAATTTCCTGCTGACCATGAACATCTCTTGTTACTCATTTACCGCCTTGGCCAAACGCGCAAGCGAGATCATGCCAGATGGCGGCAGTCTCGTGACACTCACCTATTATGGCGCGGAAAAAGTAATGCCGCATTACAACGTAATGGGTGTGGCAAAAGCCGCATTGGAAACCAGCGTGCAATATTTGGCAGCTGATTTGGGCGCGCAAAAAATTCGCGTCAATGCGATTTCGGCCGGTCCGGTTAAAACCCTGGCTGCTTCAGGTATTGGCGATTTCCGCTATATCCTGAAATGGAATGAATATAACTCACCGCTACGTCGTAATACGACGATTGAAGACGTAGGCGGCGCAGGTCTGTATCTGCTGTCTGAATTGGGACAGGGTACCACCGGCGAAGTGCTGCATGTTGATTCGGGCTATCACGTGGTGGGTATGAAGAACGTTGACGCACCGGATATCGCAGCCATATGACCGTCAATAGCTTCGGCCGACTATTTCGATTTACGAGCTGGGGTGAAAGCCATGGCGAAGCGATCGGATGTGTGGTCGACGGCGTGCCATCCTTAATATCCCTGAGTGAAGCAGATATCCAACCTTGGCTGGATAAACGCAAACCGGCGCAGTCACGCTATACTACCCAGCGTAAAGAGTCCGATAGCGTCAAAATTTTGTCCGGCGTGTTTGAAGGTCAAACCACCGGCTGTCCGATTAGCCTGATCATTCAAAATGAAGATCAGAAGTCTAAAGACTATAGCGAGATCAAAGACAAATTTCGTCCAGGACATGCGGACTATACCTATTGGAGCAAATACGGCATCCGTGATTATCGCGGCGGCGGGCGTTCAAGCGCGCGCGAAACAGCAATGCGCGTTGCAGCTGGTGCCATTGCGCGCAAAATTCTAGGTGATGCGGTCTCCATTCGTGGCGCTATGGTACAGATGGGTGATGATGTGATTGATCGCCATAATTGGGATTGGAATCAGCTCGATCAAAATCCGTTCTGGTGTCCCGATAGCAAAGCGGCGACCCGTTGGGCCGATAAGCTCGATGCGATTCGCAAGGACGGCTCATCGATTGGCGCCGTGATTGAAGTGATTGCCGACGGCATTCCCGTCGGGTTAGGCGCGCCGGTATACGGCAAACTGGATGCCGATATTGCAGCGGCCATGATGAGCATCAATGCGGTCAAAGGCGTGGAAATCGGCGATGGCTTTGCCAGTGCTGCGTTGCGTGGCGAAGAAAATGCCGACCGTATGCGCATGCAAGGCGGACATGTAACTTTCAATAGCAATCATGCAGGTGGCATTTTAGGCGGCATTTCCTCGGGTCAACCAATTGTCGCCCGTTTTGTCGTAAAACCTACCAGCTCTATTCTAAACGAAGTAGAAACGGTTGATCTACATGGCAACGACACCACTATATCCACCAAAGGCCGTCACGATCCGTGCGTGGGCATTCGTGCCGTACCAGTGGGTGAGGCGATGTTAGCCTGCGTATTGGCCGATCATTTGTTATTACATCGCGCAACCAAACCACAATAAAAGCACTATGAAAAAAGTTGGAAAAATTCTTGCAGTTCTCCTCATCATCTTGCTTGCGATTGCAGCAGTCATTCCTTTCCTCATTTCTGCCGACACATTAAAGCAGGAACTGATTAGCCGTGCGCAGACCGAGTTTCACCGCCAACTGGTGATTGATGGCGATGTATCGCTCGCCTTCTTCCCCGTTGTGACGCTTAAGATGGATAAGGTGACACTGTTGTCAGAGAAAATACAAAGCACCAGCAGCGTGCCGCTTGCGACTTTGCAGTCGCTGCATGTATCCGTGGCCACCATGCCACTCTTTTTTGGTAAAATCGAAGTAGCCGATATAACCTTGATCGAACCTAAAATGAATATCGTGCTTTATGCTACCGGCGAGAGTAATTGGAGCCAAGCCGAGCCGCTACAGCAATATGCCGCTAATGCAGCAGAGCCCGCCACTACAAAAACCGATGCCACCGCGGCTAACACCGTGCCAGCATCACTTGCCCAGGTGAAGCTAGGCAATGTGTCGGTTAGAAACGGCGTTATCAATTATCATAATACCAAAAACGATGGTAACTGGTCTATTCGTGGCCTGGATATCAATGCGTCGTTTGAAACCATCGGCCGACCATTCACCTTTAATGCCGGCATGTCGTGGAATGATAAACCGATTACACTTAAAGGCAAAATTGACTCGCTCTATAGCCTGCTGAAAGCAGAAAAAACCTTGTTTAAAACCTCTATCAAAGCTGAGCCCTACGGCGCTGAGTTAGATGGTTTTTATCTCGCCCAGGCACTGGAAAGCAAAGCCACGATCAATGCGGGTGCAACAAAACTTGCCGGTGATATCACATTGGATATTGGCGAAAAAACACCCTTTATCAGCGCAAAATTAACCAGCGACCTACTTGATTTCAATGCTTTCTTGCCTGCGCCAGAAGCCAAGACATCGGGATTCAATCTAATTCCTCCTGCCTATGCGGCCGAGCCTAACTGGAGTATCGATCGCATCGATGTATCCTTCTTGCAATCGTTCAATGGCTATCTTTCGCTCGATGCCGCTGCGATCAAAATAAAGCAATTTATTTTTGGTAAAACCCCATTGATGTTGCAGCTTGATAAGGGCAATTTGGGTGGCCGTATACAAAATGGTGAGTTTTACGGCGGCAAATTAAACGCTATGTTTGGTGTTGATTCAGACGGTGATTTACCAAGCTTTGATAAGCGTGTCAGCGTTCGCGGTCTTCAATTGGAGCCATTCTTAAGAGATGCCGGCGCGCCGAATCGCCTGCAAGGCAAAGCCGATATTGATATCAATTTATTTAGCCAAGGCGATAATGAATTACAAATTATCAGCAACCTAATGGGTGATGGCGCCATTCGTATTAATAACGGCGCGATTTTAGGCATCAACCTGAATAACATCGTCACCAATGCTGCCACACAATTGCAACTGGTGGATAACCCATCTGTTCAAACGCAATTTAGCGAAGCCAGCGGCAAGTTTAAAATTGAAAACGGATTGCTGACCAATCGCGATTTAGTAATTCAGATGCCATCGGTGCGTTTGACGGGCGAGGGACGTGTAGACCTTGTGCAGCAAACGCTCAATTACCGCTTAACGCCAACCATTTCAGTCAGCGTAAAAGACCAAGACGGCAATATGCGCAAAGAAGGCCTTAAACTGCCCATCATCGTTGAAGGCGATCTGGCAAGCCCCGTCTTCCGTCCGGATGCAAAAGGCATTATCGAAGACGCCGTTAAAAATCCAGAAGCGTTGAAGCAGAACTTGAAAGACTTGAAGGAAAACTTTAAGCAGCTCAATAGTACAAAAGATTTAAAAAAGCTGCTTAGAGGGCAATAGGTCACCATTTTGTCTACAAAAAAACCCATCATATATATTCCTGGCCTGCCATCGCTCAGCTCAGATGATATCACGCTATATAACCGCATCCATGCCGCGCGTATCGATTTGGTAACGCAGCTTTCAGCGGCCGGGTACTTGGTTGAAGACATTGACGGTCAGCGCTCATGGCTTAAAAATATGATGCAGCATGCCGAGCATTCCAATGCATTTTTATTTCCGGCTATGACTTCGCTACCGGAAGGCCATCCTCGCTTTCAGGCTGAGGCAGCCCAACGTTGGTTTGAGTTTTTCTCGCTGGTGACGGGTGTGCATATTGGCAATAAAGAAAAGTACGGGGAAGAGGGTATCGCCAAACCTTGTGTTATTATGGATCCTGATCAGCAATGGGAACCGGCGATTCTTTTGCTTAATGACTTACGCGAAAAAGGCATGTTTTCATCTATGGTAGAAGACATTGTACATGTAGTGCGGTCGACCGATAATGCCAGCGCCGTACATGCACTCAGTTCTGCGCTCACGCAAGGTAAAGGCAAGTTTCGCCGCGATGTGCCTACGCATTACCCTGAAGATTATGTATTTGAAAGTTTCCGCAAGCCCATGTCGCGCCATCCGTTTGGTGTAGCTTTATTTGGCTCGGCCAGCACTGCAGAACCTTCCTATAAGCAAGGTGTCGCCGAACTGTGCCGTCTGGCAGGGATGCGCGGCTGGCGGCTTACCACCGGCGCTGGGCGTTACGGCTGTATGGGCGCGGCCGATGAAGGCTTCCACCAAGGCAAACAACTATTCCATCAAGCCTATCCCGATGCGCCGTTTAAACCTGCGCATGTCGGGGTGAGCACACAGGCAATCTTACGTTTAGAAGGCCCGCCCGATGAGCTTGATCAGCTGATTATCACCAACCATATCTATGATCGCATGGAAGCGATGATTCGCGGCCAGAAAGCATCCGAGCCCACCCAGCGCGCGCGTGATGCCAGCAAAGTCTTCTTCATTGCACCAGGCGGCACCGGCACCTTGCATGAATTTGCAACCTTGATGCAGCTTGCTACCAATGGCAGCGTGATGAAAGATCGCAAAATCATTGTGCTCGATTTCCCAAGCCACTTGAATCCGAAAGAAGGCTTCTGGAAGCTGCTTATCTCAACCGGTAAGAAACTGGGCTTTGCTTCTTCCTTTGAAGTAGCAAGCACCCCTGAAGAAGCAATTAGCAAAGCCGATGAAGGCTATAAAGAGTGGCTTGCGATTCGCTCAGAATACGCACAGCTGCCACACCCAATACTTAATCCTTAGATCTTCGTAAAAAAGCAGGTTGGTTGGCCGGTATGGCAGGCCGGACCCTGTTGATCCACTTTAAGCAATAGCGTATCGCCATCGCAATCCACCCATATCTCTTTCAAGGTTTGTATATGGCCGGAGGTTTCGCCTTTGCGCCATAATGCTGCGCGCGAACGTGACCAATAGGTCACCTGACTGGTCTTGAGCGTTTCTGCAATCGAGTCGCGGTTCATCCATGCCATCATCAGCACTTCACCGCTTTGATAATGTTGGGCAATGGCGGGCACCAGGCCACGCTCATCAAATTGAATTTTTGCTATCAGTTCATCGAGTGTCATAGCGTCAACTCTATCATCAGCGGTACATGATCGGAAGGAGATTCCCAATCGCGCGCATCCGTGAGCGTTTCATAACGCTTCAAAGCGCCGGTGAGACCAGGTGTTACCCAGATATGATCCAGTCTGCGTCCGCGGTTGGATTTGCGCCAATCGCGATTGCGGTAGCTCCACCAGCTATAGAGCTTTTCTTCCGCCGCGGTGAAATGGCGGCCAGTATCGCACCAATTCAGCGTGTCTTTTAAGGCATTGAGCCGTTCTACTTCCGGCGGCGTATGGCTTACCACATTCAGCAATTGCTTATGCGACCACACATCATGCTCCAGCGGCGCGATATTAAAATCGCCGACGATGATTGTATGTTTATTCTTGCGCGCTTTGGTTTTAGCCCATTCGCTCATGCCTTCGACAAAGCGCAATTTAAAATCATAGGCGGGGTTTAGCAGTGGATCGGGAAGATCGCCGCCCGCCGGCACGTAGAAATTATGCAGCGCAGTGCCATCGGGCAAGCGGGCGCTGATATGACGCTTATGGGTAGAACCTGCCATCGGCATATGCTCTATCTGGCTTAAGGGAAATTTCGATAAGATCGCAACCCCATTATAACTTTTCTCGCCAAAGAAATAGATATGCTCGTAGCCCAAGGCTTTCAGCTCTTCGAGCGGGAAATAGGAATCCTCAACCTTGGTTTCTTGCAGGCAGATAATGTCGGGTTTTCCTTCATCTACCAGCCGCTTTAATTGCGGGATACGAATACGGACGGAGTTAATATTCCAGGTTGCGATTTTCATAGCCACCACGGCTACGCGTTTTTGGTAATGATGACAACATAAAAAAAGGGCCAGCTCTAGGCTGGCCCATCAAGTCGCAGGACGTTTACTCAAGACGCAAGTTTCGCAAAATGCGTCTCAACGTGACTATAATAGTAACAAGTTGCGTGCCAGTTTAAGACAGTCAGTATTTCTGCGGTTTACAGCGATTTTTTGGCAACCATCAAAAAAATTTTGTATAATTTTTGTGCATCAAAAAAAGCAGCTGTTTATTTTTTGTGCAGCAATTGGAGCATTTCTTTTGTTTTCATTTTGGAGTAGCACAATGCCTATGCAAAATAATTCCTCCATCACTTACGACGTTATCATTGCCGGCGGCGGCATGGTCGGGATGACGCTTGCGGTTGCATTGGCCGCGGAAGGCTTTTCGGTATGTGTCATTGAGAAAACCGCAATGCCAGCACAGCTAGAAGTTGATTTTGACGGCCGCGTGAGCGCTATTGCGCTTGGTTCTAGAAACATTCTGCAGAATATCGGTGCGTGGGAGCATATGGAGCCATATGCGCAACCAATTTACGATATTCGTGTATCCGATGGCAATATGCCCTTCTTTCTACACTATCATTATGAGGAAGTTGGCGCATCGCCTTTTGGCTATATCCTAGAAAATCGTCATATACGTCACGGCTTACAGCAAGTCTCCGCCCATCTGCTCAATCTGACCATTCGTGACAAGAACACCATTGGGCATGTCAAGCAATATGGCTCGCATGTAAGCGTTGAGGTGGGCGGTGAGCACATCACAGCACGTCTATTGGTGGCGGCCGATGGCAAAAACTCCTATGTGCGAAATCAGTTGGGCATTAAGTCTGTCGACTGGGCGTACCAGCAAACCGCCATTGTCTGCACCATTGCGCACAGCTTGTCACATGATGGCCTGGCACAGGAACGCTTCCTGCCGGCAGGTCCTTTTGCCGTGCTGCCCATGACGGGCAATCATTCTTCCTTAGTATGGGTTGAGCCCAAAGACCGTGTGGAGGCCTATCTCACCCTGTCTGACGAAGAATTTGCGCAGGAAATAACCGAACGCGTAGGCGATTATCTCGGTGCGATCACCCCCATTAGCAAGCGCTTTTCATATCCGCTATCGGTCATGCATGCACACAGCTATATCAGCGAGCGTGTCGCATTGATTGGCGATGCGGCGCATGCGATTCACCCCATTGCCGGCCAGGGTGTGAATCTGGGTTTTCGCGATGTTGCGGTGATTGCCGAGCTGCTGGCCGATGCAAAAAATGCAGGGCAGGATATTGGCGATGCCGCAGTGCTCAAACATTATCAGCAGTGGCGGCGCTTTGATAATATGACCATGCTTGCCGTTACGGATGTGCTAACACGGTTATTTTCGAATAACTACCTTGCAACCACCCTGGCACGGGGGATAGGTTTATGGGCAGTCGGTAAACTGCCTTCCTTAAAGCGTTTTTTCATGCGGCATGCAATGGGATTAGAAGGCGACACCCCAAAACTCGCCCAATTTATTAAAAAATAACTATTTTTAGCCAAATAACTAAAAACTCTTTGTTAACCTATTTGTACTATTCTTAGATAGAAGTAGTTAATTAATCATCGTAACAGCGTGGCGGGGGGCTATGCATAACGAAGAGATACCATCCTTTTTATCGGATTCACCTATTCATCGCAAATATGTTAGAGCGGCGCGCAATGCACTCTATAATATGATCAGCTTTGATGAACAGCTATCTGATGAAATCGACAGCTTGCTTGCAGTCGCTGCAGCGGGCCAGTCTATTGATCATACGCTGTATCAAAAAATGTCCATCGCGCATGAGCATTTTCTTAAAGTCATGAGCGGTATGCGTTCGCTCGATGACGATAGCGAACGCCATCTGCTCATTGAGTATGGCGATTCTATTCACGATATTATGCTACATATTCATGATGCACAGAGGAGGCACTAATGCGCGAACTCGTTCACAAAGCAGGCTCGGCATGGCTTGCCACACAGAACTTACAGCAAAAAGGCCCACTCACTGAGGCTCGCGATATTGTACGACAACATGAAAATACGCAGGATATGCGTAAGGCGCTTGAAGAAACTCAGGGGCTTTTGCGCTAGTCCAGCTTGCGCGCTTCTTCGACTAACATAATTGGAATCCCATCACGAATCGGATAAGCGAGTTTGGCTTTATCGCTGACAAGTTCTTGCCTCTCGCGGTCATAGCGCAAAGCCGATTTGGTGAGGGGGCACACTAAAATTTCCAGTAGTTTTGAATCAACAGCACTCATGCAAGCTTCTCGAATGTGGGGTAATTATGCATTTCACATTAAAGGCTATTTTAGCCCTTGCAAAGAGAAATAAAATACCTATTATGCGCTTCCTCATCGATTAGAAATAGTCATGATATGCGGGCGTAGCTCAGGGGTAGAGTGCAACCTTGCCAAGGTTGATGTCGAGGGTTCGAATCCCTTCGCCCGCTCCATTAAAAAAAGCCACCTTCGGGTGGCTTTTTTTAATGGCCGCCCCCCATTCGTCACACTCTATCTAAATATCTGCAGATTTGTAACAATCCATGAGGTAGTGCTAAACGTTAATCACCCGCTATTCTTGTTATATTTTCTTCATTTTCTAGTTTTCTACCCCGCCTCATTAATGTATATTAACCACTCATTTTTAAATGTATGTAAATGAAGATAGATCATCTCTTACAAGCTATTGAAAAATATTTGCAGCGTGCACATCACATCAATGCACCTGTTCATATTCGCGTAAAAGAAGTGAAAGAACCGCATGTTCAAAGGAGCAGTACACGCGGGAGCGGGGGCAAGGTAGTAGATGTTGTACGATATCGGCCTACTAGTGCGCGGCTCTTTACCTTATCCACTCCTTCGCAAGAAGCCGCAGATATTTTGGCGGGGCTAGAAGCGATGAAACAGATGGAAGCTACGTTCCAAGAGCATGGCTCTTGGGGAACGACAATTGCCTTTAGTACAAACGCTCAGCTCAATGCTTTTGAAAATAAAATGATTGAGCAATTAAAAGCGGATACGCCTCATCTACCAAAAGAACACCGCCCTATAAAAATTAAAGAAAAACCTAAAAAAGAGCCGGAAATTCGCACTCCAAGAAAGCGCTGGGAGCCTTCTGCTGAAGAATTGGCTGCACTGGAAGCGGCAAAAATGGAAGAAGTCAAACAACGCACCTTGGAGCAGGCATTAGAAAAAGAAAGAACCCGTCAGGCGAATGATACGATTAGTAAGCGCGTAGGAAAAGAAAGAATAGTACGCAAAGCACGCCATCAACAATGGCAGCAAGAAGTGCTTGAGCGCCGTGTCTTAAAAGCCTTGGGCAACGATGATATCGATATGACACCAGATTAAGATTGTGCTGGCTGCAATAAAAAAACCCCGCCAATCGGCGGGGTTTTTATTTAGCTATATACGCTAGTTATTGGCCTTCAGAAGGCGTAACCGTTATCGTACCATCAGCTGGCGGAGCTACGGGCACCTGGGTTGGGGTGGTAACAGGAGCAACACCGGTAGCGGCTGGGTCACCAGCAGGAATATCGGTATTTTGTTGCGGTGCAGTTGGATCAGCCGTTGGGCTATTGGTTAGATCCGAAGTGGTAGATGGGACCGTTACATCGGGTGCAGCAGCGTTTGCATCAACCGGACTCGTAGCATCCACTGGCGCTTGAGCAGGCACATCACCTGCATTGCCGCCAACGATACCATTAGCAGGAGCGGCCTCAGGGGTTACGATTTCAATGGTTTGGTCAGGTGCTTGTGGCTTCATTACAATCGCAACAGCTGCTACGGCAACAATGGCGATAATGAGGTAAACTACGTTCTTATTCATGGTTTTAAGGCTCCAGTGAGTTATACATTCTATTCGGTGCCTGACGTTATAGAGGGCTTATGGGTTGGATGCCAAGCGTTTTTTGCAAATAATACTTGTAATTCTATAGGAGTTATGTGTATAAAATCGCCACAAAGGTGGGTGCGAACCCGCCTTTTTTGTTTATCTAGACTAACGAAACGCTAACGAAACCATGAATATTACGGACCGTGTTACTGCGCTCATAACTCCGTCACTGGAGGCTCTGGGCTACCATATAGTGCTGATAAAGCTGGCAGATGGTGCGCGGCGTAAGACGTTGACGATTATGGCGGAGCGCAAAGATGAACAGGGCATGAGCTTTGACGATTGTACCCAAATCAGCAACACGGCAAGTGCGTTGCTGGAGGTTGATGATCCGATTACCAGCGCTTATGACCTGGAAGTATGTTCGCCTGGTATTGATCGTCCGCTCACGCGTTTGGCTGATTTTAGCCGATTTGCTGGGCAAGAGGCAAAGATTGAGACCCTAATACCGCACGATGGCCGCAAGCGTTTTCGCGGCACGATCGGCGAGACCAAGGGCGAAGACATTGAAGTAATTGCGCCGGAAGGCACCTGGCACATTGCTTATTCGAATATCCGCACCGCAAAACTCGCGGTGGTAAATGAACCATTGAATCATCCGAAGCAGAAGAAAGGAAAAAAATCATGAGTGCGAGCCAAGCTATCTACGGAAGCACCGAATTATTGCAAATTGCAGACGCCGTTGCGCGTGAGAAGGGGCTTTCAAAGGACTCCGTGCTAGAAGCCATGGAGCAAGCCATTCAGGTGGCTGGCCGTCGTAAATATGGTCATGAGCACAACATCCGCGCTGAAATCGACAAAAAGAATGGCGAGATCAAGCTATACCGTGTTCGCACTGTGGTGGAAACCATTGAAAACGAGCTCACCGAGCTAACCTTGCAAGATGCTCAGAAAATCGACAAAGCATTAGTAGTGGGTGATGAGCTTAAAGATCTGCTGCCACCAATTGATTTCGGCCGTGTAGCAGCACAAACCGCAAAACAAGTCGTGCTGCAAAAAGTGCGTGATGCTGAGCGTGAAAAACAATTCAGCGAATTTAAAGACAAGATTGGCGAGATCGTCAGTGGCGTCGTGAAACGTGTTGAATATGGCAACGTGATTGTAGATTTTGGTCGCACCGAAGCCATGATTCGTCGTGATGAACTGATCCCAAGGGAAGTGTTCCGTCCGAATGATCGCATCCGTGCTTACATTCATGACGTGCGCCGTGAAAAAAGCGGTCCGCAGATTTTCCTCTCACGCGTACATCCAAACTTCCTGGCCAAATTGTTTATGCAAGAAGTGCCGGAAATTTACGATGGCATTATCGAGATCAAAGCAGTGGCCCGTGATCCTGGTTCACGCGCGAAAATCGCTGTGTACTCCAAAGATCCAAGCGTCAACCCCGTGCTTTCGTGCGTGGGTGTGCGTGGTTCGCGTGTACAAGCAGTGGTCAATGAATTGCAAGGTGAGAAAATTGACATTATCGAATGGGCAGCAGATCCAGCGACTTTCGTGGTGAACGCTTTGTCTTCTGCAGAAGTAAGCAAAGTCGTTATCGACGAAAACAAAAGCCGTATCGAAGTGGTGGTTCCAGACGATCAATTGTCGCTGGCCATTGGCCGCCGCGGTCAAAACGTGCGTCTGGCGTCGCAGCTTAGCGGTTGGAATATTGATATTCTCACCGAAGCTGTTGAGTCAGAGCGTCGTGCTGAAGAGTTCAAAAACCTATCGCAAATGTTTGTTGATGCGTTGGATGTGGAAGAAGTTATTGCCCATCTGCTCGTCACCGAAGGCTTTACCACCATTGAAGAGGTGGCATTTATTCCGCTGGAAGATCTGGCCGCTATCGAAGGCTTTGATGATAACGTAGCACAAGAGCTACGTAATCGTGCACAAGGCTGGCTCGAGCAGAAACAGCGCGAAAACGAAAAAGTGCTGGCTGATCTAGGCATGGAGAAAGCCTTGATACAGTTCGAAGGACTAAGCCAAGATTGGTTGGTCAAATTGGGACAGGCGAAAGTCTTGACCCTTGATGATTTTGCTGATCTGTCTACGGCTGATTTCTTTGAGATTCTGCCAGATTGCGGTCTTTCTTCTGAACAAGTAGGCGAGCTGATTATGAAAGCGCGCGCCTCCTGGTTCACCGAGGATCAAGCATAGACGTTTAACAAAAAACTCGCTATAACACTGAAATTCTTAACTGACAGGTCGTATGACAGATACAAGCGACACTACCAAAAAAGACACTCTGAAGGTCTCGAACCCAGGGCGTCTGCAACTGACCAAGACCGTTGAAAGCGGCAAGGTAAAGCAAAACTTTACCCATGGCCGCTCCAAAACGGTAACGGTAGAGGTGCGTAAAACGCGTACCTATACGCAAGGCTCTACCGGCAGTTTGGTGGAAGTGAAAGCAGGTGCCGTCAATTTACAGCAACCGGCGCCGGTCTCTTTTGCCAATGATGACGATAATACGCGTCACCTGACCGAAGACGAAAAACAGCTGCGCCTGAAGGTTCTGAAATCCGCTGAAGAAGAGATGAAGCTCGCGACTCAGCGTCAAAAAGAAGAGCAGGCAAAGCCTAAAGCAGTTCCTGAAGTTGAAAACGAAGACTATAGCGCTTCGCGACCATCAGTGGTGTTAGCTCCATCGCCATCATCTACTGTTGTTGAAGCACCTCGTCCTGCTACGCCAGGCTTGGTTGCAAAACCTGCTGTGAAAACGGCAGCAGAAGATGAGATGGAACGTAACGATGCACGTGGTAAAGCGGGTAAGCTTAAATTGCGCGGTGCGGATGACCGCCGTTCGTCGGGCAAGATTACCGTCAATCAAGCACTGTCGAATCTAGAAGACCAACGCGTACGCTCGCTTGCCTCTATGCGCCGCCAACGTGAAAAAGCGTTGAAAAAAGGCCAAATCAAGCAAGATAGCAGCGAAAAAATTATTCGCGATGTTGTGATCCCAGAAGCGATTACCGTGCAAGAGCTTGCTAACCGTATGGCTGAGCGCGTGGTGGATGTAATTAAAGTGCTCATGAAATTAGGTATGATGGCAACTGCTACCCAATCTATCGATGCCGATACGGCCGAGTTGGTGGTTAGTGATTTTGGCCATAAATTTAAACGTGTAGCCGAAGGCGACGTAGAAAATGTATTACGCGACGATGACGAGGCGGGTGATGAAAATCAACAAGCGCGTCCTCCCGTTGTTACCATTATGGGTCACGTGGATCATGGTAAAACTTCGCTCTTAGATGCGCTGCGCAAAACCGACGTAGCCGCTAAGGAAGCAGGCGGCATTACGCAGCATATCGGCGCGTATCAGGTCACATTAGAAGGTGGCAAACGCGTTACCTTCCTCGATACGCCTGGTCACGAAGCCTTTACGGCGATGCGCGCACGCGGTGCAAAAATTACTGATATCGTGGTGTTAGTCGTAGCGGCTGACGATGGTATCATGGAGCAAACCAAAGAAGCGATTGCGCATGCGAAAGCAGCGGAAGTGCCGATTGTGGTTGCCGTCAATAAAATCGACAAACCAGGCGCTGATTCCAGCCGCGTGAAACAAGAGCTGATGCAATACGGCTTGATCCCCGAAGAGTTCGGTGGTGAAACGCTGATCGTGGAAGTCTCGGCTAAAACCGGTCAGAATCTCGATAAGCTGGTTGAAACCATTCTGCTGCAATCGGAAGTATTGGAACTTACCGCAAACCCAGAACGCGCAGGCGCAGGTGTTGTGGTTGAAGCTAAACTGGATCAAGGCAAAGGTGTGGTCACCACCATTCTCGTACAAAAAGGTACGTTGCGTGTTGGCGATATTATCGTTGCAGGTCCTGCTTACGGCAAAGTGCGTACGCTGATGGATGACAAAGGCGTTACCATGAAAGAAGCTGGCCCAGGCACGCCGGTGCAGCTTTTGGGCTTAAGCCAAGCGCCAGAAGCAGGCGATCAGTTTTCGGTCGTAGAAAACGAAAAAACCGCGCGCGACATTGCCGAATACCGCAACCGTCGTATTCGCGAGCAAAACGTGATCAATTCTGCACGTTCGCTGGAAAGCCTGTTTGGCGAAGCAGCGGGTACCAATGCGAAAGAACTGCCGGTTATTATTAAAGCCGACGTACAAGGCTCGGTGGAAGCGATTGCCGGCTCTGTGCAAAAATATTCGAACAATGAAGTAAGCGTTCGCGTATTGCATTCGGGCGTGGGTGCGATCACTGAATCCGATGTCACCTTGGCTAAAGCAACCGGTGCGATGATCATTGCCTTTAACGTGCGCGCTGCACCGAAGGCCAAAGATTTAGCCAGCCGTGAGAAAATCAACATCCGCTACTACTCAATCATCTATAACGTAGTTGATGATGTGAAAGCTGCCTTGTCGGGCATGTTGGCTCCGACCTTACGCGAAGAATTCACTGGTTATGCCGAAATTCGCGAAGTCTTCAACATCAGCAAAGCAGGCAAAGTCGCCGGCTGTATGGTCACCGATGGCGTCATCAAACGCGGCAACAAAGTGCGTCTGCTGCGCGACAACGTGGTGATTCACGAAGGTACGCTCAAAACACTCAAGCGCTTCAAAGACGAAGTGCGTGAAGTGAAAAGCGGCTTGGAATGCGGTATGGCATTTGAAAGCTACGATGATATGCGCCCAGGCGATCAGATAGAGGCCTTTGAGGTAATCGAAGAAGCGCGTACGGTCTAAGGCGTTAATTCATGGCAGACGTACCGGCAAATTTCAGTACGTGCATGGAGTGGTTGAATAAATCGGCTCCTCTTAATGCAACGGTGGCAAGGCTTAATTCACCTGACATCGACTACTCTGATAATTATCGTGGCAGCGATGATTGGAACCTGTTGGCTGACTCCATACGCCAACATGACGCTAGAAAAGAAGTCATGCGAGCGCTCACAGAAGAGCTGGCAAAATATAATATGAAAAATTTCATACCGCTAACCCGCGCCACTTCACAATCAAGTGTAGCCGGTGTTTTGTATGCAGGTGATGGTATCGTTGCCAAAATTACCGATAAATCTTACCTGCCACCTAATATACGCCCCATGAATGGCGTCTATACAAAGCTTCCAGGGGTATTACCACCCATGATCTCGTTTGAAAAAAGCGGCTTCATTGTAGAAATTTATCCCTGGATTGATACTAAAAGCGTAGGTATCAATGACGTCGAAAAAATGAAAAAATATCTTAGTTCACATAATCTTCGCTTCCAACAAAACGATGATCGCATCGATAATGTCGGTCGTCTGCCAAATGGCAAATTAGCTATATTGGATGCGAATGCCGTTGAAGTTATTGATCCATCGCAACCGATAGATACCAAGGCCGTTCATGAATGGACTGCCGAGGTTTATAAAAATTTCGGACGATTATATGGAGATATAGAAAAAGGAGAAAGCCACCCAAAGTTGGTAGGCAATAGTCCGGATTTTACACCCAGATTTCACGCGTCGTGTAAGGTTATGCGCCGTCAAGAAACGGGATGGTCATGGGATAGAAAGTAAACATCATGCGCGACTCATCATTTGGCAAACAACCCACCGGCACACGTCCACTTAAAGTAGGGGAGGCAATTCGTCACGCCTTGGCTGAAATTTTTATGCGCGGCGATTGTCATTCGGTGGAACTGCTCGGCACCTCAATCACCGTATCAGAAGTACGTGTCAGTCCGGATCTGAAAAATGCTACGGCTTTTGTGATGCCTTTGGCAGGCGAAAATAAAAAAGAGCTGCTCAATACGCTGAAAATCGCATCGCCTGAGATTCGTTATTTAGTCTCCAAAAAAGTCGATTTGCGTTATATGCCGAAAATATTCTTTCAGCTCGATGAATCCTTCGATGTCGCACATCACATCGACACGCTGCTCAAAAAACCCGAAGTCGCGCGCGATTTAAAAAACCCTGATGACCAAGAATAATCAGCCTATCAACGGCTGGATCATCCTCGATAAGCCATCCGGCATCAGCTCGGCCTATGCGGTGGGTAAAGTCAAACGGCTGCTACGCCCCAAGAAAATTGGCCACGCCGGTACGCTCGATCCACTAGCGTCGGGGATTTTGCCGCTGGCATTGGGTGAGGCCACCAAAACCGTGTCCTATATGATGGATGCGCGTAAATCCTATCAATTCACCGTCACCTGGGGTGCGCAGTATGATACGGACGATTGCAACGGCGAGCCGATAGAGCAATCCAACCAACGCCCAACCCGTGAGGCGATTGAGGCCATCCTGCCGCGTTTTAGCGGCAGTATTGAGCAGATTCCACCCCTTTATTCGGCCATCAAGGTCAACGGTAAACGCGCCTATGCGCTGGCACGCGCTGGCGAGTTGCCCGAACTCAAGTCCCGCCAAATCACAGTCTATTCGCTGCGTATAACCGATCATCATATTGATAAAACGACCTTTATTTGTGATTGTAGCAAGGGCACTTATATACGTTCCCTGGCACGTGATATGGGGCAGATTCTGGGCTGTTTTGGCCATATTACCGCCCTTAGGCGCTTGCAAGTTGGACATTTTTTGGAAAAAGATGCGATTTCGCTGGAAAATCTGGAAGAAATGGTGCATAAAGGCGGCGGTTTTTTACAACCGGTGGACTCGGCGCTGGACGACATCTTGGCGTTTGAGATAACTCACCATCAGGCAACACTGCTCAGGCAGGGACAAGCCATTTCCGTTACAAACCTCGGCTCATACGACGCCGCGCTTGCACGGTGTGACAACGAACCCATCGCCCTATGCCAGCTGCTGGAAGGGGTTGTAAAGCCATTACGGGTGTTCAATTTGCCATAGGGGCAAATGAGCACATTAAACTTAAAACGAAAGGAAAGCTGCGATGTCGAGCAAAGCTGCGAAAAATACGAAACAAGATGTTATCAAGCAAAACGCTACCACCAAAAATGATACGGGATCTCCCGAAGTGCAGGTAGCGATATTGACCGACCGTATCAACCACCTGACCGACCATTTTAAATCGCATAAGAATGATCACCATTCGCGTCGTGGTCTGCTGATCATGGTGGGTCGTCGTCGTCGTTTGCTGGATTATTTAAAAGATAAAGACAGCGATCGTTATGAAAAGCTGATCAAAAAACTGAATATTCGTAAGTAAGACTAAAGTGATTATAGATGCGGCGATGAGCGCCGCATCTTTGTTTTTGTAGGAAAAGGAAGAGAGATATACATGTTTAATATTACCAAAAAATCCATTGAATGGGCTGGCCGTACCTTAACGTTGGAAACCGGTCGCATTGCCCGCCAAGCTGATGGCGCTGTACTTGCAACTTATGGCAACACCGTAGTGTTATGCACCGTAGTTGCTGCAAAAAAACCAAAGCCTGATGTGGATTTTTTCCCGTTAACCGTCAACTACCAAGAAAAATTCTATGCGGCTGGTCGCATTCCAGGCGGCTTCTTCAAGCGTGAAGGACGCCCCACCGAAAAAGAAACGCTTACCTCGCGTTTGATCGATCGCCCCATTCGCCCATTATTCCCTGAAGGTTTTTACAACGAAACCCAAGTGGTTTGCACCTTGCTGTCGCACGATTTGGAAAATGATCCAGATATCGTGGCGCTGGTTGGCGCATCGGCTGCACTCACCATTTCCGGCATTCCGTTCATGGGCCCCATCTGTGGCGCTCGCGTTGGTTATGTGAATGGCGAATATGTAGTAAACCCTACTGCTGCTGAATTGGAAGATAGCGACCTCGATCTCATCGTAGCTGGTACCCAGCGCTCGGTATTGATGGTGGAATCAGAAGCAAGTGAACTGTCGGAAGAAGTGATGCTTGGCGCTGTGATGCATGGCCATAAGCACATGCAGCCTGTGATCAACATGATCATCGAAATTGCAGAAGCCAGTGCGAAAGAGCCATGGGCATTTGAGCCGAAGAAAGATGAGGATCTGACGGCGCAAATTCGTGAATTGGCTGAGTTCGATCTGCGCGCTGCGTATAAACTTACCGGCAAGCAAGACCGCTCTAACGCGATTGACCAAGTAAAAGCCAAAATCAAAGAAACGATTGGCTTTGAGGTGCATGATGAAAAAACCATCAAAGGTCAGCTCAAAAAGCTGGAGCAAGATATTGTTCGCACGGCAGTTGTTGCCAGCAAACAACGTATCGATGGTCGTGGTCCTTCTGATATTCGTCCTATCCAATGTGAAGTAGGCATCCTACCACGCACGCACGGTTCGGCGTTGTTCACCCGTGGCGAAACCCAATCCATCGTGGTTGCAACGCTTGGCACCGGCCAAGATGAGCAAATCATCGATGCGGTGGAAGGCGAATACAAACAGCATTTCATGCTGCATTATAACTTCCCACCATTCTCTACTGGCGAAGTTGGCCGTATGGGCGGCCCAGGCCGTCGCGAAATCGGTCACGGTAAACTCGCATGGCGTGCCTTGAATCCAATCCTGCCAACCAAAGAAGAGTTTCCATATACGCTGCGTAGCGTATCGGAAATCACCGAGTCGAATGGCTCGTCTTCGATGGCGACCGTCTGCGGTACCTCGCTTGCATTCATGGATGCTGGTGTGCCGCTTGCTCGTCCTGTGGCAGGTATTGCAATGGGTCTGATTAAAGAGAAAGAAGACTTCGTTTTACTGTCTGACATTCTGGGTGATGAATATCACCTGGGCGATATGGATTACAAAGTAGCTGGCACCTCAGCTGGTATCACTGCTTTGCAAATGGATATCAAAATCGACGGTATCACCGAAGAGATCATGAAAGTTGCTCTCGAGCAGGCGCATGCCGGCCGTAAGCACATCTTGTCGCAAATGGCGAAAGCCATTACGGAACCACGCGGTTCGGTCAACAGCACCGCACCGCGCATTACCACCTTGAGCATTCCGAAAGATAAAATTCGTGAAGTGATTGGTTCAGGCGGTAAAGTAATCCGTGAAATCTGCGAAGTGAGCGGCGCAAAAGTGGATATCGATGATGATGGTACCATTAAAATTGCTGCTATCAGCGAAGAGTCCGGCAAAAAAGCGTATGACATGATTTATGCAATCGTAGCTGAGCCAGAAATTGGTCAGATCTATAATGGCAAAGTCGTTCGTATTGTTGACTTTGGTGCCTTCGTTAACTTCCTCGGACCTAAAGATGGCCTCGTGCATATCAGTGAGTTGGCTGACTATCGCGTTGCAAAGGTAGAAGATGTGGTAAAAGAAGGAGATAGCGTAAAAGTGAAAGTCCTCGAGATGGATAATCGCGGTAAAATTCGCCTGTCCATGAAAGTGGTAGACCAACAAACCGGCGCTGATATCTCTGACCAAGTGAAGAAAGAAAAGAAACCAGCGTAAGCGCGTTTCTTCAGGCCAATAAAAAAGCCTCCCGAAAGGGAGGCTTTTTTTATACCGTTAAACCAGAGCTAGATAAAAATGCTCTCGTTACTCCATGTATTGGCCGCCATTGACCGAGAGCGTCTCGCCGGTAATAAAGGCGGCTTCCTCAGCAGCCAGGAATACAACCGCACGCGCCACTTCTTCAGGTTTGCCCATGCGTCCGACTGGAATGCCATCGATGATTTTTTTCAGAATGTCTTCGGCGATGCCTTTGGTCATATCGGTTTCGATATAGCCAGGCGCGATAGCATTCACAGTGATGCCGCGCGATGCGGTTTCACGCGCTAAAGCTTTAGTAAAACCAAACAGGCCCGATTTTGCGGCCGAGTAGTTGGTTTGACCGAATTGGCCGAGCTGGCCATTCATCGAGCTGATATTAATGATGCGGCCGAATTTACGATCACGCATCGAATCAATTACCGCGCGCGACATATAAAAGCAGGAATTCAGATTGGTTTGCACCACTTCATCCCACTTATCCGCGCCCATTTTATGCATGGCGGCATCGCGGGTAATACCGGCGTTATTGACCAACACATCTACAGGCGCGCCCAGCTCAGCTACGACTTTGGCAATGCCTTGTTGGCAGGCTTCAAAATCCGTAATATCCCATTTAAAAACGGCGATGCCGTGTTCTTTGCTGAAGGCTTGCGCCACTTCATCGCGCGACGCATAGTTCGCAGCCACTTTATAACCGGCATTTTTCAACGCGATCGAAATAGCAGCGCCAATACCGCGCGTGCCACCCGTGACTAATGCAATCTTACTCATTATTTTATCCCTTTCTTAGCGTTCGATGCACATCGCGACACCCATACCGCCGCCAATACATAGTGTGGCAATGGCTTTTTTCGCATCACGACGTTGCATTTCATATAACAAACCGGTGAGTAAGCGCGCACCCGAAGCACCCACTGGATGTCCTAGCGCAATCGCACCACCATTGACCTTGACCTTGGTCAAATCCCAACCCATTTCACGGTTCACGGAAATGGCCTGTGCCGCAAATGCCTCGTTGGCCTCGATCAGGTCGAGGTCTTTAACGCCCCAGCCTGCTTTTTCGAGTGCTTTTTTGCTCGCAGGAATTGGGCCAGTACCCATGATCGCCGGATCCACGCCCGCATGCGCCCAGGATTTAATGGTCGCAAGAATTTGCAGGCCGCGTTTTTCGGCGTCTTTACGCGTCATCAGCATAACCACCGCTGCACCGTCATTGATGCCAGATGCATTACCAGCCGTTACCGTACCTTCTTTATCAAAAGCAGGACGCAGCTTGGTCAGCGATTCGATCGTGGTATCGGGTTTGGGATGTTCGTCCGTGTCGATCGTCACATCACCTTTTTTATTAGGAATGATAACCGGTACGATTTCATCTTTAAATTTACCGGCCTTTATTGCAGCACCCGCTTTTTGCTGCGAGGCAAGGGCGAACTCATCTTGTTCTTGGCGGGTGATGCCAAATTTCTTGGCAATATTTTCTGCCGTCACGCCCATATGCACATTATGGAATGGATCCACCAGCGCGTCATAGAGCATGGTATCGACCATGGTCGCCGAGCCCATTTTCACGCCACCACGCAGCGGAATCGCATGCGGCGATTGGGTCATACTTTCTTGACCGCCCGCAATCACGATGGCGCTATCGCCATTTTTGACCGCTTGATAACCGAGGCAAACTGCACGCAAACCAGAACCGCATAGTTGGTTGATACCCCAAGCCGGTGTTTCCTGTGGAAGGCCTGCATTGAGCGATGCTTGGCGGGCAGGGTTAGGGCCGGCATGCGCGGTTAGAATCTGTCCTAAAATCACTTCCGATACATCAGCGCCCGAAACATTCGTGCGGCGCAGCAAATCTTTAATCGCGATTTCGCCTAATTTATGCGCAGCAATACCGGTGAATACACCATTAAAACTGCCAACGGGGGTGCGGGCTGCACCTACGATTACTACATCTTGATCCGACGCCATACTGACTCCTTCTAACAGCTATAAAATTACGCTGCGTGCTATTTACGAATTGTGGACAGCAATGTCCAGCTATTTCGCAGAAAAAGGCGCATTTACGCTGCATTGCAGCATTTTTTATTTTTGCATCGGAGCCCTAAAATCCGTTAAACTTTGCTCATGTTATCTACACAGCATCTTTTTATTATCCAGCAGCTGGAACGCGACATCGGCCCATTATCGGACAAAGAAAAAATTCTGTTCGAAAAGGTGGCCGAGCGAGGCAGCCCAAAACTGGCCTGCGATGTGGTACGAATATTCCATCAAACGCCTGAAAACGGTCAGCCATTCTCCGATCATATCGAGTTTATGAAAGACGGCTCTACCACTTCTGTATTCGATGTGGGTGGCGGCATGGTGATGAAAATATTCAATGAAAATGAACGTAAATCGGAGCGCGTGCATAGCATCTATGTATTAGAGCCCTGGGACCGACTGAATATGACCGATGGGGATCATACGATCAGTCTTGCTATTTATCCTAAGCTGATGGAAACCTCTGCCACCAAGGAAGACCAAGACATATTACGCTATAAACTCTGGCAGGAAGGCCATGATTTATGGGATCGGTGGCCTTCTGACTCTCATCCTAATGAGGCCAAAAATGTGCTGCGTGATGCTAATGGTGTGGCTTTTGTCATTGATGATGATGCCGTGAAAGATCGAAACCAGGAATACAGCACCAGAACTCAAGAAGCTTATACCGCTATGCGTGAGAATAACTGGGATTTCACCCGCGATGCCGTGCCATGGGATGCCACCAGCCCCTCTTACTTAAAAACCATGATGGATAAGGCCGATGAGATGATGTGGCCGGAAGATCAGATGCAATATTTTGAGCCGCAGATGGATCGTAAATTGTTGCGACATTTCTCAGCCTGCCTCGATCAATTGAATCAGGTAACCGGCGCTAAGCGCCATCTGGCGCATCAGGTGGGCTATGGCGGCGCAGCGTTATGATGCGATCCACTGCACCAAAGGCTGCCATAATTCTTTTTTAGCCTGACCACCCACAATCATCCCGACATGGCCGGCAGGCGGCGTCATAATCTGCGCATTCGGCACCAATGGCGGCAATGCAGCCGCGCAGTCATACGGCACCACATGATCGTTGCGCGGAATAGCAATCAGGGTAGGTGTTTTGATTTTACGCGGATCAATCACCGTATCCATCACGCGCCAGGCGTTTTTCATCAACTGATTATGCTGCACCCATCCGAGCAAACAATCTTGTGCCACCCCAGCCGTCATGGGCACGCCATCATTCACCCATTGTTCCAGCGCGATGAAATCCTTTGCCGCACGGCTATCGGCTTGCAGCTGCGCGAAACGGCGAAATTTCTGCTCAAAGACCCAAGGATCGGTTAGATAGAATAAGGATTGTATGACCTCGGCTGGCAAGGCGCCTTGGCTTAACAACGAGCTGATCGTTTTATGCCATTGCGGCTCAACGACAAAAGGCTGGAATTCTTTACAATGAAAATCCCAAGGCGTGGCAAGCAAACTCAAATTGGAGATGGCATCAGGTATCAGCCGAGCTGCTGCCATGGCCAGAATACCGCCCATGCAATAGCCCACCAGCGATATGGGCTTACCCGTCGTTTGTTGTAAAAAAGCAATGGCAGGCAGCAGCACCTGCTCAATATAAGCCCCCACATCATAATCGGCTTCATCCGGCCCTGGCGTTCCCCAATCCAGCACCAGCGGATAGATGCCCTCTGAGGCCATATAGCGCAGCATGCTACGGTTTTCTTCTAAATCGAGAATATAATAACGATTAATCAGAGATGGAATAAAAAGCGCCACCGAGCCTATGCGTTCCGCCGCTGGTGTGCCAATTCCATAATCTAAAAGCTGAGCTGCACCTTTGGTCCAAATGGCACAGGCAGGGGCAACATCACGCCGGTAAGGGGACTCCACATAGCGCAAAACGCCCGTTAGAAACTCACTTGCGCGGCTTGCTGCTTCGGCTTGGAGCGCTTCGTTTAGCGCCTTTGGCAGGGGATTTTTTTGATTGTTTTTCGAGTTCGGCGAGTCGGCGTTCGCACATAGCGAGGCGAAAGGTGAGCTCAGCCAACACCCCAGGCTCATGGCCAGGTGCATCGGCAGTGTGGGAAGCAGCGGTTGCGGTTTTTGCATGATTTCCAGTATGTTGAAAGCCTTGGATTAATTCAAGCATCGATTGGATAAATTGCTTATCATTCATAGTGCTAGCGACTTGTTTTTGCCACAAATCCAGGAATTCGCGCGCAATCTGCTGATAATTAGTGGGTCCCATACGCCAATATACAGTATACAAATGTTAATAATGTTTGCCAATTCAGCCGTAAAATGCTAGAAAAGCCTAGGTAATTTATACAGTTTGACGCAAGGCGTCCATTAGAAAGCAGTCCATGACAAACAATACGAAAAAACCTGATGCGGTTATTATCAAGAAATATGCAAACCGCCGCCTCTATGACACGGAAACCAGTGCCTATATCACACTGGAAGATTTGTGCGACCGCGTAAAAATAGGCAAAGATTTTGTAGTGCTGGATGCTAAAACCAACCAGGACTTAACCAGCCAGGTGCTGACCCAGATTATTTTTGAGCAGGAAACCAAGGGTAATACCTTGTTGCCGATTGAGTTTCTGCGCACCGTGATTCGCTTCTACGATAACCGCCTGCATGGCGTGCTGCAGCATTATTTGGACGCTAGCGTTCAAACCTTCATGCGCAATCATGAGAATATGCAAAACGCCGTGGGCAAGGCCTTTGAAGGCATGTCACCGATCGTACAGTTTGAAGAAATGACCCGTCAAAACGTAGCCTTCTTTGAGAAAGCTATGACGATGTTTACGCCCTTTGGAAATTACTTTGGTGGGGAAGAAGCTCAGCAGGAAGAGCAACGGGTAGCTACGGCTAAGCGCTCGAAGCGCTGATTCATTTCAAATAATAGAAAAAACAGAAAGCCACAAACGCTGGCTATTCTTATTACGCAACCCCGTTGCCGTTTTCTCGAGCCAAACGAGCCAAATCTGCGGGCGTAGTACCAGGCGCTAAAGTAGATCCCGTATTAACAGATGGTTTGCTAGTGACACAGGCCACATCACATTTGTATGTGCCCGAAGATGGTTTGGATGGTAATTGCGCTAGTGCCATAAAAATCCCGTGTCCGTAAAACTATAATTCATACTCACATACTACACAAAACTTTGCATTTGTTGCGTGACAGTTTTGTGAAGGTGTTAAAACCACTGTCATGACGCTTTTGTTACAATGCATAATTTCGTGCAACATCATGAAAAACCTATTTTTTATCTCCAAAGACCGCCAAAGCCGCCGAAACCGCATCCATACGTTTTTTGACTTCGGCTTCTGGGTCGATGGGCTTAAACATAGTAGCCGGATCTGTCTGATACATCTCCGCCACTTTGAGCGTAATTTCATCAGGAGGCGACTTGCCTTCGCCGGCGATAATGATCTCGCCATACGATTCAAACTTATAGAGATCGATTTTTCCAGCTTTATTGAGCTCGTTGAAATCCTTGTATTTCGTAGGTTTCACAGCCAAATAAGCCCAAAACGGCTTGCCGTTTTCCATCATGCCGTAAATCAGCAAAATGATTCGGGTAAGGTCGTCTGGATTGGGTTTTAACTCTGTCATGCCAGATTTTCTATTATGTTATGCGGCTTGCAGCAAGTTTTTCATGACGTATTGCAAGATGCCCCCGTTTTTATAATATTCCAGCTCATCCAACGTATCGATACGGCAGAGCAACGGAACCACCTTAGGCGCGCCGTCCCAGCCGGTAATAACACATTCTACCGTCATACGAGGCTGAATGCCAGCTGCAAGGCCACGAATCGAGATTTTTTCATCCCCCGTCAGGCCCAGTGTTTTACGGTCAATACCCTCAGGGAAGGTCAGCGGCAATATGCCCATACCCACCAGGTTCGAACGGTGAATACGCTCAAAGCTTTCAGCAATGACGGCTTCAACCCCAAGCAATTTGGTGCCTTTAGCGGCCCAATCGCGTGAAGAGCCGGTGCCATATTCCTTACCGGCAATCACCACCAGGCGAGTGCCGTCAGCTTTATATTTCATCGCCGCATCATAAATACTCATCTGTTCGCCAGTTGGAATATAGCGAGTCAGGCCACCTTCCACACCACCGAGCATTTCATTTTTAATACGGATATTGGCGAATGTACCGCGCATCATCACTTCATGATTGCCGCGTCGCGCGCCGTACGAGTT
This sequence comes from Rickettsiales bacterium, assembly GCA_033762715.1. Lineage (GTDB taxonomy): Bacteria > Pseudomonadota > Alphaproteobacteria > Rickettsiales > SXRF01 > JANRLL01. The sequence goes on along the minus strand of JANRLL010000011.1, from coordinate 24,188 downwards.
GAAGTCAACTGGCTGCACACCATGTTCCATTAGGTATTTAGCAGCAGGACTTGATTTAGAAATATTACCGGCCGGAGAAATATGGTCGGTGGTAATCGAATCCCCCAGCAATGCAAGCACGCGCGCATCGGCAATATCTTGCGTTGCCCCTAATGCATCGAGTGTCATGCCTTCAAAATATGGCGGGTTTTGCACATAGGTGCTGTCGCCTTGCCATTGATAGGTTTTGCCCTGCGCTACAGCAATCGATTGCCATTCTTTTTCACCGGCAAACACGTCACTATATTTACGCTTATACATATCCGAGGTCACGCATTCCATAACGACCTTCGCTACTTCAGCCGTGCTGGGCCAAATGTCACGCAGATAGACAGGAAGGCCATCTTTATCGGTTGCGATCACATCTTTAGTGATATCAAAATTCATCGAACCAGCCAGAGCATAAGCCACCACCAGTGGAGGCGACGCCAGATAGTTGGCTTTCACCATTGGATGTACGCGGCCTTCAAAGTTACGATTGCCCGAAAGCACCGAAGACACCACCAGCCCATTATCTCTAATGGCGTTTTCAATTTCTTCCTTGAGCGGGCCGGAGTTACCAATACAGGTAGTACAACCATAGCCAACCAGGTTAAAGCCCACCGCATCCAAATCCTTATCCAGACCCGACATGCCCAAATATTCGGTCACGACTTTTGAACCAGGCGCCAGTGATGTTTTTACCCACGGTTTAGGTAGGATGCCACGCGCCCTTGCTTTGCGCGCCACCAAACCAGCAGCCACCATCACATACGGATTGCTGGTGTTGGTACAGCTGGTAATCGCCGCAATGACGACATTGCCATGCTCTAATTTATAATCGCCTACTTTCACGCCACGACCGGCAGCAATTTTGTTTTCTTTATTCAGCTCGGGTAAAACCGAGGCGAATGATTTATGCGCTTCCGCTAGAATCACCTTATCTTGCGGACGTTTTGGACCCGCCAAGCATGGCTGCACGGTGCGCATATCCAGCTCCAGCGTGTCGGTGAAAATAGGATCTTCGTAATTTTCATCGCGCCACATGCCTTGTGCTTTCGCATATTCTTCGACGATGGCAACACGATGCGGATCGCGGCTAGTCAACTTCAAATAATTGATGGTTTCGGAATCGACGGGGAAGATACCACAAGTCGCACCATATTCCGGCGCCATGTTAGCAATGGTTGCGCGGTCAGCCAGTGGCAAATGATCCAAACCAGGGCCATAAAATTCGACGAACTTACCTACTACACCTTTTTTGCGCAGCATTTGCGTTACGGTCAAAACTAGGTCGGTAGCAGTTGCACCCTCAGGAAGTTGTCCAACTAACTTAAATCCGATAACCTCTGGAATTAACATGGAAACTGGCTGGCCAAGCATCGCAGCCTCTGCTTCAATACCACCCACACCCCAGCCCAGTACACCCAGGCCGTTAATCATGGTCGTATGGCTATCGGTACCCACTACCGTGTCGGGATAAATGACACCTTCATTTTTCCATACGACTTGCGCCAGATATTCCAAATTCACCTGATGGCAGATACCAGTTCCTGGTGGCACCACACGGAAATTATCGAACGCGCTTTGGCCCCAACGCAAGAACGCATAGCGTTCATAATTGCGCTGCATTTCCAACTCAACGTTTTGTGCGAACGCGCCGTCCGTTCCATAATGGTCAACCATAACCGAGTGATCGATCACCAGATCCACCGGCGAGAGCGGATTGATTTTTTCCGCTTTGCCGCCCAGCTTTTGCATGGCATCACGCATAGCCGCTAAATCCACCACAGCTGGAACGCCGGTAAAATCTTGCATCAATACACGGGCCGGACGAAACGCGATTTCACGATCCGATTTACGATTTTTAGCCCAGTCTGCGAAGGCTTTAATATCAGTAACACTAACGCTCACATCATCTTCATGACGCAGCAAATTTTCGAGCAATACTTTTAGCGAATAGGGAAGGCGGCTGAGTTCAGGGCCGAGTGATTTATACGCAACTGGTAATTGATAATATTCATATAGCTCACCTTCAACATCTAAGAACGACTTACTACCGAACGAATTGTTACTCTTGTGTTTCACGCCAATCTCCCTATCAATAAGAATAGTTTTGCATTGTACACAGTAATGTCTAATAGTTAAAGCTTCGTTACCCGATTACCAGATAAATCATGATGTTAAGCTGCCATAACCTGCATTGTACCCGTGGTGAAAAGCCGCTTTTTCAGCAATTAGGTTTTTGCCTGCAAGAAGGCTCTATATTAATTGTAAAAGGTCAGAATGGCGCCGGAAAAACAACATTAATCAAAATGTTAGCCGGATTAATTCCGATTGAGCAGGGTCAGGGCCAAATTGAATGGAACGGACAACCGATAACCGATAATGCCGATTATAAAAGCGAACTGATGTATATCGGCCACAAAAGCGCCGTAAAACTCGATAGCACCGTTGAAGAGAATATCGCCTTTTGGGCAAAGCTGCATGACACCGAGATATTGATTCCGGCAGCATTGACTTTTTTTGATCTGCTTCAGTTTAAAGATGTGCCGGCCTCGCGCTTGTCTGCCGGATGGCAGCGTCGCGTCGCACTCGCGCGTTTGATTGTAGCACCATGTAAGATATGGCTGCTTGATGAGCCCACCAATTTTTTAGATGACGATGCGGTGCTGCTGATTGCAAGCCTGATTGAATCGCGCGTGCAGCAAGGCGGCATTGTGGTTGTCGCCTCTCATATTATGAATTCAGCAATTCCTGCGCACACCTTATATATAGGGGATTTTGGCGCATGAGATTATTTTGGCTCATCTTCACCCAAACCATTACCCATGCATTTCGCAAGGGTGGCGGCGCCTTTGGCACGCTCGCCTTTTACCTGATTATCATCACGCTTTTTTCCTTCGCGCTCGGACCCGATGGGCTTAAAGCCCATGCCGGCGCCATTATGTGCGTATCACTGCTGCTCGCTAGCGTGACCGCACTGCCATTATTATATGAGCGCGATTATGAAGATGGCAGCCTAGAGCAGCTGTTCTTGCAGCCGGTTGCAATGGAAATTGTAGCGCTGGCTAAAATCATGGGGCAATGGTTCGCTATCACAGGCCCTATATTATTTCTCTCGCCACTGATTGCCATCATGGCGAATCTGCCCAGTGATAGCGCCTTTGCGAGCATACTCAATCTGGCTTTGGCATCCCCCACCATCATCGCCATTGGCTCGATTGCCGCCGCACTTACCATTGGCAGCAAGCGCGGTGGATTATTGCAAGCGCTGGTCATGTTGCCGCTTGCCACACCGGTTCTGATCTTCGCCGCCACCATCACCGGCAAAGGCAGCGTGCTGTTTTTAAGTGGCTTACTACTCGCATCGGTTCCGCTGTCATGCATAGTCAGCGCCGTTTTAATCCGCATCAACCAAGACTAATTTCTTAGATCCAAACAGGTAAAACGATCACGCAGAAAACGCGCGGACTGCAATGCTTCATCATATTCTTTCGCGTCCCATTGCAACGCTTCGATGGTGGTGGGGCATTGCGCCGCTTCCAGCACCGCGCGTATTTTCGCAGCAGGCAGCATCACGGATGCAAGGCGTTCCGCAATCGATGGCCAGTTGGAAATTATTTCACCGCCACGCGCCAATTCCTGCATGCGCGTATATTTTTGTGCAAACGCCTGTTGCGCCGACTCGGCAGTTACCTCGCCGTAGAGCGCTTGTATCTGCTGGGCATGGAAAGGCTGCATATCATAGCGCACGGTTGATTGTAGCAGCCGCTCTTGCTTTGCTGCGATGGTCAGGGTGGTGACGGCGATTTCTTCCCCATGCAATATTGGTGCAAGCATCATAGGGTTGACGTGTCGGCTATGATGGCTGCGCCCCATATTAAAGGCATGCGCAACCATATGTTCAGCCTGGCTAGCCGGATAGCTTCCACCGGATAGGGTCATTCCAAAACCAGATAGCAGCAAGATTTCCATCAACAGCCGAATTGTCGCAGGATCCGAGTAAGCAATGCCTTTAGCTTGATCGAAAAGTTGTGGTTCACGCGTAGTAAGCAAGCTAAATGGTTGCTCGCGATACGTTGTGCCCAAGAGTAAATGCGACAGCAGCCAATCGACCTGCGCGGTGGAACGCGCCACCGAATCGCCCAGACCGCTCTTTGCTAATCGCGAGGGTGCTGCTGTAATCACCGACAAATCACAAAACACCGCTTGCGGCATACGCGCCGGCAGGGTGGTTTTATGCCCTTCTAGTGTAATGGATGCATTGGCCGATACATAGCCATTCATCGAAGCAGCGGTGGGAAGCACGATATAAGGTTTATCGTGTTTAGCGGCGCTATATTTACACAGATCATTAATGGTGCCGCTGCCCACTGCAATTAGCGCATCGCAGGCCGATGATTCTTTTTCTATCTGCGCAAGCGCGGCATCATCCACTTCAACCGGATCAGACAATAAAATCAAGCTCGGCTCAAATCGCTTCAACGCTTTATAGACGCGCTCACCCAACGCCTCATACGTGTTGCGATCGCAAACAATAGCCAATTTTGCTTTCGGCCATTGCGATTTGACCAGATCATCAATATCGTTGCGCAGCGATTGCTCCATCACCATGAAGGGAAGGGTGGGAAGCTGCTGTTGTAATTCGTTGCTTGTGGATAAGTCGAACATTCGGATTGCATCAAAATAATACTCGCCTATGGTAACAGCTTACTGCTAATTGCATAGAAAAACATTCCATGAACCTACGCCATTATGTCGTCGCCATCGCACTGATTGCACTCTTTGCAAACCCTGTGCTAGGGCAGGAATCCGGCCATAACAGCATGCCATTTTCGGAATGGTTGCAAAGCTTCAAACAAGAGGCTCGCGCGCAAGGCATTTCTGAGAAAGTATTAAATGATGCCTTCGAGGGTGTAGAGCCCATCGACACAGTGATCGAGCTTGACCGCAAGCAGCCCGAAGGTGTGATTACCTATGCTAAATATATAGCCAATGCCTTGCCGCAAAAACGTATCGATAAGGGCAGGGATCTGCTGAATGAAAACCGCAGTCTGCTCAAATCGGTGCAAAGCAAATATGGCGTTCCGGCCAGTGTGATTGTAGCGCTGTGGGGCATTGAGAGCGATTTTGGCGACCACACCGGCAACTTCAACGTGGTTGAATCGCTTGCAACACTTGCTTATGACGGCAGGCGCAGCAGCTTCTTTCGCAAGGAACTGTTGCAAGCACTCACCATTATCGAGCATGCCGATATTACAGCCGAAGATATGAGCGGTTCATGGGCCGGTGCGATGGGTCAATGTCAGTTTATGCCCAGCACCTATATCAATCACGCAGTCGATCATGACGGTGATGGCAAGCGCGATATTTGGTTTACGCTTCCGGATGTATTTGCATCAATCGCCAATTACCTGAGTTCGCTGGGCTGGGATCCGTCGGAAGGCTTAGGCGTGGCCGTAGAGCTGCCGGAACATTTCAACCGGCAACTGGCCAATATCAACCAATCCAAGTCGCTTAAAGAATGGCGAAAATTAGGCGTAAAAATTCCTGATTCGCCGAAAATTGCCGACGAAGAAAACAATGTTTTTCTGATCAACGTTGGGAAAAATCAGGAAGAAAAATTTTTTATTATCACAGCGAATTATAAACGCTTGCTAATATGGAATCGATCACGCTATTTTGCATCGGCCGTAACACTGCTTGCCGATCAATTAGAGGAATAAGCTATGCACATACGTCGTTGGGTTCAAATCGCTTTAATACCGGTTTTGATGCTGCTTACAGCCTGTCAATCTGCACCCGTGCCGCAAGGTATGAAAGTTGGCAATCCTTATGTGATTGATGGAAAAACCTACTATCCGGAATATGACAAAGCCTATGATAGAACCGGTCAGGCTTCTTGGTATGGCCCAGGCTTCCACGGCAAATATACAGCTAACGGCGAGATCTATGATCAGAATGATTTAACCGCCGCAAGCCCCACCTTGCCGATGCCTTCGATCGTGCGCGTAACCAATTTGGAAAATGGCAAAAGTTCGCTTATTCGTGTTAATGACCGTGGCCCTTTTAAAAGCAACCGCATTATCGATTTATCCAAGCGAAGCGCACAAACCTTAGGGATTCATAGCCTGGCGCAAGTGCGCGTGCAGTTTCTGGAAAAAGAAACGCAAGAATATATGGAAAGCGTGAAACGTGGCCGCCCAATAAGCATGGTTGCCTTTAATGAACGCGCCGCAAGCAGCCCGACTCAGTTTGCCGATGCAAGCCCCATCCAGCCCGCAGAGCAAGCCCCCGTTATAGCTGGTGGTGCGGCACCACTAATTCAAGTCAGCAGCAATACCATTACTGGTGGCACCATTAGCTCCAACGATGTACCAGCACCTGCAGGAGCTACCAGCACAACAGCAACGACCACCACGGTTATCAGGCCAACCCCACCACCTAACACGGCGGATAATTATAAGCTGATAAAAGAAGTCTGGGCCGATGATAATGTGACCTTGCCATCACCAGAATCCAAGCAAGCACTAGAGCCAGCAGGGAAGAGCCCGCCACAACCCGTGCCCAAAACCACGGTCGAACCCGTGCAGTTAATGCGGCCTAACCGTGTGGCAAGCGCCGATCCACCTGCCGGTAAAACAGCGCCGTCAGCCTCAGCGGGTAAACTAGCAGTCCCTAGCGGTGGCAAGCTAATGATTACAGCCGGCTCATTCAGCTCGGAAGAAAATGCTCGCAAGCTAGCCAGCAAATTGGCCACTGTCTCAACACCGTCGGTTGATCAAGTAACGATCAGTGGCAAGGAATGGTGGCGAGTAAGGGTAGGGCCATTTACGAGTAGGGATGACGCAGAACAAGCCTTATCCAAGGTGAAATCTGCCGGTGTTGCTGATGCTCGAATTGCGCATTGAGGTGATGATGAAACGCGCACTATGTCTATGGTTGAGTGCTGCGTTGCTGGCAACGACAGCGCGTGCAGAAGAAAGCGCTGCTCAGTATGTGTATCTGGTGGATACCACCACCCATACCGTGTTGATGGATAAAAACGGCAGCGAGAAAATGCACCCATCGTCTATGAGCAAACTCATGACGATTTATATAGTGTTTCAACGCCTCAAAGAAGGCCGCCTGAAACTCGATAGCACATTCCCTGTCAGTGAAAATGCTTGGCGCATGCAAGGCTCGAAAATGTTCGTGCCGATCAATACGGAAGTAAATATCGAAGATTTGATTCATGGCGTGATCGTGCAATCGGGCAATGATGCCTGCATCGTTTTGGCCGAAGGCATTAGTGGCAGTGAAGAGGCTTTTGCTAAAGAGATGAATAGGGTGGCGCAAGAGATTGGATTACAAGACAGTCATTTCGCTAACTCAACCGGCTGGCCCGATGAAAACCATCTCATGAGTTCGCGTGATTTGGCACGTTTAGCCGAGCGCATTATCACCGATTTCCCCGAATATTATCATTATTTCTCGGTGCTGGAATATACCTACCACAATATCAAACAGCATAACCGCAACCGCTTAATCAATACCACGATTGGCGTTGATGGCCTGAAAACCGGCCACACCGAACAAGCGGGCTACGGCATTACCTTATCGGCTAAACAAGGTGATCGCCGCCTGATTCTGGTCATTAATGGGCTGGAAAGCGACAATGCGCGCGTTGCCGAAGGCGACCGTCTGTTGCGCTACGGCTTCCGCGAGTTTGAAAATAAAACCCTGTTTACCAAAGACCAAACCGTGTCGGATGCCGAAGTTTGGCTAGGCAGTCACGATAAAGTATCTTTGGTATCGCAAGAAGATGTGGTGCTGACATTGCCAGTAACGGGTGCCAAGACCACGAAATTCACCGTCAAATACCAAGGCCCCATCGCTGCCCCCATTACTAAAGGCCAGCATATTGCCGATCTGCTGGTCACCACCGAATCAGGCCTGGCTAAGACCGTGCCGTTGGTGGCTGGTGCTGATGTGGGTAAGCGCTCCGTATTTGGTCGGGTTTGGCCAGCCTTTGAATATTATGTCTTGGGCCGCCACCGCGTGCCAGCCGCTGCTGTTGATGCAAAATGACTGCCTGCTTCATTACCTTTGAAGGCGGCGAGGGCAGTGGCAAATCCACCCAATTAAAACTCCTGCACGAGGCCTTGCAACGGCAGGGGCTTTCTCCCGTTATCACGCGTGAACCAGGTGGATCACCTGGGGCCGAGGTTATTCGCAAGCTGCTGGTTAGCGGGGAGGTGGATAGCTGGGATGCCGATACCGAAACCTTGCTGTTTTTTGCTGCGCGGCTCGACCATGTGCAGCGACTGATAAAGCCAGCATTGCAGGCAGGAAAAACCGTTTTATGCGATCGCTTCACCGATTCCACCCAAGTCTATCAGGGCGTAGGCAAGGGGCTGTCTGAAGCTTTTGTGCATATGATTCACCATCTGACGCTTGGCAATTTCGCACCGGATCTGACTTTTATTCTCGATATCGACCCAACCGTTGGGCTTAAGCGCGCCGTAAGCCGCAGCGGCGATGAAACGCGCTTTGAATCCATGTCGCTTGATTTCCACCGCAAGATACGGGCGGGTTTCCTGGCCATTGCACAGCGCGAGCCTGCACGTTGCCAGGTGATTGACGCCTCGCAAAGCGTTGAAGCGATTCATCAAGAAATTCTCACGCGGGTAATGCAAAAGATAGGAAGTTCTGCTAATACACCTGCATGAACCCTATTACACCGATCAGTAACACCGAACTCTTTGGTTATGAGGCTATAGAGGCCAGCTTGCTGCAAGATGCCAGCCAAGGCCGCTTGCCACATGGCATCATCATTAGCGGCGTACAGGGGATTGGCAAAGCCACGCTTGCTTATCGTTTCGCCCGTATGTTGCTGTCTGGCAGTTCGTCAATGCAGCTAGATGAGGGGCATCCTATTTTTCGCCGCATGTTAGCGCAATCCCACCCCGATTTTCTGGTGGTTGAGCCGGAATTTGACGAGAAAAAAGGCGAGGCTTCCAATGAAATCGGCGCTGATCAGGCCAGGTCCATCACCGAATTTTTGTCGCTCACCCCAGGTGAGAGTGCTTGGCGTGTGGTAATTATCGACACGGTTGACCAACTCACCGCCCACGGAGCCAACGCCATCCTAAAAATCCTCGAAGAGCCTCCACCACAGGCGATTTTGCTGCTGATTTCGCATAACCCTGGCAAGCTGCTGCCAACCATCCGTTCGCGCTGCCATGTACTGAAATGCCCGCAACCAAACCTGGAAAACTACCGCCGCGTTATGCGCCATATCGCGCCGGATCTGGATAATGAGGAACGGGATATAGTCGGCGCGCTTACCGATTATTCGCCAGGCCTGGCTAGCCAATACGCCAAACAAGGCGCCAGCGAGCTTTATGCGCAGCTCATATCCCTGTTAGAAACGGCTCCTGCCTGCGATCCGATGCAGGTGCATGCGCTGGCCGAGCAGATTGGTGGGCAAAAAACCCATAGCCAATGGCATATTCTAACCCGGCTGTTGCTGTTTATTTTTGGCAATTTGGCCAAACAAGCCTCTGCGATTCCCATTACCACGGCCAGCAGCGAGGAACGGGCGCTCTTTCAGCGCTTAGCGCCCCTCTATCCAGCCACGAGCTGGGCCAATAAATGGCATCAGATTTTAGAACAATTTTTATTGGCGCAGCGACTCCATCTCGATTACAAGCAAGTTATCATTAGCTTTTTCCACCATATTTTCACGCCGGAGGGTTTCCAGATCGGAAATGCAACCAATTGAATAATAATTTTTATATCACTACCCCCATTTACTATGTCAATGACCGCCCGCATATTGGCCACGCCTACACCTCGGTTGCCTGCGACGTTATGGCCCGTTTTAAGCGCTTAAGCGGCTTTCAGGTCAAATTCCTCACCGGCACCGACGAACACGGCCAGAAGGTCGAAAAATCAGCCAAGAGCGCAAGCATAGCCCCCCAAGCGATGGCCGATGCCAATTCGCAGCATTTCAAGGACATGACGACGCTGATGAATATCAGTAATGATGATTTCATCCGCACCACCGAACCGCGCCATATTGTATCGGCACAGGCATTATGGAAAAAAATGCAAGAAGCGGGGCATATCTATTTAGGTAGTTATTCGGGTTGGTATGCCGTGCGTGATGAAGCGTATTATGCCGAATCAGAGCTAGTCGACAGCCCAGGCGGTAAGCGAGCGCCCAGCGGCGCCGAAGTGGAATGGGTGGAAGAACCTAGCTATTTCTTTAGGTTATCAGGCTTTACTGATAAATTACTTGCATATTATGAGGCCCATCCCAACTTCATTGCCCCCGATTCACGTCGCAATGAAATCATCAGCTTTGTCAAAGGCGGGCTCAAGGACCTCTCTATATCGCGCACGACCTTCTCCTGGGGCATTCCGGTGCCAGACGATGAGAAGCATATTATGTATGTTTGGCTGGACGCTTTAGCTAATTACCTGTCGGCATTAGGCTATCCTGATGCCGCAGCCCCTGATTATAAGGCCTTTTGGCCGGCCAGTCTGCATATGGTAGGCAAAGACATTATCCGTTTTCACGCCGTCTATTGGCCTGCTTTCCTTATGGCCGCTGATTTACCACTGCCTGAGCGCATTTTTGCCCATGGCTGGTGGACCATTGAAGGCGAAAAAATGAGCAAATCCATGGGCAATGCCATTGCGCCGGCTGAGCTGGTTGGTGAGTTTGGTCTCGATGCCACCCGTTATTTCTTGATGCGCGAAGTACCCTTCGGCAACGATGGTAACTTTTCACGTGAACGCATGATTCAAGTTATCAACAGTGAATTATCTAATAATATAGGTAATTTAACTCAAAGAACTCTCAGTTTAATTCACAAAAATTGTGATGGTAAAATACCAGAATCTGAGCCCTCGAGCCTGGATCCCGAGCTGCAAAAATTATGTTACAGCAGTTTAGAAACGTTGTCTAATTTACTGAATAACAATAAATTTCATCTCTATATTGAAGAGGTGGTGCGTATTGCTACCGCTGCAAATGGCTATATTGATAAGGAAGCCCCTTGGGCATTAAAGAAAACCGATCCCGTACGCATGCAACATGTGCTGTATCAGCTGGCAGAGGTTATTCGATGTATTGCTATATTATTACAGCCACTTATACCTAGCTCTTCAGAGAAAATATTAAATCAGCTTGCTATCACTTTGGATAAAAGAGGATTTGAATCGCTAACCGCTGCCCATGCACTACAATCGGGTACAGCGCTTCCGCCCCCAGAGCCTGTATTTCCAAGGCTTATAGCAAAAGAATAGGGGCAAAGCCGATGTTGGTCGACAGCCATTGCCATTTGAACTTTCCAGACTTTAAAGACGATCTGGATGGGGTTATCCAACGGGCGCGCGAGGCCGGAGTTGGTCTGATGCAGACCATTTGTACGGAATTATCGGAATTTGAACAGCTTATCGCTATTTCTGAAGGTTATGAGGAAGTCTATTGTTCGGTTGGGGTACATCCCAATGACTCCGGAAACGAAGAAATTGTTCCAGCAGAGGAGCTTATATCGCGTACCTCACACAAAAAAGTCATTGGCATTGGTGAAACGGGGCTGGATTACCATTATGAAAATAGCGCTCGTGATATTCAAAAGCGCAGTTTTATTGAGCATCTCAAGGCCGGCCGTGCTACCGGACTTCCGGTTATTGTCCATACGCGTGATGCCGATGACGATACAATTGATATACTTAAATCAGAAAAATCAATTGGTAATTACAATGCTTTAATTCATTGCTTCACTTCTTCCAAGCATTTAGCTGATAAAGCTGTTGAAATGGGTTTTTATATATCGCTTTCGGGTATTATTACCTTTAAAAATGCCCAAGCGATACGTGATGCGATCGCAGATGTGCCGCTAGACCGGTTGTTGGTGGAAACGGATGCGCCATATTTAGCGCCAATGCCGTATCGTGGTAAGACAAACGAGCCATCTTTTGTTAAATATACCAATAAGATGCTAGCTGATATTAAGAATATATCTGAAGAAGAGTGCGCAAGAGTCACAACGGAAAATTTTTTTAGGCTTTTTAATAAGGCAGCCCCATGCGCGTGACTATTTTAGGCTGTGGAAGCTCGGCTGGAGTGCCGAAAATTGGCTGTCAGTGCGAAGTATGTCAGTCAGACAACCCTAAAAACTACCGTACGCGCGTATCTTTATGGGTTGAAACTGGTGGAAAAAGCCTGTTAATCGACAGCTCGCCCGATTTGCGCGAACAAGCCCTCAGGGAAAATATCACGCAACTCGATGCTGTGCTCTATACCCATGAGCATGCAGATCACATTATGGGCATCGATGATCTGCGCAGTTTCAATTGGTTAGCCAAAAAAGCCATTGATATTTATGGCGACCAACGCACCATCGAAGCCCTAAAAAGCCGATTTCCTTATATTTTTCGAGGAGATAATACGGAATATCGCTGGTATGCACCAACCTTAAATCCGCATATTTTAGAGGCCTCAACCTCGCAGTTTAGCGCTGCTGGCATCGATATTTCCTATTTCAACCAAGGTCACGGCAGAATTACCAGCTTGGGCTTTCGTATTGGCAACATGGCTTATTCCACCGATACGGATTATCTATCGGATGAAACCTTAGCGCAGCTACAGGGGCTGGATCTGTGGATTGTCGACTGCCTGCGCTATGATCCATCGCCTAGCCATGCGAATCTAGAGATGACATTGGGCTGGATTGAAAAAACCAAGCCCAAACTCGCGGTGTTGACGCATATGGCACATGATATGGGTTATGAAGAGCTGCTCACACGCTTGCCAGAAGGCGTTATTCCGGCCTATGATGGCTGGTCTATGCAATTAGCAGGTGGTTGAATATGAGTAGCGCATTGAAATTCCTTATTTTTATAGGAGCAACCGCGATGTCAGCTATAATCGGGCCGGCCCAGGCCAAGCCTTCGGATAAGAGCGCTTATGATTTCAGTTTTGAGGCGCTAAACGGCCGGCCACTGCCATTATCAGCGTATAAAGGCAAGGTGTTGCTACTGGTCAATACCGCGTCGAAATGTGGGTTTACGCCACAATATAAGGGCCTTCAGGCGCTTTATGATCGCTATAAAGACCGCGGTTTGGTGATTATTGGCGTACCATCCAATGATTTTGGTGCACAAGAGCCTGGCAATGCCCAAGAGATCAAACAATTCTGCGAATTGAATTATGGGGTGACATTTCCCATGACCGCCAAGCAAGTGGTTTCAGGCAATGAAGCGCATCCGTTTTATCAATGGGCGCATGAGGTGTTGGGATTCAGTTCGACGCCCAAATGGAATTTTCATAAGTATCTGATCGATAAAAACGGGGCGTTGGTGACGTATTTCGGGTCTGCAACCCCGTCGGACTCCGAAAAATTGGTGGCTGCCATTGAAAAACTACTATGAAAAACCGCCATCTATGCTAGCTAATGCCTGTAAGTATGAATATTTTTTCCATAATATATATTATACGATAATTAGATATGGCTGAAACGATCCAGGATGTCTTAAGTGCCCTATGTTCTCAGGTGGAGCTGTTATCGAAAAACAGCCTGCAGGATATATATAGCTTACAGGATGCCAAAGAAGCCAAGCTGGCCTATGATGTGCTGGCTTCTTATGGCTTTGATGTGAAGTTTTACAGCGAAAATAACGAAAACAAACTATATATCACTCGCCCAAAGGCCAATGACAGCACCTATAAAGCAAAATTAGCCGCTGCAGCGGCCTATATCGCTGCCTTTAAAACCATCAAGCAATCGCTCGACAATCTATCCAAGCAGCCTTCATTGCAACTGGCAGATTATACGATCACTTTTTCCAATGCCGGCAGCGGCGCTCAAATTGGCATCTATATGACGCCTAAGACCAAAGCGGCAGCGCCTGCGCCCGCAAAACCTGTGGCAACCCCACCCATAGCAACAACGCCTGCAACACCCAAACCAGCCAATCCCGCACCGGCACAAAAAGGTGCGCATAATAAAGCTACCAAAACCGCCGAAAATGCTGAACAAGGTGTGCTGGATGCTGGCCCACAAATTACCAGCCAATATAAATATTATTCGAAAAAAGACCGTGGCGAAGAAGATGCTAAGGGTTTTAAAAACGCTATGTCGCGCTTTTTGGTTACCCATGTCGCGTCCAATACGGTTGTTATCCTGCTAGTTATTACGGGTATCTTATTCGTATTTAGCATGGCCATCATTTCCAAAGGCTTTCTCTGCCCCGATTTGGCTACCGTCAAAAATAAGGCCTGGTATTGCCAAACCGCCGAAGATGAGAAGAAAAAACCGACTAATTTGCGTCCTAACAATGAAACCATAACTCCAACGGCACCTTCTATCCAATGACCACCCCTTTACAGCCTGCTATCTCACATAAAACCCAATCATTTAGCGGAGACGCCTCGGTTCCTGGCGATAAATCCATTTCACATCGCGCTTTAATGTTGTCGTCGCAAGTGCTTGGTATTACTGAAATTCACGGCCTATTGGAAGGCGAAGATGTACGCCATACGGCAAGCGCCTTGCGCCAGTTGGGTGTACATATTTCTCCCCATAAATCCGGTATCTGGCACGTAGAAGGTGTGGGTGTGGGTGGCTTGCGCGAAAGCACCGATATATTGGATATGGGCAATTCCGGCACCAGCACGCGCCTTTTGATGGGTTTGGTCACGACCTATTCTTTTACTAGCTTCTTCACCGGTGATGCGAGTCTTCGCGGACGTCCGATGGCACGCGTTGCTACTCCTTTGACGCAAATGGGTGCAACCATCGTCGCGCGCGGCAAAACTCAACTGCCATTGGCTGTCATCGGCACGCCAACCCCGCTTCCCATCACTTACCGCCTGCCGGTTGCCTCAGCCCAGGTTAAATCCGCTATTTTGCTAGCTGGCCTTAACACACCTGGCACTACTACGGTTATTGAGCCTCACCCCACGCGCGACCATACAGAAAATATGTTGCGCTATTTGGGTTTTGAAATTGAGCAGCGCAAACAAGCCGACGGCGCCATTGCCGTATCGGTCAAAGGACAACAAACCTCAACCTTTACACAACGCCGCATCGATGTGCCAGCAGACCCCTCTTCGGCTGCCTTTTTGGTCGTAGCCGCCCTCATCTGCCCCAACTCGCATATCACCATCAGCAATGTCTGCATGAACCCCTTGCGCACCGGCGTATTTACGTCGCTGGAAGCCATGGGCGCCAAGATAAAAATCCGCAACCAGCGTCAAGTAGCCGGCGAAACCATTGCCGATATAGAAGCCGAAACCAGCAAGCTCAAGGCCGTTACGATTCCGGCTGAGCGCGCACCGTCAATGATTGATGAATATCTGATTCTTGCCATGGCCGCTGCCTGCGCCGAGGGTGAAACGGTGATGCAAGGCTTAAGCGAACTGCGCGTGAAAGAAAGCGATCGCCTAAGCGCTCTTGTAGATGGTCTGACGCGTTGCAGCGTGAAAGTGCGTGCCGATGGTGATGATTTATACGTAACCGGCGGGGCTATTAAAGGCGGCGCTATCGTTACCACTCATTTTGATCACCGCATCGCCATGTCGTTCTTAGTGCTAGGTTTGGTAAGCCAGGAGCCGATTAGCGTGGATGATATCACCGCGATTCGCACCAGCTTTCCGAATTTTATCAATTTAATGAATGGCCTTGGTGCGCATATTGCCTTCAGCCGCAACCCATTGTCGCACAAGCCGATGGTGATTGCAGTCGATGGCCCTGCCGCATCCGGCAAAGGTACGCTGGCACGGCGCCTGGCCGAGCGCTTCAACTTAGAATATCTCGATACCGGCAGCCTTTATCGCGCGGTGGGCCTCAAGCTGGTCTATTCCGGCAAAGACCCGTCGGATCGCGCCGCTGCTATTGATGCCGCCCATAATATTGATGCAGAAGATTTGGCCAATCCGCGTCTGCGCCAAGAGCGCATTGGTAAAGCCGCCTCAGTTGTCTCGGCCTATCCGGAAGTGCGTCACGCCTTGCTCGAGTTTCAGCGTCGTTTTGCCGCCAGCGGCCGTGGCGCGGTGCTCGATGGCCGTGATATTGGCACGGTAGTGTGTCCCGATGCCGATTTTAAATTCTTTATCACCGCCACCCTCTATGACCGCGCCAAGCGCCGTCACCGTGAATTACAGGGCGAAGGGATTGAAGTTGTCTTTGATTCCGTGCTCGAAGATTTGCGCGAGCGCGATGAGCGCGATCAAAAACGCACCGTTGCTCCTTTAAAACCGGCGGACGATGCCATCCTGATCGACACATCCACCCTGGATGCATCGACTGTATTTGAAAAGGTCAGCACCGAAGTCATCCGCCGCTATCCGGCGCTTGCTGCGGCATGAGACATATGAGTACCGCAACACCCCTAACCCGCATCTATGGTCGTCATAAGCATGACGAGATTTTTACTCCGATCTACGATCCGGCCAGCTTAACTATGGATCGCATTTTTCGGCGCTTTAAACCGCTGCGCGAACTCAGGGACTATTTGCAAAACCCGCCCGAGGAGGAAGCCTATGTGTCCGGCATGCCGGCTTCTGCCGATCAGCATATCGGCCATATTCGGGAGGCGCGCGCAGAGTTATTTGACCGTGTATGGGATATGCGCACTCATAACGATCCTTATAATGAAGATGAGAATGCTCGATTGATGGCAGAGGTATTAGTAGCAGAGAATCAACTTCGTACAGCCTATAAGCTTGCTAGCGGCAAACCGGAGCTAGCCAATGGCCAAGCCGTACAACGTATGATTGATCAAAGGGTTAATGAGGATATTGCATCTATTGAAACATATCTGGCCAGGCATTTTGGCCAACCCATTACGACGCCTGAAAAACAAACCAGGGCTTGGGGTCGGTAATCACATCGTTTTAGCGGTGTAATACCCAATAAATCACTTGATTTTTGCTCGCCTATGGGAGATATTGCGCACCTATTTTCACATGAATATGGGGGGCTATAGCGTAAGCCCCTATTTTATCTCAATATTAACCAGAAGCGCGCGCTACGTTTCGCAACCTAAGTAAGAAGTAATTATTATGGCAAGTTCAGCTAACGCATATGCAAACGCACCCGTTGAAGATTTTGGTGCATTGTTTGAAGAATCAGTAAAAACCGGTGGTAAAAACGAAGGCGGCGTTATTAAAGGCATCGTCGTTGCTATCGAAAAAGACACCGTGATCGTCGATGTCGGCCTGAAATCAGAAGGCCGTATCCCGCTGCGCGAATTCGCAGTTGGTGCTAGCGCATCTGAAATCCGCGTAGGCGACGAAGTCGAAGTGTATCTCGAAAAAATCGAAAACAAAAACGGTGAAGCCGTACTCTCACGCGAAAAAGCATTGCGTGAAGAATCATGGATCAAATTGGAAAAAGCCTGCGCCAAAGGCGAGCGTGTTGAAGGTATTATCTTCGGCCGAGTTAAAGGTGGTTTTACCGTTGACATCCAAGGCGCTGTGGCCTTCTTGCCAGGCAGCCAAGTTGATATCCGTCCTATCCGCGACATCACCCCACTCATGAACATCGCACAACCTTTCCAAATCCTGAAAATGGATCGTAAACGTGGCAATATCGTTGTATCGCGTCGCGCAGTACTAGAAGAGTCGCGTGTTGAACAGCGCAATGAATTGCTGGGTAAAATCAGCGAAGGTCAAGTGCTTGACGGTATCGTTAAAAACATCACCGATTACGGTGCGTTTATCGATATGGGCGGCATTGACGGCCTGCTCCACGTCACCGACATTTCTTGGCGCCGTATCAGCCACCCATCTGAGGTGCTGGCACTGGGTCAAAACGTGAAAGTGATCGTGACCAAATTCGACCAAGCAACCAAGCGCGTAAGCTTGGGCATGAAACAGCTGGAAGATAATCCATGGAAAGATGCAGAATTGCTCTATCCTACCGGCACCAAAGTGCATGGCAAAATCACCAACATCACCGATTACGGTGCGTTTGTTGAATTGCAGCCTGGCATTGAAGGTCTGGTACACGTATCCGAAATTTCTTGGGTGAAAAAGAATGCTCACCCATCGAAACTCGTATCGGTAAGCCAAGAAGTCGATGTGATCGTACTCGATATCGATGCTTCGAAACACCGCATCAGCTTGGGCATGAAACAGTGCGAAGAAAACCCATGGGCGATCTACGCTGGTAAAATCAAAGTAGGCGATGTGATTGAAGGCGAAATTCGCAACATCACCGATTTCGGTCTGTTCATTGGCTTGGAAGGCGATATTGATGGCCTGATCCATCATTCGGATCTGAGCTGGAGCGAAGCCGGCGATGCGGCGATCAAAAACTACAAAAAAGGCGATCGCATTAAAGCGAAAATCTTGGCTGTAGATGTTGAAAAAGAGCGCATCAGCTTAGGTGTAAAACAGCTTGAATCGGATCCGTTTGAATCGGAATTCGACGGCATGAGCAAAGGTGCAACCGTAACCTGCACCGTAACCGAAGTGCAAGATGATGGCATTGCGGTGAAAGTAACCGACAACGTACAAAGCTTTATCAAGAAGGTTGACCTGGCGCGCGAACGTCAAGAACAACGTCCTGATCGTTTTGCTGTGGGTGATCGTATCGATGCGAAAATCACCTCGGTTGATAAAGCGACTCGCAAACTCGGCCTGTCGATCAAAGCCTTGGAAATGGATGAGCATAAGAAAGCCATTTCTGAATACGGCTCAGTCGATAGCGGTGCTTCCTTGGGTGACATTCTGGGCGCAGCCTTGAATGAAGCGAAAGAAGCAAAAGCGACCAAAAAAGCCAAAAAAGGCTAAGCGTTTCCCCTTGGTGCCATAATCTGTATGGGTTATGGCACCTTCCTATTTCAGGTAGAATATGGCCATTAACGCCGATACCCTCCTCGATCGTTTGCATCTTAAAAGTCAGCTGCTCAAATGGCGTATTGTTGCCATTCTTTGTGCTGTGATTGCACTTATTGTTGTCGTCGAGCGCGGCAATACCCATTCTCCTATCGATCGTGATTTTATCGCGCGCATCAGCATCGAGGGTTTCATCGGTGATGATCGCAAAACATACGAACTCATCGATGACGTCATCGACAATCCCAAAGCCAAAGCGGTTATCGTGTGGCTAGACACACCTGGCGGTAGTGCCGTAGGCGGTGAAGAGATTTATATGAAACTGCGTGAGCTCTCCGCTCATAAGCCTGTTGTAGCCGTTATGCGTTCGGTGAGCGCTTCAGCTGGTTATTTAATTGCTATGGGCACCGACTATATTATCGCGCGCGAGGGCACGATCACTGGTTCGATTGGCGTATTGATCGAAACCGCTGAGATTTCAGAACTTCTGCAAAAAATGGGCGTCAAACCGATTACGGTGAAATCAACCCCATTAAAAGGCACCCCTTCTTTCTTAGAAAAAAGCACGCCGGAGTCGGAACGGGTGCTCCAAGAGATGATCAACGATTTTTACGGCCGTTTCGTCGAAATATTGGCTGAACGCCGCAAATTGCCTCGTGATAAGGCCTTAAGCCTGGCTGATGGACGGGTTTATAGTGGTAAACGGGCCTTGGAGGTAAAACTCATTGATGCAATTGGTGGGGAAAATGAAGCACTTCGCTGGCTGGCAGAGCGTCGCCAGATCAAGCTGGGCCTGCCTATCCGCGATATGGAAACCAAGCCGGAAATGGGCTTTATGGAGAGGCTAACCGAGTCTGTTATAGGAAAATTTTGGCAAAATAGTCGGGTAGGACTTGACGGACTGATTGCCGTGTGGCATCCTGAACTCCATTAATCGTTCTTCTTCAAAGGCATGTCTATGACCAAATCTGAACTCGTACTGCGCCTCTCCAAGAAATACCCTCATTTATATCAGCGTGACATCGAAACATTAGTGAATGCGATTTTGGATGGTATTGCCAAGACCTTAGTCGAAGGCGGTCGTGTTGAGTTGCGTGGATTTGGTGCATTTTCGATTCGCAAGCGTGAAGCACGTAAAGCACGCAATCCGAAAAATGGCCAAGAAGTCTTTATTGATGAACGGTTTGCGATTTATTTCCGTACCGGTAAAGAATTGCGCGAACGTATCAACAAAGCGTCGGCGATCTCCGCGTAATCCGTTGCTTTCCCGTATTTTAAAGCATGTAAGGCTTGCTAGCTACATCATTATAGCGCTGCTATTTGCTGTTTTTTCCGCCGTCAACCGCGATATCGTCGAGCTTAGCCTCTATCCATTTGATTATGCGCTGTCTCTACCTGAATATTTATATGCGCTGCTATTCTTCTTATTAGGTGCCTTAGTTGCCTCTTTGGTAATGGGCAAGCAATTGACTAAAACCAAGCATCTCTATGGTAAGATGCATAAGCGCGCCACCGCACTTGAAAATGAATTGGCAGGTCTTAGACTAGACCAGACTGCACCGCTACCGGTTACACAAAAAATCAACGTATAATCATGTCTATTGCCGTAAAAATATGTGGATTAACCGATCCCGCGTCTGTTGCCGCTGCTGTTAGCGCTGGCACACGCTATGTCGGCTTTGTGTTTTATCCGGCGTCTCCACGCCATATCAGCGTGGCGCAAGCGGCTGCATTAAAAGCGACGCTTCCAACATCCGTTGCAAGCGTATCGGTATTGGTCGATCCCGATGATGCCTTGCTTGCCAGTATTGAGCGTGAGCTGCGCCCTGATTACCTACAGCTGCATGGCAAAGAAACACCCGAGCGTTTAAAGCAAATTCGAACGCTCTGCCCCTCATCTAAAATCATCAAAGCACTCTCCGTTCGCACTGGCGATGATATCGCCCAAGCAGGCCGCTACATCGAGGCGTGCGATATGCTGCTATTCGATGCCAAGCCCCCGCAACTCGCAGGCATGCTTCCTGGCGGTAATGGCCTGTCATTCGATTGGACACTGCTTAATAACCGCACCTTCGCCCGCCCGTGGTTTTTATCCGGCGGGTTGAATGGTGAGAACGTGGCCGACGCCATTCGTCACAGTGGCGCCACCATGGTTGATGTATCTTCTGGCGTTGAACAATCGCCCGGTGTAAAAGATGCGCAACTTATCACCCAATTCATTGCAGCAGCGCACGCACCATGAAACTGAATCTTACCGAACCCGATAGCAACGGTCATTTTGGGCATTATGGCGGCCGTTATGTCGCCGAGACTCTTATGCCGCTTATTTTGTCGGTGGAAAAGGCGTATAACGAAGCACGCCAAGATCCGGCTTTTATCAGCGAGCTCGACTACTATTTCACCCATTATATTGGCCGTCCCAGCCCGCTTTATTTCGCACCACGCCTAACCGCTCAGTGTGGCGGCGCTAAAATTTATTTCAAGCGCGACGAGCTCAACCATACGGGCGCGCATAAAATCAATAATTGCGTGGGTCAGATTTTGATCGCCAAGCGCATGGGCAAAAAACGCATCATCGCTGAAACCGGTGCCGGCCAGCATGGCGTGGCCACCGCCACCGTCTGCGCGTTGTTTGGCCTGGAATGTGTGATCTATATGGGCGCCAAAGACATTGAGCGCCAAGCGCCCAACGTATTCCGCATGAAATTATTGGGTGCGAAAGTCGTGCCGGTGCAATCCGGTTCGAAAACCCTGAAAGACGCGATGAACGAAGCGCTGCGTGATTGGGTGACCAATGTGCATGACACGTTTTATTTAATTGGCACCGCTGCCGGTCCGCATCCTTATCCAGCTATGGTGCGCGATTTCCAAGCCATTATCGGCCGTGAAACACGCGAGCAAATGCAAAAAGCAGAAGGCCGCCTGCCCGATACGCTGGTAGCTTCCATCGGCGGTGGCAGCAACGCCATCGGCCTATTCCATCCTTTCCTTGCTGACCAAAGCGTTACTATGATTGGCGTCGAAGCTGCCGGTCACGGCCTCGATTCCGGCGCGCATGCCGCCTCGATCACCCGCGGCGCACCTGGTGTGCTGCATGGCAGCCGCACCTATTTACTGCAAAGTGAAGACGGGCAAATCATCGATGCGCATTCTATCTCTGCCGGATTGGATTACCCTGGTATCGGCCCTGAGCATGCCTGGCTGCACGATACCGGTCGCGTGCAATATGTAAGCGTCACCGACGATGAAGCGCTCGATGCCTTCCAAACCGTCTCCAAATTAGAAGGGATTATCCCTGCCCTTGAGCCATCGCATGCCTTGGCGCATGTGATGAAGCTAGCACCCAGCCTGCCCGACAATCATCTGCTTGTGGTCAATCTCTGCGGCCGTGGCGATAAAGATATTTTCACCGTGGCCAATGCGTTGGGAGTGAATTTGTAATGGGTGGAGGAGCTACAACTATCAACCGCATTCAAAATAAATTTGCTGCCTTACGCAGTGAAAAACGCGCCGCCTTGATTCCCTTCATCATGGGCTATGATCCCGATCTTGCAACCAGCAAGGCCTTACTGGAAGCCCTGCCCAAAGCCGGCGCCGATCTGATCGAAATCGGCATTCCTTTTTCCGATCCGATGGCTGATGGGCCGGTGATTCAAGCTGCCGGTCTTCGCGCGCTCAAAGCCGGTGCTACGCTTAAAAAAATTCTGGCACTGGTTGCAGATTTTCGCACCAACAACCAAGAAACGCCAATTATTCTGATGGGTTACTACAACCCAATCTATCGCTACGGCGTGAATCAGTTTTGCAAAGACGCCTCCGATGCCGGTGTGGACGGCGTGATTATTGTCGATGTGCCGCCGGAAGAAGAACTGGAGGTCAAACCCTGCCTGGAAGGAAGCGGCCTGAGCCTGATTCGCCTCATTGCCCCAACCAGTGATGATGCGCGCCTTTCGCGCCTGATGGATTCGGCAACCGGTTTTGTTTATTACATCTCCATCACCGGTATCACCGGTGCGGCTACAGCCAATGCCGATGAGCTGACTGAGAAATTGGCGCGCATTCGCCAAAAAACCAACCTGCCGGTGGCGGTGGGTTTTGGCATTAAAACCGCCGAGCAAGTCAAGCAAGTTGCCCCACTCGCCGACGCGGTGGTGGTGGGTTCGGCCTTGGTAAGCTTGATAGAGCAATCCGGAAAAAATGCCGTGAAAGCGGCCTCTGAATTCGTCGCTGAATTAGCTCGCGGCACGAAGCGCTAGCGCTTCTTCCAATGTTTTAGGTAACGACGGTAGTTGATATTGCTCTAGTGAGGCATCGCCGTAAATTTGCGCTGGCGGTTCTTGCCGTTGCGTAAGCCCCTCATGCATCGCCTGCAACATGGCCGCAATCACTGAAATCGGGTAGGCATCCGCACCGGCCACGCGGTGCTCAATACGTTTTTTATCATGCGCCGCATCCGGCAACCTGATGGCGGTGGTGCGATTATTAGCCCCCCAGCTAATGGTGGTTGGCGCATTGGTTTTGCCAACGAAGCGCGCATAAGAAGCTTCACTCGGGGCGAAAACCGACATGGTGCGTGGCAAGGCCGCAAGTAATCCGGCAATCGAAAAGCGCAGCGGATCGCTCATGCGTTCATCATCTTTGTAAAACAGATTTTTGCCGCTGCTATCTTGCAGATGCACATGCACGTGCAACCCGCTACCTGGCTCATCAGCAAACGGTTTGGCCCCAAAGTTCGCAACCATGTCATGATGCTTGGCAAACATGGAGAGTATGTCTTTGGTGGCCAAAATATCCGCAGCCGCTTTCAGCGCCAACGCCGGTCGCAACGCTATTTCAAATTGCTCTTGGCCGGTTTCTTTCTCATGCTTGAATAACGGCGCCGATAAGGATTCGCACACGCGCGGCACATCAGTCCAAAATTTATCCAGCGTGGCACATTGGCTGGCGCCCTGCAGATAAAACTCCAACTCACAGGCAATAATAGGGGTTAGGCCAAAATCCGCCTTCAGGCGATCCACTTGCCGTTCTATATGAGACAGGATCACCAGAATACTCTAGGCCTGCATCGTGTAATTTATGCGACGACTGAGTCGATCCACTCAATGAGCTTGCTTTTTGGCAGCGAGCCTACTTTGGTCGATACCGCTTGGCCGCCTTTGAACAGGATCAAAGTAGGAATACCGCGCACACCGTATTTTTGCGGGGTGCCTGGGTTTTTATCAATATTGACTTTAGCCACAATGATTTTGCCAGCGCGTTCGGCGGCAATTTCGTCGAGAACGGGAGCAATCTGACGGCAAGGGCCACACCATTCCGCCCAAAAATC
>JANRLL010000010.1:0-66973 GCA_033762715.1 Rickettsiales bacterium | reverse complement strand
TGGTAAGGTTCTTCGCGTTGCCTCGAATTAAACCACATGTTCCACCGCTTGTGCGGGTCCCCGTCAATTTCTTTGAGTTTTAATCTTGCGACCGTACTCCCCAGGCGGGATGCTTAACGCGTTAGCTACGCCACTGAGGGGTAACCCCCCAACGGCTAGCATCCATCGTTTACAGCGCGGACTACCAGGGTATCTAATCCTGTTTGATCCCCGCGCTTTCGTGCCAGAGTGTCAGTGCTTGTCCAGATAGCCGCCTTCGCCACCGGTGTTCCTCCTAATATCTACGAATTTCACCTCTACATTAGGAATTCCGCTATCCCCTCCAAGACTCTAGCTTAACAGTTTCAAAGGCAGTTCTGGGGTTGAGCCCCAGGATTTCACCCCTGACTTGTTAAGCCACCTACGCACGCTTTACGCCCAGTAATTCCGAACAACGCTAGCACCCTTCGTATTACCGCGGCTGCTGGCACGAAGTTAGCCGGTGCTTATTCTTCAGGTACCGTCATCATCTTCCCTGATAAAAGAGCTTTACAACCCTAAGGCCTTCATCACTCACGCGGCATGGCTGGATCAGGGTTTCCCCCATTGTCCAATATTCCCCACTGCTGCCTCCCGTAGGAGTCTGGACCGTGTCTCAGTTCCAGTGTGGCTGGTCATCCTCTCAGACCAGCTATAGATCGGAGCCTTGGTAGGCCATTACCCCACCAACTAGCTAATCTAACGCGGGCCGATCTTGAAGCGATAAATCTTTCCCCCGGAGGGCGTATCGGGTATTAGCAGCAGTTTCCCGCTGTTATTCCCAACTTCAAGGCACGTTCCCACGCGTTACTCACCCGTGCGCCACTATGTATTGCTACATCGTTCGACTTGCATGTGTTAAGCCTGCCGCCAGCGTTCGTTCTGAGCCAGAATCAAACTCTCAAGTTATGATTCTGTCAGAAACTTGACCCGGACGAACCGGTATCAAATAACTGGCAATTTCCATATCCAATTGGATATGGTCTCAAATTTTCGGAAACACGCACAACATCACCACTTATACAAAGCACCTTGGACTTATATGTATAGGCGTTGCGTTTGCATATTTATAAACCGACGAATCGGTTTATTTACTGTTTCACGCATGTGACATTGTGCTGTTAATTTCAACTACTCTCACTTTCAAAAGAAAGTGCCGACCGAAGTCAGCTGGCTCCGAAAAACCAGTTTGCAGCAACACGACATCACCTGCGCTTAAATGCTCTTCACAATTTCAATCTGCAGATTCTATTTAAACTTTAAGGGCTTATTCAAGAATCGATGTGAGCCATTTGGCAGTCGCCCGCTCACGAAGGAACGCCTTTATGGCAAAACAAATGGTACCCGTCAACAGGAAAAAACATATTTTTTACATTTTTTTTATGAGGCGCGCTCTGCCCAGGAAAACTGCGGCTCTCAGCGCCTGTCATAAAAGGTTCATTTGAGCCATTCTTGGCTAGCCGGTACGATAGTAAGCTGGAGTATAGTATGGGTGCGACGCCTACCACATTGCGCGAGATTTTAAATCCGTTCCATAACGCGGAACCCGCGGCTGTAGGCCGCGAAAAGGCAGGCGCGCTTATCGATTGGATGAGCAAGGAAGCCACCCGCATCGGCCTTAAAGAGGCGCCGCTGCTGTTTCAGATCCAGCATGAGTTTCCCAATGCTGGCGGCGCATTTGCAGGGGATTTAGGCCATAAGCGTGGCATGGTATTTGTCACTGACGGCCTGTTCAAACATGTCTTCGATTCACCCGACCTGAGCACCCACGTGCCAGAAGGGCTCAAAGCCATGATCGGCCACGAAATGCACCATATTAAAGATATATCGCGGGGCATTGACGGTGTGGGGCTACGCAAGATCCCTATCTTCACCCTGCCTATTATAAGCGTGATTGGCTATGAGCTCTATGCCGACGCCAAACGGCGCCACGCCAAGGATCCCAGCCAATCCATGCTCGATTATCTCAATGGCGCAACCGATGAAGCCAAAGCAGCCGCGCGTGCAAAACACCCCGAATGGTATCAGCATGAGCAGCGCTCACTCGATTGGAGCCACCGCATTGCCGCCCTGGCTGGCGGATTACTGGCCGGTTCCCTGGTTGCGCGCCACATGTCGCTAAGTGCGGAACTACGCGCAGATCGCGCCGCAGTCATTGCCTCGGGCCATAAGCCGGAAGTCTATATCGACACGCTGAGTAAAATACATAAAGAGCTCGATACGCGCATTTCACCGTTGATAAATCAATGGTTCAAAGAGGTGCCAGAGCGCAGTTTTATGGAGAATGCAGCGCAATTGATTGACGGGCTTAAACATGAATTCACGGTCTTTTCTTATCATGCCCACCCCGATTTAGGGCGCCGCCTTGATACGATCCGCCAATTTTCAGCCAGCGAATCGCATGCGGCCAAACTTGCCGAAACTGCAGCCAAAGCGCTGCCTGGCATCGTGCACTAGCGCCAGTTAGCGCGATTGCAAAGAATTCTTAATCTATTGGCCTTATACTAACCATATTCATACTATATAGGAAAAGCGCCTTGTCTGAGCTTTCTTTTCAATTTCCTCACTCCACACAGATGCGAACCGCCATGGGCTCCATCAGGACCACCTTGCAAAACGCCGGATATGAGATTGAAGCCATGGGTAATGACGACAAACCTACCGGACTGAAGATTTCCGGGTTTGCCTCCCAAACCGCTACCCACACCACACCGCTTGCACTATTAAATGGCGCGGCCGGGGAATTGCGACTTTACGGTGAGGGCGACTCCATTGGTGGTATTGAGCAGCTGGTGCAGGAACAGGCACTATTACACGGCGGCAAAAATACCACAAAAGTAAAGGGCACCAGTGCACCTGATGCGATGCAAGCACAGATTAAGCGGCGTTTGCTAGTGGAAGATATTCATGAGGCAGCGACCGAATTCGATCTCAAAAATATTAAGCGCTACGAAAATTTTGGATCACAAAAATTCACCATCAATACCAGCCCTATCACCTCGTCTGAACGCAGCGAAAAATTTTTAGCCTTGTTTGAAAATATACTGGAGTTTCTAAAAGAGCATGGGCTCACTATCGATAGCAGCAATATTAAAATCGCGCCCAATGTCGGCTATGCAGAAGTCGATATGAAAAGCGCGGCAGATGCCGATCGCGCGGCGCAGCTAGTGACCGCTTTGATTCGCAATAAAGACGATGGTTTCCCTAAACTAGGTGGCAACAGAGCTACCAGTGTTTAATCTGCCTCATTGCCAAATAATTCACGCAATATAGTCATCGCCTTGCCCTGCTCACTGGCAAGTTGTGGATCGTGCGACAAGAGTAATTCCACATCGCTGCGTGCCTTGGTCAGCAGCTCTTGATGCAAAAAGATGTTCATGAAAATAAAGCGTGGCAGCCCGCTTTGGCGCACGCCTAGCAAATCACCGCCGCCACGAATATTTAAATCGGCTTCGGCAATCTTAAAGCCGTCTTCGGTGTCGCGTAAAATAGACAAACGCTCGCGCGCCACCTCGCCTATATAATCGGTATAAAGCAATACGCAGGCGCTAGCCTTGTCGCCACGCCCCACACGGCCGCGCAATTGATGCAGCTGAGACAAGCCAAAACGCTCGGCTTTTTCGATGACGATAATAGTGGCATCGCGCACATCCACCCCTACTTCCACCACGGTGGTGGCCACCAGCAGGCGAGTTTTGCCGGAAGCAAAATCATGCATGGCGACGTCACGCTCGGCGGCTTTCATGCGCCCATGCACCAGCCCCACCTGGTCACCAAAACGCGCTTTGAATTCGGTAAAGCGTGTTTGCGCGGCAGCTAAATCCAACTCCGGCGTGAGCGCTAATTCACCCTCGCCGTATTTCTCATCAATCAGCGGGCAAATCCAATAGGCCTTCTCCCCGCGCGCCAATGCGGATTTCATGCGCTCCATTACTTCTTCATAGCGCGATAGCGGAATCACCCGCGTGGTGATGGGCTGGCGCTCGGCTGGTTTTTCGGTGAGTAGCGAACAATCCATATCGCCATATAAGGTCATGGTGAGCGAGCGCGGAATGGGGGTTGCCGTCATATGCAGCAGATGCGGGCTGTCGCCCTTGGCAGTCAACGCCATGCGCTGATTCACCCCGAAGCGGTGCTGCTCATCAATCACCACCAAAGCCAGATTATGAAAATGCACATGCTCCTGAAACAAGGCGTGGGTGCCGATCACAACATGCGCCTCACCGCTTCCAATATTAGCCAGCACCTGCTCACGCGCTTTGCCTTTTACGCTGCCAGTGAGCAGCACCGTTTTTACATTCGGCAATGCTGATAGCAATTTAGAAATTACTTCAAAATGTTGGCTGGCAATAATCTCTGTGGGCACCATGAGCGCGGCTTGCATCCCCTGCTCTACCGCCCTCAGCATCGCAATAAGAGCGACGATGGTTTTACCGCTACCCACATCACCTTGCAGCAGCCGTGTCATGCGCTGACCGGAAGTCATATCGGCAGCAATCTCAGCTAGCACGCGCTGCTGGCCAGCCGTCAGCGCGAAGGGCAATGCAGCCAGTAATGGGGTGGTCAACACGCCGGTGCCGCTGATACGCTCGCCGGCCTGCGCCTGCATCGTACGGCGCAACAACGCCAAATGCAGCTGGTTGGACAGCATTTCATCATAGGCCAGGCGTAAACGCACCGTGGCAGAAGGTTCCAGATCGGCATTCTCTTCAGGGTGATGGGCCTTAAGCAGCGCCTCTTTCCAGCTTGGCCAATGCTGCTCGGCGAGCCGTTCAGGCGTGATCCATTCAGGCAAATCGGGCAGTTGCGCTAGCGCTTCTGCGACTAAACTAGCAACACGCTTATTGCTAATATCGGCCGTGAGCGGATAGACCGGCTCCGGTTTTTGCACCTCGGCTAGCTGACTCACCGGCGCGATAATATCCGGATGCGCCATCTGCGCCAAGCCGTCACGCTTTTCCACACGCCCGCTAATCACCCGCTTCTGCCCCACCGGCAAAGCGCGCGTTAAATAATCGCCATGCACATTGAAAAACACCAGCGTGATGCTGCCGGTGTCGTTGCTGCAATAGACTTTATAGGGTTTTTTGCTGTGTTTCTTAGGTTCCTCATGCTCATCCACCTGCACCACAAAGGTCGCGACCACCCCCTCATTGGGTATCTCGCCCAGGCCGCAGGTATAACGCCGGTCGAGCAGCCCTACCGGCAAATGAAACAGCAAATCGCGAATAATCGGCACCGAAGCGCCGCTTATTTGGGTCGCAACCGGCAGTAGCCGCGCCAAAGCAGAGCCAATACGAGGCCCCACACCCTTGATACGGGTAACCGGCGAGAATAAAATATAGAGCGATTCTGGGCGCATACCGGCAATTTAACCCCTAGACCGAGAAAACACAAATTGGTATTATTAACCCATGCCAAATAAAGCCTATAAAGTGTCTTTCTGCACAACCTGTAAGGGGCGGACGCATCATTTGAAGGAAACGCTTCCGCAAAATTTGGCCAATAATGCGGATTATCCCAACACAGAATTTGTCATTCTCGATTATGGCAGTGAAGATGGGCTCGCTGACTGGATCAAAGCCAATTACCAAAAAGAACTCGATTCAGGCAAAATCCGCTATGTGCGCTTTGAAGCAGAGCATTTTAAAATGGCACATGCTAAAAACATGGCGCACCGCACAGCCACCGGCGATATTTTATGCAACCTCGACGCCGATAACGTAACTGGCAAAGGCTTTGCGTCCTGGCTCAATGATACCTTCTCAAAAGACAAAGATATTTATGTACGCCCGCATAGCCATCAGCTTAAAATATACCGCCTGATGCATGGGGAAAAACTCAAAGATGGCATCATGGGGCGTATCGCCATTCACCGCGATAATTTTCTGAAGCTCAAGGGCTATGATGAAACCTATGTTGGCTGGTCGCCGGATGACTCCAACTTTGCCGCACGCGCTCGCAAAGAAGACGTCAAACGGGTAAAGCTACCGTATAAAATGCTAGGCGATGTTATCGGCCATACACAAGAAGACCGAGTCATCAATTTAGATGCGCATACACGCCAAGAATCAGAACGCATCATGACGGCCAGAAAAGATCGTAGCTTAAACGGGCGCCTTAAAAAATTATTTGCCAAAAAAGGGCATTATGGCGGCGATCATGAGGTTAACCCAGGCGGGGAATTCGGTTGTGGCGATGTGGTGATTAATTTTACCGATGCACAAAGCCTAAAACCGGTTGAGATGTCGCGTAAAACACGCGATGTGCCGCCGGTGGCATATGAGGTAACTTATGGCGATAGCTGGCGGCAACAGGTCGCAGGCATGAGCCCAGATGACCCACCCTTTGCCTCTTCATCACGGTTTTTCTAGCTAAATTACTTGGAATCGACGCGACGCTTATCGGCTTCGCCTACTTCAATCAAGGCATTGACGGCGGTCGGGCCCATATCGGTAAGCGCGCCTTCGCAATCGGCAATGATATTTTTGTCGCCAATGCGTCCGGCGATCATGCTGAAGCTGATACTGACGCTTAAGCCAACACTGGTTTTGTCGGCAAGTAAAAATGGGTTGGCGGCAATCTGCCAGCGCAGACGGTTAAAGACAATGCGCGACGATTCATGGCTGGTATCAATCAGCAGCACACCCACACGCTTGTGGCTCATGCTGCCGATCACATCGTCCGGACGTAAATTCTGGCGGCAGACCGCAGCGATGTGTTTGATAATGGCGTTACAAATATCACGCCCATATTGCGAGAAAATATCGTCGTAATAATCAATCTGTAAAATGGCAAAACAGCTGCGCAAACCGCTTTTATTGCTGTAATAGCCCATGAGCTCAACGTCTTTGCTGAGCGAATATTTATTAGGCAGGCCGGTATCAGGCTCTAATACCTCGTGGCCCTTGAAATTTTCCTGCAAGGCCGCACGCAGATTTTCATTCTGACGCTGGCCGGATTTATCTTGTAGTACCAACCTAAAAGCGATGCGCCCCGCGCCACTCGATTCCGCGCGCACGACTTTCATGCGGTAGCCATTCTCGCGGCCATTGCTGCCTACAACACTAAAGCTCTGCACACGTGACAATACCTGCCCCACATCGTTGGCATCAGTTTCAAATTCAACATATTCGCTGAGCATTTCGCCAATACGCGGCGGCAAAATTTTATGAAGCGGCTGGCCCACTAAGGCGCTGGCACCGTAGCCCAAGGCTGCTTCGGCGGTAGCATTTACCTCTGTAATTTCTATCGACTTTGCATCATTATTCTGGCAAATGGTGATAACAATGTCGTCATTACGATAGCCAATGGCCATAGATATTTCTCAATTGGTTAGCAATGTCGCAAGTTATACACCCAGAAAATGAACAAATGATTAACTCGCCTGCATCCCTCATAAACCCAGACTCAGAGCGCATGAAACGACTACGCTACCGTAGCTGGCATCGGGGTTGTAAAGAAACGGATCTGATATTGGGCCA
The DNA here is from genome assembly GCA_033762715.1 of Rickettsiales bacterium. Classification (GTDB taxonomy): domain Bacteria; phylum Pseudomonadota; class Alphaproteobacteria; order Rickettsiales; family SXRF01; genus JANRLL01. The sequence continues at coordinate 59,471 of JANRLL010000010.1, read as the reverse complement.
TTTTGCCGAAACGCAGCTGGCAGGGCTATCGGCTGAGCAGCTCGATCGTTATGAGCAATTATTGGATGAAAACGATATGGATATTTGGGATTGGCTGGTGGCAACCCCTAATGCTACGCCAGCGCCTTACCTGGATATTATAACGCTGCTTAGAGCCTTTAGCCCGCCAATCCTATGAGCATGTCTGCCTTAACGTTAGCCGGCGTTCCTAAAAGCGCCGCCGCACTGGCTATCGCGGAATTGCTCGCAGGCATTGCAGGGCACACGCCCAAACGCCTGGTCTACATCGCAACAAGCGATAAAGACCTGAACGCGCTGGCGGGTGCGCTTGGCTTTTTTGTGCCGGATGCGAAAGTGATTCGCTTCAGCGCCTGGGATTGTATGCCTTATGACCGTAGCTCGCCGCACACGGCGATTATGTCGAGCCGCATCCTGGCACTGTCGCAGATTTTACGGCATGATGGCAAAACACCGCTAGTGGTGGTGACCACAACCAACGCCATCATCCAACAATTGCCGCAACAACGTGTGATTCAAGATGCGGTGCTGTCGCTGGCGCCGAACCAGGATATTTCGCAAGAACAGATTATTACCGCGCTGCTGCATCAAGGTTACCGCCGCGCCGGCAAAGCCATGGAACCTGGTGAGTTCGCCGTACGCGGCAGTATTTTCGATATTATGGCCCCAGGCATGAATGAGGGCATCCGCATCGACTTCTTTGGCGACACCATCGAAACATTGCGCGCATTCGATCCCCTGACCCAAGTATCGCAAGGCACTATGGAGCGTGCTGATATCTATCCGGTCAGCGAAGTGCTGCTAAACGATACGACCTGCGAGCATTTTCGCGCGCGCTACCGTGAGCTATTTGGCGCCGTAACCCGCGACGATCCGCTTTATGAATCCATCGCGCAAGGTCAGTCCTACCCAGGCATGGAGCATTGGCTGCCACTTTTTTATCCGTCCCTCGACACGCTATTTGATTATTGCAAAGACGCGTTTTTTGTCTGGGACAGCGAAGCCGAGGCCGCGCTTTCCGAACGGTTTGAAACCATCCGCGATTACTACCAGGCCCGTATTGACGCACTCGGCATGCGCAGCAAGAAAAACAGTTTTGCATCTGGCGCACTGTATAATCCGCTGCCGCCAGAGCAGCTTTATCTATTGCCTGATCGGCTAGATGCAGCACGCGCGCAGCAAGCGCAAATCACCTTGTCGCCTTTTTCAGAAAGCACCACCGCACAAGTCATTACCCTAGGCTATAAGCCGGTGATTCGCCTGCCGCAGGATCAGGGATTTGAGGCGCTGAAAGAACGCGTGGCCCATGCCGGAAAATCGGCATTGCTCGCTTGCTATTCACGCGGCTCGCTTGAACGGTTGCAAACATTGCTATCGGAACAAGGCATGCATTGCCTGCGCATCGATCATTGGGATGAGCGCAAAAATATTCGCGGCAAAACCATTGGCCTGGCGGTGCTGCCGCTCGAAAGCGGGTTTGAAACGGATACGCTGCTGGTGCTTAGCGAACAAGATGTGCTCGGCGAACGTATCATCCGCACCTCGCAGAAAAAGAAAAAATCCGATGTGTTTTTACAGGAAGCCGCAAACTTTACCGAAGGCGAACTTATTACTCACAAAGAGCATGGCATCGGTCGCTTTGATGGTCTGGTAACCTTGACCGTTGGCAACGCCGCGCATGATTGTTTGAAGCTGGTCTATGCCGATGATGATAAGCTGTTTCTGCCGGTTGAAAATATTGAACTGCTCAGCCGTTTTGGCTTGGAAGAAGATGGCATCAAGCTCGATAAATTAGGCGGCGCCTCCTGGCAATCGCGCAAGGCGCGGCTGAAACAAAAAATCCTGATGGCAGCTGCCGAGCTGCTTAAAATCGCCGCCGAACGCACCCTCAAAGCCGGTACTGTTATCGAAGCCCCCCCCGGCAGCTATGATGATTTTTGCTCGCGCTTTCCCTATATCGAAACCGAAGATCAAGAGCGTGCCATCGCCGACGTCATTGAAGATCTGCATAAAGGCAAACCCATGGACCGCCTGGTGTGCGGCGATGTGGGCTTTGGCAAAACCGAAGTGGCCTTGCGTGCCGCTTTTGTGGCAACGTCAGGTGTGAATAAAGTGCAAGTGGCGGTGGTGACACCTACGACCTTGCTGGCGCGGCAACATTACCATCAATTCAAAAAACGCTTCGAAGGCTTCCCCGTCGAAGTGCGGCAACTCTCGCGCATGGTACCGGCCAAAGCGCAAAAAGAAACGCGTGAGCTGCTGAAAGAAGGCAAGGTCGATATTGTGATTGGCACGCATGCGCTGCTGGCCAAACAGGTGGAATTTGCCAATCTGGGGCTGATGATCGTCGACGAAGAACAGCATTTCGGCGTCGCGCAAAAAGAAAAACTCAAAGGCCTGAAAAGCGATATCCATGTACTAACACTTTCGGCCACGCCGATTCCGCGTACGCTGCAAATGGCGCTCACCGGTGTTCGCGACCTGAGCCTGATCACCACCCCGCCGGTGGATAGGCTTGCGGTTCGCAGTTTCGTAATGCCGATCGATCCGGTAGTGATGCGCGAGGCGATGCTGCGCGAACTGCATCGCGGCGGGCGGTGTTTCGTAGTGTGTCCGCGCATTAAAGACATTGCCGAAGCCAAAGCGCAAATCACCGATCTGGTGCCGGAAGCCAAGCTGGTAGTGGCGCACGGGCAATTGCCGCCGTCGGAGCTCGATTCCATCATGAATGATTTTTACGACGGCACCTATGACGTGTTGCTGTCGACAGCAATTATCGAATCGGGCCTCGATATTCCCACCGCCAACACCATGATTATTTATAATGCGCATCTGTTTGGTTTGTCGCAGCTCTATCAATTGCGCGGTCGCGTGGGTCGTGGAAAAACCCGCGCCTATGCTTATTTCCTGCTGCCACATCACCGCCAGCTCACCAAAAACGCCACGCGGCGCCTGGAAGTCATGCAAACGCTCGACACGCTGGGCGCCGGCTTCACGCTTGCTTCGCATGATATGGATATTCGCGGCTTCGGCAATTTAGTGGGCGAAGAACAATCGGGCCATATACGCGAAGTGGGTATCGAACTTTACCAGCAGATGCTGGAAGAAGCGGTAGAGCAATTGAAACACAGCCACCGCGATACGCCAGATGCGAGCACGCCACTGCGCGATGATTGGTCGCCACAAATTAATCTGGCGATTTCGGTCTTGATTCCGGAAAGCTATGTTGATGATCTGCAATTGCGCTTGGGGCTATATCGCCGAGCAGCCGGCCTTACCCAAGAAGAGGATATTCATAGCTTTGCAGCCGAGCTTACCGATCGCTTCGGTGATATGCCCGAAGAGGTACGACATTTAATTGCCACCCTTACCCTTAAAATTATCTGCAAAAAAGCAGGCATTGAGCGTATCGATGTCGGCCCGAAAGGTGCTGTGCTGAGCTTTAAAGACAATCAGTTTACTAAGCCCGAAGCATTGCTAGCCTATGTCGCTAAAAACGTGCGTGAGCTTAAGGTGCGGCCCGACCAGAAGCTGGTGCTTACACGTGAATTCACCCAAGACGATGACAAACTCATCCGCCTTAAAAAATTGATCAGCGATATTGCCGCACTCGCATAATTTATTCTGGCTTAATATTTCAGCCTATCTCTCCCATCTCTTCTTTATAACGAATTTTTTATGATGATTTTTCTAATCAACCCTTAGGAGGAAGCTATGAAAATCGTATCGTTAGAAGAAGCATTCATTCACGAATTATCGGACATTTATAACGCGGAAAAGCAGCTGACCAAAGCGCTGCCAAAGCTCGCTAAAGCAGCTACCAATCCGCATCTGGCAGAAGGTTTTATGAGCCATCTGCAAGAAACCCAAGGCCAAATCGAGCGCATTGAAGAACTGGTTGCCAGCGCGGGTTTGACCCTGAAACGCATCAAATGCAAAGCCATGGAAGGCCTGATTGAAGAAGGCGATGAAGTGGTTGAGAAAATCGAAAAAGGCGCAGTGCGCGACGTAATGCTAATTGCCGGTGCGCAAAAAGTAGAACATTACGAAATCGCAAGCTATGGCTGCCTGGTTGAACTGGCTAAAAAGCTGGGTTTGAAAGACGGTGTTCGTCTGCTCAACGAAACGTTGAAAGAAGAAAAATCAACCGACGAAAAACTCAATAAAATTGCGATTTCTGAAGTTAACGATGAGGCACTGCAGCGCGCTGCATAATACTCACACAGCTTCAGATCAAAAGGTGGGCTTTATGCCCACCTTTTTATTTACCTAATGACGATGCTGACACCTTTTCTTGCAACGCAAGATTGGTGAAGTGTGCATCGCCTACATCAACCGCTGTTTGCCGCTCTATTGCATGTTCAACATACTGCTTAACCTGCTCATCGGTAACGCTTTTGTCAAAAAAGGCACCTTCTTTAAAACGGGTTTTAAAGCCTGAAAATGACTCCACGCCTTGATAGTGTTTTTGATCTTCCAGAGGAAGGGTTGCTGCTTCTGCCCATAGATCCGTTCCCTCTTTCGTATAAGGCAATTCATAATCATAACCTTGTTGACGTAAGCGCTCGGCCACATGTTCTAAAATCACATTGGCCATGCCAGAACCACCGCGCACGACCGGTGTGGATTGTGCCACCAACCAATAAATAGTTGCTACTGCATCTAATTTTTCTTCCGGTGGCGAATCGCCTGCTTGCACCCGTGATTTAGGCTTCGCATCAATGGTTTTAAGCAACGGCGTCAACGCCTCGCACAGTGCATCGAAATTAGCCTTATCGCCCTTAGGGTGTAAAAATATTAAACGAGCATTACGCGCTGCAAATGGCAGCCATAAATAATCCATCGCGATGCCGATATCCCCTTTGCAATTGTCTTTAAAATCGACGATCAAATTCATAGGGGAGCCGATCTTCATCAAAGGCAGCGTCTTTTTCTTGCCCAAGAAGCCGGATTTATAATCATAAGAAAAGGAAAGCTGAAAAGTCTCTTTCATAGGCGCGCCTATATCAACATTGCTTGGATTGCAGTTGCGCTGAAACGCCTCATAATAACCGCGGTAGCACGCATCTTCTCTGTTTTCCCTGAGCAAGATATCGGTAGAAATATTTTGCGCGTAAGCACGTCGATGCTTTGACTGCCAATCAATCGAGCGATGCTGTAAAAGCCCAAAAGCAGGGCCTGCCGCTGGACCAAAATAGAATTGGGCATTGGCTGCCCCTTTCGCACCGGTTGCAAAGGATTGCGTCGATAGGCCATTCTCTTTTCGCACCTCCTCTGGTAGGCAATCTAGCCATATCTGCGGATTTTTTTCTTGCTCATCTGCTTTATCCGTCACGTATTTAGAACCTAACGGATTGAGCATCAGCATCGCCGTATCTTCAATCAAGGCGCGTGCCGTTTTGGGTTTTTTTACATTCAACTCTTGCAGCACATGGTTCAAAAAATGCCCATAGCCGAGAGTCTGTTCGTACCCATCATGGCGAACAATAAAATGCAGCGATTTATCCGGCGTTGTTTTATTCATAGAGCCCACTAAATCCGCCTACTAGTATACATCGCATATATTAATAAATTAATTTTAACCAAAAACCCTTGAAATCCGCCGTTTTACTGCTATAAGCGAGCGCTATGGCTGATTTATTCGCACAAAAGAACAACTCAAAAACCCAATCCTACACGGCTGAGGATATTGAGGTTTTAGAAGGACTTGAACCCGTACGCCGCCGCCCTGGCATGTATATTGGCGGTACGGATGAAACCTCTATGCACCATCTGGTAAGCGAGGTGTTTGACAACGCTATGGACGAGGCGGTAGCTGGGTATGCCACCACTATTGAGCTGGAAGTCAAAGCCGATAATATCATCGTAGTGCGTGACAATGGTCGCGGTATTCCGATCGACCCGCATCCTAAATTTCCGAAAAAATCGGCACTCGAAGTCATCCTGACTATGCTGCATTCGGGCGGAAAATTCGGCGGCAAAGTCTATGACACCTCCGGCGGTTTGCATGGCGTCGGTATCTCGGTCGTCAACGCCCTATCTGATTATTTGGAAATCGAAGTGGTGCGCGATAAACTCGTATACCGCCAATCCTATTCGCGTGGCGAGCCCACCAGCAAATTAAAAGAAGTCGGCAAAGATGCCAAAGGTCGCGGTACCACGGTAGCCTTCCGCCCTGACAGCGAAATTTTTGGCAAAGCCAAACTTAAGCCGGAAAAACTATTCAAATTCGCCCGCTCGAAAGCATACCTATTTCGCGGCGTGGAAATTATCTGGAAATGCGATCCGGATTTGTTGCCAGAAGGCAGCGAAACGCCGGCTGAAGCTACCATTCATTTTCCTGGCGGTTTGCAGGATTTCTTAGAACAGCATTTAAGCGGACGCGCAACCGTCACGGCTGAACCTTTCTCTGGTGAAGCAGAACTCGCTGGCAAAATGGGCCGTCTGGAATGGGCAGTGACTTGGCCGGTGGATGAAGAAGCCTATATCAGCACCTATTGTAATACCATCCCAACGCCTGATGGCGGCACGCATGAGTCGGGCCTGCGCAGTGCCATTACCAAAGGTATCAAAGCGTATGGCGAGCTGATCAATAATAAAAAAATCATCCAGGCGATGGGTGAAGATGTGTTGGGCAGCGCTGTTATTGTGCTCTCGCTCTTCCTGAAAGATCCGCAGTTCCAAGGGCAAACCAAAAACAAACTGGTGAATGTGGAAGCCGCGCGCTTGGTGGAAAATGCCATGCGTGACCATTTCGACCATTGGCTGACCGGCAATCCCGACAACACCAATAAGCTGATTGCGCATATTATTGAGCGCTTGGAAGATCGCCTGCGCCGCAAAGCCGAAAAAGATGTGAGCCGTAAAGCGGTGACGCAAAAACTGCGCCTGCCTGGCAAGCTTGCCGATTGCACGCGCTCGTCGCAAAAAGGCACTGAGATTTTCATCGTAGAGGGTGATTCGGCAGGTGGCTCGGCCAAGCAAGGCCGCGACCGCGAAACCCAAGCAATTTTGCCTCTGCGCGGAAAAATCTTAAACGTAGCCTCGGCGTCACTCGATAAAATTAAAGCCAACCAAGAACTCTCCGACCTAGTGCTAGCACTGGGTTGCGGCAGCGGCACCCATTATAGCGATGAAGCGCTGCGCTATGAAAAAGTCATCATCATGACCGATGCCGACGTTGACGGCGCGCATATCGCCTCGCTGCTCATGACGTTTTTCTATCAGGAAATGCCCGAGCTGATCCGTAATGGTCACTTATATATTGCGCGTCCTCCGCTGTACCGCATTACCATCGGCGGCAAAACCTATTATGCGCAAAATGATGCTGAAAAAGATGATGTGGTCGCCAAAATGACCAAGGGCAATCAAAAAGCTGAAATCGGCCGCTTTAAAGGCTTGGGTGAAATGATGCCAGCACAGCTAAAAGAAACCACGATGACTAAAGCCAACCGCGTGCTGCTTAAAGTGATGATCGAAGAAGATGAGATCGACGCTACCCGTGACCGCGTTGAGCAATTGATGGGCCGCAAACCCGAACATCGCTTTACCTTTATCCAAGAACAAACCGCCCTGCGCGGCCAAGCCATCCTTGAAGAGCTGGACGTGTAATCCTATTCCAGGGTAAGTCGTGGAATTTCAATGTTGGCACGGGCATAATCCTGCGGCACACCAATATCGATAAAATAGCGCACCTCATCATACATGGCTGGTTTTAGCGTTGGCGTATGCGGCGCCAAAAAATCGCGCTCAAAGGAAAACACGCCTGGCAACTCATGCCCCTCAAATAGATCAGGCGAGAGCACATAAAACCCGACGCTCGCCAGGCCAGGCTCACGACGCCCCAGCACTTTATACTCACTGATATAGGCATAGTGTTTGGTGAGTTCGCTATAGCGGCTGCAATCATCAACAAATTGTGCCGCTAGCGTCAACGGGCGCGCCTGGTGCTTGTGATGCGCCATCATCTGGCGGTAATCCAACTGCACCAGCGAATCGCCATTCAGCGCAAATACCGGCTGTGTGGGTTTGAGCTGTTGCATGGCCTGACGCAGTGCGCCACCGGTGCCAAGCGGCGTTTGTTCCATGCTATAGCGCAGTTGAATGCCATGCGCCGTATCGCCTAAATAATCGTGAATTTGTTCTGCTTTATGATGCAGACATAGCATCGCTTCGGTCACGCCTTGCGAAGCCATATATTCAAGCAGCCATGCTAAAAATGGTCGGTCGGAAACACTTGCCAACGGTTTAGGCACATCATCCACTACGCCCTTAAGCCGTGTACCCATCCCGCCTGCTAAAATAATCGCCTGCATACGCGCCCACAGAATAAATTGCGTTTGATGGGTTTTAAGATAAAGTTCGCCTTAGGTAAAGCACATACCCAGGATCTCTATGCCAAAGCAACACTCCAAACACAAAGACTCCACCCCCCTGCTCCTCATTAAAGGCAAAGAATGGGCGGGCTGGATTAAAAAACAACCAAGCAGCGCGCAGCAATGGCTGGAGCAAAGCGGATGCAAAGGCGAAGCCGGTCAAGCCTTCCCCTTGCCTGCCAAAGGCAGCGGCGTAGATAAAATAATTTGTATTATTGCCGACACGCCTGATATTTGGAGCCTAGCGCATTTGCCGGCCAGCCTACCCGCCCGCCATTACCATATCGAGAACACACTAAGTGCCGAAGACGCCACGCAGCTTACCTTGGGCTGGAAACTCGCTAGCTATAGTTTTTCGCGTTATAAAAAATCCACGCGCACACTGGCAACGCTCACCCCGCCGAAAAATGCTAACCTTGCACAGGCCGAAGTGATGGCCGATGCGATGTGCTGGGCACGCGATATGATCAACACGCCTGCCAATGATATGAACCCGGTGGCGCTGGCCGCTGAAGCCACGCGCTGGGCCAAAGCTGCCGGTGGACAGGTGACGGTGATTAAAGGCGATGCGTTGCTGAAAGAAAATTACCCGATGATCTACACCGTGGGTAAAGCCAGCCATGTGCCGCCGCATTTGGTAGATATTCGCTTCCCACGCAAGGGTGCCAAAAAAGTGACGTTAGTGGGCAAAGGCGTGTGCTTTGATTCCGGTGGGCTGGATATTAAATCCACCAGCAATATGAAGTTGATGAAAAAAGATATGGGTGGCGCGGCCTCGGTGCTGGCACTGGCGAAAATACTGGTGGAGTTGAATGTTAATATCCAGCTGCGCGTACTGCTTCCTATCGTGGAAAATGCCGTATCAGGCAATGCCATGCGGCCACTCGATATTGTTAAAACGCGCAAAGGCCTGACGGTTGAAATCGGCAATACCGATGCAGAAGGACGACTCATTCTGTGCGATGCGCTGACCGAAGCTGATGGTGAGAAACCCGACCTGCTGGTGGATTGCGCTACGCTGACCGGCGCGGCGCGAGTGGCGCTTGGCACCGATATTCCGGCTTTCTTCACCCCCGATGATACGCTGGCGGAGCGGATTGCCGCCCATAGCCGCAAAACCAACGATCCGCTATGGCGCCTGCCGCTGTGGAAACCGTACCGCAAGCTGCTGGACTCGGCGAGCGCCGATTTAAGCAATGACCCTGACAGCGCCTTTGGCGGCGCCATTACAGCAGCCTTGTATTTGCAGGAATTTGTGAGTAAAACATCGGCATGGGTGCATATCGACATGATGGCATGGAACCTGTCTAACCGTCCCGGACGGCCACAAGGCGGTGAAGCCATGGCGATTCGTGCACTGTATTCGTTAATTAAGGAACATTATGGTAGTTGAGAAAATCGGATCCTCTAAAACTATTCGCGCCCTGACCTTCTGGCATGGTGTGACTGCGGCGGCGCTGAAGCAACTGCCAATCGATTTATCGGCACGCCAAACGGCCGTGCTGCTGAACGTGTATTTACTACCTGGTCCGCACAGCATCAAAAATTTGGCGGATGAATTGATGATCTCCAAACCTGCCATCTGCCGCGCTATTGACGCGCTGGAGCGTGCAAAGCTGGTGCGCCGCCTGCGTGATCGCGATGATCGTCGCAACGTGCTCATCCAACGCACCGTCAAAGGCACCGTGTTTTTGAGTGAGTTTGCAGACATCATTTTGCATAAATCCAAGGAAGCCGCATAGAGCGGCCTATGGACGCGCTTAGCCAATATTACATTGATTATGACGGCGTTAAAAAAGGCCCCTTTGACCCTGTCACGATTATCCGTCGTATCCGTATGGGAAAAATTTTGCCCGATACGGCCATCTATGTCGGAGAAAACGAAGTCGCCGAACGCGCAGGCAGCGTGGTGGAGCTGGCGGATTTTTTCACCGGCGGCGGCGATACCAGCAAACTGCGCTCAGAAGACAATCTGCCGGATCTATCGCGCTTATTTCATCTAGGCTGGCACTTTACCACCGAGTATAGCGTGATGACAGTGTATGCCGGCGTGATGCTGCTCATTAGTCTGTTTATCGCTTATATCTGCTCACGCTTTTTGGGTAACATCGCCGGCGGGGTAATCGCCTTTATATTTTTTATGATGCTACACTCTATGTATATGGTGTTCATCTTGCGCATGTATCGCGGCCAGGTGGTCAGCAGCGATTTCATTAATCGGCGCGTATCCCCTATTCTTGCCACTCTGGCGATTGCCACCTGTTTGTGGAGTGTTTTGATTCTCGCCGGCAGCGCTTTGTTTATTTTGCCTGGCATGATCATGCTGGTGTGTTTCATTTTCTTGCCGTTTTATCTGGTCGATTTTCATCACTCCCTACCTGAAGCGTTCCGCGCCTGCCTGAGTAAATATAGAAAAAGCAGCAAAACCTATTCGATATTGTTGGCGGTGGTCGTATTATTGCATTTACTTTGTGTCATCCTGATCTTGCCAGCGCCCCTTTCTATACCTATATTTTCTGCTGCTCTTGCAGAGCTTTACGAGCATTCGTAATAATTCGAGTAGGCAATATTTGCCTAGTTATTTAATATTTTTTAGCTTCCTCATCTAGAATTGCTTGATTTTTTCAAGAAAAAGTGGTTTTATACGCTATATAGGAAAAAAATTCCTACATAATATAAACCAGCTCGCACCATAGCGGGTCATTACAAAGAGGTCGATCATGGCTGTACTGGCAGACACGATTAGAAATATGGGTGGCGTAAAGATGGGAGCGCTTGCGGGCACTACCATCATCATGATTGCATTTTTTGTGATGCTCGCCTTTCGCATGTCAGGTGCAAATATGGTGCCGCTCTATACCAGCCTCTCTTTAGAAGACAGTTCCAAAATCGTGGCCGAGCTGGAAAAAACTGGCGTGCCTTATGAATTACTCGGCGGCGGCACACAAATTTCCGTTCCTGCTGATCGCGCCCTGCGCTTGCGCATGAGCATGGCCGGGCAAGGCATTCCTTCCGGCGGCTCGGTGGTGGGCTATGAAATTTTTGATCGCTCGGAAACCTTCGGAACCTCAAGCTTCGTAATGAATATTAATATGCTGCGCGCCCTCGAAGGCGAACTCGCACGCACTATCGGTTCACTCGCCGGCATTGAAAATGCCCGCGTGCATTTAGTCGTTCCTAAACGTGAACTCTTCTCGCGCGATAAAGATAAACCCAGCGCTTCGGTTACCATTAAAATGCGTGGCGGCCATTCGCTGGAGCAATCGGAAGTAACATCCATTACCCATTTAGTATCATCTGCAGTGCCAGGACTTGAAGCTTCCAAAGTGACCGTGGTTGATAGCCATGGCCGCCTGCTTGCGCGTGGTGATGGTGCTGATGCAGTGGGTGCAGCAGCAAACAACGCACAAGAAATGCGCATCTCCTATGAAAACCGTATGCAAATGGCATTAGAAGATTTATTGGAAAAAATCGTAGGCCCAGGCAAAGTGCGCGTACAGGTTGCAGCCGATATGAATTTCGATCGCCTGGTGATCAACTCTGAAAAATTCGATCCAGATGGACAGGTTGCCCGCTCGGTGCAATCGACCAGCCAACGCGAAACAGCTCAAGATAAAAATGGCAGCGGCGGTGGTACGACCTCGGTCACCTCTAACCTACCTGGTGGTGCTGGCGCGGATGCCGGTGGCAGCAATAGCAACCGTGTGGTGGAACATACCGACGATACCAGTAATTTCGAAATCTCTAAAACGGTTGAGAATCTGGTTAAAGAAGGCGGTAACATCAACAAGATTTCGGTAGCTGTGCTCGTAGATGGCAACTACACCAAAGGTAGCGACGATAAAGAAACGTATACCCCGCGCAATGAAGATGAGATCAAACAGATTCGCGCGTTGGTCAATTCGGCTATCGGCTTTGACGAAAAACGCGGTGATAAAGTGGAAGTCGTCAATATGCGCTTTACCCAAAGTGCTGAGCAATTAACTGAAGCGTCTTTCTTCCAACAATTCAAAGTAGAGATGCAATCGATCCTGCAAACCTTGATTATCGCAGCGGTTGCCGTGCTTGCTATCATGCTGGTGTTGCGCCCAGCCGTAACTCAGCTTATTTCGCAAACCCGCTCGCCTAGCGAACGTGTCGCTAACGAACTAGCGGCCATTGAAGGTGGCGATATGGGCTCTATGCCTCGCCTGCCAAGCAGCGGTGGTGGCGCAGGTGCTGGGGGTGGTGACAATGCGGAATTGATGATTGATGTGGCCAATATTAAAGGCGGCATGAAATCGTCATCGGTAAAAAAGATCAATGAAATCGTAGACCGTTATCCTGAAGAAACCATGGGCGTATTGCGCCAGTGGATTATGAGACAGTCGTAAGAGGTTATTATGGCTCCGCCTAAAGAACAAAAAGACGATTACCGCAAACTCTCCGGCCCGCAAAAAGCGGCGCTGTTTCTGATCGCCGTGGGCGAGGAAAACGCGGTGAAGCTGTTTTCGATGATGGATGATGACGAAATCCGTGAATTATCGGCCATTATGTCCTCTATCGGACAGGCGGGCTCGGATACGGTTGAAAAACTGTTTGGTGAGTTTGCCGAACAAGTATCAGCATCCGGCGCAGTAGTGGGTAACTATGACTCCACCGAACGCTTGCTGGTCAAAGCCCTGGGCAAAGGCCGCGTTGACAGCATCATGGAAGAAATCCGTGGCCCTGCTGGTCGCACCACCTGGGACAAGCTGGGCAATGTCAGCGAAGAAATTTTGGCGAACTTCTTGAAAAACGAATATCCGCAAACCATCGCCGTGGTGTTGTCGAAAATCAAAACCGACCATGCGGCGCGCGTGCTGATGAACCTCCCCGAGGATTTGTCGATGGAAGTGGTGCTGCGCATGCTCTCCATGGAAGCGGTTAAAAAAGAAGTGATGGACGGCATTGAAAAAACCCTGCGCATGGAATTCATGACCAACCTGGCGAAACGCCAAAGCCGCGACAGTCACGAATTGCTCGCTGAGATTTTCAACAATTTCGACCGCAATACCGAAGCGAAATTCATGGGCAAGCTGGAAGAACGCGCCAAGGAATCGGCCGAACGCGTACGCGCCCTCATGTTCACCTTCGAAGATTTGGCCAAAGTCGATGGCTCAGGTATTCAGACCCTATTGCGCTCGGTGGATAAAGATAAATTGGGTATCGCGCTTAAAGGTGCGTCTGACACGATTAAAGAACTGTTCTTCGGCAATATGTCGGAGCGCGCATCGAAAATTCTTAAGGAAGAAATGGCCAGCATGGGCCCTGTTCGCCTCAAAGACGTGGACGAAGCGCAAATGTATATCGTAGGCATTGCCAAAGACTTGTCGGCTAAAGGCGAGATCGCCATTGCCAGCGATAATGAAGAAGATCAACTGGTGTATTAGGACAGCATATGAAACCGGCACCACTACATCTCAGAGAATTTGGCGGCGGCGCAGCACAGCCCACTGCGAAGCAGCCTAAATCGTTTCTGCCTGGCGGCAGATTCAGGGGTGAGGCCCCCCCGCCTCCCCCTGCCCCTAGTTTCACCGAAGCGCAGTACAAGCAAGCGCAGAGCGAATCGTACCGCAAAGGTTTTTTGGAAGGCACCGAAGAAGGCAAGAAACAAGAGCAAAGCGAACAGGCAATCGTCGAACGCAAGCTGATGGAAAGCCTAAGCGGCGTACTCAAATTTTCGACACCGCTTTATGAAGATTATCGCGCCACTATCTTACACCTACAGCATGAGCTGCCCAAAATCGCTTTAGCCATTGCGCGTAAAGTAGCTGGCCTTGCGCTTACGGAGAATTCCGCACAAATGATTGAAGAGCTGACCAGCCGCTGTGTGGAATCAATGGCAGGTGAGCCAAAACTAACTATTACCGTGCATAGCAGCCTAGGCGATGCGCTGGAGAAAAAATTGACTGCCTTGGTAGAAAGCATGCAAGCTAAAACCAGCATTGTGATAATCCGCGACGATGCCATGCCGATAGATAATTGCCGTGTCGAATGGCGTCACGGAGAATTCGCCCGCGATACAGCGAAACTATGGCAGGAAATCGAACGCGTAGTGGAAGGGCTTTCGGCCACTGCTACCTTCCAAACCGAACAACATATGCAAACAGTAAGTGAACAACTCAACCAACCCGATTTACCAAAGGAGTAAGCCATGGCTGATACCAACACCGATACGCCCAACACGGGGCTTAATGATTCCGCCGGTGGCGAAAATCTCAGTTTAGAGACCGTCTATGACATTCCCGTTCAAGTAACGGTTGTGCTAGGACGCACCACCATGCAAGTGAACCAGCTACTCAAACTGGGCCGTGGCGCTGTGATTGAGCTAGAGCGTAAAGTGGGTGAGCCCATCGAGATTTTTGTAAATAACCGTTTGGTTGCACGCGGCGAAGTGGTCGTAGTGGAAGATAAAATCGGTGTAACCATGACGGAAATTATCAAGGCAGAAAAACATTAAGTATAGCGTTTGAGAATACGGGGGATAAATGCGGTTACTTATTATTGGTGACTTATACGGACAAATGGGCGCAGCTAGCGCCATCGCGCGGTCGCGCGGCGCAAAAGTCGCGCATGTGGAAGATACGGAAGCGGCCATGAACGCCCTGCGCAACGGACAAGGCGCCGATCTGATTTTGATCGAAGTGCGCGAGGATATCGAAAAATTCGTTACCATGCTGATGCGCGAACGCTTCAACCTGCCGGTGATTGCCTGCGGCATTAAAAGCGATAAGGACATGGCGGTGAAAGCCATCCGCTCCGGCGCCAAAGAATACCTGCCCCTGCCGCCTAATGAAGAATTGATCGCAGCGGTGCTGGAGGCCATCACCGAAGAAACCAAATCGGTCATTTACGCTTCGTCTGAAATGGCAAAAACCCTGAGCCTGGCCGACCAGATCGCCCCCTCTGAAGCGAGTGTTATGATCACCGGCGAATCGGGAACCGGCAAAGAAGTCATCGCCCGCTACATCCACCGCAAAAGCAAACGCGAAAACGGACCGATGATTTCGGTCAATTGCGCCGCTATCCCTGAAGCCCTGCTCGAATCCGAATTATTCGGCCATGAAAAAGGCGCCTTCACCGGCGCTGTGGCCCGCAAGCTCGGCAAGTTTGAGGAAGCCGATGGTGGCACCATTCTGCTCGATGAGATCAGCGAGATGGATACGCGCCTGCAAACCAAATTGCTGCGCGTGTTGCAAGAGCGCGAAGTTGATCGCATCGGCGGCGGCAAACCAGTGAAAGTCAACATTCGTGTGCTGGCAACCTCTAATCGCACACTGCTTGATGAAGTAAAAAAAGGTACCTTCCGCGAAGATTTATATTTCCGCTTGAACGTGATCAACATCCACATGCCGGCACTGCGCGAACGCAAAGACGATATCAAACCGCTGGCTGAATATTTCATCGCCAAATACGCCAAAGCTAATGGCGTGCCGGTGCGGACGCTATCCGCTGCAGCACTGCAAAAAATGATGGATTATCATTGGCCAGGTAACGTGCGCGAGCTAGAAAACACCATGCACCGCACGGTGCTGCTTGCTACCGGCGAACAGATTGAACCTGATGCGGTCTTCTTGCAAGGCGCTGCTGAAAGAGCCGCTGCCCTTGCCGCTGAAGAAAAATCCTCCGCTACCACGTCTACGGCTCCTAACGGGCTGGTAGGACGCACAGTGGATTCGGTTGAACAGGAATTGATTATCGACACATTAAGCCACTGCCTGGGCAATCGCACCCATGCAGCCAATATTCTGGGCATATCGATTCGCACCTTACGTAACAAACTCAAGCAATATAGTGAACAGGGCCTGAACGTGCCCCCAGCCCCAACAGGAACGGAATGAGCTAGCTTATGGCAGAGGCAGCGGCAACTTCGGATACACAAGGCAACTTTAACGTAACGAATGTTCGCCATCAGGCCGGCCTGCTGATGCGCCGCAGCGATATTTTCTTCGCGGTTGGTATTATTGCTATTCTGGTGGTGCTGATTCTACCGGTGCCGCCCATGCTGCTCGACTTTATGTTGAGCTTATCGCTGACCGTTTCGATGCTGGTGTTGATGACGGTGCTCTTCGTTGAAAAGCCCCTGCAACTTAGTTCATTCCCCACTATTCTGCTTATCGTTACTATGCTCCGGCTGGCGCTTAACATCGCGTCCACCCGCCTGATTCTATCGCATGGCCATGAAGGCACCGCTGCGGCCGGTCATTTGATCGAAGCGTTTGGTGGTTTCGTAATGAGCGGCTCGGTGGTGATCGGTGCCATTATCTTCGGCATTCTGACCATCATCAACTTCGTAGTTATCACCAAAGGTTCCGGCCGTATCGCCGAGGTGTCGGCCCGCTTCTCGTTAGATTCGATGCCTGGCAAACAAATGGCGATCGATGCCGATTTATCCGCCGGCCTCATTGACGAGCAAATGGCTAAAGCGCGCCGCAAAGAACTCGAAGATGAAAGCAATTTCTACGGCTCGATGGACGGTGCCAGCAAATTCGTACGCGGCGATGCGATCGCTGGCCTACTCATCACTTTTATCAACTTCATCGCCGGTATTTTAATCGGCGTGGTGGAAAATGACCTCTCCTTCGCCCAGGCGCTTCATACCTACACCGTGCTTACCATCGGTGATGGCCTGGTATCGCAAGTACCGGCGCTGATCGTCTCGACTGCAGCTGGTATCTTGGTGACCAAAGCCGGTGCCGAAGGCTCGGCGGAAAAAGCCGTACTAGGTCAGCTGACACGCTCAGCCACACCGCTGGGTATTACCAGCGTCTTCTTGCTCGCCATGGCGGCATTGCCCAGCATTCCGGCCTTTCCATTCTTAGTGCTGTCTGGGCTTTCGGGCTATCTCTCCTGGTATATGATGAAAAACCCCAATGCCGCTGGCAACTTTATTCAAGCCGCCACCGGCGCAGGCGCGCAAAAGCAATTAGAGGGCCCAACGGTCGTCGGTGCAGAAGGCGCTCCCGCCGAAGAACAGCCCGCTGATTTTCTGCAAATCGATTCGTTGCGCCTGGAATTGGGTTATGGCTTGCTGCCGCTTATCAACTATCAAAAAGGCCATCGCCTCACTGAGCAAATTAAAGCGCTGCGCCGGCAAATGGCACGCGAGCTGGGCTTTGTTATTCCAGCGGTGCGTATTCAAGATAATATGCAATTGCCACCTAATACCTATGTGATCAAGGTGAAAGAAATCGAAGCAGCGCGCGGCGATATTCGCCCTGACATGTTGCTGGTGATGAACCCCAGCGGCGGCAAAATGACGCTGCCTGGCGAAGAAACCACCGAACCGACCTTCGGCCTGCCTGCCATGTGGATCACCGAGGCCAACCGCGAAGAAGCATTGTTTAGAAACTACACGGTGGTGGATCCGCCAACCGTTATCACCACCCATCTGACCGAAGTGGTTAAAGATAATATGGCTGAATTGCTGTCTTACTCGGAGACGCAAAAACTACTCGACGATCTGGGCAAAACCCAGCAGAAGCTGGTTACCGAAACCATTCCGTCACAAATTTCAGTCAGCGGCGTGCAACGCGTGCTGCAAAACTTGCTGCGTGAAACCGTGTCGATCCGCGATCTGTCGACCATTGTCGAAGCAGTGGCCGAAGGCTCGCGCAACAACCAAAGCATCAGCGCCATTACCGAGCATGTGCGTTCACGTTTGGCGCGCCAAATCAGCCATGCCAATACCACCGCCGACGGCTATATACCGATTGTGGCGATGTCGCCTGGCTGGGAACAGACCTTTGTCGAATCGGTCAGTGGCAGTGGCGATGAGCGGACTCTATCGATGGCACCTTCCCGCATTCAGGAGTTCATCAACACCGTGCGCGCGACCTTTGATAAGCATGCGATGCAAGGCGAGTTGCCAGTGCTGCTGACCAGCCCTGCCATCCGTCCTTACGTGCGCACCATTATTGAACGCTTCCGCCCCAATACAGTTGTGATGTCGCAAAGTGAAATCTACCCCAAAGCGCGTATTAAAACGTTAGGCCAGTTGTGAAATTGCTCACCTTCCAAGCCGCCGATATGCCTTCCGCCCTGAAAATGGTGCGCGAGGCTTTGGGCGACAACGCAATTATCCTGGCTAACAAAGAAGTACAAAACGGCTCGCGCACCTTGCAACAAGTAACAGCTGCCGTGGATGAGGACGCCACACCCGCGCCGAAGCCTGCCAAGCAAGCACCGGCTGCCGCGCGCGACAACCAATCGGCTAATGATCTGCGCCACGATATTCATAATATTTTGCGTTTTCATAACCTGCCGGAAGTGATGATTGCCAAACTCATGCAGACGGTCAGCGACAATGATCTTAAAACGGTGATGGATCTGCATCACGTGGGCAACAACCGTGAGCCGCGCCAACTGCACCGCCTGACGCTGGAAAAATTGCTCTCACACGCTTTTGATTTTCAACCGCTACCGCTGGATGTCAAACCCACACGCACCATGTTGATCGGCCCGCCTGGCATCGGCAAGACACTCACCATCGCCAAAATAGCGTCTAAACTGGCGATGGAAAAATTACCGGTTGCGGTTGTTACCACCGATAATAAACGTGCTGGCGGCATCGAACAGCTGAGTGCCTTCACCACCATTTTAGGCATCGATCTGAAAGTGGCAGATAACGTCGATGCATTGCGCCAGCAACTTAAAGTGCTTCCCGCTTTTGCGCATGTGCTGGTGGATACGGCTGGCTGCAATCCCTACGATCATCAGGAACTTAAAGATACTAAGGCTTATGCCACGATTGAGGGTATTGAACCCATCCTCGTTATGCCATCTGGCGGCGATACGCTGGAAGCTATCGATATGACCGAACAATTTGGCAAACTACCCGTCAAGCGCTTGCTGGTGACGCATGCCGATTCCACCCGCCGCTTTGGCGGTATTCTGGCAACGGCGGCGGTAGGTGGTTTTTCCTTTTGTAATATCAGCAGCTCGTCTTCTCTTGTCGATAGTCTGCAACCGGCTGACCCTAAGATTGTGGCACAATTACTGCTTCGTTATCAATTACATCCCTAACCCAAACGGTATTTATGACTAACAGCGTGAAAAACAATATTATTGCAATCGCATCCGGTAAAGGCGGGGTCGGTAAAACCTGGCTAGCCATTACCCTAACCCATTTGCTTGCCCGCTCGGGACGCCGCGTGTTGCTCTTTGATGGCGATATCGGCCTGGCCAACGTGGATGTGCAATTAGGGCTTACGCCGAAGCTCGATTTGAGCAATGTCATCTCCGGGCGCAATACCCTCAGTGAAGTGATCACCCCTTATCCAGAAGGCGGATTTGATATTATTGCTGGTCGCTCAGGTTCGGCAACGCTGGCGAATGTACCGGCAGAAAAGCTTACTGCAGTGACGGAAGAGTTGCTTTCGCTACAACAGCAATATGATTTCGTCATTATCGATTTGGGCGCCGGCATCGAGCATTATGTGCAGCATTTAGCTGCGATTGCAGGCCGCTGTATCGTGGTCATCACCGATGAACCTACTTCGCTTACCGATGCATATGCATTCATCAAATTGCTGCTTGCCAGCAAACCTAACACCGAGATCAATATCGTGGTCAATCAGGCAGCCACCCAAAAAGAAGGCGATGCGACCTATCACGCAATCAACAAGGCCTGCATGAATTTCCTAAGCCACTCGCCGGCGCTGCTGGGCATTATTCGCAAGGATAATAAAGTCAAAGACACCATACGCAATCAAAGCTCGCTCATCACACGGTCACCGCATTCAACTGCGGCTACCGACGCAGCGCTGCTTTCGATCAAGCTGCTGCAAAAATAGCGGGCGCATATGGCGGATATTCGACTCATCAGTATCACTCCGCCACAAAGCGTCTCGCAACCACAACAGGTGCAAGGCGCCACCACCCAAGGCTCACCCCCTGCGCCTGAGCGTCTAAGTACCGGCACGATTCTGGCCGGCTTTATCGTAAACCGCGACGGCTCCGGCAATCCGATCTTGCGCAGCGAGCGTGGTGATGTGGTATTTGCCAGCCCCTTCTTTTTAAAAATCGGCAGCGAAGTGGTGATCCGTATTGAAAATCGCGCCGGGCATAATGCCGCACATATATTGAGCATTAATGGCTTGCCGCCCGAAGTCGCCACCCAACAATCGGCTTTTTCCGATTCAGCCGATGTGATTGTAAGCGGCGGAAAAACAGCCGTGCCTGCCAACACCACTACTCAACAAAATAGCAATGCGCCCGTTTTGCTCAGCGATACGGTGCAAACCCTCGACAGCGAAGGTGTGCCTCCCGCCATTACCTTGCGCGGCTCGGTCGTAGCCCAACCCACTGCAGGCAGCAATACGCTACCCCTACCCGCCGCGGGCAGCCCTGTGTTTTCGCCATTACCCAATGGCACCAGCGTCAGCCTCACGCTGCTTTCGGTCGCCAATGCACCATCACAGGCGTTGGAATTGCTCGCAGGCAATCTCCCCGCACCGAGCTATAATAATGCCGGTTTCAATCAAACGAATGTGCAGCTTTATTCCGCCTATACACGCAACAGTATTTTACCCAATGAAGGCACGCATGCTTCAACCACAGCACCAGCAACAGCGCCCACATCACCTACAGCACCAGCGGCCATTCCTGGTGCAGCTCCATCTGTGCCCATAAGCGAAGAATCTATACTTGCACCAACTACCGCACCGACTACACCCGCAACAACCCCCACAACACCGGCGGCGCCCGCAGCAGCCACACTGCCCGCACCAGCCGCTTCGGTGCCGGTTGTTCCTGGAACCTCGGTCGTACCTGCGAGCGTGCTGGCCTATGAGCCCACCGGTGAAATGCTTCTGCAAACCCCGCTCGGTTTCGTACGGCTGGAATCGGATTTGAAATTACCCATCGGCAGTCAGCTGGGCCTACGGGTGGATACGGTAACAGCGGCTACTAGCAATCCGCTTGCTGCCGCAACGGCTGCTACACAAACACCGGCAAGCCTGCCCGAACTCGCGCGCCAATGGCCCAGCTTGGAACAGTTGCTTGCCGCGCTTGAGCCACGCCTATCGTCTGGTTCATTTGAACTGATAAATATTGCAGCGCTGCCAGCACTGCTGAGCGGTGCATTGCCTACCAATGCACCCACCTCCACTCAAACGCCTCCACCTCAGGCCTTTTCCGTTGGATTACTCTTTTTTCTGACCGCGCTCAAAGGCAGCGATTTAAGCAGCTGGCTAGGCACATCCAACATCGAATGGGCCGAAGAGCAAGGCCACGGCGCGCTGATCAAAAAAGCAGCTGCGGAATTCTCCACGCTAGCACGGCAATATGAGGCAGGGCCTTCGCAACCCTGGCAGAGCCTGTTTTTTCCCGTGGCGGTGGAAGGGCATGTGCAGCAAGTGCGGCTATTTGTAAAACGCGATACTAAATCCAATAAGCCCGGTCAGGAAGCGCCGGAAGACGATGAAACGCGCTTTGTGTTGGAACTGAATTTATCGCAGATGGGCGATATGCAGCTGGATGGGTTTGTGCATAAACAACGCGCCAAAACCCAATTTGACCTCTATATCCGCAGCCATACCCAGCTAACTTCGGCGGTTCAGCAGGATATTATGCGTATTTATAACGATATGGGCGAACTCACCGGATATAGGGGAAACCTGGTGTTTCAGGCCACAAAAGAATTCCCCGTTAACCCGCTGGAAGAGCTATTTGCTCATACCCATAGCAATGTAGTTGCCTAAAGCCACGGCAGCCATTAATAATTGGCCGTTATGCCTTCTGTCGCACCCGCACATCATTCCTCCACACCCGCATCACTTGATGCGCTGTATCAGCTCATTCGCAACGATCTGCAGGCGGTGGACACATTGATTTTGGGCCGCGTTAATCAGGAAATCCCTTTAATTCACGGCATTGCACAACATCTGATCAACTCCGGCGGCAAACGCATCCGCCCAGCGCTGACGCTTATTGCTTCGCAAGCTTGCAATTATCCCGACAAACAACATATTGCCCTTGCCGCTGCGGTGGAATTTATCCATACCGCAACGCTCTTGCATGACGATGTGGTGGATGAAAGCAAATTGCGCCGTGGCCTGGCCACCGCCAACGAGCTCTTCGGCAATAAAGCCAGTATCCTCGTAGGTGATTTTTTACTCAGCCAAGCCTTCCAGCTCATGACGGCATCGGGCTCACTACGCGTGCTTAAAATTTTATCTGATGCGGCTGCCGTGATCTCACGCGGCGAAGTACTACAGCTGATGGCCGAAGGCGATCTCTCCTGTACGGTTGAGCAATATCTAGAAGTCATCTCGTCTAAAACCGCCGTGCTGTTTGCCGCTGCCTGCGAACTGGGCCCCGTTATTGCGGGCAAAGCCGAACTTGAAAAAGCATTTCGTGATTTTGGCCAGTATATGGGTATCGCCTTTCAATTGGTGGATGATATTTTGGATTACACCGCCAATCAAACCACACTCGGTAAAGCACTGGGCGATGATTTCCGCGAAGGCAAAATTACCCTGCCGGTGATCTATGCTTATCAAGCCGCCAGCGACGATGAAAAAAGCTTCTGGCAACGCACCATGAGTGAATTGAATCAGCAACCCGGTGATTTTGAACAAGCACAAAGTATTTTAGCCACTCATCAGGCCATTGCCCAAAGCAATGCGCTGGTCCGTCATTATTGCGAACAAGCGCGCGCTGCGTTAGACCCATTGGGCAACAGCGCTGCCAAAAGCGCCATGCTGGATATTGTAGATTTTTGCGAAAGCCGCAGCTTCTAGCCCCTTGCCAGCTGTCGACATTGGCATTATAAGGCTGCCGTTGTCGGAGTATAGCTCAGTCTGGTAGAGCGCTGCGTTCGGGACGCAGAGGCCGTAGGTTCGAATCCTATTACTCCGACCATCAAATAGAGGGATAAAATCAGTTGGTTAGATTTTTAACCTCTTTGCGCTATACTAGCGCGTATGTCATCCGAGTCGTTTGATATACCCGCCTTTACGCCTGAGCCCTTTGTTTGGAATCAAACGGCGGCCATTCTTGATACATTACGCGCGGCCACACCTGATACAAAATCCACACCTACCACTAGCATTACGCCAGAAGAAGCACAGTCATTAGTGCAATGGGTGGTTGCCGGTGCAGCGGACCGGCTTAAAAAAATATTTCCTAAAATGCAGGAAGACTGGGGTGAATACGCACTGGGAAAATGCGTATTCGCAAGTGCGGCGGCACGCGATCTCCTGCGCGATATACCGAAAGATTATATACATCATTTTAATATGCACCGCGCTGGCAGCACGCCGCATGATGTCATCATCCTGCATCTACCCATCAAATCCGCAAAGTCCGATCAGGCGGAATGGAAATCCTACGTCATCGATCCAACGCTGGTGCAATTCTTTCATGATCATAACATTGGAAAACGAATGACCGAAACCGCGGAAGGCAGAGCGTTTGCAACAGAGCTGATTAGCCATGGTTACGCCGAACTGTCGGAAGCAACAGCAAAGCTCTACACAGAAGCATTCGTCCCATCCATCTTGCTAAGAAACAGTCTGAAAAATGCGGGCGGATCTTACCTCAAGCTGCTTACCAGCCCAGAATTCGCCAAAGTTGAATATAGCGACGACCCAAGGAAAATATTTAAAAACATCCCTCCACGCGACCAAAGCGGAGAAGGACGTTGGGCTTAAGCAACCGTGTCGTTATCCACATCGAGCAGATAATCGAGGGCACGTTCTAGCGGACGCTTTTGCGCCGCTTCCTGCGCATGTTTAATACGCTGCTGTTCGAGTTCCGATTCACAGGCTTCGCGCGCAACCAACAATGCTTTTTTCAGATCGATGGTCAGCACATGCTGATCGTGAATCGCTTGCCAGATTCGTTGTTCTACCTCGGAAAAATCGCCATCAATATGAAACAGCACCCGCGCGAAATTGATCAAATGCGCGCGGTCGCGGATTTCACTGATCATAGGAAATACATCTTCCAAATGCACACCTTGCATCAAATCCTTTTCCAACTGCAGCAGCTGCGCATCGGTAAAGGTATAATTGCTCATATAGTCTTGGATGAGGTTAACCTCGCTATTAGACAAGCGCGAATCAGCATAAGCCAGCGCGATGGCCGAGCGCCACATGGCATATTTGCTGGGGGTTACCGTTACTTTTTTCGCGAGTTTCATGGCTGTTTTCCTCATATTAATCAATTGGCGCCACCATAATGGAATATCGGTTGATCTGCCAGGTTAATATATGTTAACTTGTTGGCCCCTCAACTGCTAATACATTACCCATGAAGACATACGACATTATCGGCGATATCCATGGCCACGCCGTCGAACTAAAAGCACTGCTGGAAAAGCTCGGCTACACCAAAGATCAAAACGGTATCTATGCGCCGCCTGAGCCTGATCGCCAGGTGGTATTCCTCGGCGATTTTATTGATCGCGGGCCTGAAAATTTTGAAGTGATCGACATCGCCAAAGCTATGATCAATGCAGGGTATGCCCATGCCATCATGGGCAATCATGACCTCAATGCCGGGCTCTTTCACACCCATGAGATGAAAGGCGGCGAACTGATACCGCTGCGTGAACATAGTGATAAAAACAAAGTGCAGCATGCAAGCTTCTTAAATGAGTTGCGCATCAACCCGCAAAAAGGCAGGGAACATATCGACTGGCTAAAATCGCTGCCGGTAGTTCTAGAATTGGACGGGCTGCGTTTTGCCCATGCCATGTGGCACAAACCATCTATCCGCCAACTGCAGGAAAGCAGCGTATTGACGCCGAGCAATACCATCCATCCCGATAAATGGCCGGAGCTTGGTGATGAGGCCCATCCGAGTTGCAAGGCAATCGACCTGATTGCAAAAGGTCTTGAACTCGATCTGCCGCCAGGCACGTGCTTTACCGATTCCGATGGTCATCAACGTACCACGGGACGTGTAAAATGGTGGCATAATGCGGATGACCCCAACCTCACCATGGATAAAGCCGTACTGCATGTGGTGCCAGGCACAATGGATCATATTCCTTTGAGCGATGAGCTACGCGAACAAATGCGCGATCTGCAAGATACCGAAGGCCGCACTATGTTTTTTGGGCATTACTGGCAGCGTGGCGCAACGCCCACCATCGAATGCAAAAATGCGATTTGCATTGACCAAAGCGTGGCCAAGGATGGCCATTTGGCCGCCGCAACCGTCGTCACGGATAATGGCGTGATACAAGATATGCAGTTCACTTCGGTTAAAAGCCGTTCGCCCGTGGAAATACGCGAAGCACGTGAAAAAGTCGCACAAGCGGCCAGGGTCGGCGGCCGCTAGGCGGCCAAACTTTTCTCCACGAATTGCTGCAGGCGCCTTGAGAATGCAGCCGGATCAGTGATCTCTTCGCCTTCTAAAATACGCGCCTGATCAAACAGTAACCATACTACATCTTCCATTTGCGCCGGCTCTTTATCCGCTAGCATACGAATAATCGCATGATCTGGATTAACCTCCAGGATTTTTGCCGAGGCTGCTTGCAGTTGCTTCTGCTCGATCAAGAAACGCTCCAGGCGCAAATCCATGCCGCCCTCTTCCACCGCTAAACACACCGGACTTTGCGTGAGCTTATGCGTGATGCGCACATCTTTCACCTTGTCGCCCAATATGGTTTTGAAACGCGCGCACACATCCTTAGCCGCTTGCTCCTGCTGCAAATCATCGACCTTGTTTTCATCCTTGGTATCGCCGCTGTCTAAATTAATATCGGCACGGGTAACGGATTTAAATTTCTTACCCTTATATTCGCTGATCACATTGACCCAGAAATCATCGACATGATCATTCATCAGCAATACTTCGATGCCGCGCTTGGTAAAGCCCTCAATTTGTGGGCTGCCGCGCATGCTCTCTAAGCGCTCGCCGGTTAAGTAATAGATGGTGTCTTGCTCCGGTTTCATGCGGGCAATATACTCATCCAGACTTACCACCGCGCCTTCCGAAAGGTTAGAATGGAAGCGGCAGACTTCTAAAATCTGCTCGCGCGGCGTCGTTGCTTCACATAGCCCTTCTTTCAGCACCGGACCAAAATTGTTCCAAAAACTGGTATAGCCTTGCGCATCATCCTGCGATTTTTTCTTGAGCTCACCCAGCACGCGCTTGGCGATCGCATCGCGGATTTTAATCAGCATCGGGTTATGCTGCAACGTCTCCCGACTGATATTAAGCGGAAGATCCTGCGAATCCACTACCCCGCGCAAAAAGCGCATATAGGCAGGCACCAGATCAACATTTTCCTCAGTGATAAAGACGCGTTTCACATAGAGTTTCACACGGCGCTTGCGTTCCGGGTGGAATAAATCAAACGGCTTGAGCGATGGAATAAACAGCAAATTGGTATATTCGATTTTGCCTTCGGCTTTATTATGCATGACCAGCCACGGATCATCCGGCGCGTGGGCTACATGGTAATAAAATTCCTTATATTGCTCCGGCGTGATCTCATTTTTAGGGCGCGTCCACAAGGCAGCTGCCGCATTGATGGTCTGGGTGTCACCATTTTCATCGGTGAGACGAATGGGAAAGCCAATATGGTCCGAATAGGTGGTGACGATATGGCGCAGGCGGAACGGATCGAGATATTGCTCCTGCTCAGGTTTTAGATGCAAGGTAATCTGGGTGCCGCGCGATGCCATCTCGGCCGGCTCGATGGTGAATTCACCTTGCGCCTCTGATTCCCAACGCCAGCTTTCTTTGCTCCCTGCACGGCGCGAGATGACGCTTACGCGGTCTGCCACCATGAACGACGAATAAAACCCAACGCCAAACTGGCCAATCAGCGGCATGTCTTTTTTGCTATCGCCGGTAAGCTGCGCGAGAAACTCCTGGGTTCCGGATTTGGCAATCGTGCCCAGATTTTCAATCAGTTCCTCACGGCTCATACCGATGCCGTTATCGCTAATGGTTAAGGTGCGTGCTGCCTTATCCGGCTGAATATGAATGAAAAATTCAGTATTATCTGCTGCCAGCTCGGGCGAAATAATAGCTAAATGCCGCAGTTTATCACAGGCATCCGAGGCATTTGAGATCAATTCCCGCAGGAAAATATCATGATTCGTATAGAGCGAATGGATCATCAACTGCAGGACTTTGCTGATTTCTGCATGAAATTTGAGGTTTTCTTTCTTATTTTCCATTATAATAGCTTTCTCAAGATAGAATGAATATAAGCAGGATATGGGATACAGATACCGATTTTCAAGCCTCTTTGCACTGATGATCGCACCGGTCATGGTAAGTAATCCTTCTTTCAGCCAAACCATTGTGGAACCGGAAGCAGCTACCGTCATTACGAATAAAGAGCAGACGCCCGAAGCCGAAATTGTCTATCGCGCGAATTTGGGACGCGCCGACGATATTACCTTACTGCTTAAAAAAGGCATATCACCCGATCAGACCGATGAAGAGGGCGCGCCCGTTCTTGCCCTTGCTTCAGCACGCAAAGACGCCGAAGGCATTAATGTAGTCAAAGCGATCCTAGCTGGTGGCGGCAATATCAACGCGATTGATACGAACGGCCAGACCGCCTTGTTTTACGCCGCCAAAAACGGCAATACGGAGATTGTGCAACTGCTGCTGGAAAGCGGCATTGATTATTATCGCGAGGATAATAACGGCACCATTGCACGCACCATCGCCCATAAGAATGGGTTTCCAGAAATTGTGGCGCAGATGGATCAGTTCGTCAAAAAGCAAACCGAAATCATCCAACAGCAATATCAAGAATTGCATCAGCAACTCACCGATCGCTATAAAAATGAGCAAGATGCGCTGGCAAGCTCACAACGCCTAAGCGAACAGGTCGCGCAAGAAGCAGCGGCCAAAGCCGCCGCTGAAGCCGCAAAAGCGCAGGAAGAGATTCTAAAGAAACGCGCCTCACCCGAATTTGAACGTTCGATGCGTGAGCTGGCGCTCAATAGCTGCTCGTTTCAATATTGGAGCTTCTGCAAAGAAGCCAAAAGCTCCACCGATCTGTCTAAAGATGAGTTGTCGGTTGCTATCGAATCAAGAAAAGAAATCATCGCAGCTAGCATTCTAGACATTGCGAAAGAATATACGTTGGAGATAGCGTATGTGGATTCAATTTCCACTGAAGCTAAAACACGTATTTTCACGATGCTGCAGGCCACGCCTTCTAATATTTATCGCCGCGAGCATGGCATCTGCACCATGCAGGATATGAAAACGCGCTGCGACAAAATCAGCACCAGCTGGAATGAGAAAGCACCCGCAAAGAAAGTGGTCGTGCCAGCAGCTGCACCCGCAGTGCCCCCCACTACGCCTGAGTAGCTAGCTTTTGACTGCTTGTTTGGTAAGCACTGGATAATCGATTTTACCGGTAGCCAGGCGCGGGATTTCCTCCAGATGTATCACCTGCCTTGGCAAGCATAGTTCCGACACACCCTGTTTTTTTGCCTGTTCTAATAGGCTCGCGCGCGAAAGCTTAGCGTCTTCGCTAAAGAGTATGATTTGCTCGCCTTTGCGCTCATCGGGGATGGTGACTGCCGCATGCGAGACTTGGGCGCTCACGCTGTGCGCCAAATCTTCCACCGCAGCAAGCGACACCATTTCGCCGGCAATTTTAGCAAAGCGCTTGGCACGGCCTAAAATAGAAAGGTAACCTTGCGCATCGATGTCGACAATATCGCCTGTGTCATACCATTCGCCTTGCGGCTGAATCACCCCTGGCTGATCGGCTTTCAAATAACCCAGCATTATGTTTGGACCTTTGACCAATAAACGCCCGCCGTGATCCAGCCCTTCCACCGGCTCCAGGCGGCACTCAATATCAGGCAGCGCTTTTCCTACTGTGCCTGGCTTGTGTTCGGTTGGAATATTCACCGAGATTACTGGGCTGGTTTCGGTAACGCCGTAGCCTTGTAAAATCGTGACCCCTAATTCATTTTCCCAATGCTGACGCGTCGTCTCCTTGAGTTTCTCAGCACCGGCTACCGCTAAACGTATTTTGGTGAAATATTCGTGCTTGGCGTAAGTGGCATAACCATTATAAAACGTGTCGGTGCCCACCATAATGGTAGATCCAGTCTCATGAATCAGTTTTGGAATAAGTTTATAATGCACGGGGCTTGGATATAAAAACGTCTTAAATCCGCGCACCAGCGGCAAGAGCATACCGATCGTCAGCCCAAAAGAATGAAAGACCGGCAGCGCGTTAAACACTACATCGCTGCTAAAGAGATCCAAGCGCTTGCAGGCCTGCTGCAAATTCGCGGCAATGTTGTTATGTGAAAGCACAACACCTTTGGGAGCGCCCTCGGAGCCGGAGGTATAAAGCACAACAGCCGGCGCATCCGCAGACATCACATCGGGAATGGTGCCCAGCGCATAGCGCAGCGCCCCGCGCAGTTTATCAGCTAGATTCAAGGTTTCCCGCACATCTTCCAGATAAATGACGGCAACGTGTTTTTCCAAGGCTTCCGCCACGCTTTCAAGCTTCGCTTTTTCGATGAAGGTACGAGAAGTCAGCACCGTTTTGACATTTGCAATTTTACACGCATGGACAATATTGGCCTCACCAGCAGAGAAATTCAGCATACAAGGCACGCGTCCCAGCAGATGCATCGCCACAAACGTCACCACCGCCGCCAGCGCATTAGGCAGCATCAGGCCGACATAGGGTTGATCGCGCAAACGCGGCGCCAGCTTGTGGGAGAGAATGAGCGAGCGCATGAAAAGTTGGCGGTAATTCATCTCCGGCACGGTGAGGTCACCGGCAATCACCTGAGTCGCACCATGGATTTTACTGGCTTGGCGGATAGCTGAAATTACTGTGGTCATGCAACATCTCGCGCTAAATGAGAGGAAGGCAATTGAAACACGCCGGTCACCGGAATGACACCCGAAAACCCTTGCACCATCAAGCGCGATGTGGCCGCATCAGCCACCACGCATAGGCGCGTAAAACGATTCAGCATCGGCGCACGCAGCCAGCTAAAATCCAACGCTTCCAGCTCATGACCGGCAATAGTATCGCTTTGCTGGTAACGCTCCTGGCTGTCGACCATACGCGGACGCCAGCCTTCGCCAAAGCCTGCAAACTTGCTGACAAAATGATTGGTCGCCGACAAATGCGTCTCGGCGGATAATTCTTTAAACTCGGCGGCATTTTCCAATCGCTCAATCACGCAGCCCTGGCCTGGCTCGGTGCCGGCTAAGATGAAAATCGCCGGTGTAGCAATTGGTGTTTTAAGCAGCATCTCTTTGGCGTGCTCATAATCATTTGCCTGCTCAAACACCTGCCGCAATAAATGCGAAGCCGGAAGCCCCATTTCGTGATTAGCGATACGGCGGTTGGTAAGCCAGTCGCCAATCAGGCCACGCCTGTGCTTGCGCATCGGCGCCATATTGATCGCCGCCGAAAAACGCCCTGGCGCCATCGCGGTAAATACACCCGAAATACCAGGCCAGGTAACATTATAATAGTCACCGGCTTTGGTCTTCAGGCGTACCACCATCACATGCTTGCCCAAATCGGGAAACGGCCAATCGAGCACGCGCAGCAACGGCACCGTATCCGTTTGGCGGTAAACACCGCTGGTGCAGCCCCATTCATAGCTCAAACCTATACTGTAAGCGCCCTTGGTTTCCAAAATATCGGCCATGGTTTCGATTTCATGCAGATAGGGATTATTGGTTTTGCGCAGCCAGGCATAGGACAGCCTATCCGCCAGTGGCAGCGCTATAACCGAGGCCAAGCGCGACCAAATACCATACATACGGCGCGCGCAGCCAATTAAGGTACGCGCCTTATCGGGGTAGCTGCGAAGCAGGTCCACCAAAGTTTTATCGCGCAAATCAACAAAAGGAATCGAGCTAAGGAGCATGCCTATCTCAGGGGTGACATTATGGTTATTACTGTGTATATATGACGTCTGTTTTCAAAGAAGTTCAATATTTATTATGACCAACAAAAAAAGCAACAAACCCACCCGCGAAGAAGCCGAAGATGCGGTACGCACACTTATTCGCTGGGCCGGTGATGATCCTGCGCGCGAAGGCTTGGTGGAAACCCCCAAACGCGTCATCAAATCCTTTGAGGAATTTTATAAAGGCTACGACATTGATCCTGCCTCGGTTCTCAACAAAACCTTCGAAGAAGTGGAAGGCTATGATGAGATGATCGTGCTGCGCGATATCACGTTCCACTCGCATTGCGAACACCATATGGTGCCTTTCTCAGGCCGCGCGCACGTGGCCTATATTCCTAGCAAAAGAGTTATCGGACTAAGCAAGCTCGCACGCCTGGTGGAGATTTATGCTCGCCGCTTGCAGGTGCAGGAAAAATTTACCGCGCAAATCGCCAATACGCTCACCGACATTTTAAAACCACGCGGTGTGGGGGTGGTGGTGGAAGCAACCCATATGTGTATGACCATGCGCGGCATTCAAAAGCCAGGCGCGGTGATGCAGACCAGCAAACTAACCGGTCTTTTCCGCAGCGATCCACGTACACGGCAAGAATTCTTCAGCTTGCTCACCGTTCCTACTTATCAACATACGGCGCGATGACGCAGCACAGCTATATTGATGACACCATCAAACAGCTCGCCGCGCTGGTGGGTTTCGCCAGTGTCAGCCGCGATTCCAACCTGGCGCTGATTGAATATATTGAAGACATATTACGCAAGCAGGATGTTGCCTTTACGCGCCTGCCCTCGCCCTGCGGCCGTAAAGCCAATTTACTCGCTCGCATCGGCCCCGAAGTCGAAGGCGGCATTATTTTATCCGGCCATACCGATGTAGTGCCTATCGATGGCCAAGAATGGGGCAGCCCACCTTTTACCCTGACACAGCGCGGCGACAAACTCTATGGCCGCGGCACTTCCGATATGAAATCCTTCATTGCGCTTTGCCTCGCCTTTATTCCGCGCTTTAAAGCGCTACAGCTGAAACGCCCGATCTATTTTGCCTTTTCCTATGATGAGGAAGTAGGCTGCTTAGGCGCGCCACATCTGCTTGAGCATATCACGCGTCAGGTGCCCAAACCGGCTTGTGTCATTATCGGTGAGCCGACGGAAATGCAGGTGGTGACCGCGCATAAAGGCGTGCTGTCGTATGAAACCATTGTAAGCGGCTATGAATGGCATTCCAGCCAGCCGCATTACGGCGTCAATGCGATTCAAGTGGCAGCCGATCTGATTCATTTCCTGATGCAGCTTTCATCCGAATGCCAGCAAAAAGGTTTGCAGGATACACGGTTTGACCCACCCTATTCCACGGTACATGTCGGCGTAATCCAAGGTGGCACCGCACGCAACATCATTCCCAAAGAATGCCGTTTCAACTGGGAAATTCGCCCGCTGCCTGGCGATGATGCTGATGCGCTTTTCGCACGCTTTGAGCGTTATTGCAGTGAGCAACGCTCACTGATCAAGCAACGCCACAAAGAAGCCGATATTATCACCCGACCTGTATCGCGTATGTTAGGCGTCACTTTGCCGCCAGGATCGGATCGCTATAAACAATTGGTCATGCAATGCGCGCAAACCAATCAGGAGCAAGCGGTTGCCTTCGGCACCGAAGCCGGTGTGTTCAACGCTCATCATATTCCAGCGATTATTTGCGGGCCCGGCAATATTAAGCAAGCGCATCAGCCCAATGAGTTTATCGAGCTGTCGCAACTTGCAAGCGGTATTGACTTTATGGAACGCTTGTGTGAAGCAATGGGTCAGTCATAAATGTATAGCAAAACCACCCATTTCATTAAAATTACCGTGATTCCAGCTTTTCTGCCGGAACAATCCGATCCGTTGGAACATCATTATGTCTGGGCCTATACCATCCGCATGGAAAATATCGGGGGCGAAACATCGCAACTGAAAAACCGCTACTGGCATATCACCGATGCAAATGGCGCTGTACAGGAAGTGCATGGGCCAGGTGTGGTGGGCGAATTTCCCACCTTGCAACCAGGCGAGCATTATCAATATACCAGCGGTGCAGCGCTTAAGACACCCTCGGGCTTGATGGTTGGACATTATGAAATGGTAACTGAAAGCGGCCAGCCATTTTTAGTCGATATTCCTGCTTTTTCGCTCGATAGTCCCGATCAAATCATGCGACCAAACTAAGCCTGGCAGCTATTTTGGCTGCCTAAAATATCCTTTTGATCCTAACCTATAAAAGTCGTATACTTAACTATCACAGAATTTAGGTAGAACGTGGCAGATTTTGATATTAATGCGCATCTACAGCGCATGGGTTTTGGGCAAGGCGGTGGCGGTGCACCCGATCCGAACGCCAAGCCTACCGATCTGTCTGACTTTATCAATAAGCTGTTTGAAAAATTAGGCGACTGGGTCACCAAAGCTACCGGCGTTAACGTCACCTCCTTTTTCAACACCGGTATGTTCGCCAATGCCAAAATTGAACAAGCCGGTATTCAGGTCAATAACCAGATCATGAAGCAAGGGCTTCTGCCCGATGCGCCAGGCGGTGCACTGGCACAAATCGCTACACAAGTATTCAATAATAAATTCGATGGCGTCAGCGCCCCTCCCATCGGCGAAGGCAGCTACGGCAGTAGCAGCAGCGGTGGTGATAGTGGCGGCGGCGGTGGCGGTTTTGCCGATTACAATGCGATATCCGGTATCAGCGCACCGGCGATCTCCGGCGGCTTCGAAGGCATGCATATACCGGTTACGGCGCTGATGAGTTTAGTGCCTAGCACCACCCCTTCCATGGGCCCCTCGCAAGGCGCCGGCATGGAAATGTAATTCTTATTCACATATTTATTCTGCGCTTTTTCTTTACAGCACCCCGCCTAATGGTTTATGAGTGCTAGGCAGTAATGCTTGGGAACTGTTCATGAAAATTGCTGTATTGCGGGAACAGAAAGATGGTGAGTTGCGGGTAGCCGCGACACCCGATGCCGTCAAAAAATATAGCGCGCTTGGCGCGACCATTGCTATTCAAACTCAGGCAGGCCTTGGCTCTTCCATCAGTGATGATGAGTATAAAGCAGCCGGCGCCATTATCGAAAACACTGTGGAATCAGCCTTGCTGGGCGCCGAGATGGTGCTGTGCGTGCAAGCTCCCTCGTCTGATGTCATCGTCAAATTTCCTGAGCAAGCCCTGTTAATTGGCATGCTCTCGCCCTATGAAACCCGTGAATCATTTCCTGCCTATAATAGTAAGAAGCTAGCCAGCTTTTCACTCGAACTCCTGCCGCGCATTTCGCGAGCGCAGTCGATGGATGTGCTCTCCTCACAGAGCAACTTGGCCGGCTACCGTGCCGTGATCGATGCCGTAGCTGAGCTCGGCAAAGCCGTGCCGATGATGATGACGGCAGCAGGCACCGTCGTTCCCGCCAAAGCCCTGGTGCTGGGTGCGGGGGTTGCCGGCTTGCAGGCAATCGCAACCGCTAAGCGCTTAGGCGCAGTGGTGTCGGCCTTTGACGTGCGTCCGGCGGTGAAAGAACAAGTGGAAAGCTTGGGTGCTAAGTTCATTGAAGTGCCGGTGCAAGAAGCCGGTGAAGCCAGCGGTGGCTACGCCAAAGAAATGAGCGATGATTATAAAGAAAAACAAAGCCAATTGATTCATGACACGATCATCAAACAAGATTTAGTCATCTCCACTGCGCTGATTCCTGGCAAGAAAGCGCCGGTTCTGATTACCGAAGCAATGGTCGCTGGCATGAAAAAAGGCTCGGTGATTGTGGATTTAGCGGTGGCAAGCGGTGGCAATTGCCCACTATCGGTGCTCGATCAAGTCGTCGATCACCAAGGTGTAAAAATCATCGGCTATGGCAACATGCCAAGCCGTGTCGCCGCCGATGCAAGCCAGCTTTACGCGCGCAATCTCTATAATTTCATCTCCACCCTGATGCTTGGCAAAGATGGTCTGCAGGTCAAATGGGACGATGAATTGATCAAAGGCACGTTGCTCACAAAAGACGGCAGCGTCGTGCATGCCGCATTTACACAAGGAGCATGACCATGCTAGATGGCCAACTACTTAATGATAAGGCGCAGAACTTAGCGCAGCAAGCAACCGAGCTTGCCGAAGACATCAACGCCATGCAGTTGCAATTGCAACATAATGCCGGTATTGATCCGTTTGTATTTGGGCTCACCGTTTTCGTGCTCGCTTGCTTTGTGGGCTATTATGTGGTCTGGCGTGTAACACCGGCGCTGCATACGCCGCTGATGGCGGTCACTAATGCTATTTCCGGTATTATTGTTGTTGGTGCGATTATCGCGCTCGGGCCTGATGGCTATGGCATGTCGCATCTTTTCGGCTTCATCGCTGTGGTCATTGCCTCCATTAATATTTTTGGTGGATTCATTGTAACGCAGCGCATGTTGGATATGTTTCAAAAGAAAAACAAACCAAAAACCTAGGGGGACGTTATGAACAATCAATCTTGCTCTACGGCAGACGGCAAAAAATGCCCTATCAAATGCCTGATACCGCTTATTGCGGCATTTGCGACATTATTCGGATTTCAATGGGTTTATCACGGTATCTATATGATGCCAGATTATCAAGCGACCGCCGCCCTGTGGCGTCCGGAAGCCGATATGCAAAACCTATGGTGGGTGTGCATTGCTACCAAATTGGTGATGGCTGGCGTGATTTGCTGCCTCTATTGCTGCATGGCTAAATCCTGCCCCTCGCAAGGCAAATGCGTGAAAAAAGGCGCGATCTTCGGCTTTAAAATAGGTCTGCTGCTGGGCGCTGCCTGCTTTGCTAGCTATATCTGGCTGCCGATTTCGCTCAATATGGCGATCAAATGGCTGGTGGGCGATATCATCATGGGTGTGCTGGTAGGCGTAGTGCTTGCCCTCACCTGCCGTATTTGCAAAAAATAAGGTAGGCTATGTCTAATACTTCCACGCTGCTCTATCTTCTTGCTTCGGTGCTCTTCATCCTCGCGTTGAAGGGCCTATCGTCGCCGGAGACGGCGCGGCGTGGAAATCTCTACGGCATGATCGGCATGGTAATTGCGGTCTTGACCACATTTGCCATGCCCAATGTCAGTAATTACGGGCTGATTATTTTCGCCATCATGATCGGCGGCATCATCGGCACCACCATCGCCCGCAAAATTCAAATGACGGCCATGCCGCAATTGGTTGCTGCGTTTCACTCGCTGGTGGGCTTGGCAGCCGTGCTGATTGCCGCAAGCGCCTTATGGGCACCGGAAAGCTACGGCATTGGCAATAGCGGCAGCATCGCCGCCTCAAGCCTGATTGAGATGAGCTTGGGCGCAGTGATTGGCGCTATAACCTTTTCCGGTTCCATCATCGCCTTTGCGAAATTACAGGGAATTCTTTCCGGCAAGCCGCTGCGCTTTGCCAATCAACATCTATTCAATGCCGGCCTTGGTGCGGCTATTGTGTTGTTGCTCATTTTATTCTGTGTCAGCGAATCCAAAGTGATTTTCCTGCTGATGATTGCACTCAGCTTTATCATCGGGTTTCTGCTCATCCTACCGATTGGCGGGGCCGATATGCCGGTGGTGGTTTCGATGCTCAACTCCTATTCCGGCTGGGCGGCATCGGGCATCGGCTTTACGCTGGGCAATATTTTGCTGATCATCACCGGCGCGCTGGTGGGTGCATCGGGCGCGATCCTGTCTTACATCATGTGCAAAGCCATGAACCGCTCCATCATCAATGTCATTTTCGGCGGCTTTGGTAGTGGCCCTGCGGCTGCGGCAAGCGAAAGCGGCGGTGCGGATCGTCCGGTGAAATCCGGCAGCGCAGAAGATGCGGCTTTCCTGATGAAAAATGCCAGCTCGGTTATTATCGTGCCTGGCTACGGCATGGCGGTCGCGCAAGCGCAACACGCGCTACGCGAAATGGCCCAAACACTCGAAGCCGAAGGCATTAAAGTACGCTTTGCTATTCATCCGGTAGCAGGCCGTATGCCAGGACACATGAACGTGCTGCTTGCCGAAGCCAACGTGTCGTATGAAAACGTGTTTGAGCTGGAAGACATCAATAATGATTTCTCATCCACCGATGTGGTCTATGTGATTGGCGCTAATGACGTGACCAATCCGGCAGCGAAAAATAATCCAAGCAGCCCTATTTTCGGCATGCCCATTTTAGATGTCGGTAATGCTAAAACCGTTATCTTCAACAAACGCAGCATGGCCGCGGGCTATGCCGGAATTGAAAATGAATTGTTTTATCAGGACAACACCATGATGCTCTTTGGCGATGCTAAAAAAGTGACGGAAGATATCGTCAAGTCGCTTAAACATTGATCCTATGTCAGCACCCGCTCGTATCGCCGTTGTCATCCCCTGCTTTAAAGTAAAAGCTTCTATTCTGGATGTGATCGCCACTATTCCCACGCTGGTGGAAAAAATTATTGTGGTGGATGATGCCTGCCCGCAAGAAAGCGGAAAACATGTGCAGGCGAGCTGCGCCGATTCGCGCGTGGAGGTATTGTTTAATGCGGTCAATTGCGGCGTGGGTGGTGCAGTCATACGCGGCTATCAGCGCGCGCTGGAGCTGGGCTACGATATTATCGTCAAGCTTGATGGTGATGCGCAAATGGACGGCGCGCTGATTCCTTTCTTTGTCAAACCAATCGAGCAAGGCCATGCTGACTACAGCAAAGGCAATCGTTTTTACCATCCGCGCTCGCTGCAAAACATGCCGCCGCTGCGCCTGGTTTCCAACGCGCTGCTTTCGTTCATGACCAAGCTGTCGTCGGGCTATTGGAATAGTTTCGATCCCACCAACGGCTATACCGCCATCAGCGCTGCAGCCCTTAAGCGCCTGCCGCTGGATAGAATCAGTCAGCGCTATTTCTTTGAATCCGATATGCTGTTTCGCCTCAATACGATTCAAGCCGTCGCCATGGATATTCCCATTGATGCCGTCTATGCCGAAGAAATCAGCAATCTGAAATTCTGCGCCAATATTGCGCCCTTTCTGATCGGCAATCTGCGCAACACCATCAAGCGCATTGTCTACAACTATTACCTGCGCAATTTTTCACTGGCTTCCCTGCAATTGCTGATCGGCCTGCCGCTGATGCTGTTTGGTCTGTCATATGGTGTCTATCACTGGGTTGAAAGTGCGCAAACCCACCAAGTCGCAAGCGCCGGCACGGTCATGGTGGCCGCGCTTCCTATCATCGTGGGCTTCCAGCTGCTATTGTCGTTTTTAAATTACGATATTAATTCGGTGCCGCGCTATCCGATTAGCCGGAGCCTGCGCTAACATGACGATCACCGCTTTACTCGCAAGCTATCCACGCCCGCGCCCGCCTTTAAGCGAAGCTATGCAAGCCGTGTATGTCGAAACCTATAAGGCAAGCCGTGAGGGCAAAGGGATTTTATACGCGCTGACGCAATATCTGGAATCCTGGATGCACCGCGTGATCGCCAAAGCGCACAGAAGCGGCGACATACTGGAAATCGGCGCCGGCACATTGAATCATCTGCCTTATGAACAGGGTTATGCGCATTACGATATTATCGAGCCTTTTTCAGCGCTCTTTGAAGACAGCCCACGGCGCGCACAGATTCGCAGCATTTACGGCGATATTACACAGATACAAAATCAGCGTTATGCACGCATCATTTCAGTAGCCACGCTTGAGCATATTCTTGATTTGCCACACTGCTTAGCGCGCGCAGGGTTGCTGCTTACCGATGATGGGCTTTTCCAAGCGGGCATTCCCAGCGAAGGCGGATTTGCCTGGGGCGCTACCTGGCGGTTGTCAGTCGGGCTGAGTTTCCGCTTGCGCACGGGCCTTGATTACGGCGAACTGATGCGCCATGAGCATGTGAATGACGCAGATGAAATCATCCAGCTGGTACGCTACTTCTTTGAGAAAGTTCGCGTAAAGCGCTTCCCGCTGCCGCATGCGCATTTGAGTCTTTATAGCTATATCGAAGCCTCCAAGCCGCGGCTCGATCGCTGCCGCGCTTATTTAGGCCAGTCATAATGTCTTTGCGGCTTGAAACACTGTTTTTGCTGTTATCGCTCAGCTTAGGATTACTCTATATCGCGCTCACACCGCCCTTGCGCAATTTTGACGAATCCTCCCATCTGCTGAAAATATTCGCGCTGACTAACTTAGAAACAGGTCCCGCTACCATTCCCGATGATGTGCGGGAATTTGTCTTGCGCTACCGGCCATCGCATGTAGTCGATAAAGGACTGCGCTATTCCTTTCCTACTATTCTTGATGAGCTAGGCACACGCAGCGATTACAGCAAAACCCACACCATGCAAAGCAATACGGCCGATGGGTATTTCATGATCGTCTATTGGCCGGCGGTGCTTACTACCGCCATCCTCAAGCATGTATACCCCTCTACTATGCTGATTTTATATATGGCGCGCCTTAGCATGCTGATTACCGCAACACTTATCCTTTATGCCACGATAAAACGCGCCGCCATTCAACCACGGCTTTTACTGCTTATAAGCCTTGCGCCCATGGCCTTGTTTTTACGCGCGGGATTAGGCGCCGACTGCCTGACCTATGCTTATTGTGTCGCCTTCATCAACCTGGCCCTGGCTAGCCGACACCAGCCTTCAGCCCGCCATTTTTATGGGCTGCTTGCGCTTGGGATTGCTGTGGGGCTTTCTAAAAACGTCTATATAGGGCTTGTACTGCTGACGTTGATCGCACCGCGCTTTCCCTTACCTCTACTGACGTCCGCACATCTCCAAAAAGCTGTGCTCATTGGCCTGCCTTGCCTGGCAACGGCGCTATGGAGCTATTACGTCACATCGGTTATCCATATCGGCACGGAATCGTTCAATTATTTTAATCGCTATACCGAGGTGGGTTCCTGGTTCCAGAAAGAGGTCGATGCCCACAAGCAACTGGCCTACATCATGGAGCAACCTTTCCACTATGGGCTTATTCTCATAGGCTCTTTGTGTTTCTGGCTGATCACCCAATCGCCCAGCATTCTAGGTGTGATTGATACGAATCTTTCGTTTGAATATGGCGGCAGCTATCTGTTGCTAGGCGTGGCGGCACTTTTGCTGCTGTATAGCAATACCGGCCATTACACATACCGCCAGCGCAGCGTGTTTGCCATCATCTGCGCGCTGCTAATCGGCGCGATCTTTACAGCCATGTATTTATATTTTGTCTCGGTTCAAAACGGCTATATTTACGGCGTTCAAGGCCGGTATTTTTTACCGCTTTTACCCTTGCTGCTGGCCATATTTTCTTACACGCCGCGCAAGCCACCTCGTATTCCTGTCCTCACTTTTGCGCTGCCGCTTTGGATCATTCTCAATGCCCAAGCCTTATATATGATTTATGCGTTAAATTTCTGACGATTACTTTATCCGATTATTTATTAATTCCTTATTGCTTCAACCTCTTAACTTGCGTAAAATCGCGCCCTATGACCGCAAAAAAAGACCTTAGTTTTGAAGACGCGTTGAAAGATCTAGAAGCCATCGTGCGTAAGCTCGAAAGTGGACAAGGCAACCTAGAAGACGCTATTAATGACTATGTGCGCGGCACTGAACTCAAAGCCTTCTGCGAGCAAAAGCTGAAAGACGCTCAACGCAAAGTGGAAAAAATCCTGCAAGCACAGGACGGCACTCTCACCACAACCCCTCTGGATCCGGCATAACCTTATGACCATTAGACTGACCGACTCTCTTGAAGCCTGCATTGAGTCAGTAGGCGACACGCTGCAAGCGCGCATGGAACAATTGCTATTATTGCCGTCTGACCAGAATTCTGGTGTAGAAACCACGGTTATTTCCTTAAGTTCCAAATCGACAGCAGCAACCGGTGAAACCCGCAATGTCAAAGGCGAAGAAACCGTGCTGGAAGCCATGCGCTATTCGGCGCTGTCTGGCGGTAAACGCCTACGCCCCTTCTTGACTGTTTGCTCGGCGGGCCTGTTTGGCGTAAGCCATGATTCAGCGATTGAAGCTGCTGCGGCCATCGAATTCATTCACACCTATTCGCTGATCCATGACGATTTACCAGCGATGGATAATGACGATTTGCGTCGTGGTAAACCTAGCTGTCATAAAGCCTTTGGCGAAGCAGCTGCGATTTTGGCCGGTGATGGGTTGCTGACCTATGCCTTCCAAATTTTATCCAACAATAAAACCCATGCCGATCCGGCGGTGCGTTGCGAGCTGATCTCGGCGCTGGCGCAAGCATCCGGCTGTTGGGGCATGGTGGGCGGCCAGATGATGGATCTGGAAGCCGAACATAAAACCCTTTCGCTCGATGAAATTATTCGCCTACAACGCATGAAAACCGGCGAGCTTTTTGCCGTATCGTGCGAAGCCGGTGCTATTCTCGGTAAAGCGCCAATGATGATGCGCAAGCTCCTGCGCGCTTATGCGCATGATATGGGCCTTGCCTTCCAAATCACCGACGATTTGCTCGACGTAGAAGGCACACGTACCACAGTGGGTAAAGGGGTGCGCAAAGATAAAATCAAAGGCAAAGCGACGCTGGTATCTAGCATGGGTGTGGAACGCGCACGCGACCACGCGCAAATGCTGATTGAACAAGCGATTTCGCATCTGTCGGTCTTTGATAAAAAAGCAGACAAGCTGCGTGAATTGGCAGCCTTCGTTATTTCCCGTAAATCATGATCGATTATTGGACCTCCATTCTCTTTGAGAGTGTGTGGGCGGAAAGCGTCATCGGCTCTATCGTCAATGCGTTGGTGTTTATCGCCTATGCTTTTAACGTCAACATTGCTTCGCCCTTCGGCTCTGACACGACCTTCTGGGCACTGAAAGCCTTCGGCCACCCCCTACTCATTCCGGCTATTATTGCAACCCTGGGCAGCACCTTGGGCCATGCCTTCAATATCTGGCTGGGCCATTTATTGTGCCAGGCCCGCAGCAAAGTCGATATGCATCTCAGCGAGGAGAGCTACAGCACATGGCAGGCTCGCTATAAAAATTACGGTGTGTTTTTGCTGCTCTTTAGCTGGCTACCGTTATTTGGTCTCTATTCGTTTGCCGCTGGCTTTTTTGGCCTGCGCTATAAAGCAACGCTTCCTCTGATTCTGATCGGACAAGCGCTTTATTTTACCTATCACCTCTACACATAAAAAAAGCCCCCGCTTACGCGAGGGCTTTTCTTTCGTTCAATCGCTAGGCGATTATGCCAACAACGCCAGGAGCAAGAGCGCCACGATATTGGCAATCTTGATCATTGGGTTAATAGCAGGACCTGCGGTGTCTTTGTAAGGATCACCTACGGTATCGCCGGTTACTGCTGCTTTATGGGCATCAGAACCTTTGCCACCATGATGGCCTTCTTCGATGTATTTTTTCGCATTATCCCATGCGCCGCCACCAGCGGTCATGGAGATTGCAACGAAAAGACCGGTTACGATGATACCCAACAACATCGCGCCAACCGCAGCAAAGGCGGCCGACTGGCCAGCGATCGCATTGATGGCGAAATAGAGCACCACGGGAGCTGCTACCGGCAGCAGTGATGGGATGATCATCTCGCGGATGGCCGCTTTGGTGAGCATATCCACAGCGCGACCATAGTCAGGCTTAGCGGTGCCTGCCATGATGCCTGGGATTTCTTTGAACTGACGGCGAACTTCAACCACCACAGCACCTGCTGCGCGGCCAACTGCCATCATGCCCATTGCACCAAAGAGATACGGCAGCATGCCACCGATCAACAACCCAACAACAACATATGGGTCTGACAGGAGGAACTCTACCTTCACATCAGGGAAATAATGCTTCAGCTCTTCCGTATAGGCGGCAAACAATACGAGTGACGCCAACGCCGCTGAACCAATGGCATAGCCTTTGGTTACCGCTTTGGTGGTGTTACCCACAGCATCAAGCGCATCTGTCGTCTCACGGATGTCTTTTGGCATTTCCGACATTTCGGCAATACCGCCCGCATTATCCGTTACCGGACCGTATGCATCGAGCGCTACCACAATACCCGCCAAAGCAAGCATGGTGGTTGCTGCAATCGCAATACCGAACAGGCCACATTGCGTGTAGGCAATGATGATACCAGCACAGATCACAATCGCAGGAAGCGCCGTTGCTTCCATCGATACCGCCAAACCTTGGATCACGTTAGTGCCATGGCCGGTGGTCGATGCTTGCGCTACCGAACGTACAGGACGGTATTTGGTCGAGGTATAGTACTCAGTCAACCATACCAATGCACCGGTTACACCCAGGCCCACGAGAGCGCAGAGGAAAACATTCTGACCGGTAAAGCTTACAGCACCTGCTGTATAAAGCGTACCCAGACCCAATATTTTATCGGTTGCATAGTAGATCGCACCAACAGACAGCAACGCTGCTACGATAAAGCCTTTATACAAAGCCTGCATAATGTT
Organism: Rickettsiales bacterium; assembly: GCA_033762715.1. Taxonomy (GTDB): domain Bacteria; phylum Pseudomonadota; class Alphaproteobacteria; order Rickettsiales; family SXRF01; genus JANRLL01. The sequence continues at coordinate 15,722 of JANRLL010000010.1, read as the reverse complement.
GCGGCCTTTGCCCAGCTTCACGAAGAAGGTACCAACGATCGATGTCAGAATGCAGCTTGCGCCAATGACCAGCGGATAGATCATCATCGCTTGTTGAGAAGCGCCGATGAAATAGATCGCAGCCAGCAGCATGGTTGCCACAATGGTTACTACATAGGTTTCGAACAAGTCAGCCGCCATACCTGCGCAGTCGCCCACGTTATCGCCTACGTTATCAGCAATAACCGCAGGGTTACGTGGATCATCCTCGGGAATACCGGCTTCAACCTTGCCCACCAAGTCAGCGCCTACGTCAGCACCTTTGGTGAAAATACCACCGCCCAAACGCGCGAAGATCGAAATGAGCGACGCACCGAAAGAAAGCGCAACCAGCGCTTCGATGATTTTACGCACTTCAACGTTATGGGTGAGCAGATAGTTATAATAAAGAGCAATGCCCAGCAGTGCTAAGCCAACCACCAACATGCCGGTTACCGCGCCCGATTTGAACGCGATATCGAGTGCAGGTTGCATGCCTTTTTTAGCCGCTTCTGCCGTACGCACGTTAGCACGCACCGAAATGTTCATGCCGATATAGCCAGCCAAACCCGAACAGATCGCGCCGATGGCAAAGCCAACGCCTACCAATGCGCCGAGCTTATAGGACAAGAAAGCCAAAATCACGATACCCACCAGGCCGATGGTTAGATATTGGCGGTTTAAGTAAGCGCGCGCACCTTCTTGGATCGCAGCTGCAATATTTTGCATCCGCTCCGAGCCAGCTGGCGCAGAAAGAATCGTACGTCCGGTAAGCACGCCATATAATAGCGAGGCGATACCACACGCGATAATAAACGTCATGATCGACATGAAATACTCCTTAGAATTGTCGTTATGGTTATAAGTTTTAGTGCCTTGGAATTACTAGAAGAAAAACTATAAATCAATGATTTAGTTGCAGCCTGTGGATAGATTTTGCTGTCTCGCAGCCAGAGCCAAATTGCGCCCTTTATGTCAGGCCTATGGCCAAAAGAAACAACTATCGCTATAGTGGCGCCCCATGCGCCTTTTTACCTATGGCATACCGCTTTATATTGTCTTGATTGCCGCGCTGCTCGCCGGCGGCACCCTGGCACTATGGCCGCGCAACAAGGATTTTGGCCATGTAACGCTGCGTTACTGGTCCAGAGGCATGGATATTGTTACCCATATCTATGCTTCCGGTGAGATTACTTATGATTATCAGCGCAATAGCCCCAACCGCATTATCACCAGCAGCTTTATATCCCAGGAGGATATGCGGCGCCTGCAAGAATCCATACGCGGTATGCCTGAGCTACTATCAGGCTTGCACTACGGCAATAATGAAAATGACGGGAATGCTTATTATGTGACTGTCGATGGCACGCAAACCGGCTGCTCCAACGGCGCCTGCCCAGACGCGATCGAATCACGCATTGAATTGATGCTAGGGCTGCAAAGAAAATATGTTGAAAACAAAATTCTAAAGCTACGCTACCGTAATAGTTATACGCAGCTTTATAATGTGTATGTGCTGCCATCGCATGAAATCATCCGTTATGACGATAAAAAACACCTGGTTTCAAGCGAACGCATGGAAGGAGAATTTTATGGACATCTGCTCTCGCAAGCCGATCAACTGACGAATCAGCTGCCACCACCTGGCAGTAATTGCGCCCTACCCTGGCCTGAAGATGAAAGACGGCTGAACTATCATTTTTCGATCGGAGCGAGCGACAATCTATTGAGCATCTATTATCAAAATCCGGACGATGCACCCATGACGCCTTGCTCAAAAGAGGTGGAGCTACTCTATGAATATATCGTCACGCTGGAAGAGAATTTCGCTATATAAAATAATTGCTTATTCAACTAAAAATCCACGCATTTCCCACCGATTTCCCAGTCGCCATAGCGCGTAGGATCCGGCCCTTTGCGTCCGCCCACTTCCGGTGCAACCGCAGGCTTTTTAGCATTATCCTTTTCTTTTTCCTCGATCTTTTGCTTTTCTTTGTGCTGATTATCCATTATGTACCACTATAGACTAGCATGTTATAATCCTTAGGCAGAGAGTTTAGTAATAAAACCCGAATGACACAAGCCCCACAACCTTATGCCGAATATGCCGCGAGCGCACGACTGAGCGCATTGCTGGCATTGGTCACCACGTTGGATAAGCGCAAGCCGATCGATTCGTCCTGGGCAAGTGATCGGCATTTTGCCACCATGAGTCCGTCGGATAAAGCTTTTGCGCAAATGCTCGCTAAAAGCACCATTCGCCGCCTCGGGCAAATTGATGCCATACTCGATCAGTTTTTAGAAACACCGCTCAACCCCAAAGCCTCGCGCGTGAAACATATTTTGCGTTTAGGCATTGTGCAGCTGGTGTGGCTGCATACGCCGCCGCATGCGGCCGTGCATTCCGCGGTGGAGCTTACCAAACAACTCAAGCTCAATAAATATAGCGGCCTGGTGAATGCCGTGCTAAAGCGCGCATCGCGTGAAGCAGCCGCCATCGCTGAAAAACAAGATGCCGCCAAACTCAACACGCCGGACTGGCTGTGGAAGAGTTGGGAAATTGCTTATGGCCCTGAGATAACACGCAGCATCGCCGAGATGCATCTGCGCGAACCGCCGCTCGATATTACGGTCAAAAGCGATCCGGATATGTGGGCCGCTCATTTGTCGGGTGCGGTACTGCCCACCGGTTCGGTGCGCCTGCGCGAAACACGCAACATCACGCAGCTAAAAGGATTCGCCGAAGGTTTTTGGTGGGTGCAAGATGTGGCCGCTACTATTCCTGCACGTTTACTGGGCGATGTGCGCGACAAGCGCGTCGTCGATCTGTGCGCAGCCCCAGGTGGCAAAACCGCACAGCTAGCTGTGGGTGGTGCAAAAGTATCGGCTGTTGATATGTCGAAAGAACGGCTGGCAATGCTTAAAAGCAATGTGCATCGCCTGAAATTGCAAGCTGATTATGTGGTAACCGATGCCTCGAAATGGCTGCCTGCTTTTGCGCCCGATGCGATTTTGCTCGATGCGCCCTGCTCGGCCACCGGCACACTGCGCCGCCATCCCGATGTAGCCTGGTTACGCGATCCGTCTGATATTAAACGCCTGGTTGCGACCCAACATAAGCTCCTGCGCCATGCGCTCGATATGCTAAAGCCCGGCGGCAAAATGGTCTATTCGGTCTGCTCGTTGCAACCGGAAGAAGGCGAAGAACAAATCACCGCCTTACTGCGCGAGCGCAACGATGTGGTGCTTTCGCCGGTAGATGCAACCGTTATGGGCGGTCTGCAAGAATCCATTACCCCGCGCGGTGAAATTCGTACCCTGCCTTGCCATATGGCCGAGCTAGATGGTATGGATGGTTTTTATGCTGCGGTGCTGATCAAGAAAGAATAGCCTATGTCGCAACCCATCAAAATAGCTCCTTCCATTTTATCGGCGGATTTCGCCAAGCTCGGCGAAGAGATTGCCGCTATCGATAAAGCCGGTGCCGATTATATCCATGTCGATGTGATGGACGGCCATTTCGTGCCCAACCTCACCATCGGTCCAGTGGTGATTCAGTCAGCACGCAAAAGCAGCGCGAAGATTTTTGACGTGCATTTGATGATCGAGCCGGTTGATCCCTATATCGAGTCCTATGCAAAGGCCGGCGCGGATATTATCACCGTGCATGCCGAAGCCACCAAGCATCTGAACCGCACGCTGCAACTCATCAAATCCTTCGGCAAAAAAGCGGGGGTCTCGTTGGTGCCGACCACGCCTGCCTCGGCGCTTGAGCATGTGATGGACGATGTGGATCTGATTTTGGTGATGACGGTCAACCCTGGCTTTGGCGGCCAATCCTTCATCCGCTCACAGCTAGATAAAATCCGCACCATCCGCCAGATGATCGACAAAACCGGACGCACGATTGACCTCGAAGTCGATGGTGGTATCAACAAACAAACGGCGCGCGAAGTCATCGAAGCGGGTGCGAATGTGCTGGTTGCCGGATCGGCCGTATTCACCGGTGATGCAGCGAAATATGCGGCCAATATCGAGTCGCTGCGCCATGGCTAAGAAACAGGCCACCTGTCCCATTTGTGGTAAAGCGGCAAGCACAAACTACCCGCCTTTTTGCTCCCTACGTTGCGCCGATATTGATCTGGGCAAATGGTTTCGCGGTGATTATGCCGTAGAAGCCGTTGAACTCGATGACATAGACGAAGGCGATCTCGAAGATCCCGAACTCAACTAAGCGCAAGCGCTACATTGCCCATATAATGTCAGATCATGCGACTGATGCGTAAAGCCGCGTGGCGTCAGGCGGATAATATCTTTGAGACACCCTTCCAACTCGAATACATGCGAACAGCTGGTGCATTTAAAATGATGATGGTGATGATTGGCCGCCTCATAGCGCGGCGGATCACCGGCGATGCTTACCAAATGAATATCGCCTGCTTCCTGCAAACGCGCTAATTCGCGGTAAACGGTAGCAATACCCAGGGTGGGTATATGCTTTTGCGCCAGCGTGAGCACCTCTTGCGCCGTCAATGGGCGATGGCCATCGTGAATAGCCTGCGCAATGGCCTGTTTTTGCTTGGTATTGCGTGCTTGCATAAAAACCTCTTGCTTATTGAAGCTATTTTATAATATTGATAATGCATTATCAATAAGAAAAGTGCGTATGTTCTACTGGAGTGCCCCACAACGCGCCGCACTGGCGCTTTCTATCGTTGCCTTGCTCTGGCTTTTAGGCGAGTGGGCGCAGATGGCAGGTCATCTGTGAGCGCGTGCATTCGCCTGGAAAATCTTACTATCAGCTATCAACGCCATCCGGCGGTGCATCATATTAGCGGTGTGTTTACCCAAGGTAGCATGACGGCGATCACCGGCCCTAACGGCGCGGGGAAAAGCACGCTGCTCAAAGGTTTGGCTGGCATTGTCACTCCTGATTCCGGCCGCATCATCTTAGAAGGCCTGACACCTTCTGATATTGCCTACCTACCGCAGGCGGTGGATTTTAATCGCGACTTTCCTATCAGCGTGTTGCAGATGGTGCTGACGGGTCTTTGGAATGAGCGCGGTAGCTTCAAAGCCATCGGCAAAGCCTTACGCGCCAAAGCGCTGGATGCGATTGAAGCAACTGGTCTGTGCGGCTTTGAACATCGCGATATTAGCAGCCTGTCATCCGGCCAATTTCAACGCGCGTTATTTGCGCGACTCTTGCTGCAAGATGCCAAATTAATTTTGCTCGATGAGCCGTTTGCCGCGGTCGATGAAGATACCATTGCCAAACTGCTTGAGATCTTGCTGCGCTGGCAACGGGAAGGACGCACGATTATTTGCGTGTTACATGATTTTGCGCATATTCAGCGCTATTTCCCCGACTGTGTGCTCTTGGCGCGCGAATGCATTGCCTGGGGCAAAACCAGCGACGTACTGCGCCCTGAAAGCATCATCAATACCCGCCTGTTCCAAGAAGCCTGGAACCCGCGCGCAGCTATATGTGACACGCCATGAACGAACTTTATACCCTCCTCATCCAACCGTTTTACGACTATGGTTTTATGCGCCGCGCCCTGGTGTCGTGCCTGTGCATTGCCATTTCCGGTGCGCCGCTGGGTGTATTTTTAGTACTGCGCCGCATGACGCTAGTAGGCGACGGCATGGCCCATGCAATTTTGCCAGGCGTGTCGCTTGCCTTCTTATTCGCTGGCGTGTCGCTATGGCATATGACCATTGGCGGGCTGATTACCGGCTTGCAGGTGGCGATTGGCGCGGCCCTGCTCACGCGCCATACCCCCATTCGCGAGGATGCGAGCTTCACCGGTATCTATTTGCTGTCGCTTGCTACCGGCGTGCTGATTATTTCATCCAAAGGCAGCAATGTGGATTTACTGCATGTGCTGTTTGGCAATGTGCTGGCGATTGATCCGGACACGCTGCAAATGGTGCTGATGATTACGAGTTTTAGCCTGGTTGCGCTTTCCATCATGTATCGCGGGTTGATTATTGAATGTTACGATCCAGGCTTCATGAAAGCCGTGCGCGGCAAAGGTTCGCTTTATCATCAGCTGTTTCTAGCATTGCTGGTCTTTAATCTGGTTGCGGCCTTTCAAGCTATGGGCAGCATGATGGCGCTGGGCCTCATGATTTTGCCGGCTATCGCCGCTCGCCTGTGGGCCCGCAATATCGATCATATGATCATTGCCGCTCTTATCATCGCCATTCTTTCGACCATCGGTGGATTACTGTGGTCGTTCCACACCGACATGGCTTCCGGCCCCACCATCGTGATCGTAATCGGTATTATTTACGCCATCTCCATTCTATTTGGACCCACTGGCGGCGTTTTCTGGAAACTACTTCCCCATAAACATCTTTCTCATTAGAGGTGCTATGTTACGCGTAACCTTATTGCTACTGGCGACACTCATCCCTTTTTCTGCACAGGCAGAACCGCTGCGTGTTGTTGCAAGTTTTAGCATCATCGCCGACATCACGCGCGAAATTGGCGGAGATGCCATTGCCGTAACCAGCCTCGTGCAGCCTAATAGCGATGCGCATATGTATGAGCCCACACCTACGGATGTCAAAACCGTGGCAAAGGCGCAGCTGATTATCGTCAATGGCTTAGGCTTTGAAGGCTGGCTGAAACGCCTGATTAACGCATCCGGCTATAAAGGCGCGCTGGTGGAAGCAGCGCATGGCGTGAAACCATTGCATATGGAAGAAGAAGGCGAACATCACGACCATCACCATGAAGCTGCTGATCCGCATGCTTGGCATGATGTGGCTAATGCTAAACAATATACAAAGAATATTCGCGATGCGCTGATCAAAGCCGATCCGGCCCATAGCGCGCAGTATCAAGCCAATGCGCAAACTTATCTCAACAAATTGGATGAGCTGGATAGCTGGGCTCACCGCAGCATTCAGAGCGTGCCGATCAGCAAACGCAAAATCATCACTTCGCATGATGCGTTTGGCTATCTGGCTCATGCTTATAATATTAGCATCTCAAGCCCGCAAGGACTCAGCACCGACAGCCAACCTTCGGCCAAGCAAGTGGCTCAGCTCATCGATCAAATCCGCCGCGAAAAAATCACAGCCATCTTTATTGAAAATCTCAGCGAGAGCCGACTGATACAGCAGATCACTGCCGACACCGGCGCTGTTATCCGTGGCACGCTCTATTCCGATGCGCTCTCAGATAGCAAAGGTCCTGCCACCACCTATCTCACCATGTTCCGCCATAATATGGCACTTCTGATCGAGGCCATGCGCAACAACCCTGAGGTGTAATATGCTTTCTTGCTCTGCACTCAACCTTGGCTATCAAGGCACGCCCGTGATTGCCACACCGACCATCACTATAGCCGATAAAGAACATTGCCTGATTCTAGGCCCTTCCGGCTCGGGCAAGACAACCTTGCTTTATGCCATCGCTGGACTGATTCAACCGCTGCACGGGCAGATTCAACTCAATGGCCAAGATCTATGGTCGCTGACTGCTGCTCAGCGTGACCGCTTGCGTGGTGCGCAGATGGGGATTGTGTTTCAAACGCTGCATTTGGTTGAAGCGCTTAGTGTGCTCGATAATTTGCTGCTAGCGCAATATGCGGCAGGTTTTACCTGTGATATAGCCCATGCCAAGGCACAACTTACTGCCGTCAATATGAACGGCTATGCCAAGCGCAAACCGGCTGAGCTCAGCCAAGGCGAGCGGCAGAGACTTGCCATCGCCCGCGCCACCATCAATCGCCCGTCTTTGATTATATGTGATGAGCCGACCTCGGCATTGGATGATGCGCATTGCGAACAGGTGATGCAGCTTCTATTGGCAAGCGCTGCGCAAAGCGGCGCCAGCCTGATTATCGCAACGCACGATGCGCGCATCAAACGCCATATACCCAAACAGCTCACAGTGGGAGCCTCGGTATGAATAGTATTTACATCATTAGCTCCTATATCCGTCATAAATCACTGCATAGTTTTATTACCGTGCTTATCTTCGCTTTGGGCATTGCCATTATCAGCGCGCTGATGCATATCGAGCAGGAAGCCAACCGGCATATTGATCGCAATCTGCAAGGCGTTGATCTGGTGGTGGGCGCCAAAGGCAGTCCGATGCAGCTGATCTTATCGAGCTTGCTGCATATCGATATTCCAACCGGAAATATTGCGCTTAAAGATGCGCAAACCATCAGCCATCACCCACTCGTGGCACTGAGCGCTCCCATCGCGCTGGGCGATAGTTTTCATGGCAACCGCATTGTCGGCACGCAAGCATCTTTCTTCACGCTTTATAAGGCACCACTAGCACAAGGTCGCCTATTCGACAAACCGCTGGATGCGGTGCTGGGCAGCGATGTTGCCAGCCGCTATCATCTAGGTCTTGGTGATAGGTTGGTGGGCTCGCACGGACTTACCGAAAGCGACGATATCCATAGTGAATTTCCGTATACGGTCACGGGTATTCTAGCCCCGACCGGCACGGTTTTGGATTCGCTAATTTTAACACCGCTGGAAAGCGTCTGGCGTATTCACGCACATGAAGAGCAGGAAGAAGCCGAGGAGCATCCCGAACAAGCGCACGCTGAATCGCATCATGAAGATCCGGAGGTGACGGCATTGCTGGTGCGCTATAAATCACCGTTAGCCGCAGCAAGCCTGCCTCGCTTCGTCAACAGCTCCACCTCGATGCAGGCGGCAAGCCCCGCTTTCGAAGTGGCGCGGCTGATGCAATTTGCCGGATTAGGTACCAAGCTTATGTCTATCATCAGCCTTGTGTTGGTCGCTATTGCCGCATTGGCGTTGTTTGCCGGTCTGTATAAAGCGGCAGATGAACGGCGCTATGATCTGACCTTAATGCGCTGCCTGGGCATGACGCCGCGCAAACTCTTTGCCTTGATCCTGGGTGAAAGCCTATTGCTCTCGGGCATCGGCGCTTTGCTGGGTATTGCGTGCAGCCACGCGCTGATCTATCTGGCAACGCACACACTCGATAGCAGCTACGCAGGCGCTATTCATAACGGCTTGGGCGCAACCGACGGCATTATCCTATTAGGCAGCATCGCCATTGGCTTCATCGCCGGTGCGCTGCCGGCCTGGCGCATTTACCGCTTGGATATGCCACAGCTATTAGCACGCCGATGACCCTGCGTATTACCATTCTATTGCTGGCCTGGTGTTGCGTGAGCGCCTTTAGCACTCAACCATTGGAAGAGCGCACCGCGCAAGATGCGCTGCCGCAATCCTCCCATAAGCTGTGGCAGTCCTTTGCCGCGTGTAAGGTGAGCATCAATCAAAAAAGCGGCTTCTTCCAGATCGCCTATAGCGATGAGGTCAAAGCAATGGATGGCACGCAGGTTACGGTGCACGGGTTTATTTTACCGCTGGAAGCCAAGGTCAAATTCTCGCATCTGCTGCTGAGCAAACGTACTCCCACCTGCCCTTTCTGCCCGCCAGGCGAGCCTAACGAGGTGGTAGAAGTATTTACTAAAGAACCGATGGAATGGCGCGAAGATATGATCGCGTTGCGCGGAACGCTCACACTGGTAAATGACGGCGATAAAGGTATTTTCTTTCGCTTAAACGACGCGACTATTGAGAAGTAGCTGAACGCCCCTTCAGGCGCATATTGAGCTTTTCCAGATACAGATACACCACGGGGGTAATATAGAGCGTCAGCAACTGCGAGGTGAGCAGACCGCCTACCACCGATACACCCAATGGTTGGCGCAATTCTGAACCTGCACCTAAGCCCAGCGCAATCGGCAGCGTGCCGAAAATAGCGGCCATGGTGGTCATCATAATCGGACGGAAACGCAGCAGGCAGGCTTGATAGATCGCATCTTCCGGCGACTTGCCCTCGGCGCGCGCGGCAATGGCAAAATCGACCATCATAATCGCGTTTTTCTTCACGATACCAATCAGCAGCACCACACCGACAATGGCAATAATGCTCAAATCCATTTTAAAGAGCATCAGACAAACAATGGCGCCAATACCTGCTGACGGCAGGCCCGAGAGAATGGTAATCGGATGGATAAAGCTCTCATAGAGCATACCCAGGATGATATAGATCACCACAATGGAAAGCCCAATGAGCAGGCCTTGACCACGCGACGAATCTTCTAATAGCTGTGCTGAACCTTGTGAACTGCCAACCACGCTATCTGGGATGGAAAGGCTGGCTTTGATGTCTTTGATTTTGGAAATGGCATCGCCCAATGAGGTGCCCTCCGTCAAGTTATAGGAGATGGTCACCGAGGGTATTTGCCCTTGGTGATTGACCGATAGCGGACCAATATCACGCGTAATAGTGGCCACCGCATCGAGCGGCACCAGGTTGCCATTACTGCTTTTCACATAGAGCTTGCTGATATCTTCAGGCGATTTTTGATAACGCGGATCAAGCTCGATGATCACCGCATAGTCATTAGTCTGGGTGTAAAGTGTTGCTACCTGCGCCGTACCAAACGAACTATATAAGGTTTGGCGAATCGCATCATAGGTAAGCCCGAGGCTGGCTGCTTTCTCTTGATCGACATTCACCAGCGCCTGCAAGCTTTTAAGCTGCATATCCGAAGTCACATCCAAAAACCCTTTGGTTTTCGTCAGCGCATCCACCAATTTATCGGCCGATTCATACAGTACATCGAGGCTGCTGCTTTGCAGTGTGTATTGATACAAGCTCTTGGTTAAGCGGCCGCCAATTTGCACGTTTTGCACAGGCTGCATGAAGATATTCACACCTTCAATCTGCTGCACGGCTTTGCGCAGGCGTGTAATCACGTCAAAAACCGAATCGCGCTGGTGGCGCGGTTTCAGGCCAAAGAATATACGTCCGGAGTTCAGTGACCCGCGCGAACCGCCCAACGCATAAAACGCTGTTTCTACCGCCGGATCAGCACGAATCGTCTCAGCAATGCGCTTTTGCTTTTCTACCATCGCTTCAAACGAAATATCTTGGTTGGCCTCGGTTTGCGAAAAGACGAAGCCCGTATCTTCCAGCGGGAAGAAGCCTTTGGGCGCAATGCTAAACAAGATGACGCTAATCACCAAGGTCAGCAAGGTCACGCCCAGCATGATCGCGCGGTGATGCAATGCCCAACGCAAGCTGCGATCATAGAGCGCCAGCACCCGCTGAAATGCGCGCTCTAGTGCCGCGGCAAGACCGGTTTCCTGCTCATGATGCGTAGGGCGCAAATAGCGGCTGCACAACATAGGAGTAAGCGTAAGCGAAATAAGACCGGATACGAGAATCGCCACACTAATGGTGACAGCAAATTCGTGGAAAATACGTCCGACAATGCCGCCCATGAATAATACCGGAATAAATACCGCCACCAGTGAGAAGGTGATGGAGATAATGGTAAAGCTAATCTCACTGGCACCTTTGAGCGCAGCATCAAACGGCTCCATGCCTTCTTCAATATAACGCACGATATTTTCCAACATCACAATCGCATCATCCACCACAAAGCCTACGCATAAGGTCAGCGCCAAGAGTGAAATATTATTGATGGAAAAGCCAAATAGCGACATGGCCCCATAAGTGGCGATAATCGAAAGCGGCACCGCCACTGCGGGAATTAAGGTTGCCCGCAGATTTTTGAGGAATAGGAAAATAACCGCGATCACCAAGCCGATGGTCAAGAATAAGGTCACCTGCACATCATGCACCGCATCATGCACCGACACCGACCGATCCAGCAGCGGGGTTAGTTCAATGCTCGGGGGAATTTGGCTGCGGAACACAGGCAGCAAGGCCCGCACACGCTTTACCACTTCAATGGTATTCGCATCAGGCTGGCGTTGAATAGCCAGCACAATGGCTTGCTTACCATTGAGAAATCCGATGGAGCGATTATCTTCCACATCATCGAGCACCGTTGCGATGTCTTTTAAGCGAACCGGCGCGCCATCTTTCCAGGTGGCAACCAATTCTCTAAACCCATCCGCATCGGTGGGCTGGCCCATCACTTTAAGATTGAAAAGCTGTTTTTGACCGCTGATGACACCCACCGGCGCATTGGTTGCTGCCGAGCCAACGGCTTTGCTGATTTCATCCAAGCCAAAGCCAAGCGCCGCCACTTTGTTGGGGTCTACTTGAATACGCACCGCGTATTTTTGCGCGCCATAAATCTGCACCTGTGCCACGCCTGGCACTACTGAGATACGCTGGGAAATAACCGTATCGGCATATTCATTCACCTGCGAGATCGGCATTGTATCGGATGATACAGCAATGAATAACACCGGCTGATCCGCTGGGTTTACTTTGCGGAAAGACGGCGGTGTCGGCATTTCATCGGGCAGTTTGCCCAGTGCCGTAGAAATCGCGGTTTGTACATCCAGTGCCGCACCATCAATGTCGCGCGATAAATCAAATTGCAGGGTAATTTGCGTATTGCCTAGGAAGCTGGTCGACGTCATATCGGTGATGCCGGCAATGGTCGAGAATTGGCGCTCCAGTGGTGTAGCCACCGACGAGGCCATGGTCTCAGGGCTAGCCCCAGGTAAGCCGGCCGACACCGAAATCGTCGGAAAATCAACCCGCGGCAAAGCGCTTACCGATAGCGTTTGATACCCCACCAATCCCCCCACCAGCAACGCCGCCATCAGCAAGATGGTGAAAACCGGACGGCGTATGCAAAATTGCGGGAGGTTCATTCTTTCGTTTCCGCTGCTTTGGATTCGGCTATTTTAATGACGCTGCCATCGCGTAACGACATGAGGCCATCAATTGCCACCTGCTCGCCTTCTTTCAAGCCGCTTTCAATAATGGCAAGCCCTTCATGCACGCGGGTCGAAACAACATTGCGCTTGATGGCTTTATCACCTTCGATGACAAAAGCGAAATCGCCGTTTTGACCACGCTGAAGCGCCACTTCCGGAATAGAGATCACATCTTTTTCAGTGCCCAATACAATATCTAAATTCACAAACATGCCAGGCCAGAGCAGTTCTGACTCATTGGCAAACAGCGCGCGTGCGGCAAAGGTACCGGACGCTGTATCTACTAAGTTGTCGATATATTCCATTTTGCCTTCTGCCGCATCATTCGAACCATCATGCTTGGCCGATACCATCACTTCGCTTTGCGACATAGCTTGGCGTACATTATCGAGGTAACGTTGTGGGAGTGAGAACTGCACGCGAATCGGTTTAATCTGGTTGATGGTCACGAGCGGCTGGGTGTCATTGGCTTTCACCGTGTTGCCCACTGTGACTTGAATAGTGCCGGTGCGCCCGCTAATGGGCGCGGTGATACGCATATAACCCATCTGGGTTTTCAAGCGATCCACCTCTGCTTTTTGTGCATCGTAATTGGCTCTCGATTGATCGAAGTCCGCTTCGGCGATATATTTTTTCTGCGCCAATTGCTTGGAGCGCTCGAACTGCGCTTTATAATTGACCAGGTTTGCTTCGGCCTGTTGCAGCTCGGCTTTTACCACACGATCATCCAGCAGGAACATCACATCGCCTTCTTTGACTTCATCGCCATCTTTAAACAAGACCTGCATCAGCTGTGAATCCAGCCGCGAGCGCACTGCCACCGACTGATTCGCCACCACCGTGCCTACCTGTTTGAGCGCCAGTGGCACATCGCTTTTTTCTACCACCGTGGTTTTAATCAATACCGCTTGCGCATTTTTATTGGCGTTGCCCGCATTATTCACATAATGCTGCCAGCCCCAATACCCTGCAGCCGCAAGGATAACAGCACCGATGACGAGCTTACGATTCATACTGCCTCCACATAGCCCGATAATACTTTTTTAGAGCCAGCTTTTTCAAACTCAACATCCAGATGATCTCCTTGTACCGACCGTATACGGCCATAGCCAAACTTTTGGTGAAATACGCGCGTACCCACCGAAAACAACGCACTCTCTTCTACCGCCGTGCTGGTAGCCAGAATAGACGCAACTTCATTCTCCCACTGAGAAGCGGTGGGCTTATAAGCCCCATACATGCCCCCAGGTAATTTTTCCATATGTTCTAAGGGAATTTCGCTAATAAAGCGCGAGGGGATGCTGTTTTGCCATTGGTTATAAATACGTCGGTTCGCCGCATGCGAAATATATAAGGTCTTGCGCGCACGGGTAATGCCGACATAAGCCAGCCTGCGCTCTTCTTCCAGCCCCTTCATCCCCGATTCATCAATCGCACGCTGATGGGGAAACACGCCCTCTTCCCAGCCTGGCAAAAACACCGCATCAAACTCCAAGCCTTTGGCCGCATGCAGTGTCATCAAGCTCACCATTTCGGTGTTATTATTGTTATTCGTATTTTCGGTGACCAAACTCACATGCTCGAGAAAATCCGCCAGCGTTTCAAACTCACCGATCGCGCGCGCCAATTCTTTTAAGTTCTCTAAACGGCCAGCTGCATCAGGGCTTTTTTCTTTTTTCCACATCTCGCGGTAGCCGCTCTCATCCAAAATACGCTCTACCAAATCAGCAAGCGGCACCTGACCCAGCTGCGCGCGCCAGCGCTCATACTGCTCGATGAAGGTTTTAAGCGTGGCACCAAGCTTACCTTTAAGCTCGCCGCTGGCCAGCAGATGCATGGTCGCATGATAAAGCGAACCATTTAAATTTCGTGCCGCACTATGCAGCTGTTGAAGTGTCGCCTGGCCGATGCCGCGTTTGGGCGTGTTGATGATGCGCTCAAACGCCAAATCATCCTGCGGTGAAAACAGTAAGCGTAGATAGGCGATGGCATCGCGAATTTCGGCGCGTTCATAAAAGCGCAAGCCGCCCACCACGCGGTAGCTGATACCCATGGTGAGGAAACGTTCCTCAAACGAGCGTGTTTGAAATCCCGCGCGCACTAAAATCGCCATATCCTGCAAGGACGTGCCTTTGCGCTGCAAGGCTTCCACCTCGTCAGCCACAAAACGCGCCTCTTCCGCCTCATCCCATACGGCTTTCAGGCGCAGCTTGTCGCCTTCTTTCACCGGCGTCCACAGCGTCTTGCCCAAACGGCCTTGGTTGTTGGCAATCAAGGCGCTAGCAGCTGCCAAAATATGCGGTGTTGAGCGGTAGTTACATTCCAGGCGCACCACGGTGGCATCGGGATAATCGCGCTCAAAGCGCAAAATATTGCCGACCTCGGCGCCGCGCCAGCTATAGATCGACTGATCTTCGTCACCGACCACACAAAGATTGCGGTGTTTCTCCGCCATCATCTTAACCAATAGATACTGCACGCGATTGGTATCCTGGTACTCGTCGACCATCAAAAATTTCAAACGGGTCTGATATATTTCGAGAATGGCCGGGTAGTTGCGGAAGAGCTCAACCACCTTTAAAAGCAGATCGCCAAAATCCAGGGCGTTTGCGCGCTTCATTTCCAGCTCATATTTTTCAAAAACTTGGAGAGTTTTTTCGTCAAGCGCGTTGCGAAGCTTTCGTACATCCTCGAAACTCATACCTTCGGTTTTGGCTGAGTTGATACGAGCTGCAAAGGCCTTGGCCGGGTGAGCCTTCTCGTCAAGATTCAATGCGAAGCAAACCTTTTTAACCATCGAGAGCTGGTCGGCCGAATCATAAATGGCAAAACTGCGATCGTACTCGAGTAGATGGATATGTTCCCGCAAAATTCGCGAACATAATGAGTGAAACGTACTTACCCAGAGTCTCTCATAAACTGGTATATTATAGTCGCGCAGGATTTTAACGATCCGGTGCTCCATTTCGCGAGCA
>JANRLL010000009.1:0-68463 GCA_033762715.1 Rickettsiales bacterium | reverse complement strand
TGCCGACGATCAGCCCAAGCACGAGCGCGACGGTGGAGACGATTTCGAAATAAAACAGGGCCTTAATCCCAACCCGGCCGACCTTACTCGAATCCTGCACATGGGCGATGCCCGAAACGACGGTGCAGAAAATAATCGGCGCGATCATCATTTTGATGAGCTTGATAAAGCCATCACCCAGCGGTTTCATTTCCACCGCCTGTTTAGGGAAATAGTAACCAACTAAAACACCTAAAATAATCGCTACAATTACTTGAAAAAGCAGATCTTTATACAACGGTTTCTTAACTCGAGCGGTAACCCCTTGTGTATCTGACATTGCAATCGCCATAGAACTCCTATCCTGCTTTTTTCGTATTTTATTACGCAAATGATTCGATTTACGCTAAAATGGGAGGGTTGGCCAGTAAAAAGAGTTATGACAGAAGCGTTTAACCCGACCCATCTTTTCACCCTTGAGTCTCCGGCAGATCTAGAACCGCCGCGGATTCCCACCGCCTACCATGAATCGTCACTGGCATTTTTAGAAAGCGTCCACCGCTATAAAACCGATGCCCTTAAGCTGCTGATTCAGGAAAATGGCTGGCCCACCGCGCCGCATGATGGCGAACATGCTGAAGCAGCGGCCTTTATTATCGCCTACCATAGCGATTTCGATCCCGATTTTCAGCGCCTCTGCCACCGGCTGATGCTGGAGCTGGTGAGCAATGGCTACCGGCGCAATTTAGGGTTTTTGGCTTTCTTGACCGACCGGATTTTATGCAATGCCGGCAAGCATCAACGCTTTGGCACCCAGATCCGTGAGGTGAGTAATGGCTGTTTCGTGCCGCGCGCGATTGAAGATATTGATAGCGTCGATCTATTGCGCGAGCAGGTCGGCATTCCCGAACACTTGTTTGATTATATGCAACGTGTGAATTCCGGGGATGTGCAGCTATACCGGCCGCTGCTGGATGAAGCACATGCGCTATCGCTGGAGTATCAAAACGAGCCCAACATCATCCCTTTTCCCAAACATTGAGAGAGCGTTTTCGCTTAAATAGTTTTATTTTAGTGAGGTGAGTGCGCGAAGCTGCCTGCGCGCAGGAGCACAGCTATTGTTACAGAAAATTCGCTAGGCCGCAATGAGAGCATTTTCGCTTTAGTCCTACACGAGGCAGCCAAGGTGAGGCGCGCGGAGTGTACATAACAGTACATGAGCACGCCGAGTCCGAAGGATAACGACGTGTAGGGCTAAATGGGAAATGCTCTAAGCGTCGCCCCAGGTTTTACGCGTGAAGTTATGGTGGGCTTCAATGAGGCGAACCGTGCCCGTTTTTGAACGCATAATAATGGAATGGGTGATGGCACCGCCTGGGAAACGGCGCACGCCGCCCAACATGGAACCATCGGTAACGCCGGTTGCGGCAAACATGACATCGCCTTTGGCCATGTCTTCGAGCTCATATTTGCGGCTTAGATTAGTGATGCCCATGCGTTTGGCGCGGTTACGTTGTTCGTCATCGCTAAACAGCAGGCGACCTTGCATGTACCCGCCGGTGGAGCGCAGTGCGGCAGCAGCCAATACGCCTTCCGGTGCACCGCCAATACCCATATACAGATCAACGCCGGTGCCTGGGCGCGCGGTTGCAATCACGCCGGCCACGTCGCCATCTAAAATCAATTGGATCCGCGCGCCGGTTTCGCGCACTTTAGCAATCAGCTCTTTATGGCGGTCACGCTCTAGAATGCACACCACCAAATCCGACACGTCGCATTTTTTGGCTTTCGCTAAGCTTTTTAAGTTCGCAATCGGCGTATTATCCAGATCGACTACGCCTTGGGGCAAGCCGGCGCCAACAGCGATTTTATTCATATACACATCGGGCGCATGCAGGAAACCGCCCTTTTCTGCCATTGCCACCACCGCCAGTGCGTTCACGCCGCCCTTGGCGCAGATGGTGGTGCCTTCCAGCGGATCGAGTGCAATATCAATGGCAGGACCCTGGCCAGCGCCTACTTTTTCGCCGATATAGAGCATCGGAGCTTTGTCGCGTTCGCCTTCACCAATCACCACCGTACCATCGATGGAGAGCGCATTAAGCGCCTCGCGCATAGCATTGACCGCCGCGCGGTCCGCTTCTTTTTCTTTGCCACGACCCATCCAGCGTGAGCAGGCCAGCGCTGCCGCTTCGGTCACGCGAACCGCTTCCATGGCGAAATTGCGATCCGACCAGAAGGATACTTGTTTTTTAGCGGCTGGCTTTACAGCGGCTTTTTTCTTGGCAGCAGTCATAGCGTTCTCCTAATCATAGATTATAGCGATTCAATGCGAATCATATAGGGCGGTTCTTTAATGCTTTCCAACTTAGCAATGGCGGCAAGGGCGCGCAACATGCTTGATTCTTGCGTCTGGTGCGTGGTCACCACCAGCTGCACCGATTCACCTGGCGCATGCGAATGCTGAATGAAGGAATGCACCGATATATGCTCTTTTTTGAAAAGGCCGGTAATATCGGCCAGCACCCCAGGCCGGTCGATCACCCCCAAGCGCACATAATAGGAGCAAGATACGTTTTCCATCGCGGCAAAAGGTAAGGTTTTGAGCGATTTCACCGGCAGGGTGAAGGGTTTATATTGGGCACCGCGGGCGATATCCATAATATCGGCTACTACCGACGATGCGGTCGGGCCTTCGCCGGCTCCTCTTCCTTCGAAGAAGACTTTACCAACTGAGTCGCCCTCTACCAGCACGGCATTATAGGCATCATTGACGCTGGCTAGTGGCGTTCCCACTGGCACCATCGAAGGATGTACGCGCTGCTCGATGCCTTGTTCGGTCAGCGTCGTAATACCCAAGAGCTTAATACGGTAACCCAGCTCATGGGCCGATTCCATGTCGCGCAGGGAAATGCGGCGAATACCTTCGACATAGACTTTGTCGATCGCCGGTGCGCAGCCATAGGCCAAGCTGGTTAAGATCGAAAGCTTATGGGCGGTGTCGATACCATCCACATCGAAGCTCGGTTCAGCTTCCGCGTAACCCAGGCTTTGCGCTTCTTTGAGCACATCGTCAAAACTGCGGCGCGTTTCCCACATGGTGGTCAGAATATAGTTACAGGTGCCGTTTAAAATACCGGCAATGCGGCTGAAACGGTTGGCCGCCAGCCCGTCGCGCAAACCTTTGATGATCGGAATGCCGCCGGCAACGGCTGCTTCAAACGCCAGCATCGCATTATGTTTTTCAGCTAAGGTCGCCAAATGAATGCCGTGATGCGCAATCAGCGCTTTATTGGCGGTCACCACCGATTTACCGGCTTGCAGCGCTTTTTCCACCAATTCACGCGCCACCCCTTCAGCACCGCCAATGGTCTCTACTATCACATCCACATCGTCGTCTTGCGCCAGCTGCAGCGGGTTTTCGACCCAGCGCATGCGGCTAATATCCACCCCGCGGTTCTTGTTGCGGTCGCGCGAGGAAATCGCCACGATATCGATCGGACGTCCGCAGCGCTCAGCCAGAATCGGGGCGTAATGATGCAGGATCTTGAGCGTACCGCCCCCGACCGTGCCTAATCCAGCAATGGCGACTCTAAGCGGTTCCATCAAACCACTTTCTCCAAGGCATGAATATATTTGCCTGGATCTTCGGCCATGAAGCTTTTGAGATTGCGCATGGCTTGGCGGATGCGTTGTTTATTCTCAACCATGGCAATACGCACGAAACCTTCGCCGCCGGGGCCAAAGCCAACACCAGGTGCAACGGCCATTTCTGCCTCGGTCATCAGCAATTTGGCAAACTCCAAGCAGCCTAGCTGTTTATACGCATCGGGAATTGGCGCCCACACGAACATCGAGGCATCCGGCACTTCCGGTGCCCAGCCCGCATCTTCGAGCCCTTCAATCAAAATATCGCGGCGTTCTTTATAGAGCTTGCGCAAATTGGTTACGTATTCTTGTGGGCCATTAATCGCAGCGGATGCCGCCACTTGCACCGGCAGAAACGTGCCGTAATCCAGGTAGGATTTAATCTTGGTCAGCGCCGAGATAAGCTTTTGATTGCCTGCAGCAAATCCGATCCGCCAGCCCGCCATGGAATAGGTTTTAGACACGGTGGTAAATTCGATGGCAATATCTTTGGCACCTTTGACCTGTAAGATCGAAGGCGGTTTTTTATTCTCGTCGAAATAAATCTCGCAGTACGCCAAATCGGAAATCACATAGACGCCATAATGCTTGGCAATCGCAACCACCTGCTCAAAAAAGGCGAGATCTACCGTATAGGCCGTCGGGTTACAAGGAAAGTTCATCACCATAGCCACCGGCTTGGGCTTGGCTTCGCAGGCGGCTTTGAGGTTATCGAAGAAATCAGGCGCGTGCGGTGTATTGGGAATATGGCGCACTTCGGCTCCAGCAATGACAAAACCCCAGGTATGAATCGGATAGCACGGATCGGGCACGACGAATACATCGCCTGGCGCGCTGATGGCATTGGCGAGGTTGGCAAGCCCTTCTTTCGAGCCGATGGTCACCACCATTTCATTATCGGGATCGAGCTCCACGCCGAAGCGGCGCTGGTAATAGCCAGCCTGGGCTTTCCGCAAACCATGAATACCGCGTGACAGCGAATAGCGCGAGGTTTTCGAGTCTTTCATGGTCTCAATCAGCTTGTCGGTCACGTGTTTGGGCGGCGCCGAATCGGGATTGCCCATGCCGAAATCAATAATGTCGATGCCCTGCGCGCGCGCATTGGCTTTCACTTTGTTAACTTCAGCAAATACGTATGGTGGCAGGCGACCAATACGGTAAAATTCATTATCCATCAGCATAGACATGTTTCGCGTTTATTATTGAGAATCACGGGTTTGATAGCGTGAAGGCGGCAAGGTCTTCACGTTTTTTAGAATATCGGTCGAAGGCAGCGCGGCCGGAACGCTCGAATCCGCGGCAGGCGCGATAATCACCTCTTCGGCTTTGGGCTCGATGGGCGCACGCACCGCAATGGTTTTGGGCGCAATCTCAGCCGGAGGAGCGATTAATGGCGATGGGGCGGGCAGTACTGGAAGGGCAGCCGCAGTAGGTTCAGGCACAATCACAGGTGCAGGAACGGGCAAGGAAGCAGGAACCGGTAAGCTGGTGGTGGTGCTGGTGGTAGTAACGGAGTCAACCGGTACCGGCGCAATCACCGGCGTTCCCGCAGGCTCAGCGCTAGGTACATTCACCAAAACCGGTTCAGCAACCGTAGTGGTGCGAGTCGTGGTAACAGTCTCAACCGCAGCAGGCGTTGGCTCAGCCGGCAGGGTTAAAACCTGCTTGGTTTCAACCACGGGTGCTGGGTTTTCTGGTTTTATGGCGCTGGCGGCTTTTTTCTTCGGCGCAGGCGCTGATTCTATTTTTTTGGCAGGCGATGCTTCTAACACAGGCGGCGCTTCAACCACCGCAGCTGGCACTTCCGCAAGCGGTAGTGCTTCGCCACGCTTCAACTCAACGGGAGCGGCTTCGTTTGCAAGCGGGATGATGCGCTGATGCTCATCGGATTTCAGCTGCTGCACGGGCGTAGTAGAGGCTTGTCCCAGCAAGGTGGCATCATTGCTAGCAGCGGGTTTTTCGGGGGCCAGTGGCAAGTCCATAGCGGTTTGCGCTTCTTGGCTGGTAGGCTCGCTATCGAGCGCTAATTTTTCTTCCTGCGAGAGGAAATGTTCGGTTTTGAGATCTTGGATTTTTTCTTCGCGCTCAGCTTTCACGGCTTTAAATTCAGCAGGTGTAGGCGGCACAGATGATAGGCTGGGATAGGGGGTATCGGCGGGTGGCTTTAAGGCAGACGGAGTAGGCTCGGGTTTTTTGCTGAAATCAAACGTATCGGATACGCGATCCAGCCAGGTTTTACCAGCAGGCGCGGCGCGTGCCTCTTCTTGATGAGCAGCCGGCGAAACGGCAGCCACCTCATGCGTCTCTACGGGGGTGATCTGCGAGCGTGGCGCACCTGCGGGCTCAGGCGCTAGCGGCGCGGGAACGAGCTGCACCGGTGCAGCCGGCAGCGGTGGGTTGCCTGGGAAGGCTTTGCGACCGCTTGGCAAGTTTGCAGCAGCCGGTGTAATAGCGGGTGGGGCTGCATGGGTTACCGATGAGTCAAGCACAGGAGGTGCTTCTTTTGCGTCTTCTTCACCGTTGCCTTCCGGAAATCCGCCATTGAGCGTGCTGCTTATGCGGTTGAGTATGCTAGGCGATTGCGCTGTTTGCGCTTTGGGATCCGGGACGATTTGCTCATCGGGCGGACTCATCATTGAATAATAAGCATACGGATCCGATTCCAAAGTAGGCTTCGGCGGTGGCGGTGCGGAAGCGGCAGCGCTATGCGGCGATGGCAAAATAGGCGTGGTGGGTGACTCCGCAGCTGACGGCGCTGGGCCTGTCGAGCGCGGATTTAATGCCGGTGTATGGCGCATGCCAGACACCACCTGGCTCTCTCTTCCATCATCAATATATTTGCTCCACAAATAGGACGGAGAAGAGCAGCCCAGCAACATGGTGCTAGCGGCTAATGACGCCAGCAACAGAGCCGATTTAGAGGAAGGGCGGAAGGATTTTTTCATACATACCTATAAAGTAACGCAACAAACCTATTATTCAGTTGTCGCAGCTTGCCTGGTTTTGCACTTACAGGTTGCATAAAGCCCTGCAACCTGCTTAGCTGCCAACATATATCGCAGCCAGCGTGGTTGCGCAATTCCCTATTTTAGTAAAATGCTCGAAACTGCTTGTCTATGACTGATACGAAACACCAATCCCAGGAACGTGCAGGCGACGCGGCGGAATTCACGAAAAACATGGCAACCGCCATCGAAAAATGCCAGCGCATCTGGCAAGAATTTCTTGCCCGCCAGCCCACCGACATCACGCGCGTACCGTTTGATCCGCTCAATTTGGGCACGGCTTTTCGCGATTTATTCACGCGTTTGATGAGCGATCCGATGGGGCTGTGGGGAAAGCAAGTCATGCTGTGGCAGGATTATGCCAATCTGTGGCAAAGCACCACCCAACGGCTGTTGGGTGAGGAAGAAAAACCCATCATCGAACCCGACAGTAAAGACCGCCGTTTCAAAGACACCGCCTGGAAAGAAAGTCCGGTCTTTGATTTTGTAAAGCAATCCTATTTGCTGACCGCCCGTTGGCTGCACCATACCGTGCAAGAAGCCTCCGATGAGCTCGATCCGCACACGGCGCGCAAGCTTGATTTTTACACGCGTCAATTTGTTGATGCGATGAGCCCGTCCAACTTCCTGATGACCAATCCCGAAGTGCTCAAAGCCACGCTGGAAAGCAACGGCGAAAACCTGGTGAAGGGCCTGACCAATTTGCTGGAAGATATCGAGCGCGGCAACGGCAAGCTGCGCATCAGCATGACCGATTTCAATGCCTTTGCCATCGGTAAAAACCTGGCGATGACCAAGGGCAAAGTGGTGTTTCAAAACGATCTGATTCAGCTGATTCAGTATGAAGCCACCACCAAAGACGTCTATAAAACGCCGCTCTTAGTGGTGCCAGCCTGGATCAATAAATTTTATATTCTCGATCTTCAGCAAGAAAACTCTTTTGTGAAATGGCTGGTCGATCAGGGGCACACGGTGTTCATCGTCTCCTGGGTCAACCCCGATGAGCGCTTAAGCCGCAAAAGTTTTGACGATTATATGATCGAAGGCCCACTTGCAGCACTCGATGCGATTGAGGCCTTAACAGGTGAAACCGAAGTCAGCATGATCGGCTATTGCTTGGGCGGCACGCTGCAAGCCATTACGCTTGCCTGGCTCACTGAGAAAAAACAAGTGCATCGCATCCGCTCGGCCACGTATCTGACCACCATGATTGATTTTTCAGAAGCGGGCGAGCTTTCGGTATTTATCGATGAAGAACAGCTGCAAATGCTGGAATCGCGCATGTCGGAATCGGGCTATTTGGAAGGCAGCGAAATGTCGATGACCTTCAACATGCTGCGCGCCAATGATTTGATCTGGTCGTTTGTGGTCAATAACTACCTGTTGGGCAAAGACCCCTTCCCGTTTGACCTGCTCTATTGGAACGCCGATTCCACGCGCATGCCAGCGGCTATGCATAGTTTTTATCTGCGCAATATGTATCAAAAAAATCTGCTGATGCAGCCGGGCAAAATCCGTATTGCTGGTGTGCCAATCGATTTGCGCACCATCAAAACACCCAGCTATATTTTATCAACACGCGAAGATCATATCGCACCGTGGAAATCGACCTATGCCGCCACCCAAATCTATGGCGGCGATATTCGTTTTGTGCTGGCCGCCTCGGGCCATATTGCCGGTGTAGTAAATCCGCCTGCTAAGAAAAAATACAGCCACTGGATTGACGATAAAGCCGAGAAAACGGCCTCGCATAAACTGCCGGTGCAACCCGATAAATGGTTTGCCGAAGCCACCGAGCATGCAGGCTCCTGGTGGCCGAATTGGCATCAATGGCAATTGCAATTTGCTGGCAGCAAAATCCCTGCGCGTACCATCAAAAAAGCCATTGAAGACGCACCCGGCACCTACGTCAAAGTCATCGTTTAAGTTTAGAGAATCTTTTAGCTTTTGTTTTTTACAGATGCATGCCAAGGCGAGGCGAGCGGAGTGTACAACCAGTACATGAGCACGGCGAGACCGAAGACAGGCGCTGTAAAAAACAAAAGCTAAAAGATTCTAGCGGATTTCGATGAACATGTCCCGACGCAACGCCCGCAAGTATTTTTGCGCTTCCAGCTCAAGCTTCTGTTGGTAAATGGCCTGGCTGACCCGCGCACGTTCTTTCACCGATAGCGGCACTTCTTTGCGGTCGCAGACCATGAATAGGCGCACACCCTCAGCGCTGGCATATGGTTGCGATATATCGCCGATCTTTAAGTCCTTCACGATGGTAACAATGGCCGGCGCTAGGTCGGATAATTTGGTGTTATTTTTGCTCACCGCAATATCGATATCCTGCAGGTTTTTAATATTGGCCACCCCTGTATCCTCACAGCTGCCTGGGTCTTTGGCCACTGATTCGGCAATGGATAGCAGCGCATCGGCTTCTTTATGATCAGTCGACTTAAGCTTCAGCAAAATTTCTTTAATGGAAAGTTCCTCATCCTTGCTTTGCTCTTCGCTCAACTGGCGCACATCATAGAGTTTTACCACCGTATAGCCCAGTTCGCTGCGCACCGGATCGGTAATGGCGCCTGGCTGCACGCCGGCTAATATTTTGGCAAGTCCTGGCTCTAAATTCTCAGGCATCACCCAAAAGCTTTCGATTTTACTGGCAGAAAATTGACGTGATACTTCTTCGAAATTGGCGCCTTTGCGTACTTCCTGCACCAAATTATCGGCCAATTTGCGAATTTCGGTTTCGCGCGAGGGTTTGTCGATCGGCAAATTAATTACGGCAATTTGCAGCTCTTTTTTGGTGGCAGGCGCCATGGTTTTACTCATGGATAGTGCGATTTCTTCATCGCTGACTCGTACTTTGGGGCGCACCACTTTGCCTACAAGCTTGTTCCAGGAAATCTGCGCGCGCAATTGCTCAGCAAAGGTTTCCACCGGCACATGGGCTTGCTCGAGCTGCTTGAAAATGGCGCCTGGCTCCATACCGCGTTCTTTTTCAATAGCGGCAATGGCTTTACCAATATCAGCATCATCCACTTTAATCTCTTTGCGTTTGGCCTCTTGCAGCTGCAAGCGCTCATCGATCAGCGTGCGTAGAATTTGCGGGCGGATACGCGCGATTACTTCCGGCGTATTGGAAAGCTTGGTGGTCGAAATAATAAAGGCCATGCGGCTATTGAGATCATAGGATGAAATCACCTGATCACCCACCACCGCTTCAATATCGAGCTCGGGTTTTTTGCTGGTGGGTTCATTCGAAGCGCCCGCCAACAGCTTAGGCTTACCGGCTGCCATTACCGGTGCGGCGGGCAGCAAGCAGATCAACAATAACAAGGCACGTATACGCATAAATCAATTCAAGTTTTTAAATGAGAAGAGTAGCAAAAAGGTCGTAGCCGGTTCGACGTCACGGTCACGAGTGAAGGAGCGACCAATCAACCCGACAATGGCCGTACATTCGTCACGATAGCCTAAACTCATACCGGTTGCGACATATTGATCCAATAATAAATCGCGACTGACATTCGCCGTCCACATCCATTCGCGGGTGAAATTAAGCCCCATTCCGGTGAGCAGCTGTTCTTTATCAGCAAAAATAGGATCGTTTTTAATGGACAGATAGGAGGTCGAGAAACTCACCGGATAATAGTTCATACCGCTGGTTACCTCGGTGCGTTTCGGGCTTAGG
The DNA here is from genome assembly GCA_033762715.1 of Rickettsiales bacterium. Taxonomy (GTDB): domain Bacteria; phylum Pseudomonadota; class Alphaproteobacteria; order Rickettsiales; family SXRF01; genus JANRLL01. The sequence continues at coordinate 58,146 of JANRLL010000009.1, read as the reverse complement.
GTTTCTTTATCCAGACGGAAGCTATAATCGAGCGTCAGTGGCTGGTAATTGATACCAAGACGTCCGACATAATCGGAAAAATGGTCGGTCAAATCGTTAGAAATCGGAAAGTTAGGGTCGTTATTCACACGGTATTGCTGGCCAAACACCCAATCTACATAACGATCCGACAGGAACTGCGCCTGACCACGTACGCCGTAGCTCATACGCGGACCGGTTTCCACCCGGTCATAGCCGGCATAGCGGTCCGAGCTAAACAAGTTACTGTCGGTAAATTCCGGTGCCAAGCTGTCTTCGTTAGGAATCTTGGCCGGATTACCGCCACCTGGGCTTAAAACCAAATTTACCACCGGCTCCAGCAACACGCTGCTTGATTCCATCTGGTTGATAAACGGATAGCGCCATAATGCGGCAACTTCGGGAATGGCGCGGCCAGTCACACCATTGAAGCTCTGGCCATTATCGAGCATCACGTCATTGACCGAATACATATCGGTGCGCATTTTGGTGCTGAATTCAATCGCCTGACCATCATCGGAAATATAAGGCAGTTTCCAGCCCAAGGAGGAAGAGATACGGCGGCTGTCGGCTCCTAATTCACGGGTCAGCGACATGGCACCAGCGTCCAAGGTAAAGCGTGAATTATAGATGCCAGGATCGCTTTGGAAGCTGACACTGGTCAGTGGCGCAACCAGGGGAATTTGTTCGGAGTTATCTTGCGCCGTCAAGCCTTGGAAGGCCAGTGCTTGGATAATGCCGTATGAGCGATCATTGGTGTTTTCAAAACGCATGCCTTCGGCATAGACGCGCGAGGTCAAAAGCGTATCCTCACCAAGCCCGTAACGACGCAGATACGTATCGTCGGACGTACGCCGTCCGTTAAAACCCCATTCATAGGTTTCATTAAGGCGAAAGCGGCCATTACCGCTAATATCACCACGAAAATCATGGCCAGGCGAGCGGTTGCCCAGCGCATCAATATCGGGCGCGTTGGTAATGCTGCCGGCGATGGTAAGCGGGCCGCTATCGAATTGCTGGCGGTATTCACCCATAAATACCTGGCCGGCAGTGGTGGTAATCATCGGGGTGAGGGTGACGTCGCGATCCTGGCCAATGGCATAATACATGGGCACGCGCACGGCCGAGCCATAATTCTGTGAATATTGATAATCGGGCAGCAACAAGCCGCTTTGGTTGGGCGCATCGGGGGTGGGGTGCGAGAAATAGGGTGAATAGAGAATCGGCACCCCGTCTACTTCAAAAAACGCCTCCTCATATTTCACGCGCTGCTCGACGTTATCGAGCATCACCTCATCGGCAGTGAGCTGCCATAACGGGTAATGTGCTTCGCCTGATTTTTCGTCTTTGCTGTCGCAGCTGACGCGGCAAGGAGAATAGACCGCTTTATAAAGCTTCATGCGATTCTCATCGAGCTTGTCAGCGGCCACCGCGGCAAAACTCGATTGATCCGCCAAGCGTACCTTAAACTGCTCAATGACGCCGCTGCGCATATCGCTGGTCACTTCGAGGCGATCGGCAAAAATCACATGACCAGAGGGATCGAGCATGCTCACATTACCCTCGGCATACACTTTGCCGTCTTTTTGATTATAGGTCAGCTTATCGCACAGTAAGACGGTATCGCCCTGCACCACCTCTACGCGATCCGATGCGGTTACTACGGCATTTTGGTGGTCGTAATCAATCTCTGATGCTTCCAACAGCACTGGCTCTGATTCGGAGAGCACGGGCCGTTCTTCAAATTTGGTGCGTGGCAAGGGGCTGCCGGGCATGATCTTCATGCTATTGGCAGCAAAAGCAGCCGAGCTACTAATTAGCGAAAGCAAGCCAATGGCAGCCAGTAGATAGCGCTCGCGTCGCTTGCAACCGACCACTCGTACCCCCACGCTTAGTGCAGCTTTCTCCAGAGATTGCGTTTAGCAAGATACATAAATACGGTAAACGCGAACAAGAAAAGCAGGGTTTTGATGCCCATTTGTTTGCGCGCTTCCATTTCAGGCTCTGCCGCCCATTGTAAGAAATTCACCACATCGCGCGACATCTGATCGACGCTCGCTTGGGTGCCATCTTCATAGCTAACCTGACCATCGGCAAGCGGTGCCGGCATCGCCAGACCGTTATGCAAATTGAAATAAGGGTTGTAGTATTGGCCATCGCCCAAATGCACGCCTTCCGGTGGGTTCTCGCCATAGCCGATCAGCAGTGAATAGACATAGTTCGCACCATGCAGACGCGATTTGATAATTAAGCTCAGATCAGGCGGATAAGCGCCATTATGCGCGGCGCGAGCAGCCTGTTCGTTGGCGTGCGGTGACGGGAAATAATCCGATGGCAAACCTGGGCGCTCAAACATGTCGCCCTCATCGTTCGGACCGTCTTTGACCGAATAGCTCGATGCTAGCGCTTTGATTTCTGCTTCCGAAAACCCAATGGCAGACAGGTTGCGGAAGGCCACGCGTTTCAAGCCGTGGCACGATGCACAGACTTCTTTATAGATCTGGAAACCACGTTGCGCCGATGGTTTATCCACGCGACCCAGCATGCCGTCAAATGACCAATCCACATGGCGCGGCGGTTTCGCATCCGATGAGGCAAAGGCAGCCGATGCCCCAAGTCCAATCAATGCAGTGGTAAGAAGTAAAAGACGTTTTTTCATGTGTAATTCCATCAATGATGTGCGCTCTGAGATGTGAGCACGGCTTTGCTGATGCTCTCGGGAAGCGGTAAGGTTTTTTCATTTTTGCTAATCAGCCAGAGCGCGGCGAAATAGCCAAAATAGATGGTGAGCGAAATGCGGCCCAAGATAATATAGATGCCTTCCGCCGGCTGTGCGCCCAGATACCCCAAGAAGATGGCATTGACGATAAAGAGCCAATAGAGCCATTTGAAGGTGGGACGGAAACTGCCGCTGCGTACTTTGCAACGGTCAATCCACGGCAACACAAACATGATCAAAATCGAGCCGAACATGGCCAGTACACCAGCCAGTTTTGACGGAATGAAGACGATGTTGGTGAAAGGAATGCCAATATCGGGCGTAGCGCGTAAAATCGCATAATACGGCAAGAAATACCATTCCGGCACGATATGCGGCGGGGTCACCATCGGGTTGGCCTCGATATAGTTATCGGGATGGCCGAGCGAGTTTGGCGAGAAAAATACGAACCAAGCAAACACCATGAAGAACACCCCAAAGCCGAAGAAGTCTTTATAGGTGTAATAAGGATGGAAAGGCAGCGTGTCTTGCGGGCCTTGTACTGCGATACCCAGCGGGTTGTTCGAGCCATGCGTATGCAGCGCCCAGATGTGCAAAATCACCACGCCGACAATGACGAAAGGCAGCAGGAAATGCAGTGCAAAAAAGCGGTTCAGCGTCGGATTATCAACCGAGAAACCACCCCACAACCATTGCACAATCGCCTCACCCACGCCAGGAATGGCGGAGAATAAATTGGTGATCACGGTCGCACCCCAGAAGCTCATCTGGCCCCATGGCAGCACATAGCCCATGAAGGCGGTTGCCATCATCAGCAAGAAAATCACCAGGCCCAGCCACCAGAGAATTTCGCGCGGGGCTTTATACGAGCCGTAATACAGGCCGCGGCAAATATGGATATAGACCACGACGAAAAACATCGACGCACCCACCGCATGGCCATAGCGCAACAGCCAGCCGTAATTCACGTTGCGCATAATGCTTTCAACACTGTCGAACGCGAGGCTTGCATGCGACGAATAATGCATGGCCAAAAACAGGCCGGTCAAAATTTGCAGCACTAGGCAGATGCCTGCGATCGAGCCAAAATTCCACCAATAGTTCAAATTGCGCGGGGTCGGATAGTTGCTGCCCAGACTGTTGTCGATAAACGAAAAAATCGGCAGGCGATATTCGATCCAGCCTTTGATTCCAGGAGCTTGTTCAGTAGGTGTTTTCGCCATAATGCTTAGCCAATCTTAATGCGGTTATCGCTGAGGAATGCGTATTTAGGAACGGTCAGGTTTTTAGGCGCTGGACCTTTGCGCACGCGGCCGGCCGTATCATAATGCGAGCCGTGACATGGGCAGAACAGGCCGCCGCCATCGCTATTGTTATAATCCCCGGCACCGATCAGCGGAATGCAACCCAAATGGGTGCATACACCAATCATCACCAGCCATTGCTCATGGCCTTTTTGCACACGCGCATCATCACTTTGCGGATCGCGCAGCTGTGACACGTCAACGGCACGCGATTGTTCAATATCGGTTGGGGTGCGATGGCGGATAAAGACCGGTGAACCGCGCCATTTTACTTTGATGGTCTGGCCTGGCTTGATGGGGGCAAGATCGACTTCCACCGTCGACAGCGCCAATACGTCAGCGGCTGGATTCATGCTGTTAACAAAGGGCCATAATGCCGAGGCACCGCCGACTGCGGCAATGCCGCCAGCGGTTAGCATCATGAAATCGCGTCGTGTAGAGCCCTCGCTTACAGGGCTTGATTGCAGTGGTTTGCTCATGAACAGTCTCAACAAATTGAATTACTGAGACGTTTCTATAACAAAACCCTATGAAGTTGCAACTTAAAGAAAGAAAAAATCGATTAAAAATTATCGACTAAATACGGCATGAAAAATGGCAAAGGCCCATGCAATCAGATGATCGCCCATATTTTTAAAGACATCGACCCAACGGTCAGCAACGGCTACACAGGCATCCACCGTATCCAAATCGAATAGGCACACGCCAAAGCCTGAGGCAAAGCCTGCGAAGGTAACGCCGGTAAGTAAAAAGAATGCGCCAAAACGTGAATCCATAAGTTTCATTGTCGCAAATTTTTTTCCCGCTATAAATGTATTTTTTGTGAAGTTTTTATGTACGGAATAACCTTATGATAAATATGTATAATTAATGAATATTGTTCTGTTCGAGCCCGATATCGCACAAAATACCGGAAGCTTAATTCGGCTCTCAGCCTGTATGGGCGTGGCGCTGCATATCATTGAGCCATGCGGCTTTCCCTTTGACGATAAGCGCATGCGCCGTGTGGCCATGGATTATTATGATCTGGTGCCCCTCACCCGTCATCGCTCCTGGCAGGAGTTTCTTGATTTCCGTCAATCACAGGCCGGCCGTTTGCTGCTACTAACCACCCGCGCTTCGCAAGCGTATACGCAGGTTAGCTATCAACCTGACGATATGTTGTTGCTCGGACGCGAATCGCAGGGCGTGCCGGATTATGTGCGCGATGCGGTGGATCTGGGTATCACCATTCCCATGCAGCCGAATGCACGCTCACTTAATGTTGCATTAGCCGCAAGTATGGTATTGGGTGAAGCGCTGAGACAAACAAGAGGCACCGTATGAAACAGCTTTATAATGAATGGCGGTCAGCAGACCGCCGCTGCGCCCGCGGCTTAACTCATGCGATTTTCAGTAGAAAATCGCGGAGGTTTTTATGACCATCGACGAACAAAAACAAAAAGCTTCCAGTTGGTTTCGCAGCCTGCGCGATCAAATCTGCGCCGAGTTTGAACAAATAGAAAAAGAATATAATGGTTCTACGAGGTCAGTAGACCGAGTCAGCCCTGAGCTCAACTCCATGGAATTGTCAGGAGACAATTCCGGGAGTAATTTCAAACGAACCCCCTGGGTTCGCGAGGGCGGCGGTGGCGGCGAGATGTCGATCATGAAAGGCCGCGTGTTTGAAAAAGTAGGCGTGAATATTTCCACTGTGCACGGCGAATTTTCGGAGGCGATGCGCAAAGAAATTCCGGGCGCCGATAAAGACCCACGCTTTTGGGCAAGCGGCATTTCGCTGGTTGCGCATATGTGCTCGCCACTGGTGCCTGCCGTGCATATGAACACGCGCATGATCGTAGTCGGTGGCAGCGCACCAGATACTACGAGCGCAGAAGCGCGTAGCGGAGATAATTATAAAAGCTGGTTCGGCGGCGGCGCGGATTTGACGCCTATGTATCCCAACGAACAAGACACGGCCGATTTCCACGCGGCGTTTAAAGCCACCTGCGATGCGTTCGATCCCGATTATTACCCTAAATTCAAGCAATGGTGTGATGAGTATTTCTTCCTGAAACATCGCAATGAACCGCGCGGTGTGGGTGGGATTTTTTACGACTATATTAATACCGGCAACTGGGACACCGACTTTGCTTTCACGCAAAATGTCGGCAAAAGTTTTGCGAGCATTTACCCACAACTCGTGCGTCGCCATATGCACGAATCCTGGACGCAAGAGCAGCGCCAGTGGCAGCTACAAAAGCGCGGGCGCTACGTCGAGTTTAACCTGCTTTATGATCGCGGCACAAAATTCGGCCTGATGACGGGTGGCAATGTCGAAGCAATTTTAATGTCGATGCCGCCGGAGGTGAAGTGGCCTTAGGGATGCAATGTAAAAGCGAACGGATTGTCGCTGGTGGACAAGGGCTCGAAGACCTGCCACGGCATAATATTAGCTTGGCTACTCGGTATAAGCTTGCTGCTTTTTGTGCCGTATTTTTTTCCATCAAACACATGATGCGCCAGCGAACCATCATATGCGCTCATATGCCAATAGCTGTCTATGTCTGCTAAGCCATCATGCGTGCTTTTTTTAATCAATATAGCACGCGGATGCAGCCCCATCTTGTCGGCTACTTTAGTATACCCACCCGCCTTGCAGCTGGCATAAATATTCCACATACATCCGCCATTGCCACATAAAGCCTTATCAGCAAGAAAGTAGTCGCTTACCGCATCAGCATTAATATCCGATTGGAAATAAAGAATTTCTCTCGCTGGGATGCCTGACTCTTGCGATAATGTTACGTTTTGAACGCACGGCTCAGCCAGCGCAGCGCGATTATCAAGCGGCAAGGCTATAAAAAACGCTATTAAACAAAATATCTTATACATTCTCACCCCTTTAAAGCATGTCCCTTAAGCCGGTTTATTTAAATCGACCCGCCGCATCAGCCAGGCCAGAATCAATAAACCTGGAATCGCCAACAACGTGGCAAAGACGAAAAATAATTCCCAGCCCAGCTGTTTGGAAACCCAGCCCGCCGGAGTGGAAAGCCAGGTGCGCCCCACCGAGGAAAGCGAACTGAGCAGCGCATATTGCGTGGCGGTAAATTGCACATGGCACAGGCTGCTCATGAAGGCAACAAATGCCGCCGTGCCCATGCCGCCGGTCACGTTTTCCAGCGTGATGCCCAGGGCGAGCACGCGAATATCCGCACCCACATGCGCCTGCACCACAAACATCACATTGGTCAGCGCATGCGCGATACCACAGATCCACAGCGAGCGCACAATGCCCAGCCGGGTGACAATATAGCCGCCGATAAAGCTGCCGACAATGGTTGCCGTCAGGCCAAATAATTTCACCACGGTCGCGATTTCTTCCTTGGAAAACCCAATATCGCGGTAAAACACGTTGGGCATCAGCCCCATAAACGCATCGGCTAATTTATAGAATAAAATAAAGAGCAATATGACCAGCCAATGATCGCGCTGGATGAAATCGGCAAACGGTTCGGCCACGTGTTTTTTAAGCCAGGCGGCAACACCCATATGCGGCCGGTCAGGTGCTACTTGCGTCGCTGGCTCACCGGCAATCAGAGCCGTTACCATGCCCACACCCATAAGTGCCGCCATAATCCAATAGGTCATTGCCCAGCTGGTATAGCTTGCCAGATACAGCGCGCCAGCACTGGATGCAATCATGCCAAAGCGGTAACCCAGCACCACCATCGCCGCACCCGCGCCCTGTTGCTCAGCCGGCAAAATTTCCACACGATACGCATCAATCACAATATCTTGGCTGGCCGAACAAAACGCCACCACAATTGCCATCAGCGCCACCCACCACACATGCTGCGCCGGATCAATCGCGCCGAGCACGCATAAACTCGCCGCGCAGGCTAGTTGTGTGGCTATCATCCAACCACGCCGGCGACCTAGCAGCCGCGATAAAAATGGAAAAGGCAGACCGTCAATCAGCGGCGCCCATAGAAATTTCAAATTATACGGTGTGGCGACTGCCGCAAATAATCCAATCGCCGCCAGATCGACCTGGGCTTCGAGCAACCATACAGCAAGCGTCGATGCGGTAAGCGCCAGCGGCAGCCCGCTGGAAAAACCCAGCAGCAAAATCGCAATCAAGCGCGGCTGCAAATAAAGGGCTAGAAAACGCCGCACTAAGCCACCAACGCTTTCAGCGGTTTCATGCTGCGTGCGCCTAAATGCTGGATGATCTCACCCGCGCAGGCATTGCCTAATTGAGCGCATTGTTCAAGAGCATCACCGCGGCTATAGCCGAACAAAAATCCGCTGGCATACAAATCACCCGCGCCGGTGGTATCTACCACCTTAGCCACCGCTTTGGTGGGCACGGCAATGACTTCTTTTTTTGTTACCACCACGCTACCTACCTCACTGCGCGTGACGGCCGCTACTTCGCATTGCCCCTGTAGCTTGGCAATCGCCGTATCGAAATCCTCAGTTTCATAGAGCGCTTTGATCTCGCCTTCATTAGCAAATAAAATATCGATCTCATGATGGATCAGCTGCAAGAACTCACTGCGATGACGATGCACGCAAAATGTATCCGACAATGTCATGGCGACTTTGCGCTGATGCATTTTCGCCAATGCCATGGCTTTGCGAATGGCAGATTTAGCATGTTCGGTATCCCATAAATACCCCTCAATATAGACAATGGCCGATTGCTTAATCAGCTCTTCATCAATATCGGCTTGCGTCACTTGACTGCACGCGCCCAAAAAGGTGGCCATAGTACGCTGCGCATCGGGCGTCACTAACACAATACAATTGGCAGAAGGCAGTTCGCCCTTCAGCATCGATGTCGTAAAATACGTGCCGGTCGAGCGCATATCATGGGTGAAAATCTGGCCTAACTTGTCATCGGCAACTTTGCCGATAAAGGCTGTGCGCGCACCGAGCGAGGCAAGCCCCGCCAGCGAATTAGCAACCGACCCGCCGGAGCATTCGGTGCTGGGGCCTACTTTCGCATAAAGCTCGGCTGAGCGCGTGGCATCCACCAGTTGCATGCTGCCTTTGGCCAGCGCATTGGTCTGCAAAAATGCATCGTCACAAAAACTCAGAACATCGACAATCGCATTGCCGATACCCGCTACGTCATAGAGAATGTTGGTCATAATACTGTCTCGCTTTTTCTAAGGTCTCTGGTGTATCCACACCCAGCGGCACGGTGTCTATCACCGCCACATCGATGCGCATGCCCGCTTCTAGGGCACGTAATTGTTCTAATTTTTCACGCTGCTCGAGCGCACTCGGCGGCAGACTTACGAAGCGCTCCAAAGCGCTGCGGCGATAGCCGTAAATGCCGATATGATGATACAGCGGCCCCACCCCATGCGGAATGGTGGCGCGTGAAAAATACAACGCGCGGGTGCCGGCAAGCGCGATTTTCACCACGGCCGGATCCTGTTTTTCGCCCTCATCTTTTATCTCGGCTGCAAGCGTTGCAATATCCACCGCCGGATTAGCAAGCAAGGTCACCACCTGCCCGATTACGTTTGGGTCCAATGTCGGCATGTCGCCTTGCACATTAATAATAATATCATGCGCCTTCTTAGGATCGAGCGTTTGCAGCGCCTGGAAAATACGGTCCGATCCCGAGGGCAGGTTCGCATCGGTCAGCACCGCCTTGCCACCCGCTTGGGTAATGGCTCCCGCAATCGCCTCGCCGTCACACGCTACCACCACGTCACCAAGCTTAGAAGCTACGGCCTGGCGCCATACTTTTACAATCATTGGCTCGCCGCCAATCAGCGCCAAAGGCTTGTTGGGCAAGCGCGTGGATGCCATGCGGGCGGGGATCAGAATGATGGCGGACATGAATTCGCGTAATCTTTCAATTGAATAACGTGCCGTAGCATATTATAAAATCGGCAACTGTCATCACTATAATGCTAAGGAGACGATATGTCCGGTAATGGGCTCGAATTTAATAAAATCGCAGGCGCGGTGTTGCTTGCCGGTGTAATTGCTATGGTTGCAGGTATCATGAGCGAAGGGCTCTATACCGGCAGTGTTGGCGAACATGGAAAATCGCATGAGAAACGCGGCTTCACCATTGCCGGCGCCGAATCAGCAGGCAGCGAAACGGCTGCTAAAGAGCCGGAAAAGCCGGTGGATATTCTACCATTTCTGGCCAAAGCCGACCTCACCGCTGGCACTGCTGCTGCCAAGAAATGCGCTGCTTGCCATACGTTTGATAAAGGCGGTAAGCACGGCGTAGGTCCGAACCAATGGGGCTTAGTGGGTAGCCATTTCGCCCATGCGGAAGGCTATACCTATTCAGCGGCGCTAGAAGCGTTGAAAGACAAAAAATGGGGTTTCCAAGAATTGTCTGACTTCCTGGCCAATCCCAAAAAACATATCCCAGGCAATAAAATGTCGTTTGCTGGCGTGAAAGATCCGCAAGAACGTGCTAATTTGATTGCGTATTTAAATACCATGAGTGATAAGCCACAAGCCCTGCCTAAATAACGCTAACGTTACGTTGGAGGTGACCCCATGAATGCTGAATTCGTCTGGCTGATACTTGGTGTCGTTTTCATTGTGCTGGAAATTGTGGGCATCCCTGGTGCTGGCTTTTTCTTTGCTGGCCTCGGCGCCCTGGTCGCCGGTGCCTTTATTCATATTGGCTGGGTGCTGGCCGATAATATTTTTGGCCAAATCATTATCTTCGGCTTGGCAACGGCAGGCTTTGCCGCCCTGCTCTGGCACCCGCTCAAAAAACTGCATATCGGCAAAGGTGTGGGCGGTTACAATAATATCATAGGCGACACGGCTTATGTCGGAAGCGAAGGACTCACCAAAGGCAAAGACGGCGAAGTCACCTGGTCTGGCACCATCATGAAAGCTAAGCTTGCAGCCGACAGCGTGTCTGAGCAGCTCGAAGCCGGTGCACCGGTTACCATCATTGCCGTACAAGGCAACACCGTCACCGTTAAGCCCAATTCATAATCGTATCTCGTAAGGAGCTTTCTCATGGAATTTATCGCGGCCGTCATTCTTGCCCTAATTATCATCCCCATTTTTATGGGCGTCAAAACCGTGCCGCAACAGCAGGCCTGGATCATCGAAAACCTCGGCAAGTTCGACCGTAAATTGGAGCCTGGCCTGAACTGGATTTGGCCTTTTATCGAGCGCGTCGCCTATAAGCATTCGCTCAAGGAAATGGCGGTGGATGTGCCGGAACAAGCGGGCATCACCCGCGATAACGTGACGCTCTCGCTCGATGGCGTGCTCTATATCCGCATCATCGACCCCATCGCTGCCTCTTACGGTGTCAACAACCCGATCTATGCCGTGCAGCTGCTCGCGCAAACCACCATGCGTTCGGAAATCGGCAAGCTCACCTTGGATAAAACCTTTGAAGAGCGCGAAACCTTAAACGCCAATATAGTGACCTCGATCAACCAAGCAGCGCAAAGCTGGGGCGTACAATGCATGCGCTATGAAATCAAAAACATCACCCCGCCTAATTCAGTGCTCAAAGCAATGGAATTGCAGGTAGCGGCTGATCGTCAAAAACGCGCCTCGATTCTAGAATCGGAAGGCAAACGCCAATCGCAAATCAACGTCGCCGAAGGCAGAAAACAAGAAGTCGTGTTGGCCTCGGAAGCCTCCATGACCGATCAAGTCAACCGCGCCAAAGGTGAAGCCGAAGCCATTTTTGCCGTCGCCGAAGCCACCGCCAAAGGGATTGAAGTCGTAGCCAGTGCGATTCAAAAACAAGGGGGCGAAGATGCGGTGTCGCTGCGCGTGGCCGAGCAATATGTGGCTGCGTTCAAAGAGCTCGCCAAAAAAGGCACCACCGTGTTGCTGCCCACCAATGCCGGCGATGCCAGCAGCATGGTTGCGCAAGCGCTCAGCGTGTTTGAAGCCATTCGTCATAAATCACCGCTAGCGTCAATTACCACCACCCCAGGTGAAACCCCTCAAGGCGGACCATGGAACAAAGCCTAATGGCGCGCCGCTTCCTTGGTTTGGCTGCGCTGGTAGCGGCCGCATTCCTACCTTCGATAAGCCTGGCACAACCCACCCATTGCCTGGCGCTTTATGGTGAATGCAAATACAAGGCAGGCTTCGCGCATTTTGAGTATGTGAATCCGAATGCGCCCAAAGGCGGCACCATGAAGCTGGCCGAAACCGGCTCATACGACAATCTCAATCCCTTTATCCTAAACGGCCTCAAAGCGCCGTTTGTTGAGATCTTATTTGAAACGCTGATGGTCGCCTCGCAAGACGAGCCGCAATCCATGTATGGGTTGCTGGCCGAAAGCGCCGGGGTGGCGGCTGATAACAGCTCGGTGATTTTCACCCTGCGCCCGCAAGCCAAATGGCAGGATGGCACGTCCGTTACCGCCGATGATGTGGTGTTTTCATTCTATACCCTGCGCGATAAGGGGGATCCTACGTTTAAAATCCGCTTCGCCTCGGTGGCTGGATGTGAAAAACTCGATGCGCGCCGCGTTAAATTTACCTTCAGCGACGCAAAAAATCGCGAATTGCCGCAAATCGTAGCCGCCATACCGGTGATTTCCAAAGCCTATTATACCGCTAATGAATTCACCAAAACCACCTTAACGCCGCCGCTGGGTAGCGGGCCTTACAAGGTAGATATGCTTGAGCAAGGACGCTTCATTATCTATAAGCGCGACCCCAACTATTGGGGCAAAGATCTAGCGGTGAATCGCGGCCAATATAATTTCGACACGCTGCGCTACGATATGTACCGCGATGAGAATGTGGCGCTGGAGGCGCTCAAAGCCGGTGAATATGATTTCCGCCAGGAATATATCGCGCGCAACTGGGCCAAGGCCTACGATATTCCTGCCATCCGCGAAGGCAAAATCATCAAGCGCGAGATCGCGCATGAAATCCCGCAAGGCATGCAGGCCTTTATTTTTAACACGCGTCAGGAAAAATTCGCCGATGCGCGCGTGCGTGAAGCCATTGCTCTGGCGCTCGATTACGAATGGCTGAATAAAACCATTTTCTACGGCGCCTATACGCGCAACCGCAGCTATTTCGAGCATACACAATTCCAAGCCAAAGGCGTGCCCACCGGCAAGGAACTCGCCTTGCTGGAGCCTTACCGCAACAGTCTACCCAAAGAGCTGTTTGAAAAAGAATTTTCGCCACCAGTTACCGACGGCTCCGGTAATCCACGTGAGAATTTGCTGCGTGCCCAAGCGCTGCTTGAGCAGGCTGGCTGGGTGATCAAAGACGGCAAATTGGTTGGCAGCAAAGGCCAGCCGCTTGCAATCGAATTCATGCTGCGCCAACCCACTATGGAGCGCGTCATTGGCCCCATGCGCAAAAACCTGGAGCGTTTGGGCATTAACTCCTCCATCCGCATGGTCGATGATTCGCAATACCAAAAACGCACCGATGAATTTGATTTCGATGTGGTGAGCATCTGGATCAATCGCGGCGTGTTTTTTCCCGGCAATGAGCAGATGGCGCTGTGGCACAGCTCGCAAGCCAAGGTCAAAGGCAGCCCTAATTTAGTCGGCACCGAAGATCCGCTGATTGACCATCTGCTTTCCGTGCTTACCACCGGCACCGATAAAGAATCCATGATCGCCGCTGGCCGCGCGCTGGACCGCGTATTGCTTTGGCGGCACTACGCCATTCCGCATTGGCACTCCAACGGGTTTCGCGTGGCGTACCAAAATAAATTTGGCATTCCCGCCATCACGCCTAAATATAATCTGGGTTTGCAGACCTGGTGGATAAAAGATGCTGCAAATTCTAAGGAAGTCGCTAAACCTTAAGGCATGACCGCCTATATCCTAAGACGTTTATTGCTAATGATCCCTACGCTGGTAGGCATCATGGCGCTGAACTTCCTGATCATCCAGGCTGCACCTGGCGGGCCGGTGGAGCGCATGGTCGCTAGACTTACGGATATTACCTCGGTTGATGCCACCTCGCGCATCAGCGGCAGTGGCGGCTCGGATTTAGCCAGCAAGGCCGAGATCAAAGTGGGCGATGTGAATTCCATCTATCGCGGCGGACGCGGACTGGATCCTGAAATCGTCGAGCGCATCAAGGCGATGTATGGCTTCGACAAGCCGCCTTTGCAGCGCTTTTTGGATATGATGGGCAATTATCTGCGCTTTGATTTTGGCGAAAGTTTTTTCCGTAATGAGCGAGTGACAACGCTGATTGCCAACACCCTGCCGGTGACGATTTCACTGGGACTGTGGACCATGCTGATTAGCTATTTGATCTCGATTCCACTGGGTATCCGCAAAGCGGTGCAGCATGGCAGCCGCTTCGATACCTGGAGCAGCAGCATCATTATTTTAGGCTATGCGATTCCGGGTTTCTTATTCGCGATTTTGCTGATTGTGCTGTTTTCCGGTGGCAATTATTTCAACTGGTTTCCGCTCAAAGGCCTCACCTCCGATAACTGGGAAACGCTTAGTTTCTGGGGCAAGATTGGTGATTATTTTTGGCATATGGCCCTGCCCATTACCGCTCTGACTATCGGCAGTTTTGCCCGACTCACCTTGCTTACCAAGCATTACTTCCTGGATGAAATTCACAAGCAATATGTGCTGACCGCGCGCGCCAAAGGCTTAAGCGAACCCCAGGTGCTGTATGGCCATGTGTTTCGCAACGCTATGCTTATTATCATCGCCGGTTTTCCAGGCGCTTTCCTGAGCGTGCTTTTTACCAGCGCCTTGCTGATTGAGATTATCTTTTCGCTCAATGGCCTGGGTTTGCTGGGCTACGAAGCAATCATGAACCGCGACTATCCGCTGATGTTTGGCACGCTCTATATCTTCACCTTGCTGGGGCTGATCTTCAATCTGGTGGGCGATATACTCTATGCCATCATTGATCCGCGCATTGATTTTGAGCGGAGGGATGTATGATCGAATCCACCCCTTTCATACCGCATACGCTCGCGCATTTAACCGAGGCCAAAGTGTTTCCGTCACCCCTGCCGGAAGCCGCTTACAGCAAAATGCTCGCTGAATATGCCGCACTCGATGTCATCACCTCGCGCATCACCTATGACAGCCAAGGCCTGCGGGTAACGGGGCTTTCCGCCCTGCCAGCTACTATCCAAAAACAATCCCATCCGATCCTGATTTATAACCGCGGCGGCAGCCATGAATATGGCAAGCTCACCGTCATCTCGGTGTTGCGCTCGATGGCGCCCTTTGCCCGCGCGGGATTCCTGGTCTATGCCAGCAACTATCGCGGCGCCGATGGCGGCGAAGGCAGCGAGGATTTCGGCGGCGAGGATGTACAGGATGTGTTACAGCTGATCGAGGCGGCCAAACAGAATCCAGCCTGGGACGGCAAAAATATTTTCATGCTGGGCCATTCGCGCGGGGGCATGATGACGTGCCTGGCCATGAAGCACGGCGCACAACTAAGCGCCGCCATTATCTTAGCTAGCCTCACCGATCTATGGCAGGCAGCCGAGCAAAATGCGGCGGTCGATGCGCTCTATCACCGCCTCATTCCAGAGTTAAGCGCCGATCGCGAAGCGATGCTTAAAGCCCGCTCGCCGGTTTACTGGCCTGAGCAGATTTCCGCCCCGCTTTACCTGCTGCATAGCCAGAGCGATGATGTGGTGCCGGCGCAGCATTCGCTCCAGCTGGCCGATGCACTCACCAAGCAGAAAAAACCGCATAATCTGCATCTCTATAGTGACGCCAACCATGCGCTGTTGCGTGTGTGGGATGATGTATTGGCGCGCAGCCTCAGCTGGTTTGGGGAGCATCACGCATGAGCCCACTGACCCAGCGCCGCCTGCAGATTTTCCGTGCCAATAAACGCGGCTTTTGGTCGCTGTGGATCTTTTTATTCATATTCCTAGGCACCCTATTTGCCGAGGGCATCGCTAATGACAAGCCATTGTTAATCAAATATAAAGATAGCTATTACTGGCCGGTTGTCACCATCTATAGCGAACAGGCGTTTGGCGGGGATTTTAAAAGCGAAGCCATTTACCGCGACCCGCATGTGGCAGAGGAAATCAAGGCACATGGCTGGATGATCTGGCCGCCCATCCGCTATGATTATTCCACCATCAATTACGACAGCCCCACACCCGCCCCCTCGCCGCCTTCCGGGGAAAACTGGCTGGGCACCGATGACCAAGGCCGCGATGTGTTGGCGCGCTTGATTTACGGCTTTCGTATCTCGATCCTCTTTGGCTTGTCGCTCACCATTCTAAGCTCCATCATCGGCATCCTAGCCGGTGCTATCCAGGGCTATTTTGGCGGTTTGGTCGATCTCATCTTCCAGCGCATTATCGAAATCTGGAGCAATCTGCCGGAGCTGTTTGTGCTGATCATTTTAGCCAGCATCATCACCCCGAATTTCGGCTGGCTGCTAGGCATTTTGCTGCTGTTTTCCTGGATGTCGCTCTCCGGTCTGGTACGGGCGGAATGCTTGCGCGCCCGCAATTTTGACTATGTGAAAGCCGCGCGTGCGCTAGGTGTCAGCGAAGGAAAAATCATGCTGCGCCACGTGCTGCCCAACGCCTTGGTTTCCTCCATGACGGTGATTCCCTTTATCATGGCCGGCAGCATCACCGTGCTGACCTCGCTTGATTTTCTGGGCTTCGGCCTGCCGCCAGGCTCCCCGTCACTGGGTGAGCTCTTACTGCAAGGCAAACAAAATCTGCAAGCCCCGTGGCTGGGCATTACAGGCTTTTTGGTGAGCTCTTTAATGCTGGTGCTGATCGTCTTTATCAGCGATGCGGTGCGCGAAGCCTTTGATCCACGGCGAGGTCCGGCATGACGCTGCTTGCCATTGATAACCTGCATGTCACCTTTCCTGGCACCGAAGCGGTCAAGGGCGTGTCCTTTTCCATCGCCCGCGGCGAGATGGTAGCGCTCGTCGGCGAATCCGGTTCCGGCAAATCGCTCACCGCCCTTTCCTGCCTCCAGCTACAGCCGCACGAAGCCCGCCTGCAAGGTCAGGTGCTGTTTGAAGGCGGCGACCTGCTTAAAGCCTCCCCGCACATGATCAAAGCCATTCGCGGCAAGCGCGTGGGCATGATTTTCCAGGAACCGATGACAGCGCTCAACCCGCTTCACACCGTCCGCCGGCAAATCAGCGAGATGTTCCACGACCAAAAACTCAGCGATGCGCAGATTCATACACGCCTGCTGGAGCTGCTCGAACAGGTGGGGCTGGCCCATTTCAAAGACCGGCTGGACGCCTATCCGCACCAGCTCTCAGGCGGCGAGCGTCAGCGCGTGATGATTGCGATGGCCATTGCCAACAAGCCCGATCTGCTCATTGCCGATGAACCGACCACGGCGGTGGATGTCACTATCCAGGCTAAGATCCTAAAGCTCATCAAAGAGCTGCAGCTTTCGATGGGCATGGCGGTACTGTTTATCACTCATGATTTAACCGTGGTGCGCCGCCTGGCCGATAAGGTGGTGGTGATGTCCAAAGGCGAAGTGGTGGAGCAAGGCC
This sequence comes from Rickettsiales bacterium, assembly GCA_033762715.1. GTDB lineage: Bacteria > Pseudomonadota > Alphaproteobacteria > Rickettsiales > SXRF01 > JANRLL01. The sequence continues at coordinate 40,626 of JANRLL010000009.1, read as the reverse complement.
CCGTGAAGCAAGTCTTTACCGCCCCTGCCCATCCCTACACCCAGCATTTATTGGCAAGCGAACCCAAAGGTTCCCCAGCTCCGGCTCCGCTCGATGCCAAACCCGTTATTAGCTGCGACAAGCTAAAGGTTTATTTTCCCATCAGAAAAGGCATATTGCGGCGGGTGCATGGCGAAGTAAAGGCAGTCAAAGAGCTATCAATTTCGATAGCGGAATCGTCAACGCTGGGCGTAGTGGGTGAATCCGGTTCCGGTAAAACCACCCTGGGCTTTGCCCTGCTGCGGCTGATTAAAAGCGACGGCAAGATCGTGTTTTTGGGTGAGTCGACAGAGCAACTGCGCGGCCAGGCCTTGCGAGGACTGCGCAACCGCATGCAGATGGTGTTTCAAGATCCCTATGCCAGCTTGAATCCGCGCATGACCATCCGCCAAATTATCGATGAAGGCCTCGCGTTGCATTACCCTGAGTTGCGGCCAGGCCAGCGCTTGGAAGAAATCGAGCGCATCCTGGAAGAAGTCGGCATGCCCAGCAATATCCTAGAGCGCTACCCGCATGAGTTTTCCGGCGGCCAGCGCCAGCGTATTTCCATCGCCCGCGCTATGGTGCTCAAGCCCAAATTCGTGGTGCTCGACGAGCCGACCTCGGCGCTGGATCTCACCATTCAGTCGCAAATTATCGAGCTGCTCAAAAGCTTCCAGCAGCGCTACGGGCTTAGCTATATGTTTATCAGCCATGATCTGCGCGTGGTGCGCGCCATTTCGCATCATATCGCCGTGCTGCGTGGCGGCGAGCTGGTGGAATATGCCGACACGAATAGCATCTTCACCCAGCCCAAAACCGACTATACCAAAACGCTGATTGAAGCGGCTTTCCTTAAATAGCCACGGTAAGCACGAGCGCGCCGCTCGTCTGGCGGCTTTCCAGCGCCTGATGTGCGCTTGCAGCCTGCTCCAGCGGATAATGTGCGGCGATTTTAGGCGTCAGCACCCCCTGCTCCACCAGCGCGAATAATTCCTGCGACGCGCTTTGATACCAGGCGTCATCCTGCAGATGATGCATCAAGGTTGGGCGGGTGATGTAGAGCGAGCCTTTTTGCGACAGCAGGGATAAATCGAGCGGCGGAATCGGCCCTGACGATTGGCCGAAACTCACCAGCAGCCCAAACGGTTTCAAGCAATCGAGTGAGTCCAGCGCCGTATCTTTGCCCACCGAATCATAGACCACATCCACCCCTTTGCCCTGGGTGATGTCTTTGACTTTTTTGGCGAAATTTTCCTTACGATACAAGATGGTATGAGTACAGCCATATGCTTTGGCAATGGCGGCTTTTTCCTCACTGCCGACGGTGCCAATCACCGTGATGCCCAGATGCTTGGCCCATTGGCAAAATAGCAACCCCACCCCACCGGCCGCCGCATGCATGAGCACGGTTTGTCCTGCTTGTAGCGAAGCCGTGCGGCGCAGCAGATATTGCACGGTCAGGCCTTTGAGCATGATGGAGGCGGCAATGTCATCCTCAATCCCAGCCGGCAGCGCCACCAAATGTTTAGCCGCCATCACGCGGTGCGTGGCATAGCCGCCAATCGGCCCGCCGCAATAGGCCACGCGGTCGCCCACTTTAAAACGGGTCACCCCCTCGCCCACCGCCTCAATAATACCCGCTCCTTCCAGCCCAATACCGGCCGGATAGCTAGGCTGCGGATAGAGTCCGGTGCGGTGATACACATCAATATAATTAACACCAATGGCCGTTTGCTTGAGCAATACCTCGCCTGCTTTAGGCTCGGTAAGCTCAATGGCGTCATAAGCAAGCTGTGCTGGCCCGCCAGGCTGCGTGATTCTGATTGCGTATGGCATATTCTCTCGCTATGGAGTTTCCTACTGTATTAAAGCGTTTTTGGGCGACATACAAAGAATTTCCATGACCCCTGACCTACCGCGCGACACCATATTTGCGTTAGCTACCGCCCCTGCTAAATCGGGCGTGGCTGTCATCCGTGTGTCAGGCGGGCAGGCCACAGCAGCGCTGCACGCCCTCACCGGCAAGACCAAGTTGGCGCCCAACCGGGCGAGCTTATGTAGCCTGCGCCATCCGCAAAGCAAAGCCATAATCGACCAGGCGCTGGTGCTGTTTTTCCAGGGCCCCAAGAGCTTCACCGGCGAGGATGTGGTGGAGTTTCACACCCACGGCAGCCTGGCCATTTACCAGGAGCTGCTTGCCGCTCTCAGCCAGATAAATGGCTTGCGGCCGGCAGAGCCCGGCGAATTCACCCGCCGCGCCTTTTTGAATGGCAAAATGGATCTGATCGAAGCCGAAGGATTGGCCGATCTGATCGAGGCGGAAACCCCTAAGCAAAAAGACCAGGCGCTGCGCCAGATGCACGGCGATCTTAGCCGCTATTACACGCAGCTGCGCACCCAGATCATCACGGTGCTTGCGCATATGGAAGCCTATATTGATTTTCCCGATGAGGAGATTCCGCAGTCGGTATTTGATAATTTGACTGAGGAGGTCAATGCTGCAATCGCAACCATCGACCAAGCGCTTTCCGATCATCAGGCCGGTGAGCGGCTCAGAAGCGGCATGCGGGTGGTCATCTTGGGCGCGCCCAATGCCGGCAAGTCCAGCTTGCTCAACCGCCTGGCCAAGCGCGACGCCGCCATCGTATCGCAGCGCGCCGGCACCACGCGCGACGTGATCGAGGTGCATCTGCATATCGCGGGCTATCCGGTGATTCTAACTGATACGGCAGGCTTACGTGAAAGCGGCGATGACATTGAAGAAGAGGGGATCCGCCGCGCGTTATTACAGGCCGAAGACGCCGATATTCGCCTCATCGTGTTTGACGGCAGCCTGCTACCCGCGCTCGATGCCAGCACCCAGGCGCTGATGGATGAGCGCAGCCTGGTCATTATCAATAAAAGCGATGTCATGCCCAAGGCCTCTTTGCCGTCCGGCGCGCTCGTGATTTCGACCAAAAGCGGCGAGGGGATTGACGCCTTGCTTGCGGCAATAGAAGCCCAGATTATCAAGCGTTTCAGTGGCCATGCGCCCGTCATCACCCGCCACCGCCACCGTGCCTTGCTGCAAGAGGCGCTGACCCATCTCAAGCGCTTTGACGCCAAGGCGCCGCTGGAATTATCCTGTGAGGAACTCAGGATTTCTGCCCAGGCTGTGGATAAAATTACTGGCAAAATCAGCGTGGATGATGTATTGGACGTGATCTTCAAACAATTTTGCATTGGGAAATAGTCAGGTGTTAGCATTTGACGTGATTGTCATCGGCGGCGGACACGCCGGCACAGAGGCCGCAGCAGCCGCAGCCAGGGTAGGGGCGCGCACGGCGTTAGTGACGCAAAAACAAGCTACCATCGGTGAGATGTCGTGCAATCCGGCTATTGGCGGCATTGCTAAAGGTACGTTGGTCAAAGAAATCGACGCGCTTGACGGAGTGATGGGACGCGCCATTGACCGCGCCGGTATCCATTATCGCATGCTCAATGGCAGCAAAGGCCCCGCCGTTCGTGGCCCACGCGCCCAGGCTGACCGCAAGCTCTACCGCCAGGCGGTGCAAGATATTTTATCTGAGTATGAGCAGCTCACCATTATCGAAGATTCGGTCGAAGATTTGCTGGTAAGCGATACCCAAGAAATCACCGGCATTATCACCCAATCGGGCAAGAGTATCAGCGCGCCCAAAGTGGTGCTGACCACCGGCACCTTTCTCAATGGCCTGATGCATATGGGCGAGACTAAAATCCGCGCCGGACGGGTAGGGGAAGCTCCCTCGATTGGCCTGTCTAACACCCTAAAAAGACTGAATTTTATGGTTGGCCGCCTGAAAACCGGCACACCCGCGCGGCTAGACGGCAAAACCATTGATTGGGCGAGCCTTGAGCCACAGCCAGGCGATAACCCGCCCAACCCATTTTCCTATCTAACGACTGCCGTCACCGTACCGCAAATCGCCTGCTACATCACCCATACCAGCCAGGCTACCCATGAGATTATCCACGCCAATTTACACCGCGCGCCGATGTATTCGGGACAGATTGAATCAACCGGCCCACGCTATTGCCCGTCGATCGAAGATAAGGTGGTGCGGTTTGCCCATAAAGCGCAGCATCAAATTTTTCTTGAGCCGGAAGGGCTGGATGATGACACCGTTTATCCAAACGGCATTTCAACCTCCTTGCCACAAGATGTCCAAGAGGATTTTATCCGCACCATTCATGGCCTGGAGCAGGTACGCATTATTCGCCCAGGCTATGCCATCGAATATGATTTCGTCGACCCACGTGAATTGAAGCCAACCTTAGAAACCAAGCAGATCAAAGGTCTGTATTTCGCCGGTCAAATCAACGGCACCACTGGCTATGAAGAAGCAGGCGGGCAGGGGATTGTCGCTGGCACCAATGCGGCCTTGGCTGCAAGCGGCGCCGAGCCATTTATTATTGATCGCTCCGAGGGTTATATCGGCGTGATGATTGATGACTTGATCACACTGGGCACCAGTGAGCCCTACCGTATGTTCACGTCGCGAGCTGAATATCGATTGAGTCTACGAGCAGATAATGCAGACCTACGATTGACCCAACGCGGGATTAAAGTAGGTGTCGTACAAAGCATCCGCCAGAAGCATTTTGAAACCAAACAACAAGCGTTGACTGTTTCACGTGAAACAATGAACCAGTTAACCATTACCCCAAACCAAGCCAAACAGCATGACATCATCATCAACCAAGATGGTGTTCGTCGTTCTGCTTTTGACCTATTAAAATATGACACCGTCCAGTTTAATGATCTCTGTCGGATTTGGCCGGAGCTTCACACCATCACCGGTAGCATCCGTGAACAATTGGAAATCGACGCCCAATATGCCGGCTATTTACATCGCCAAGAATTAGATATTGCGAGCTTCAAAAAAGAAGAGGGCATGGTGATTCCTGATGATCTTGACTATGATGGCCTACCATCGCTTTCAACCGAAATTAAAACCAAATTAAAAACAGTACGGCCTGCCACCATTGGTGCCGCCAGCCGTATATCGGGTGTTACCCCGGCGGCTATTACCGCCCTCATGGCTCACATCAAAAAAGCCCTGCGTTTGGATGCAGCCTGATTCCATTTATCAATTACTCAATGAACGAATCGATGTTTCACGTGAAACGTTTGATCGATTAAAACTCTATTGTGACCTGTTATTAAAATGGCAGGCAAAAATAAATCTTATTAGTAATGACACCATTCCAGATGTATGGACCCGTCATTTTTTGGATTCGCTTCAGCTCACCCAACATATATCTAATCGTGAAATGACTATTGTTGATATGGGTAGTGGGGCCGGCTTTCCGGCTTTGGTATTGGCTATATGTGGGTATAAAAATATTCATTGCATCGAAAGCGATGCTAAAAAAATTGCCTTTTTACAAGAAGTGTCGCGCATCACTAAAAGCCCAGTCACCCTACATCACGGCCGAATCGAAGCACAGGCATTACCGGTGGCCGATATGGTCTGTGCCAGGGCCCTGGCCGATCTCGACCGCTTACTTGTTTATAGTGAAGCGTTCGTTTCACGTGAAACAATTTGCCTCTTCCCCAAAGGAAAAAATTACGCTAATGAATTAGATAATGCAAAGCAACATTGGTCATTTGAACATGTCATTTTGCCCAGCATTACTGATCCAGAGGCCGTAATCCTCAAGCTTTCTAACATCCAGAAGAGGGCATCGCATGACAAGAATCCTATCCATCGTTAATCAAAAAGGTGGCGTTGGTAAAACCACAACAACCGTAAATTTAGCTACCGCATTAGCCGCGGTCAGAAAAAATGTATTGATCATTGATTTTGATCCCCAAGGCAATGCCAGCACCGGGCTAGGAATTGAAAACAGCCAACGTAACTTGACCTCATACGATGTGATTTTAGGGGATACCCCAATCGCCGATGCCATTCAAAAAACAGCCGTGCCGCAACTGCATATCGTCCCTTCGACCATCGATTTATCGGGTGCTGAAATTGAACTAGTAAGCTTGATGCGCCGTGAATATCGATTGAAAAATGCCCTCGATAACGCCCCCATGAAATACGATTATGTATTGATCGATTGCCCGCCGTCACTGGGGCTTTTAACGCTAAATGCCTTGGTGGCATCGCATGGTGTTTTGATCCCGCTGCAATGTGAATTCTACGCGCTCGAAGGCTTAAGCCATTTGATGCGTACCGTTGAGCTGGTCAAAACCAATTTGAACCCCGAACTCGATATTCAAGGTATCGTACTCACCATGTATGACCGTCGCAATCGCTTCACTGAGCAAATTGAAAATGAAGTACGCGGCTATTTCGGGGAGAAAGTATATAGCTCGGTTATCCCCCGTAACGTACGTATGTCGGAAGCGCCATCCCATGGCAAACCCGCTTTGATTTACGACATGCATTGCGCCGGATCGAAGGCATATATCCAATTAGCCAGCGAGCTGCTCAAGCGTGAGCGCGTCCGTAAAAAAGAATTATCAGCAGCGTAAGGAGAACCACACATGGCAGCAAATCGTGGATTAGGAAAAGGCCTGTCGGCGCTGATTTCCGAGAATTATGTCCAGCCGACCGCACAGAAAAAAGCAGCCGATGCCGCGCCAAAAGAAACGGGTATGGGTGTGACCACCGTATCGGTGGCGCAGCTGCATGCCGGCAAATACCAACCACGCGCGCGTTTTGATGATGCCGCGCTCGGTGAGTTGTCGGAGTCGATTAAAAAGAACGGCGTGATGCAGCCGATCATCGTGCGTCCTTCCAGCAAATATTCGGGCAAATATGAAATCATCGCCGGTGAGCGTCGTTGGCGCGCGTCTAAAATGGCTTCGCTCGAGCAAGTGCCGGTGATCATCCGTGACCTGACCGATAAAGAAGCCCTCGAATTCGCCCTGGTGGAAAATATCCAGCGCCAAGATTTATCGCCGCTCGAAGAGGCGCTTGGCTATCAACGGCTGATTGAGGAGTTCGACTACACCCAGGAAGAGTTGGCCTCGGTCGTGGGTAAAAGCCGCAGCCATGTCGCAAATTTATTGCGCTTATTGACGTTGCCGGAAGAAGTAAAGCTGATGCTGGATAAGGGCGAGCTGACCATGGGCCATGCGAGAGCATTGCTCACCGCCAAAGATCCGGTAGCGCTGGCCAAGGAGATTGTAAGCAAAGGCCTTAATGTTCGTGATGCCGAGCGCTTTAGCAAAGGCGCGCAGGAGCCTAAATCCAACGCACCGCGCGGCACCAGCAATCGCCGTCAGACCAGCTCGAAAGACCCTGATATTTTGGCCTTGGAAGCAAGCCTGTCGGATGACTTAGGCATTCGCGTGAGCATCCATGATCGCGGCCAAAGCGGTGAGATTGTACTGGCCTATGATTCGCTCTCGCAGCTGGATAATATTTTGCAGCGTCTGGGACGCGCTATCTAATCTGAGCGATTTGAAAGAGCTTACGACTGCTCGCTGGAATAGGGGGCAGGTCGCTGGTTTTGCAGGCCAGCTCGGCGGCAATCAAAAAGCCCAGCGCCTTGGTCACATCGGTTAATTTCCATTGGGTTAGATGGCGCTTAAGCGATTGTTCCTGCTTAAAAAACACCTTAGGCTTGAGGCCGCTAATAGCTGATTCCATACTCACACCCTGGCTCATTTGCGCTTTAAGCAAATAGAGCCGGTTGAAATAGCGCTGTAGCGCTCGTAGGTATGCAATGGGTTGCGCGCCCTCATGCAGCTGCACCTGGAGCATCTTGTCCAAATTCGCCAGATTTTTGTCCGCCACGGCTTGTACAATATCATCCAAATCCGAATCTTTATTATAGCCCACCAACGCCTGCGCCACCTCGATGGTCAGCTGCTTTTGCTCACCCAAATAGGTGATGATTTTTTGCAATTCCTGATAGGTTACATAGCGGTCATTGCCGAGCTGCGCTGCCAGATAGTCCGTCGCATCCGCAGAGGCCTGAATGCCTGCTTCGCTGAAACTTTTGCGAATCACCCCTTGCAGCTGATAGCCCTCATCCTGATAGCAGGCCACCGATGCTGCTTGTGCGTCCGCTTCAAACCAGGAACGCAGGCTGGAGCGGGTGGTCAGCTCTCCCGCCAACACCACCAAGCGCACATCATCATGCAAATGAGGGGCGGCTTCTTTAATAAGGCTTGCCACCTTATCGCCGGTCACGCGCAGCACAATCATGCGTCTGGGCGCCATCATGCTCACAGCCAATATCTCATCACTAAGCTTAGCGCCGTCTTGGCTTAGGCTTGCTTCATCAAATTCCACCAGCGCCATGGCATCATAATCTTTGCCTAAGAACCCATCGCGCAGCAGCTGATAGCGGTCACGCACCAACCCATCATCGGGTCCATAAAGCAGCACCGCCTTACAAGCGCCGGGGGCGCGAATGAAGCCGTCAGCTGCTTTCGTGGCTATTTTCATCGATTTATGAAGGGGTTATACGGCATGTTCGGATCGGCCGTTGGGTTTTGAATGCTGGGGATAAACGGATACGGCCCATCACCATTTTCATTCTCTTGTTTTTGCTTGTTGACCGTATCGTCCGGCTTGCCGCTATCGGGGCCAGCGAGATAAGCTGACAGGCGCTGGCGGTATTTTTCGCTCAGCTCATGAATCGAACGCTGGATCGCATCTTCGCGCGACACATAGGTCGAGAAATAGGCATTCACCACGTTATTATTAAAGCTGCTGACATGGCGAATCGTGCCGGAGGTCACCTTCACCCCGTCCGAAGTGCGAAACAGCGAATAGGTTGAATTGAGATAGAGGTTGGTACGCGACACCGTACCGTCACGCGCCACGTCGATCGCCGCTTCGTTAGCCGCTAAGCTCGCCACCAGGCGAAAAGCAGGGTGAGGCGGCACCACCCCATCGGGATTCAGACGGTCTTCCAGATCGGCTTTGAGCAATTGACCGCTGCGCTCAGGGATATTTTCGACCAGCACGCCGGCAAAGGCCGAATGGTCTTTCGCGTTGCGTTGCTCTTGATCATAGAGCGGCTTAAACCCGCAAGCCGAAAGCCACAGACACAAAGCCAGTAAGGGCAACTTATTGCTGTACAACGACATTCACGATCCTATTGGGCACCACAATTACCTTATTGATGGTTTTATCTTTAAGCGATGCTTTGATTTCGTCCAGCGCTAAGATTTTCTCCTCGGCCAGTTTTTTATCCAAATCCTTAGGTAATTTAATAGTCGCACGCAGCTTGCCATTGATCTGCACGGCGATGGTCACCTCGTCGTCAGCTGCGAGGCTCGCATCGGCTTTTGGCCATGCACGGGTACATACCAGATCCGAATGGCCCAATTCTTCCCATAAAGCCTCTGCCAGATGGGGCATGAAGGGTGAGAGCAGGTGCACTACTGCCTCAATGGCTTCGCCCATTTCTGGGGCATTTTTGGGCATATCGCCCATTAGATTGGTCAGCTCGCGAATACGGGCGATGGCTTTGTTAAAATGGAAGCGTTCAATATCCTCGGTCACCGCCGCAATGGTCTTATGGACGGCTTTACGCAATTCCGTCACCGATGAGCCATCGGCCACCGCCGCTGCGGGCTCGGTCACCAGGCGCCAGAGCTTATTGATATAGCGCCAGGCACCTTCAATACCAGCATCGGTCCATTCCAAATCACGATCGGGCGGGCTGTCCGAGAGCATAAATAAGCGCGCCGCATCGGCCCCGTAGCTTTCAATAATATGGCGTGGGTCGACGGTGTTTTTCTTCGATTTGCTCATTTTCTCGATACGGCCAACCGTCACTGGCTTCTTATCGGATAGCGCAATAACCTGACCTTGCTCATCGGTGGTGATGTCATCAGGTGAGAGCCATTTGCCGCCACTATCCTTATAGGTCTCATGACAGATCATGCCTTGGGTTTCCAAGCGTTTGAACGGCTCTTCCACCGGCATCAGGCCACAGCGTTTGAGCGCACGGCAGAAAAAGCGCGAATAAAGCAGGTGCAGCACCGCATGTTCAATCCCGCCAATATAGCAATCGACAGGCATCCAGCGTTTGAGCGCCTCCGGCTCCAGCGGATTGTCCGAGGGCAGGGTAGCAAAGCGCGCAAAATACCAGGAGGATTCAAAGAAAGTATCAAACGTGTCGGTCTCACGGCGAGCCGCTTTGCCGCAGGTCGGGCAGGCCACGTTTTTCCAGGTTGGATGGTGATCGAGCGGATTGCCAGGTTTATCAAACGTCACATCTTTGGGCAGTTCCACCGGCAATTCTTTTTCCGGCACCGGCACCACGCCGCAGCTATTGCAATGGATAATAGGAATCGGACAGCCCCAATAGCGTTGGCGCGAAATACCCCAGTCACGCAGGCGGTAATTGATTTTAGCCGTGCCGGCCGCACGCTCTTCCAGCGCTTTGATCATGCGCTGCTTGGCATCGGCGACCGAAAGGCCGTTTAAGAAATCGGAATGAATCATCACCCCATCGCCCGTATACGCTTCCTCTTGCAAGGCAGGCGTGCCTTCAATCACCGGCAGGATGGGCAGGTTGTATTTTTTGGCGAAATCAAAGTCGCGCTGGTCATGTGCCGGACAGGCAAAGATAGCGCCGGTGCCGTAATCCATAAGGACGAAATTCGCGACAAATAACGGCACTTCACGGCCATCGAATGGATGCACGATGCGAAGGCCGGTATCGAAGCCTTTCTTTTCGGCTTTCTCGATCGCTTCTTCGCTGGTGCCGATTTGCTGGCATTCGGCGATAAAATCCGAAAGCCGGCTATTGCCCACCGCCAATTGCTGTGCCAGCGGATGGCCAGGTGAAATGGCGCAAAACGACATGCCGAACAATGTTTCCGGACGGGTGGTGTAAATCTCCAGCGGTTCTTTTTCACCGGAAATGGTGAGGCGCAACGTAGCGCCGTAGGATTTGCCGATCCATTTTTCCTGCATGATGCGCACTTTGTCGGGCCATTCTTTTAAGCCTTCCAAGCCGACAAGCAGCTCATCGGCGCAATCGGAAATACGCAAAAACCATTGCGATAGTTTACGGCGCTCCACCAACGCTCCCGAGCGCCAGCCGCGGCCGTCAATCACCTGCTCATTGGCCAGCACCGTATGATCGACCGGATCCCAATTCACTTCCGCTTCCTTGCGATACGCCAGGCCTGCTTCTAAAAATTTGAGGAAGAATGCCTGCTCATGCTTGTAATAATCGGGTAGGCAGGTGGCGAGTTCGCGCGACCAATCATAGGAAAGCCCAATTAATTTCAGCTGCTCGCGCATGGTGGCAATGTTAGAGAGCGTCCAATCACCAGGATGGAGTTTTTTCTCAATCGCCGCATTTTCTGCCGGTAAGCCAAAGGCGTCCCAGCCCATCGGATGCAGCACGTCGAAGCCCTGCATGCGCTTGGTGCGCGCCACCACATCACCCAGCGTGTAGTTACGCACATGGCCCATATGGATATTGCCAGACGGGTACGGAAACATCTCCAGCACATAATAGCCAGGCTTATCGGAAGGCGCGTTGCCTACTTCAAAAACACGACCATCCTGCCAACGTTTCTGCCATTTCGCTTCCGATTCGCGAACGTTATAGCGGCTTGCATCCTTACTCATGATTACTTCCCTTGCACCACCTTAAATTGGCGCGCGCGGGTCAGGATGGTATCCTCCAAGGTGCGTTCCAGTTTTTTATCGACGGCGATATCCCGCCAGCTGTCTTTCTTGTCGCGCTGTTGCTTAAAGAGCGTGATTTTGACGCCGTCGGCACGCAAGGTTTTATCCAGAATCAGCGCATTGATTTTGAAGCGTTCGCCTGGGGTTTTGGGATCTTCATACCAGTCGGTGATGATCACACCGCCAAAGGGATCAGCCGAAACCAACGGCATGAATGAGAGCGTGTCGAGCGTTGCGCGCCATAGATAACTATTCACACCCAGCGGCGAGGCGCTGGCAGCTTCATCCGAACGGCGGCCGGCAAGCAAGATGCCATCATCACCGGTGAGTTTGCCGCGGCTGGCTTTGAGCTGATCTTCCGCGCTCATCGGTTGGCCAGCTGACTCTTTTTTAACATCGCTACAAGCCGTCATGCTGGTGAGCGCTATTAGAGCAATAATATATTTTTTCATGGAACCTCAACGTATTAACGACAATGTATTCGATTGGCTTATTTAGAGCGTTTTGCTTTTGTTTTTACAGATGCATGCCAAGGCGAGGCGAGCGGGGTGTACATTGGAAGTACATGAGCACGGCGAGACCGCAGGCAGGCGCTGTAAAAGGCAAAATGAAAGCGCTCTAACGAGAGCCCGATATTAGCTAAAGAAAAAGGGCGGTGCAAGCACCGCCCTTGATCCTTGTCCAATTCTCTTGCGAGAATTAGAAGCTCAGCTGAGTACCAGCGATAAAGACGGTAGCGTCGTTATCAGATGCTGCAGTTGCTTCGTCGAATTCGATGAAGTTAACTTCAGCATATGGAGTCAGACCAGGAGCCAGTTTGTAGTCTACACCCACAGCGATGTTAGTGAATTCAGCATCGGTCGTGGTAGAAGCGATGTCGTATTCGCTGCTTAAGTAGGTTACGCTAGCACCGAACGGACCGGTTTCATAAGCGAGACCAGCAGTCCAGTAGCTGGTTTCATCGGTACCATCAGTGGCCGTACGGAGGCTATCACCCCAATCACCATAAGAACCAGCAACGCTGAAGCCTTGGTAAGAGAGTTTAGCACCAGCGTTCCAAGCGCGGAGATCTTCCGTAGTAGCAACAGTTGCACTACCGGTGGTGCCGGTAACAGCAGCAGCAAAGCCAACATCACCGAATTTACCTTCATAGTTGATGCCACCTTCGAAGATGTTATCAACAGCAGAAGCTACAGCAACGCCACCAGCACCGGTGTTATTATCAAAGCGGTTCACGCCTTGACCACGGTTCAGGTCAACGATGTAGCTGATACCAGCTTGGAAGCCAGCAAAACGTGGGGTGTAGTAGCTAACTTTGTTAGCGTTTTCTTGAGATTCGTTACCCAGAGTACCAGCACCGTAATCCAGAACGAGATCAGGAGTTACGAGATATTGGGTACCAGGAGCATCGAGGAAATAGGTGAAATCGCCATCGATACCGCCGGTCGCACGAGCGATGCGAGAAGCATCAACTTTGAGTGCGGTAGCAGCACCAGTGGTTGAACCAGCTTCAACACGACCCCAGTTAGCGCCTTCAACATAAAGGAAGGTTTTGCTAGCATTGGTGCCTTGGGTATAAGCATCAGCAGTGGTATCGGTTTCGATATCCACGCCAGCGCCGTAGCCCAGACCGCCATCGGTTTTGCCATCAACACGAACCGTTACTTCGGTATCGCTGCGGAAAGCTTGAGCGCGTTGGTTGGTGTCGAGGTCTTCGCTAACGTAGCCAACTTGGAAGTCAGCAACGCCACCGAGGGTAACCTTCGGAGTCTCAGCAGCTGCAGCACCTGCGAACAGGCTCACCGCGCTGATGAGGGTAGAGGTACCAAGAAGAATTTTTTTCATAGTATCATTCCCTTTTAAGTTATAAGAATGTGGCTTACCTTAAGTTTATCGCTCTTAATAAGACACTCTAGGATACACAGGGCGATATACCCCATGCATTTACCTGAACGCAATATTGTTGAAACTATTTCGCATGGCAAGTCGTAAGGGCAGGATGAATGGAAAATGGGGAGCTTTTAACTCTGGCTGTTGCAATATGGCAACAAAATCGGCTATATAGGCCTGGTTTTTTAACGGTTTTTTAATAATAAAGACAGTGGGATAGCTTTCTATATGACTCTTGCAGACCGCCTCCGTTCCATTCAAGGAAAGATCGATAAATTAGGTAAAGACAATAGCTTGTCTTATAAGACTCCCCTGATCCTGGGGGCAAGCAAAGGACAAGGCCTGGCTATTATAGAAGAAGCCATTGCAGCGGGCCTTACCTATTTTGGTGAGAACCGTGTACAGGAAGCATATGAAAAATGGCCAGAAATTAAGAAAAAACACCCGCATATCCAGCTGCATTTGATTGGGCCTTTGCAAAGCAACAAGGTCAAACCAGCACTGGAGTTGTTTGATGTCATCCAGACCTTAGATAGACCCAAGCTTGCCGATGAGATAGCCAAACAATATACGAGCGGCGGAAGCAAACAGTTCTTCATTCAGGTCAATATCGGCGATGAGCCCCAAAAATCAGGTATCAGCCCGAAAGATGCCGAGCGCTTTATTGACTATTGCCTCAAGACATTGGGGTTGCCGGTGGTGGGGCTTATGTGTGTACCGCCGGCCGAGCAGGCGCCGGCTCCGCATTTTGCCTTGCTCAAAAAAATCGCGGGCAATCACGGCCTCAACCAGCTAAGCATGGGCATGAGCAACGATTACGAAACGGCCATACGCATGGGTTCAAGCTGCGTGCGGATTGGCACGGCCTTATTCGGCGAGCGATTATAAGAGTTGATAGGTATTTTGATAGGCAGACGCGGCATTCTCGGTCGATATTTCTGGGCCATCATCCATCATCGCATAGAGCTGACCACCCACCGTATCACCCGATACATCTTGAAAAATGGCGCTAAGCAAGGCCGAGGCAAAGCCAATAGGGCCACCAAACAACGCACCGCCTAACAGTTTTGAACCCGGGGAAATTGTATCTTGTGTCATGGCGCGGTAGGCATCCGAGACCACCGGTATATGTTGCAGCGGATTGATCACATCCAATGCATCGCTAAAGCTGGCAAAGAAATTATCATTCACCAGATTGGGCGCTTTGGCTTTTAAAGCCTGAGCGGGCGGCGGATTGGAAGTCTCCGGATAAATGGTAATAGATGACGTCATAACATGTCTCCTTAAGGATGCCCCATAAGGATTGCAAGAGCTGTGCCAAATTATAGCAAATCGAGGCCGAAAGCCCGATTTGCCGCGCCATAGGCAGCGTTCAGAGCGTACGCATTATAGGTTAGAGGGCCTGAACCAGGGTTTCTGCCACCGAAAGCTTAAAGGCAGCATCTTTCTTTTCTGCTTCCGTCACGGCCTCATCAGTCAGCTTTTTCGCTTCTTGCAGCTTGGTCTGCGCCTCGGTCTGGGTCACCTGGGTGACATCAATGGCTGTTTCTGCCAGCACCACGCAATGCTCGGGATCAACTTCAGCAATGCCCGAGAGCACCAGTATTTTACGCGTCTCGCCACCAGTTTGCTCAATGGTGACAATGCCTGGGCGCAAGGTGGACACAAACGGCGTATGGCCATCCAATACGCCAAACTCACCTTGGGAACCAGGAACGGTCACCGTATCCACTTGGCCAATGAAGAAGGCTTTTTCTGGCGTGATGAGTTTCAGCTTCATATTTTTATTCCCTATTCAATTACGCTAGGTTGAGATAGATGCACCGCTTTATCGAGATCCGTAGCGCAGCGTACGTCTAGAGTACGTGAGCAACGGAAGAGAGATAAAGCAAGCAAGCTATCCAACATAGCTAGTAATTATGCTGCTTCCGCGATCATCTTCTTCGCTTTGGCAACCGCTTCGTCAATGCTGCCCACCATGTAGAACGATGCTTCTGGCAGATCATCGTATTTGCCTTCGCAAATACCTTTGAAGCCAGAGATGGTGTCAGCCAATGAAACAAGTTTACCAGGCGAGCCGGTGAACACTTCCGCTACGTGGAACGGCTGTGACAAGAAGCGTTGGATCTTACGAGCGCGCGATACAACCAGCTTATCTTCTTCCGAGAGCTCATCCATACCCAGAATCGCGATAATGTCTTGCAGCGATTTATAGGTTTGCAGAATGCGCTGCACTTCGCGGGCAACGTGATAATGCTCATCACCCAGGATTTGCGGATCCAGTACGCGCGAGGTTGAATCGAGCGGATCCACCGCCGGATAAATACCCAATTCCGCGATCTGGCGCGACAGTACCGTGGTTGCGTCCAAATGGGCGAAGGTGGTAGCAGGCGCCGGATCGGTCAAATCGTCCGCCGGTACGTATACGGCTTGCACCGAGGTGATCGAGCCGTTTTTGGTTGAGGTAATACGCTCTTGCATCTGACCCATGTCGGTCGATAGCGTCGGCTGATAACCTACCGCCGAAGGAATACGGCCAAGCAGCGCCGACATTTCCGAACCCGCTTGGGTAAAGCGGAAGATGTTGTCGACGAAGAAGAGTACGTCTTGGTTTTCTTTATCGCGGAAATATTCTGCTTGGGTCAGACCCGTGAGTGCCACACGCGCACGCGCTCCAGGAGGCTCGTTCATCTGGCCATACACCAGCGCGATTTTCGATTTGCTTGGATCTTCCGAATTGATAACGCCCGATTCCATCATCTCATGGTACAGATCGTTACCTTCGCGGGTACGCTCACCCACACCGGCAAATACCGATACACCACCATGCGCTTTCGCGATATTATTGATCAGCTCCATGATCAGTACGGTTTTACCCACACCTGCACCACCGAAGAGACCAATCTTGCCACCTTTTACGTAAGGTGCGAGCAGGTCGATTACTTTAATACCGGTCACCAGAATTTCGGTTTTGGTCGATTGATCGGCAAAGCTTGGCGCTTCGTTATGGATAGGAGCGGTCAGCTTATTGCCAATGGGGCCGCGTTCGTCGATCGGCTCACCCACCACGTTCATAATACGGCCCAGAGTTTCGCGACCCACGGGAACCAAGATCGCATTGCCGGTATCGCTTACTTCTTGGCCACGAGTCAGACCGTCGGTAGAATCCATTGCAATGGTGCGCACTGACGATTCGCCCAGATGCTGGGCTACTTCGAGCACCAGCTCTTTGCCATCATTTTTGGTGGTGAGCGCGTTTAAGATCGCAGGCAGTTTGCCCGATGGAAATTTTACGTCCACTACCGCACCAATGACTTGGGTGATAATACCTGTGTTAGCTTTACTCATTATCGTCTCCTTACAATTCTATACGGCTTCCGCGCCGGAAATAATTTCGATCAGTTCTTTGGTAATCGCCGCTTGACGCGTGCGGTTATATTTAATGGTGAGTTTCTTGATCATCTCACCGGCATTGCGAGTCGCATTATCCATCGCAGTCATACGCGCGCCTTGTTCAGACGCGGCATTTTCTAAGAGCGCATGATAAATCTGCACGCCCAGATTGCGCGGCAATAAATCAGCTAAAATCTCATTTTCATTGGGCTCGTAGTCATAGGGGGCAATGGCAGGATGGGTGTCTTCGGTCACTTCCGGCGGCGGCAGTGGAATAAGTTGCTGGAAGGTTACGATCTGCGAAATAGCAGAGCGGAATTTATTATAAACGATGTGCGCCACATCGAAATCACCGGCTTCAAATAATGCCAGGATGCGTGCAGCCATCGCTTCAGCATCAGCATAGCTGATTTTATTTTTCAATTCGGATTTAGCGATAATCAGCGAACCAAATTCGCCTTGCAGCTGTTCATAGCCTTTGCGGCCAATGCAAATCAGCTTCACCACCGTACCGTTGGTGCGCAATTCACGCACCTTACGACGCACCGCGCGCACGATCGAGCTGTTAAACGCACCGCACAAACCGCGATCGGAAGTAGCAACAATAATCAGGTGCGTCTCTTGCTTACCGGTGCCGACCAATAAAGGCGGGGCCAACGCGCCTTCGCTGATGCCCGATGCCAGCGATTCCAATAAGCGCTCCATCGCCTCGGTATAAGGGCGAGCAGCTTCAGCCTGTTCCTGTGCACGGCGCAACTTGCTTGCCGCCACCATCTTTTGCGCTTTGGTGATCTTCTGCGTCGACTTAATCGACTTGATGCGGTTTTTAAGCTCCTTTAGTGACGGCATGACAGGTTACGCAAACCGTTTCACTAAGGTTTCGAGCAGCGCTTTCAACTTGGCTTCCACCGTATCGCTTAGCACGTTTTTGCTGGTGAGTTCATCCAGCATATCTTTGTTGGACGTGCGCAGATCTTGCAGCAGCGCCTGTTCAAATTTGCCGACATCTTTGGTGGCGATCCGGTCCAAATAGCCTTTCACACCGGCATAAATCACGCAGACTTCTTCTGCGGTCGAAAGCGGCGAATATTGCGGCTGTTTGAGCAGTTCGGTCAGACGCTGGCCGCGGGCGAGCAATTTTTGCGTCGCTGGATCCAAGTCCGAACCAAACTGAGCGAATGCTTCCATCTCACGATATTGCGCAAGCTCCAGCTTAATCGAGCCGGCCACTTGTTTCATCGCCTTTACCTGCGCCGAAGAACCTACGCGCGATACGGAAAGACCCACGTTGACCGCCGGACGGATACCTTTATAGAACAAATCGGTTTCCAAGAAGATCTGACCGTCGGTGATCGAGATCACGTTGGTAGGGATATAAGCCGATACGTCACCGGCTTGGGTTTCAATCACCGGCAATGCGGTAAGCGAACCAGCGCCTTCTTTATCAGACATTTTTGCCGCACGCTCGAGCAAGCGCGAGTGAATGTAGAATACGTCGCCAGGATACGCTTCGCGTCCTGGTGGACGGCGCAGCAGCAGCGACATTTGGCGGTAAGCCACCGCTTGTTTAGACAGATCATCATAAATGATCAGCGCATGCATGCCGTTATCGCGGAAGAATTCGCCCATCGCGCAACCGGTATAAGGCGCCAAGAATTGCAACGGCGCTGGTTCCGACGCGGTAGCTGCCACCACGATGGTATATTGCAGCGCGCCTGCTTCTTCCAGTTTACGCACCACTTGCGCAACCGTTGAGCGTTTCTGACCAACCGCTACATAGATACAATAGAGTTTTTTGCTTTCGTCATTGCCGGCATTGATCGCTTTTTGGTTCAAGATGGTATCGACTGCGATCGCCGTTTTACCGGTTTGACGGTCACCAATGATCAATTCGCGTTGGCCGCGGCCGATTGGAATCAGCGCATCGATCGATTTAATACCGGTCGACATCGGCTCATGTACCGATTTACGGGCGATAATGCCAGGCGCTTTGATTTCCACGCGCGAACGTTTCACGTCTTTGAGCGGACCCTTGCCATCGATAGGGTTACCCAGCGCGTCAACCACGCGGCCGAGCAAACCTTTGCCCACGGGGCAATCCATAATGGTATTGGTACGTTTTACCGTATCGCCTTCTTTGACCGAGCGGTCATCGCCGAAAATTACCACACCGACATTGTCTGAAGCCAGGTTGAGCGCCATGCCTTTCATGCCATTGGAGAATTCGACCGTCTCACCCGCTTGGATGTTTTCCAGGCCATATACGGTTGCAATACCGTCGCCTACCGATACCACCTGACCGGTTTCGCTGAGTTCAGCATCGGCGCCAAACTGCGTGATTTGCTTTTTAAGAATGTCTGAAATTTCCGACGGACGGATATCCATTAGCTTATGCTCCTTCTACAACCATCTATAACGTTATGCCGCCTTGAGCTGTTGGCCCAAGCGGCGAAGTTTCCCCGACAACGACCCATCCAACTGGGTGCTGCCGATATTAATCACTACCCCACCCAGAATCTCTGGATTGACGCGGGTTTTAATCGTAATTTTTTTGCCGTACGCTTTGGCAAGCTGCGCGCGAACTGCCTCTATTTCTTTGTCTGAAAGCGCTACTGCGCTGACTAATTCCACTGCCAACTCACCACGGCGCGCCATCAAGGCCTCTTCAAACAAGGTCGCGATTTGCGGCAGCAAGGTCAGGCGTTTTTGATTGGCCACCATCGCCACAAACTGTTGGGTAAGGGCATGGGCTTTGAGGGTTTTAAGCACTTCGGCCATAGCACCCGCCAACTGCGTGCGGCCCAAGAGCGGATTGGCCAACACTTCACGAAAACCGGCATCCTGCGCATAGGCGTTTTGAAGCGCCAGCAGATCCTTTTCAACCTGCGCCAAAGCGGCATCATCCTTGGCCACGCCCAGTAAGGCGGTCACGTAACGCTGCGCAATTTGTTGTTCTGAGGCTTTCACCGGTCGTTTTCTGAATGAATGGGGTGGATAAAAATACGCGGTGAACTTAGCAATATTCGCCCTAAAGGCAATAGAAAAATCGCCCATTGCAAAAAACAGTTCGTTATTAGAAAAATCAATTAGTTATCCGCGCTATAAGAAGCTGATCGGATCCATGTCTATTTTCACTTTGAGCGACGAGGGAAGGGCAGCGGTATCCACCCAGCGCCGCATGAAATTCGGCAGGTTGAGTTCGCGGTCAGCCTTCACCAGCAGGCGGTAGCGGTAGCGCCCACGCAGCAAATAAAGCGGGGCCGGCGAGGGACCTAGAATCTGCAACCCTTTGGCCGGATCGGCCGAAGCCGCCAACTGACGCGACAGTTTCATCACCTGTTCTTCTTTGGGCCCTTCAATAATAATCGCAGCCAAACGGCTAAAAGGCGGCATATTTGCATCCTGGCGCGCGGCGAGCTCAGCGGCTAAAAACGCATCACGGCCGCCATCGAGCAGCGCTTGCATCACCGGATGGTCGGGCAAAAAGCTTTGCAGATAGACCGTGCCAGGAATATCCTCGCGGCCGGCGCGGCCGGAAAGCTGATGCAATAGCTGATAGGTGCGCTCGGCGGCGCGTAAATCACCGCCCGCCAGTCCCAAATCGGCATCTACCACCCCAACCACCGAAAGTCCGGCGAAATGGTGGCCTTTGGCCATCATCTGCGTGCCGATCAGCAAATCAATCTGGCGATTCTCCATCGCATAAATCGTCTCGGATAGGTTATTGAAACTATCCATACTATCACTGGCCATGACCGCCACCCGCGCCTGCGGAAACACCGCGCGCACTTCTTCATGCAACCGCTCCACGCCTGGGCCGCACGCATGTAAACTATCGGTGGCCTGACAGGCAGGGCAGGTTTCCGGCACCGGTTCGCGGTGACCGCAATGATGGCATTCGAGTCTTTGGGCGCTTCCTCCACCTTTTTTATGCAGCACTAGCCAAGATGAGCATTCCGCGCATTGAAAGCGATGCCCGCAGGTGCGGCACAGCATCAGCGGCGCATAGCCACGGCGGTTTAGAAACAGCATGGCCTGATGACCCGAGCCTAGCGCCTGGGCGAGTTGTTCACGCAGCGGGTTTGAGATAAAGGCACCGCGCTCGGTAATGGGCTGGCGCATATCGAGCATCACCGTGGCAGGCATCACCGCTTGCCCGTGACGCGCTGGCAGCAGCAACTCGCCATAACGGCCTTGCTGCACATTATGATAACTCTCCAGCGACGGGGTAGCCGACACCAGCAGCACCGGAATTTTTTCAAACCGCGCTCGCGTCACCGCCATATCACGCGCATGGTAAATCACACCTTCTTCTTGCTTATAAGAGGCGTCATGTTCTTCATCGACGATGATCGCTGATAAATGCCGATACGGTAAAAACAAAGCCGAGCGCGCACCGATTACCACCCGTGCGGTGCCTTTGGCAATGGCTTGCCAGCCGGCGCGTTTGCGCGCCAGGGTGATTTCCGAATTCCAGATCACCGGTTTGAACCCAAAGCGCGCTTCAAAGCGATCGAGCGACTGCACGGAAAGCGCAATCTCGGGAAGCAAAATCAGCGCCTGACTCTGATCATCGCGCTGGAGCAACTCGGCCACCATATCGAAATACACTTCGGTCTTGCCCGAGCCGGTCACCCCATCGAGCAAGGTCACCGAAAATCCTTGGCTGAGTTTTTTAGTAAGTACGCTTGCTGCTTCTTGTTGCGTGGCCGATAAAACAGGCGGCTTCATCTGCGTCGGATCGGGTGTATGCACCGGTGGCGGCGTGCGTGCGGTCTTATCAATATCATCCAGCGGCACCACCATTTTAAGAATCGCGCCTTTGGGCACACAATTATACCAGGCGGCAAAATCGATAAATTCGCGCATCGAAGCAGACAGCGCTGGTACATCAGGAAAAGCACGCTGCACCGATTTCAATTTACCGGCTGGCAATTGGGCGACCCCTGGCCCCCAGACCACACCGAGTGATTCGCCCCTGCCAAACGGCACGCGTACATAATCACCAGCAGAAAGCGCAAGGGTAGTCTCGGCGCGATAATCAAATCCATGCGGTGCGCTGGTCGGTAACAATATTTCAAGTTGCGTGTGATTCATTTATTGCGAAATTGTCCCACTCGTTTATCGTTCACCCATTCATACAGCATAGGATGACGAATTATGAAATTTTTTGTTGATACCGCCGATACCAAGGAAATCAAAGAGCTTGCAGCAACCGGTTTGCTCGATGGCGTGACTACCAATCCAAGCTTGGTTGCCAAATCCGGCCGCGACTTCATCGAAGTGATCAAAGAAATTTGCTCAATCGTGCCTGGTCCGGTTTCCGCCGAAGTCACCGCCACCGATTATGAGGGCATGGTGAAAGAAGGCGAAAAACTTGCCAAGCTCGCCAAGAACGTCACCATCAAAGTACCGCTCACCATGGACGGTCTGCGCGCCTGCAAATACTTCACCAGCAAAGGTATTATGGTGAATGTGACGCTCTGCTTCTCGGCGGCGCAGGCGTTGCTGGCCGCTAAAGCTGGCGCGACCTTCATCTCGCCCTTCGTCGGCCGCTTGGATGATATTGGCCAGGACGGTATGCAGCTGATCAGTGAAATCGTCACCATCTACCGCCAATACCCCGCCTTTAAAACCGAAGTGCTGGTGGCCTCGATCCGCAATCCCATTCACCTGATTTATGCAGCTAAAATGGGCGCTGATGTGGCAACCATTCCTCCGTCGGTATTGAAACAACTCGTGCATCATCCGCTGACCGATCGCGGACTGGAAACCTTCCTTGCCGATTGGCAGAAAACTGGACAGAAAATCGCATGAGCTCAGGCGACACCGCACCTAAAGTAGCGAAGTCACCCACAGCGGAACAGGTGCGCGAATTTCTCAAAGCGCATCCAGATTTCTTGCAAAAAAATAGCGACGTGATTGCCGATATTGCGCCACCCGAACAAGATCTCGGTAATGGCATTATCGACTTCCAACATTATATGCTGAAGAATCTGCAAAAAGATAAAAGCGATTTGAAGGGCCGCTACGATGTGCTGGTGGATTTTTGCCGCGATAATATGTCGGTGCAGCACCAGGTGCATGCCGCGGTGCTGCGGCTTATTCGCGCGCGCAGCCTGGAGCAATTATTAGAGGTCGTAACCCTCGATTTGATGAGCCTGTTTAATGTCGATGTGGTGCGCCTGGCGATGGAGTCCGACAGCGCCGGTCTGTATGAGAGCTATTATAATGGCGATAATTATTCGGGCATCGTCTTCATCCCGCACGGCATAGCTGATATTGCGCTCGGCAAAAAGAAAAACGTGTTGCTGGTCGATGATTGTGCGGCCACACCGCCGGCAGGATTTGATGAGATTTTTTCCGATTGCGAGCAGCTGATTGTGTCGTGCGCCATTCTGCGCTTGGAGCTGGAACAGGTCAATAAGCATGTATTGCTTGCCTTTGGCGTGCGCCATAAAAGCCGCTTCCACCAAGGCCAAGGCATTGAGTTGCTCAATTTCCTAGCCCAAATTGTTGCCCATCAACTGGATTTGTATTTACAAGATTTAGACGAATAACCATGCAAGCCTTACCCGTCAGCCCCGATCTTTCTGAAGCCATCAAAGCTTGGGAAATCTGGCTTCGCGACATTAAGCGCGCATCCCGCCACACCCTCATTTCCTACCAGCAAGACCTCACGCATTTTTGCGGCTTTCTCAGCGGGCATGTGGGTGAGGAAATCAGCATGGCGCATTTGCAAGCGCTGGAGGCCAAAGACATTCGCGCCTGGCTTGCCTCGCGCATGCAGGGTTTTGAAGCCAGCTCCACCGCCAGGGCGCTTTCTACCATCAAAAGTTTTTTCCGTTATTTGGAGCGGCAAAACCAGGTGCAAAACGCAGCGATTTTTCACATACGCAGCCCAAAATTAAAAAAGCCGCTGCCCAAAGCGGTGGGTATCGAACAAGCCAAACAAGCGCTGGATGAAATTGAAACCCAGCACGAAGAAGACTGGCTGGGTAAGCGCGATTTAGCGCTGTTGACACTTATCTATGGCTGCGGGTTGCGTATCAGCGAAGCGCTCGGCTTGCGCTACGGCGACATCCCTCAAGGCGAGGTGATAACCATCATCGGTAAAGGCAACAAAGCGCGACAAGTGCCGGTGCTGCCGGTCATCAAAGAAGCGATCGCCGACTATGTGCAAACCTGCCCGCACGCATTTGCTCCCGAGGGCCCGCTTTTTTTTGGCAAGCGCGGCAAGGCGCTCGATCCGGCTATCTTCCAACTGCAATTGCGCAAGCTGCGCCGCAGCTTGAATTTACCCGAATCCACCACACCGCATGCCTTCCGCCACAGCTTCGCCACCCACCTGTTATCAGCCGGTGGTGATTTGCGCTCGATCCAGGAATTATTGGGCCATGCGTCGCTATCTACCACCCAGCGCTATACCCATGTCGATAAGGAAAGGCTGCTTACCGCCTATAGCAACGCCCACCCAAGGGCTTGATAAATAACTATTTATATTGTCACTCGCCTGTCATAAACCCTTAAAAAGCCTTTACACAAACGTCATATTATTTGGCAGCAACAGGCGTTATAATGAATCTCATCAATGGAATTATGAGGGCGTTATGGGCGATCACTTCAACTTTAATCAAGAAGCCAATCTGCAAGCGATGAAAGAAGACATCGCCAACCGCAGTTTCAAAATTAAAGTAACCGGCATGGTGATTACCGGTGCCTTCATGCTCTTGGCATTTGCTGGTATGTTCATGGGATTAGGTGGCGTTGCCGCGCCGCTTTTAGGATTAGTGGGCGCTGCCGGCGGTGCGATTGCAGGTTTGGTCACGCTGAAAGAAACCAAGAAATTGCAAATCGACGAAGAGTTTTTGCAAAGCCGTATGCAGGGTAAAAACTGGTGGGGCGGCTACCGTGAAGAAGTAGGTAGCGGTGCACCAGCCATTTCACCGCATATGATGCCACCCGCACCAGGTCGTGGTGAATCACATCAGCGCTAAGTGTTTTTGTCGCGGAAACATTCTTAGCGACTTTTTTAAAATACATTGCAATCCGTGCATCTTACGGTAATCATGTGTGCCATAATATAACCACACATGGACGCCATGACTGCCAGGCCATCGCCTTATAAGCTGATACCTTATTCCTTGATGATCGCGGCCCAACTGCTTAGCAGCACGTCCGCCCTTGCCGCCGAAACGCCATACATTGTCTCGCCCAAACCTATTTCCAGCCTGACGCTTGAAGACCAGCAGGCGATGTTCAATGCCGTTGATCGTGGTGATGTGGAGCGCCTGCGCGCGCATGTGAATTTCGTGCGTTCGATGTTACAAAGCGCGCCTGGTGCAACCCCTAGTTACCGCGTCAATTTGGATTTTCGTGATATCGAAGGCAACACACCGCTGATTCGTGCCGCTCGCGCTGGCAATATGGATATGGTGAAATTCCTGGTGGAAAACGGCGCCAATATCAACGCTCAAAACAACCGTTGGGAGACGGCACTCATCTCTTCTTACAACGCCGGAAAATTCGACGTGGCGAAATATTTGATCGCGCAAAATGCAGCCGATCCATACAACGCCGCGCAGCTGATTAAAAATCACGAAGCCTTAAGCACCCGCGAAATCTCAGTCGCCAAAACCGGTATGGGCGCAGGCTCTGGGGTAGTCTTGGGCGGCGCCGTACTCGCCGGTGCCGTTGCAGCTGCCGTAGGACTTGGCGGCGGTGGGAGCGGTGGGGGCGGTGGGGGCGGTGGCGGGATCACCGGCAGCGAAACCATCGATTGCGGGGCCGGCGCGGGCATCCACCCCGAAGCCTGTAGCGCCGCGAGCTTCGACACGGCCGAATCGCAAAACCAAGAAGGCATTTTGGATATGCGCGCTAACTATGCCTATGCGCATGGCTATGACGGCCGCATTTTCAACCGCGACGGTTCGGGCAACTTGCTCGACGACCAGCCCGATGGGCATGTGATTGTCGCCGTGGTTGATACCGGCGTTGATATGACGCATTCGGAATTAGACGCTAACTCACTCGTCAGTTTGTCGGTTACCTGCGACGATTCAGGCTGCGCCACTGGCGGCAGTGACACAGACGAACACGGCACTTGGGTTGCAGGCATTATCGCAGCTGAGCGCAATGAATCGAGCGACGGTATGCATGGAGTGGCGCCCGAAGCCAACATCATGTCGATCGGATTTGCCGACGATAATGGCGATCTCACCAATGGCGACGCCCCTGGCATTTTATATGCGACCAATAATGGCGCACAAGTCATCAACGCCAGCTACGGCCTACAGCAGCTCGATAACAGCTCGCTCACCATTGCCGAAGCAAGCGTGCCCCAGCTGCAATTTATTTTAAACACCACGTATGGCGGCACCACTCTGGCCAGCGCCTATAATACGGCGATACAAAACGGCACCATCATCGTCTATTCCGCCGGCAATGACGGCACCACCGAACCAGGCGTACTGGCTGGTATGCCGCTTTATTTCCAAGGTGCCACTGCACCCGCTGCCGTCACCCAAGGCAACTACGATGCAGTGAACCCGTCCCATTACGATTGGAGTGGCCATTGGGTCGCAGCCATATCACTAGACGATAGCGGCAATATTTCCAGCTTCAGCGAAGAGTGCGGCCTGGCACGCGATTGGTGTTTGGCAGCGCCCGGTGAAATTACCACCTCCACCCAAAATGGCGGCGGCTATTCCAGCGCCATTCAAGGCACCTCTTTTGCCGCACCCAACATAAGCGGTGCCATTGCTATTATGCTGGGCGCTTTCCCGCAGCTTGATCCAACCGAAGTGCTCGATATTTTATTTGATACGGCCGATGATTTAGGCGTGGCCGGTGTCGATGCGGTCTATGGCCATGGCCGCGTTAATTTAGAAGCAGCCACCGATCCAACGGTGGGTGGCTGGACGCTTTCGGTGCCTGGCTCGCATTCGAGCTTTGGCTTTTCCACATCAGGCTTTGGCTTATCGGCTCCCTTCGGTGATTCCTTGACCAAAAGCACCGCGCATTTAATTTTCACCGATGCCTACCGCAAAGATTATACGATCGGCTTAGGAAGCGTATCGCGCAGCCTAAGCCAAACCAAATCGGCCTTCACCCAGCTGATGCAATTTGCGCAGCCGGAATTCGCGCAAAGCGGCAGCATTGGCAATTTCGCGCAGGTAAGCTTTACCAGCACCGCCAGCCAGCAGGGGCAAAATACGCCTTTCTCCTCTTTCTCCTTTAGCTCAGCGCTACCTAATGCCGGGCTAGGCGAGCAAGCCTTATCGCTTAATTACCACACGCATTTAGCCAGCGCTGTCAGCGATTGGGATCAAGAGCGCCTAGTGATGAGTGGCGCCACGCTCAATCCGTATTTGAGCTTAACCGATGTGGCCAATAGCAGCGTGATGGAATTTAAAAACCCGCATTCGAAAACCTTGCTCGCCGCCTATGACGGCAAGTTCCGTGATGAATATGACTACCAGTTTGCCACCAACAAGCGCATTGGAGGCGCCTATTACGAGCAGTCCTTCAGTTATGATGCAAATCAGGCCGAAGTGGCGTTTAGCAACGGTGTCGTCGTCGAAAATAACAGCTTGCTCGGTTCCGAAACCAGCGGAGCTTTTGGCATCGATCAATCCACCACCTACCATAGCGGCATCGCCGGACGTTATGCGCTGGCTGATGATGTCACGCTGCTTGCCAATTACCATATGGGTCTGACGCAAGTCGCTGCTTCGCATAGCTCACTCTTCACCGATTTTGGCACTATCATGACCAATGCCTTTGCCTTCGGCACCGAGTTTAACAATGTCGGCCGCAGCGGTGATCGCTTAGGCTTTATGGTGTCGCAACCGATGCGTGTTATGTCGGGTCGCGCCGGTCTTACCTTGCCGGTGGATGTGCTCAAAGGCGGCGATGTGGTGTATCAGAATCAATCCCTCAACCTGACGCCTACCGCACAGGAATGGAGCTTTGAAGGCTATTATCATTTAATCAGCGCCGATCAATCGCAACTCAGCCTTAATTCAGCGCTTCGGGTCAATCCAAACCATGACGCCACGGCTGAAAATGATGCGCGCGTCTTCCTGCGCTATAGCCTGGATTTTTAAGCCCTACCCACCTTATTTTTCGGTAGCACGTACGCATTCACCCGAGTATGAAAGCAGAATCGCCTCACGCACCCGTAGCTCAGCTGGATAGAGCATTGCCCTCCGAAGGCAAAGGTCGGACGTTCGAATCGTCTCGGGTGCGCCATATTTTTCAATACGTTAACAAGTGTTTTGTGTCACCATCAAGTCTATGATTTGCCGTGTAAGTCCTCTATAAGTCCACAAAGACAATATTATATCGGCGGCACTGTGGGGAATATGTGGGGCATTTCGCTGGATTCTATGAAATCTATTACGGCTCCTATCAGTTAAATACCTAAGGCATTACTGACTATAGAGCTACTCAGTATAAGCCTCAATATCCTCAAGGATAAGCTGCTTACCTTTATAACGCCCCGTTGCTACTACTTTTGTATTCCAAAGGGGTTTTACAATATCACTCATCATACCTTCAGGAACTGTGAGCTTATGACCAGCATTTTCGTCATCAACAATTTTGATGATATCTTTTCCTGCCTTAACTGAATCTGCGAATCTTAGAACACCAATAATAATGGCCTCACTGCGGTCATCTTCTACGTCAATTACTTTAGGAGGCGTAATCGGATTTATGTTATGAGCTCTCTCATTGCGAGTAATTGCCACACGTTTTTCTTTACCATTTCTTGTCGTAGTAAATCCCACAAGGTTTAAGTCTTTTCCATCTGGAGCAATACTACGAGCCAATCCGATAAAGTTATTATAATAAGCCTGATCAGGAATACGTTTTTTTAGTTCTGTCTGATCCCCACTTATAAAAATTTCAAGACAACCAAGCATTTCATCAATAACTTGTTGTCCAAAAGATAATCCTGGCAAAATCATTTGCTCACTTTGCCCCACTCTAAAGGTAACAGCAAAACTCGCTGCCCTTGGCGTTGACATATAAAGTGCAACACTTTCGCGCGTGCTTTTGTCTAGGGGGCCTGCTTCACGATAAGGCTTACTTCTGGTTCTTTCTGCGGTGCGATAAATTAGATTCTCAGTTTTTGTAATACGGTGTGTAAACAATTCGGTAGGTGTAATACCGAATCCTACTCCTTCACCGGCAATAGACATCTGCACTTCGTCGTCCGAAAGCGTTATGCCGCGTAAGTCTAAGTGCCGCTGGAAATGGACCTGCTCTAATAAATCCCTTAGCTCATTTGCAATATCGGCGGGCGGTTCATTTGCCAAGGCAGTACATACCAACTTTTCCGCCTCGGATGTTTTTTGTGCATCCAATGCCAATGAAGCGGCGCTGCGCAATAAGATTGACCGAGTTGGCTCTGTGGCACCAAATTGTAAGGCAAGCATCGCCGCCTCTTTTTCTAAGAGAAAAGCCTCATTAAATAGCGCGCGCGCGGCTTCGATATCACCTTTTAACTTAGCTGACACTGCATAGTCGGTTTTTTCCATGGCGCTTTGGTGGATTGAGGTAATATTTTTCATGCTACCTCCACATGTGCCATCGGATTGCTAAATTCTGTAACTGCAACAAACCCAGGTGCCAAATGTCGACTGGGTTGTATCTGTGATTTCTTCTGCTTTACACGGGCATTGAGGGCATTTTTGTTGCCTTCCAGCATTCCCGATACTTCTAGCCGAGCTTTCCCTGCAAATAAATCTGCGCTGTCGTGGTTCTCATCACCTAACCAATAATCAAATCCTGACCCCTTGTAAGATCGCTCAAGAACAACTTTACCTGTCAATTTTTTGACTAGCAAAATAGCCAACCCACACGCTCCATATTCCGTTGCCTCATGTATATCTTTGTGAGCTTTACGCTGCTGTTCATCAACAGCATTCCATTCAAGCAAAATTGTTTCTGTCGTGAGTCCCGAAAGGAATAACGTAACCCCAGTTTTATGCTTCTTTTCTTCAAGGCAAACAGCCGCGGCTTCGCACAAGACCTTAGCCCATGCTGGCGTAAGCCCCGGCATTCCAGACTCAAGTAACGTGAGGTGGAGTTTGTTTTCTTTTGTCACTGCGCGGCCAATAATTAATATTTTACCGTATCATACCGCACTTTTTTTATTTGACCAGCTTAAGGTTATACAACCTCCAGCAAAGGCTCTCATTTGTATATTCTGGTCAGCTTAGGGGATTTCCAGTGCCTTATTCATAATCAATTTCCGATTTTTGGGGATGTAGTAACGAAAAATGCGAAATTGAATATAAAACGCTATTTCGGCAGCGAGGATGCTCGGGCTCATGAGAAAAACAAAAATTTCTATCATGGAAATGGAGGAAATGGCAGAAAGGAGCCAATCAAACTGCAAATGATTAAACAAAAAACCGAATATTTTTCCTATAATGTTTTTGGCTAATAAATAGCTAAATGGAACCGCAATTATGGTAGCTACAAAACACAATGCTTTCCGTCTAACACCCACGCCCTTCTTAAAGACTAAATATATATAGAAGAACAGAGTATAGAATACCAAAAATATCAAAATAAGCTGATAGTCCATAACCTCGAATGAAAGCAGGCCATTCTTTTCTTTGTAAAGCGCTAATACTCCCAGCCCAAAGAATCCCATAACGAGGATCATCAATGCACCTACAAATACGGCTAGACATTTTATTACAGGTTTAATCATTACAACCCTCGCTCCAAGACAGAGATTTTCACCCCGCAAACTTCGCCACCAATTTATCTGAATCCCGCGCATATGTTTGATCCATGAAAGTCTTTAGATATTCACGGAATTGCTTTTTGAATGTGGCGCGTGTGATTTCCTTTTTATCCAGTTTTCTAAGAAGCTCTACGCGCTTATCTGCGTATTGTTGCACCAAGTCCATGTAGGGGAATTCTACGCGCTCAAAGGCAAAAACTATCGCTTGATTTGAACACTGTGCGGATTCCTCATATGTTTTGATAACCCCCGCTTGGCGTTTTTCTATGCACGCGTCCTTTGCAGGTTTTGCAAGATTCTCGGCATCCTGTACTTGCTTGTCGCGCTTTTTCATGACGCTTTCCAGCTCATCATGCGCCGCTGCCAATCGCTCTTTTTCGGATAAGCTTTGCAGGCTTTGCTGCTGCGTGGGAGCGCAGGCACTCAGTGCCATGATAGCGATTGATAGAAGAAATATTGGTTTCATTGGATGCTCCTCAAAAAACAAGCTCACATGACACGCATTATGCAAGATACGATAGGCAGCTTAATAATGCGCGATTTTGGCGCATTCGCGATTATCGCGCAATATCTCTTTTATGAAAAAGAGAAAGCCCAGCGTTTACGATTCCCGCTATAGCGAATTGATAGAGCTTTTAGTGAAGGCTAGGAAGAGAAAAGCCATCACGCAGGAGGAGCTTTCCGCCAAACTGGCTATTTCTCGACAGAATATTTCCAAAATAGAATTAGGGCAAAGAAGGTTGGATGTGCTTGAGCTAAACGACTGGCTGCACGCCTTGGGCATAAAATTGGATATTCTCGATAAAGTGAAGGATGCCCTACGTAAGACATAAAAACCGCTGTCTAGGTATAATGTCTTCCATGCCGGTTCGATCGCATTGATATTGGGTTAATAACCGCATGCATGGCTCAGATACGATCTACGTTGCGGCACAGAGGAACAGGCCAAAGCGTCAATCGAAAGTATGCGAGCCACATGGGGAATGCGGCGAGAATTAAAATCTCCAAATTATACGACAAAACTGGCAGACATTCCGACGGTACGCTGCTAAATGCTTATGCATGAGCAACATACTAGATGAAGGCTTTTTAGCTACGGACATAGAATTTTGGGTTCGTGAAAATGAGCAAGTGAAGGGTGCCGAATTAGGCCTAGCCCGCGATGTAAATCGCCTTGGTCAAAAAGTATTTCTCTATTCAATACCTAAGGGTGATCGCGGATTGATGATTGCGGCTCTCTTGGCACGCATGCTGGAGCATTATCAAGGCACCATTATATTAGAGGAAAGAAATCTTTCATATAGTTCAACTTCATTAGCGCGCGTGCTTTTGGAAACAGCATTTTCGCTAGTGGCTTGTGTTAATCATGAGGATTTCTGCTACAAACTGGCAGATTGGGATTCACAGGCACAGCAACGATTAGCTGCCAGTTTGTTGGCTGTATCTGATGAGGCTTCGCTTTTAACTGAAGCAGAACGCGCAGAAATTGCCGAAGTAGAAAGATTGGCAAAGCTTCAAGTGAAAGAACTTAATAAGCAGAACAAAGCCGCAGGCCTGGAATCGGGATTGCCAATAGAGCGCATTGCTGAGTACGCAGGGATGAGCGACTTCTTTCACGCCATTTATTCAGTTTTCAGCTCAACGGTTCATTCTGGCGTGAGATGCTTAGGTGGGCATGTTGAATTGGATGAATCTGGCAGATTAAAAAGCATTGCATGGGGGCCTGATGAGGCGCAAGGAACTGATGTATTGAGGACGGCAGTAGCGGTAATGCTTCACGCATTAGAAGCATACCTAGCCTTGCATCCTTCAGCCGAGTATTTCGCAGAAATGCAACCTTTGCAGGGAGCATTAAGAGTACTTGAAGAAGCAAGAATGAAAGAAGTTTGTTAGGCTTAAAGATACATTTTCGAAACAAGGATAAAATTTGGCAAATCGTGAACTAAGATTCTTACTTTTGAGCGGCATTCTGGCACTAATAAGCTCACCAACATTCGCGGAAATACTCGCTGCGTGCCATGCCTATTACGTGCATATGCTGTGACGCAATTAGATTTGAGCAGCGGCAATGCTCCAACATGGTTGGTTCACGTCAGTGATGATTTTAAATCCTTAAGTGACATAATCCTCGCCGCTATGGGCACGAAGATATATAGTAAATCCCGCTCTCATATTGGGGGGAGTACGGCGGGGGTGTACCACCCGATTCTTTAATCATCATCGCCCAGTAATTCCGGCATGGGCGGAATGATTGTTGGCTCTTGCCCTATGCTTCGTGCTAGCTCATTCTCCAAACGCAATAACCTTTCCGTACTCATTTTTTGAATAGGATCAACCTCAACCTTCATGGCTATGGACTGCGCTGGCTTGCCACGCTTGCGGTCTGCCCACTCCTTGAGCGGCGGCAGCGCCTTCCATGTATCTGTCTGCGTTAGACCTCCATGCAGCAGTTTAAGGCAAATGGCATCATAGGCTTCTTCGTCCGTCATAATGCCGATGCCCCACATCGCCCCGCTCACGCGCCTAATAAGCGCGATTAGCTCCCGTTTTGTCATGTCCTCTAATTTATCAAGGGTTTCCATGCCTATTTCGGTGGTAATTCTAGCATTGCCGAATGCCCCCCTAGGCCTGCCTGCCGGATTCCCTGAAACGCCGGGTTTAAATTGCCACGGTTTTGATTTGCTCTGTTTCCACTGTTCCATATCAGTTTTTTCCATCGCCTGTAGCCCTTGCTAATAACTACGATTCCAGAAAATTTTCGATTGCCTACCTGCCCACACAGGAATGAAAAAAGTGCTGGCGGGGCACTTTTTTCTTCCCCCTTTAGGGGTAAAAACCGCCACACATCTAATATACTGGATAATATGAATAATATTGTGTTGCTCTTTAAATTGCCACACTAGACGACTGCCACACAAAAGATTGGCTCTTAGCATTGCTATTTTGCGCGGCAGCAAGAATCTGCCATATACTGCCACACACTCATTCACCATTCGATTCCCTCCTATATTTCTCTGCTTTTTCTTCCAGAGATGATGGGAGAGCTAATATATTACCCTGATTCCTGCCCAGCTTTTTAGGGGGCTGGAGGCACAATTTTTTGTCCTCCAAAAGCTCTTCTATTATATCCCGAAGCTTATGATCACCTACCCCAAATTCATTTCTTACCCCAGCATATTTCTTACTAAATGCCCTTCGAGTGTATTCCTCGCCTTTTGCGGCGCTAAGGGAGACGGCATCCAAAATTTTCTTCTTGAGTTTATGTTGAAATTCTTCTTTGCCGCCATGCAAAATTGCCTTGCTTAGTACACCATTCTCGCCACGAAACAGCCAGATTTCGCCGCTTTGTGGTGCCGCATAATTATTTTTTGTGACTGTGAATTTTACATAATACCCCCTCGAATCTTTCGGTATATTATAGATTTTTGCTTCTGCTTCCGTCATGGTCTGCATGTTCATGACCCACCTTACGCCATCAACTAAAGCAGAAGCACCGCGCGATGCCGATTGATTAGAGTTGCTTTCGTTCATGCTCGCTTTGCTCGCGTGATGCAGCCCAATAACTGTTGCTCCAGTTAGCTTTGAGAGTTTTTCCAAGACGACAACAAAACGTGTTGCGTCATCATTATCGATTTCATTGCCGCCTCTAAATCTGCTTATGGGATCAATAATAATGAGTTTTATGTTTTTTATTTCCTCAATAGCCAGCAGCAATCTTTCTAGATAATCTGTTTCTCCAAGCTCACCGTCCTTGTTCTTACCAGTCATAAAATTATTTTCTCCGACCACGCTTTTTATCAATACGCGCTTTTTTATCGATTCTAATTTCTCACTATCAGGATTCATGGCTTGAACTGTAGAATATAGTCTGCGATGTAGCTCTTCCGCTTCTTCTTCCGCAAACAAGGCCAATACAGTTCCGCTCTCTCCAATATCCCAGCAATTAGCCAAAGCTGTGCCCGTTGCTACCGAAAGTATCAATTGAATTGCCCACTGCGATTTTCCAGTGCCTCCAGGTGCCACAACAATTCCCGTTTTACGCAATGGCAAGCTGTCCTCGATCACCCATCGACGGGGCGGTGGTGCAGTTTCAATCCATTTTCCAACCCGCACATCTTCAAGAGAAAAAAGGGGTGTCAGCGGCACTTCTATTTCTACATTTGCCTCATCAGAAGCACCAGATTCCCACTCAGCATTCATTGCATCTTTTGCTGGATTCATAAGTCAGCCCAATCAGTGCCAACATGCGGGGGCATCGTAAATCGTACTTCACGGCCAGCCTTTTGCCACCTTGCAGCGCATTGCTTTGCAGATGACAGCCCAGTGCCAGATTTATCGTGGTCAGCGAAAATGGACAGAGCTTCAATACCATTTAACACGGGGAAGAGCGCCATGTTTCCAGCACTCCCCGTTGCCCATATGGGCTTCCAATCACAGCATAAAGCGGTTTCAATGCCCTCTGCTATCGCCAGCCCCATCGTTACATCTTCATCACGCGAGAGGCGAATAACGCCTCCTTTGCTTCGATGCCCAAACAACCAAAGTTTTTGTTTCTCGACAGGAGCCTTCCGCCTGCCATCATGATCCAATAGAGTGAAATGGAGGGTAAACGGGGCATTCGTCAGCGGGCATGTCACCCGCGCAACCATTGCAGGCCAGCCCTTATAATTCGATAAAAAGCGCAAATCGTCACAATCAGGAATATTACAACCACGCGCCAGCAGGTAGTTTTCCGCGAGGCTCCCACGTAAAGCAGTCGTTCTCCGCCAAAGATTAATAGCTTCGGCTGACCACTCTTTTATTATAGTAAGCGTTGGTTTTGGTGCATCTTTGGAGGGTGATTTTGACGTAGAATCATTTCTTAGAAAGCCTCGCGACCTTAATTTTTCTAGCACTACACGGGCATCGCATCTAGCATGGCAATATACCAATAGCTTACCGTTTTCACCATCTGCAATGCTAAGGGAAGCCTTGCTATCATCATGTGCAGGGCACTTACATAGCCACCCACGCCCCGATTTCTTACCATTGAGGGCTTTGGCTATCTCAATAGCCATCATCACCGCTCTCCCATCAGCGGTTTTTGGCTTGCCTCATAAATATGAGATTTGCGCGGGAAGTGAGCCAGCCACGAATCAAGCTCTTCTTTTGGATAACGAACAGCTCTGCCAATTTTGATAAACTTGGGGGCTGACGTGTGCCCCTCCCGATTACCATCTATACGCGCATGACGGAGAAAAGAACGGCTCATGCCGATGTAAGAGGCGGCTTCCTTCTCTGTTAGGGCTTTCTTTTCAAATGATTTGTTGAGTTGCATAGTGTGCCTCCATTGGTTATGGGAGCACACTAGAGAACGAAGCAAAAACAGTCAGTTCATGCTATTAGGCACAAATTATGAACTGACTTTTTTATTATTTTCTGCTTCGCGCCAATCATCTTCTTCAATATTTAGGGCTTCTGCGAAATACGAATAAATCTTCCGAAGTTTGCTAGTGCCTGTGTGAGGCTCAATATTTTTGAAAACATATTCGCAGGCATCATCTAATGTTTTACCTTGCGCCATCTGATAGCGCACTTCGCGCGCAAGATAATAATCACGCATAAAGTGATCTTGCTTATTTTTAATATCCTTTCCAAATTCAAAGTAGAATGCGTGATTTGGTGATTGCCCTTCGGTTATCTTTCTAAATACCTCAATCAAATAGCTTCGCGTGTCATTGGAAAGAGTAGGACTACTCTCAAGCTCACGCAAAATCAAAGCAACTATTTTTGAAGAGTATTCCCCATATCCTTTTCTTGCCTTTTCTAGGTAATCTTGAAGCCAATTGATATTAAGTTCAACCATTGAATACCAACCTTTCTACCGCCTCTTTCTTATGCTCTGGCGCAAGGTGGGCATAGCGCAGCGTCATGGTGTAATCACTATGCCCTAGCAATTCGCGCACGGTATTTAGATCAACCCCCGCCATCACTAGCTTGGAAGCAAAATGGTGGCGCATGTCATGCCACCGAAAGTTTTTGATTTTGGCATCAAACAATAAATTCTCCCATGCCTTCTTTACGTTATCGAGAGGCTTTCCCGTATGGCTAGGAAAGACAAGGCCAGTAGGTTTTTTGTTATCGCCGCGCCAATCTTTAAGCATCTGCAATGCTTCTTTGTTCAGCGGAATATGGCGGGTTTTACCACTCTTAGCGTCTGCACCCTCGATGGTAAGCGTGCCCTTAGCAAATGATACATTCTCCCAGCATAACTGAAATAGCTCGCCGCGCCGCATCCCTGTGTTTAGTGCCAACAGTACAAGCGGCTTGAGGTGATCGACCAATGCCTGCCCGATCAAATCACGGTAAAGCTCATATCCACGTACTGCCCGCCATTCATTAGCACTGGCACGCTCTTGTCTGATTCGCTCTTCCCGCGCATCGAGCGCAGCCCGCAAACGCTTTTCTTCCTCTGGCTTGAGGTAGCGCACCTTGCCTTGATTATCGGTTTTTACCCGCTTGAGTTTTGCCAGTGGGTTTTTATCAATCACATCCCAATCCACCGCTTTTGATAATGCGGCTTTGAGTGTCGTAATATCTCGGTTTACGGTGGCGGGTTTAATGCCCTCTTTCAAGCGCTCCCCGCGCCATTTTTCAACTGCCCATGTATTGATGTCATCAAGCGGGCGACTAAGCAAATGAGCAAAGTTCTTTTTTAGCCGCTTGATAGATGTCTCACCTGTTTTGCGCTCTGCTTCCACCCACGGCTTGTATTTATGCTCGATGAACCCTTCCAATGTGCGGAATTTGGTTTGCTCGGTCTTAATGCGGGTTTGCTTCTTTTCTTCCTGCACGTTTTCGCCCAGCGTTACCTTACCTGCGTGGATTGCCGCTGCATCCCGCGCTTGGGTGGCGGTAATGCTCCCATGCTTGCCAATCCATATCCGCTGTTTCTTTCCATCAGGCGCGCGGAATGAATAATAGTAGGTCTTCACGCCAGACGGCTGCACTCGCAGCAGGAAACCTTTTATATCCGCATCACGGATTTCATACGGGGTTGCTTGCTGCGGAGCTTTCTCGGCGGTGCTGTTGGTGATTCGTGATTTCATGTCCGTAAGTCCTCCATAAGTCCACATCGAATGTGCCAGAAAAACATTCAATGCACAAGAATGAACAACCCTCGCCTATAAAATAGCTATATATTATACTGATATATCAATGGTATATTTTACCGTTGCTTGTGCATGGTGATGCACTAAGATTTATGGAAGCACATGAGAAATAACGCCCTCCGAAGGCAAAGGTCGGACGTTCGAATCGTCTCGGGTGCGCCATTATTCATAAAGGGCTAAATGCCCTATATGAATAATCCACGCAACCGCGATGAGAACGTAGTTCGTCATTTTTTCAGCAAGAAAAAATGGACGGCGCAGGCATGAGCCGAGCCGCTGCTTGACGGTGATTGGCCAGGAGGCCGATCATCAATCTCGCGGCTGCGCCCTAAAAATTATCCAAAATCCCGCCCCTACCGAATTTTGATAAGGATAGAGGAAGAGGCTAAGGCGCTATTAGTATCCGTGAATAATCACATATCCGGATAGAAGGCGCGGTAATATTCCCCAAAATAACGCAGCGCGGCGTGAATTTTATCGCGTTCTTCCACCGGCACTTCGCGCGACGGTTTATCGATGAGCGCGCGGTTGGGTTCACCGGCAATAGCAGTTGCCTGGGTGAGCGCTTGCGGATCTGCACGCAAGGCCTCATAGGTGAGCAGGTGGATATAGGGGCGCAAATCAACCAGGCGACGACAGATCAGATCATAAATGCGCACCTGCCGTTCCAGCAGATCCATCGGGCGGGCAGTAAGTTCAGCCAGCGCTGGCCAATAAGCTGTCGCATTAGGCATTTCACCGCGGCTGATCGGCAAGTCGAGTGAGCGCCAGGAATGGATCACATCGATAGGGTTGCGCACCACGGCCACGATGCGAAACCAGGCGAGCTCGGCAATGGCCGGCAGCGCGCCCATATAAGGACCGTTATGTTTAATCGCAAGTGAGAAATTCTCACTCAAGCCAGGCCGCGTAAAACGCACTGTCGTATAGTTGGTTTTGACCGCATTCGATTCGGGATCGAGCTTATAATAATTAGTCACCGCACTGCCATCCGCTGCACGACGCTCCGGCACCGATTCGCCGAGCAATAAACGACGGCGCACTTTAACAAAATCACCGACCAGCCATTTGGCATAGTTGGTGGGATTGGGCGTGAAATTACCAGCCTGCCAATCGGGTTCATTCAAACACACCGCATCGGGCAGACCGTCTATCAGCGCCGACACCAAGGTGGTGCCGCTGCGAGGAATACCGGTTACTAATATATTAGACATGCGCGTCTCGTTTCAGCAGGCGTGAGAAATGGGTAAGCCAGGCTGTTTTAAACGGTTCATAGCCATATTGGGAAGCGGTTATTGCGCCTTGCTGTGCACAAGCGCGCGCCAGCGGCATATCGGTGAAGGCCTTATACACCGTCTCCGGCAAATCATGTAAATGGGTAATGGAGCTGACCAAACAATTCTCACCCGAGCGCAAATAATCACGTCCGGCTAATCCGTCAACACCGGTTACCATCGCCCCCATCGCCATCGCCTCCAGCGGCACCAAACCAAATCCCTCAGCCAACGACATATTGACGAAATAGCGCACCGAACCGAGCTGCGCCAAAAACGCGTCATGGCTTAAATTGCGCCCTTCCAGCACACGTGTTAAATCAATATGCGGCGCAACTTTGGTAAGGCTGTCTTGCAAACCCGACAACAGCAACTGATGTTCGGTCGAGGGATTTTTCACATACACCAACGCTGAATGCTCAGGGCGCTCATCCCACGGAACCGCTTGGGGCATACGGTCTAGTTGAATAAAAGCCGGCACAATCGGTGTGGCAATCCCATACAGCGCATAGACATAGCGACTCACCAGCGAACTAACCGACACATAGAGATCGCAGTGGCAATCCAGCAGCAGAAAGGTTCTAAAATCCTGGACATACATCACCTTCTTGCCAGGCAGGCGCAGGCCAAATAGAAATTGCGAAAAGGCCGGATTGATAATGAGCACATCCTCATCGGTGATGGTATTTTCCATCTGCTCAACCGAAATGGTGGTGATAGGTTCGGGGTAATAAAACAAGCCGCGTTCGGCCGGAAAGACCGGCACATCAAACAGCGCAAAGCCAAAATGGCGCTTAAGAAGCACACCCAAATGATAGGCCATATGGGCACCGCCCGTGGGCAGTAGCGCCCCAATTACATAGACATTCGGCATAAGACTCGCGAATTATTTAGGGTTCTATTATGCTAGCACCTTGAAAATTATGCAATATTTCTTATTGCTGCTATTATTTTCTACAAATTTATCTGTTTAATTAACCTTTAATTTACCATACAATGCTGATATCCGCTGAGGAATCCTCGGTGGGTTTTGGTCATATGTGACGGTGTTTCACCTAGGGACATATGTTTCATCAACGTCTGAAAAAGGACTTTAATTATGACAACTTCAACAAAAGAGCTACATACGGCTTGGCAAGTATTTGCCCTGTTCGTATTGACGGTACTGGTTGTAGCAATGCCAGATATGGCATTGGCAACTGGCGTTAACACCCCAATGGGTAACGTGCTGTGTACCGTGACCGATTGGTTCACCGGTAACACTGGTAAAGGTCTGGCGACCATCGCCATCACCATTATCGGTATTGGCGCGCTCCTGGGTAAAGTATCTTGGGGTATGGCTATGATCGTGGGTATCGGTGTTGCTATCGTATTCGGTGCTTCTGGCATCGTGACTGCGATGGGCGCTGGTGCGTCTGGTTGCAGCTAATAGCTAATCACTATGACTATAAAAACCCGCCAGTCCAAAGCTGGCGGGTTTTTTGTCA